>JAUIIR010000064.1 GCA_030431485.1 Alphaproteobacteria bacterium
CTCCGCCATCATACAGTCCACCTGAATCGAACAAACCGCTCAGGAGAGACATGGCTTCATGTCTGACGGGGAGGTTGCCGTTCAATCACCACTTAGCGCCGAGGCCTTGCTTTGCAGGCTCAGGGGGTGGGTATGTCGGTGCATGCGCGGTCGGCACCGGCTCATGGTTTTGCTGTGGGTTCGTACTGTCGCTGCTGTCGAGACAGACTTGCGATGATCCCTAAACTTTGGGGCCCCTGAACACGGATGCGGCTGCACCGCGTCTGCCAGTGCACAATTGTGCACAGGGGTCATGTCCCTATGCACCACATGCGGCGATCAAAAGCTTGGTCATGCGGTGCGTTTGCCTTGTGACCAAACGCCCCGAAGGAAAGGCGTCGTGCCGGTCCGGGCTACGCGTATGACGTCCCCGCGCAGGCCGACGTTCAGTGCCCCACGGTCCGTCAGACCTGCGGCTTTGGCCGGGTTTGACGTAACACAGGCGACAGCGCTTGGGAGGTTGCCCCAGATATCAGCCAGAATGAAGGCAGAGAGCAGGAGCGCGGACGGCACATAATCGGACGAGATGATGTTCAGCATCTCGGCCTCGGCCAGCTCGCGCGCGGCGACATTGCCGGAATGCGAGCCGCCCCGCACAAGGTTTGGTGCACCCATCATGACCGCGATGCCATGCGCACGGCACGCGGCGGCGGCTTCGCGGGTTGTGGGGAATTCGGCAAAGCCCACGCCATTGGCGGCGGACACATCGACCTGATCGGCGGTGGTGTCGTCATGGCTGGCCAGAACGGCGCCATAGCGGCGGGCTTCGGCGACGGCCCCGGTTTCATGGGCGGCGCCAAATTTCTCTTGCAGCATCTTGAGGTTGGCAACATGTTCGGCAAATTCGATGTCGTTCATGCCGCGCTTCTTGGTGACATAGTTCTTGAGCGCGGTGAGATCGCGGAACTGCCTTTGACCGGGCGTATGGTCCATCAGACTGACGATGCCGACACGGTCCTCGGGGCCGAAGGCGGCCATTTCCTCAAGCAGGGTTTCGGAACAGATTTCGGCCCGCAGATGTAGGAAATGGCTGATTTTAAACAGTCCCATTGCGCGCGCCTCAAGCAGTTCGTCGGCGAGTTTTCTGGCGTATTCGCCATATCCGGTTTTCGCGCTGTGAATCGACCCCACGCGCAGCGCATCGAACACCGTTGTGATGCCCGTCGAGACCAGTTCGGCGTCATGCGCCAGAAGCGCGGGCAGGTGCGGCCAATCCACCTTGGGACGCGGTTCGATATGCCGTTCGAGATTGTCGGTGTGCAGTTCTACCAGCCCCGGCATCACATAATCGCCCTGACAGTTGATCGCGCCGTTCGGCACCATGTCGCCTTCTTCGATCACGTCGATCTGGCCGTCGATGATGATGATCCGGCCCGTGATGACACGATCCGCCAAAATAAGGCGGGCATTGGCAAGTTGCAGCACCTCTGACATGGAACCGTCATGTGGCTCTGCGAAACGGGGCGAAAGAAAAGGAGAGTTCATGTCATACACTCGCTTTGCGCTCTATTATGTGCCGCCCGAGGGCGATCTGGCCGATTTCGGAGCGGCCTGGTTGGGATGGGATTGCGTTACTGCCCGCACTGTTCTTCCCCCCCATGTGCCCGGTCTTCATGACGTCACCATGACACCGCGCAAATATGGCTTTCACGGAACACTGAAACCGCCCTTTCGGCTGGCTGAGGGCACGGATGCCGCCGGTTTGCATGAGGCTGTGTCTTTGATGGCGGCAAATTGTGTACCTGCCCAGAGCGACGGGCTGGCTCTGACCGCGTTGGGCCGCTTCCTCGCGCTGACGCCTGTGGGGGATGTGTCGGGAATCGCCCGGGTTGCCGCAACTTGTGTCGAGGCGCTGGATGCATTCCGCGCGCCGCCCGGTGAGGCCGAATTGGAACGGCGTCGGAAGGCGCGGTTGTCGGAGCGGCAGGAGGCGCTTTTGCAGCGGTGGGGCTATCCCTACGTGATGGAGGAATTCCGGTTTCATCTGACCCTGACCGGGCGCCTGCCGGTTGACGATATCGAGCACTGGACAGAGACCGCCCGCAGCCATCTTCCGCCTTTGCCCACGCCCTTTGTCATGGACGTGGTGGCCTTGGTTGGAGAACGCGAGGATGGGCGGTTCGAACTGATCCAACGCTACACCCTTGCCGGTTGAAGCGCGGCCAGCGCCTGCGCCACGGTGTCCTCAAGCGCACCGTCATTGGTGATGGTCACTATGTTCACTCCCGCAGGCAGCGCCTTGTCGGCCTGCTTGAGACGCGCCGCAATTTCGCTTTCGGTTTCGCGACCCCTTCCTGCAAGGCGTTTGGCCAGCGTGGCGGGGGAGGCGGTGATGTTGAGAACCATGAGTCTCGGGAAGAGGGCCTTGGCCTGCAGCAACGCGCTACGCGAGAAATTGGCGAGACAGTCCTTGCCCCTTTTTACATCCGTCAGGACATCCGCCGGGATGCCATACGACAGGCCATGCGCCGACCAATACACGCAAAACGCGCCGGTCTGTGCGGCAGCGTCAAACGCCTCGGGCGTGACCGCGTCGTAGTCCTCGCCTCCCAGACCGGGCGCGCGGGTGATGGTGCGGCGGACAAGGCGCATGTCTGGCTGTGCCGCGATCATGCCCGCCATGACGCTGTCTTTGCCAACACCTGACGGGCCGACCACTGCGATGAGGTGACCGGGGCTCATGCGGCGCGTGCCGGAGTGAAGCGGCTGACGTCGATTTCCCGGTCGCAGACACGCGCACGGGCGGCTTCGTCGTGGAAGATACCGATGATCGCAGCTCCTCGGGCTTTCGCGGCTTCGATCAGGGACAGCACGACTTCTCGGTTGGCAGCATCGAGGCTGGCTGTCGGTTCATCCAAGAGCATCGCCGGGTAGGGATGGGCAAAGCCGCGCGCGATGTTCACGCGTTGCTGCTCGCCGCCCGAGAACGTGGTCGGCGACAGCGACCAAAGACGTTCGGGAATGTTGAGTTGTGCCAGAAGCTCTTTGGCCCGTTTGCGGGCTTCATCACTGCCCACACCGACGGCACGCAATGGTTCGGCCACCACGTCAAGCGTCGGCACGCGGGGCACAACACGCAGGAACTGGCTGACATAGCCCAGCACTTCGCGCCGGATCTGGATGATCTCGCGCGGTTCGGATTGCACGAGGTCCACGCCGCCGACCCGGATCGCCCCGGATTGAGCGCGATAGTTGCCGTAAATCATGCGCATGAGAGTGGATTTGCCAGCGCCTGATGCACCTGTGAGGGCCACACATTCGCCCGGTGCGACACTCAGACTGACATCGCCCAGCACTTCGATCACCGCGCTGCCCTGATTGTGCAGGGTGAAGGTTTTGGACACGTTGGAAAGGTCGATCATGGTCTCACACCTGCAAAACGGAGCTGACAAGAAGTTGCGTGTAGGCGTGCTGCGGGTCGTCCAGCACCTGATCGGTCAGGCCCTGTTCGACCACATGCCCGTCTTTCATCACCATCAAGCGGTCGGCCAGAAGGCGCACCACGGCCAAATCATGTGTGACGATGATGGCTGACAGACCCATGTCGCGCACCAGACCGCGCAGAAGGTCAAGCAACCGCGCTTGCACGCTGACATCGAGCCCGCCGGTCGGTTCATCCATGAAGACAAGCCGCGGCCCGGTGACGAGGTTGCGGGCGATCTGAAGGCGCTGCTGCATCCCGCCGGAGAAGGTGGTGGGGCGGTCATCGACGCGACCTGCGTCGATCTCGACCCGTTCGAGCCAATCCACCGCTTTGTCGCGGATGTCGCCATAGTGGCGTGCGCCCACGGCCATCAACCGTTCGCCAACATTGCCGCCAGCGCTCACGCCCATGCGCAGCCCGTCACGGGCGTGCTGATGGACAAACGCCCAATCGGTGCGGCTCAGCATGCGGCGTTCGGGTTCGGACATGGTGACGGTGTCCCGCGGGCCGTGGCCGCGCGTGTCGAACACCACCGACCCGGCATCGGGACGCAGATGGCCCGCCATGCAGTTGAGGAGCGTGGATTTGCCGGATCCGGATTCGCCCACAATGCCCATGACTTCGCCGGGATAAAGGTCAAAGGAGACATCGGCGCAGCCAATATGTGCGCCGTAGCGTTTGGTTACGCCCTGAACCGAGAGAAGGGGGGTCATATCGCGTTCCAGTCTGTTGGTGCCGCGTCCATTCTGCGCGGGAAGGCATACCAGCACCCGCCTTTCGGATGGGGTTGGCCTTCTGTTTGGGTGATGTCGATCTGTTTGAGATGGCAGCGCAGGAGCGTTGCCACACCGCCGTGAGTGACGACGGCAATATCGCCGTTTGGCGCTTCGGAAAGGATGGCGCGCAGGGCTGTAACGATGCGGGATTGAGCATCGGAAGCGGTTTCCCATCCCCGAACAGAGCGGTCCGGTTCGGCGAAAAAGGTTTTGACGATTGGCCAGAACTCGTCCTCGGGCAAAAACCCTGTGGCGCTGCGGTCATTCTCTCCGAGGCCTGAACGGAGTTGTGCGTTTAGGCCAAGGCGCGATGCAATGGGCGCCGCTCCTTCGCGTGCTTTGCGTTCGGTGCTGACATAGATCGCAGCCACGTCATCCAGCGCAGTATTGTTTGCAAACCGCGCATGGCGTGCAAGACCCGTATCGTTCAGTCCCCATTCGGGGACCGGCACATTTGGATCTACCACCACATCGGCGTGGGTGAGGATGATCACATCGCCTGTCATGCTGCGTCTTTTCCGCGATGCCCGGCTGTCTGCCGCGCCTCGCAATAATCGGTGTCGGAACAGACAAACATACGCCCCCCAGCATCGTCGACGATCACCTCGTCGAGATAGCTGTCCTCGGCCCCGCAAAGGCCGCAGGGGTGATCGGCCTTGGAGGCCTCGAACGGGTGGTCCTCGAAATCGAGGCTGACAACATTCGTATACGGCGGCAGTGCATAGATACGCTGTTCGCGGCCTGCGCCGAACAACTGGATCGCGGGGCAATCGCCCAGTTTGGGATTGTCGAATTTCGGGATCGGTGACGGGTCCATCACATAGCGCGCCTCGACTTTGACCGGGTAGGCATAGGAGGTGGCGATGTGGCCGTGACGGCTGATGTCTTCATACAGCTTCACATGCATGAGGCCATATTCCTCAAGGCTGTGCATCTTTCGGGTCTCGCTCTCGCGCGGTTCGAGAAAGCGGAGCGGTTCCGGGATCGGCACTTGGTAGACGAGGATCTGGCCTTCGGTCAGCGGCACTTCGGGAATGCGGTGGCGGGTCTGGATCACGGTCGCGTCGGTTGTGGCGGTGGTGGTGGCGACACCGGCGGTGCGTTCAAAGAAAGTGCGGATCGACACGGCGTTGGTGGTATCGTCAGCGCCCTGGTCGATGACCTTGAACCGGTCCTCGGGTGTCAGCACGGCGGCCGACACCTGTACGCCCCCGGTGCCCCAGCCGTATGGCATCGGCATCTCGCGGCTGGCGAAAGGCACCTGATAACCGGGGATCGCCAGACCCTTGAGGATCGCGCGGCGGATCATGCGTTTCGTCTGTTCGTCAAGATAGGCGAAATTGTACTCTGATGAGGGTGTCACAAGACTGTCTCACTGCTGTGGTTAATGCGAACCAACGAGTCGCTGTCCGAAAAGCCGGGGGTCTTATGGTCGCGTTGATGATGAATGTTTTGTGGTGGAGTGGCATCGGCCTCGTGGCGTGGCTGGCCCTTGAGTCCGTGCTTTTCCGCCTTCTTCCACGTCTGGAGCGGTTGGTGCCAAGCGACCTGATCGGGCCGGATGGCTGGTTCTGCGATCCGACCACCGAGCGCGGGATTTTTGACTTGCCTCTGAAGCGGCGTCGCGGCTGATCTGGTCACAGTGCACCTCGTTCGATCAGTGCGATTTCAAGCGCGTCGGACGAAGTGAAATGAATGCCGTCCATTCCGATAGCTCGTGCGCCTTCGACATTGTGCAGGCCATCGTCGATGAAGATGCAGTCCTGGGGTGATGCACCGGCCCGTTCGCACAGCAGATGGTAAATCCGAGCGTCAGGTTTGATGATGCCTTCCTGACCGGACACGACCAGTGCCTCGAACACCTCATCCAGACGGGGATGTACCTTGAGTCCTTCGGGCCAGGTTTCCGCTGACCAGTTGGTGATCGCGTGCACCGGTGATCCTTGAGATTTCAGACGGTCGAGAATGGCCCAAGTTCCGGAGATCGGCTGAACAACCGTTTTGGTGTAAAGCGCGACATAATCGGCGAAATGCGCGCGGTCATCGGGGTCCTCGACCTCAAGCGCCAGATCGGCAAACGGTTCACCGGCGTCCCCCCGCGCATTGAGGGCGCGAAAGTTTATACGCTCGATAAAGGCGTGTGCCGCGTCGTCCGAGCCAAACCGTTCGGTCCACGCCAGATGCGGCTGCCAGTCCACCAGAACTCCGCCGATGTCGAAGACAATGTGCTTTGTGGTCATGCGGCACCTTCGACCGGAGCCGCCATGATGAGACCGCATTCTGGTGTTAGCGCATTCTCAACCATTTGGAGCGTTTTGCTATGGACTGGACCGTGATCCTGATCGTGCTGGGCTTCGTTGCCTTTCTGGCTGGCCGGACTTTCATCGGCATCTGCTTTGAGGGCATTTGGCTGAATTCGGCCCTTGAAGGGTCGTCCGATACTGACGGCGGCGGATGTGACGGAGGGGATGGCGGCGGTGACTGAGGTCATTCTGCCGCTTCCTGATGCTGGCCCTGCGATGCCTCGACCTCGCGGCGCAGTTTGCGCACCAATTCCAGTTCGGACTGGAAATCCACGTAGTGCGGCAGCTTGATGTGTTCGAGGAAGCCAGTCGCCTGGATATTGTCGGCGTGGTAGAGGACGAATTCCGCGTCTTGTGCAGGCGCGCCCACGTTGTCCTCGCCCAGTTCCTCCCACCGCAAGGCCCGGTCGACCAGCGCCATTGAGATTGCCTTTCGTTCTGTCTGGCCGAACACCAGACCATAGCCACGTGTGAATTGCGGCGGCTCGGTTTTCGATCCTTTGAACTGGTTGACGGTTTCGCATTCGGTGAGGGTGATTTCGCCGATTTCGATGGCGAAACCCAATTCGGGGATCTCCATCTCGACCGGGACGGTGCCGATGCGCAATTCGCCAACGAAAGCGTGGTTGCGGGCATAGCCGCGCTGGGTGGAATAGGCCATCGACAGGGTAAAGCCTTCGTCCGCACGGGTCAGCGCCTGCAGGCGCAGCGCGCGGTCGGCGGGCATCTCCAGCGGTTCGCGCGTCAGGTCTGGCGGCGTTGTGTCGACGTGTGTGGCCTCTTCGATCAGGCCCTCTTGGTTGAGAAACTCGGTGACATGCGGCACCGGGCCGACTTCGGTTTCGCGCATCGGCGCATCAGGAGTTTCGCCGTCGGCGGCGAGTTTGAAATCCAGAAGACGGTGTGTGTAGTCGAAGGTCGGGCCAAGCACCTGACCGCCGGGCAGATCCTTGAATGTGGCCGAGATGCGCCGGTCGCATGCCATGTCGCCAGTGTCTACCGGCGCCGACGCACCAAAGCGGGGCAGGGTGGTGCGGTAGGCGCGGATCAGGAAGATCGCTTCGATCAGATCACCGCGCGCCTGTTTGATCGCCAGCGCGGCAAGGTCTGGATCGTAGAGCGACCCTTCGGCCATCACACGATTGACGGCGAGGGATAGCTGTTCGCGGATTTGCGCGACCGAAAGCTCGGCTACCGTTGTGTCACCGCGCCGTTCTTCGGCCAGCCAGGCATGGGCGTTCTGGATGGCGCGTTCGCCGCCTTTGACTGCTACATACATATCAAAGAACCCTCGTCGAACGCGGCAGCGCCGCGATGCGGTTGCCGCTTGTGAAGATAAAATCCAGACCCAGAGGGAACAGCGCAGCGTTGTCCTGAAACGCCCGTGTGTCAGGCAGGGACAGGCTGGCGGTGTCACGGATGCCGGGGCCGGTGAGGGTTGCACCCCCCGCAGCAAGGTCTGCACATTCCACGATCAGCGTCGCCGACCGATCCGGATATTCGGACGTTCCAATTGGATAGGCGGCCAAGGGACCAAGGGCCTCCCATGTGCCCAGAGCGAACATGCAATGCGACGGCCCGGTGATCGGCGCGCCGGTGTGGAAGGCCACCCAAGTACGGACCGCATCACAATCGGCGTCGCCCGCCAGATAGAGCGGCGTTTCCGTGTCGCACAGCGTCAACAGCGTGACACCGGCTGCCTCAGACAGCGGCGCAGGTGGGTTTGCCCCCATCAGCGTCTGGATTGTCCCCGGACGCGCCATCGCCTCCATGACGCCGCGAAAGGCGTGGGCGGCGTCAGTGGCCGCGTGCGCGAAGCCACCTTCAAGCGTTTGAGCCTGCATCAGTCTTCCCCCCGTACCATTGTGAAAAAATCGACCTTCGTGGCCGCGGCCTTTTCGGCACGTGTGATGCGCCGTGCGGTGGCTTCCTGCTCCAGCGGATCAAGTACTTTCGTGCGCAGGACATTGACCGCGTCCGTCTGCATCAATGCATCGACGAGTGCTGCAACTTCGGCATCGGCTTTGCGGCGGCCTTGCACATAGGCGTGCCCGACCTCACCACTTGGTAAGGTCAGCGCACAGCGGGTGACAGTCATTTCGCCAAGGTTGAAGGGCGCACCTGTGCCACCTGCGCGACCGCGCACCATGACGCTCCCGATCTCGGGTGCACGCAGCCACGTATAGTCAGGACGGGGCAGAGCGGCGTCCAGGAGCGCGGCAACGCGACCTTCCGGGGCTTTGGCCATCAGGCTCATCCACGCTTTGCGGTCCGGTGTCTGGTCGATCGTGTCTTTCATCTCGACAACTTTTCAAGTTTCTATACAACTAGACATATCATAACAGATTCCCCGATCCGAAACAGCGGAGTTTTGTGAAATTTGCGTAACACCCGGTCTTCGACGCCCGTCTGGCAAGCCATCGCGGCGGCGCTCAGTGCGGATATCTCTGAAGGGCGCTATCTGCCCGGTGACAAGCTTCCGACCGAGGCGCAGCTTTCAGCGCGGTTTGGGGTGAACCGGCATACCGTGCGCCACGCGCTATCGGATTTGGTCGAGCAAGGTCTGGTGCGGACGCGGCGCGGCTCCGGGGCTTTTGTTGCGTCTGCGCCAACGGATTACCCGATTGGCGCGCGGGTGCGCTTCCATGAGAACCTGCTGGCTGCGGGACGACGACCGGAAAAGCGCATCCTTGATGTGGAGTGCCGCGCCGCCACAGGGGGTGAAGCGCGGGCGCTTGAGATCGACGAAGGCGTACCGGTCTGCGCCTATCATGGGTTGTCGCTGGCGGATGGCGGGCCGATAGCGCTTTTCGAAAGCGTGTTTCCGCTGGATCGCGTGCCTGGGATCGACCAGCATTTAACCGAAATAAGCGGCGTGACCGAGGCGCTGGCGCTTGCCGGTGTGGCGGATTACACCCGCGCGTCCACCCGGCTGACGGCTGTTTTGGCGGATGTCACGCAGGCACTGCATCTGCATCTGCGTGAGGGCGATCCGTTATTGCGGTCGACCAGTGTCAATGTTGATGCCGGGGGCTATCCCGTGGAATACGGGCGCACATGGTTTGCCGGGGATCGGGTGACGTTGACCTTGGAGACCTAGCCCCCGAACCGTTCCAGAAATTCTTCGGCACGCAGCGAGCGGAAATCATCGAGCGCCATGCGCAGCGCATCATGGGGCCAGTCCCACCATGCAAGTTCGATCAGGCGGTCAGCAATCGCCGTGGGTTGCCGTTCTCGCATCACCCGAGCCGGGGTTCCGGCGACAATGGTGTAGGGGGCGACGTCCTTGGTCACGATAGAGCCGCTGGCCACCACCGCGCCGTGACCCAGTGTGACCTCGGGTTTGATCATCGCGCCGTGGCCGATCCATGTGTCATGGCCGATCACCGCGCGCCGCGACTTACGGTGGTTCAGGAAATCCTCGTCCGGGCGGGCGTCGTCCCAATAGTCTTGCGACCGGTAAAGGAAGTGGTGACAGGCCGCCGTGTCCAGCGGGTGATCCGTGGCCCCGATCCGCACGAAGCTGGCGATATTGGCGAATTTGCCGACATCCGCATTTGCAATGTCGCCATACCGGTCGCAATAGCTGTAGTCGCCGACATGGCTGTTGGTGATCCGGCTGCCCAATCCGATCTCGGTATAAGCGCCAAAGGTGCTGTCGGTCAGGGTGCACCCCTCGTGAACGAAGGGTGCGTCATGTTTGAGCCGGGCCATGTCAGTCCTTGCGGCCAATCAGTTTGCCACGCAGCCATCCCGAAAAGCTGTCCATCGCCATCACCATCACCACGATGAGGACGATGTAATAGGCGACCTCTTCCCAGTCCTTCTGGGTCTGGATCGCCTGGGTCAGCATCAGGCCGATCCCGCCGCCTGTGATTGCGCCTATGATCGTGGCTGAGCGGGTGTTGGATTCGAGGAAGTAGAGGATCTGCGCGAGAAGGACCGGCACGATCTGCGGGATCACGCCAAAGCGATAGCGTTGCAGCGGCTTGGCTCCGGTCGAGGCGACGCCTTCAATCTGCTTTTGATCGACGTTTTCGAGAGCTTCTGAGAAGATCTTGCCGAAGGTGCCCATATCGGTGATCAGGATCGCCAGCGTCCCGGTCAAGGGGCCGGGGCCAAAGGCTCGGGCCAGAACCACGGTCCAGATCAGAGCATCGACACCGCGTACGAAGTCGAACAGGCGGCGGGTCACTGCGCGTACGATCATCACCGGGGCAAACCGTTTGGCGGCCATGAAGGCGAGCGGCAGGGCAAGGATCGCAGCCCCCATCGTGCCAAGGAACGCCATCAGGATGGTTTCGCCGATGGCCCACGCCACGTCTTTGTGACGCCACATTGCGTTGTTCCACCAGTCCGACACAGCGCCCGTGATGTTGGCGCGGGTCGGGTCGATCCGATCCCCAAACAGGATCTCGAATACACCGTGGCCGTGATACGGGCTGTCGAAGGTGAACCAGAACAATTCCCAACCGGGGAAGTAGTTGAACACCTCGGTTTTCGATCCGGTGATCGTCACGCGGCCTTCAGGCATGGTAATGGCCACACGCCGGTTCGAAGCGTTGATCCAGTCGGGGGCATCGTCGGGCAGGTTGGTGGTGATGTTGCGGCCCTCGGCCTGTGCTTCGATCAGGCCAAAGCCGGGCACCTCGATTTCGGTCCGTTGATCAGGCAGCAGGCGCACGATGGTGTCACCGCCCAGATCAATGGTGATGATGTCGTCACCGCTGACCCAATCCGGGCGCTGACCCACGGGGTAGGCGCCTTTGCGTTCGCCCTCGACAGCGTAGGACATCTCTCCACTGCGGTTGTCGCGGGTGACGTGGGTTTTGTAGGACCAGCTGTCGGATGCGAGCGTGACTGCATTGTCCCAATTTGCGCGTTGCGTCAGGCCAGCGATGTCGAAGGCAAAGAAAATGTAGACGAAATAGGCGAGGATGATCGCAGGTGCGCCAAAGGCGAAGAGGCGCTTGCGCGAAAAGAGCGCGTCAGCTTCCGATTTGACAAGGCTCAGGTCAGCGGCGGTCATGCGTTTTGTCCTTCGGTCAGACGGTTGCGGTAACGGCTTGAGATTTGGTCGAAGAACACGATGGTCCCGAACAGCAGGATGAAGATCGCGGCGGCCTCGTCGAAGCGGCCCGGCCCCCAGGCCATCGCGTTGCGCAGTTCGTATCCCAGACCGCCGGCGCCGACGAAGCCGAGGATGGCCGAGGCGCGGATGTTGATCTCAAACCGCAGCAGAGCGTAGCTGAGGTAGTTGGGCGCAACCTGCGGCAGCACTCCGAGCCACATCCGCTGCGACCAATTGGCCCCGGTCGACGCGAGCCCTTCAACGGGCTTGAGATCGGCGTTTTCGGCAACTTCCGAAAACATCTTGCCCAAAGCGCCAGCCGTGTGGATGGCAATGGCGATCATCGCAGGCACCGGGCCACCGCCCAGCACAAAGATCAGAACCAGAGCGATCACGATTTCCGGCACGGCGCGCATGATATCCATGCTGCGGCGAAACACCGGGATCATGCGGGGCCAGCGGGCCAGACCGCGTGTCGACAGAAGCGACAGGATCAGGCCAGCCGCAGCACTAATCAGCGTGGACACGGCAGCGATGTTGATGGTCTCCACAAGCGCAGGGAAGAATTTCACAATGAGTGCAGGCAGGTCGGCGCGCTTTTCCCAAGCTTCGGCCAGTACCTCTGCAGGATAGTCGCCGATCTGGTGCAATCCGTCCCAGAAACCACCGGCGTTGCGGTCGTCGGCCACGGTGAAGCCGGACACCATGAGCACAATGAAGATGAGCAATGTCAGCCCACCGTAAAGGCGGCGGCGTTGCACCTGTGCCATGTAGCTGGTCTGAATGCTGTCCACCGTTTGGCGCGCCTGCGCCCCGGCAAATGTCGCGTCTGTCATCTGCTGCCCTCAAAAGAAAATCGGCAGCCCGCGAGCAGGCTGCCGATGGAATTGGGTGGGTCTTAGCCGCCGATTTTGGCTTTGCGTGCTTCGATCACCGACTCGTAGGTGCTGTGCTCAACCGGCTGGAAACCGAGCGTTTCACCCGCGGCCACACCATAGGCGCAGTCCTGATCGCGCTCGTGCAGACCGTCGACCAGAGCGGTCATCTTTGCCTTGACCTCTTCCGGGAGTGCTTTGCGCAGAACAACCGGACCTTCCGGGATCACTTTGGATTTCCAGATTTCGACCAGTTCGTTCATGTCGACAAGACCCGCATCAACCGCCTTGCGCAGCGCGCCCGAGTTGTAGCCGTCTTCCCAGTTGCCCTGACCGTCGGCCCAGGTCACACCGCCGTCGATGTCGCCGTTGTAAACCGCAACGATGGTCTGTTCGTGACCGCCGGTAAACTTGACCTCACCGAAGTAGTCGCCGGATTCCATTGTCGCACCAGTGGCCTGCGGGATTTCGATGGACGGGATCAGGTAGCCCGAAGTGGAGTTCGGATCGCCGAAGCCGAACACTTTTCCCTGCATGTCTTCCAGTGTGTTGATGCCGGCGTCTTTGCGGGCGAAGCCGATGGAATGATACCCGATGGAGCCGTCCATGTTGACCTTGACCAGAACCGGCTCGACCGCTTCGGGATCTTGCAGGTAGGTCGCCGCATAGGACGAGGCGCCCAGCCATGCCATGTCGATCGTGCCGCCCAGAAGGCCCTGGATCACACCGTTATAGTCGGCAGGAGCGAAAAGCTTGACTTCGACGCCGAGCTCGTCAGCGGCATAGTCTTGCAGACAGCTGTAGCTGTTCATGCGGTCCTGAGCGTTTTCGCCACCAAGGATGCCGATACGGAATTCGGTGATGTCCTGTGCGAAAGCAGCGGTGCTCAGCATTGTGGTTGTCGCAAGCGCAAGTGCGATGGTCTTTTTCATCTGTCTCTCCATTGGGTGTGATGAAAGGCTTGGCCCGCAAGCGCGGGCATCAGACTGGGTCAGGCCAAAACGAGGTCTTTCTTGGCCTGATCCAGTGTTTCGATGGCGGTGGATGTGGCGGCTTCCGAGAAATCCGCCCCAGCACCATAGATGTCGCGGGCGACACCGGTCGTCAGTTGGTCGGGTCGACCGTCAAAAACGATCCGCCCGTCGCGCATTCCGATCACCCGGTCGCAATAGCGGCGCGCGGTGTCGAGTGTGTGCAGGTTGGCGATGATCATGCGTCCGTCTTCTTCGTGAATGCGGCGCAGCGCATCCATCACGATCTGGGCATTCATCGGATCAAGGCTGGCAATCGGTTCATCGGCCAGAATGATGCTGGGATCCTGCATCAGTGCGCGTGCAATGGCGACGCGCTGTTGCTGGCCGCCCGACAGCGCCTCGGCGCGCTTCCGGGCCTGTTCGGCGATGCCGAGACGGTCGAGGATCTCGATGGCCTTGTGAATGTCCTCTTGGGGATAGAGGTTGAACATCGTCGCAAAGGTCGAACGGCGGTTCAGCGTGCCGTGCAACACGTTCGAAACCACGTCCATCCGGGGGACAAGGTTGAACTGTTGGAAGATCATGGCGCAGCGGGACTGCCATTCGCGGCGCGCCGCGCCCTTGAGCGCAGAGATTTCGCGGCCTTCAAACAGAATTTCCCCGTCGCTGGCATCACTCAGTCGGTTCAGCATCCGCAGCAGTGTCGATTTCCCGGCGCCCGAGCGTCCGATGATTCCGATCATCATCGGACGGTCGACCGTGAACGTGGCTGCATCTACGGCAATCTTGTCGCCAAACCGTTTGGTCAGTGACTTGAGTTCAAGCATCGTATCCCCCTGTGTTGACGCGGCTGATAGGGGGGCGGTGCAAAGCTAATGCGACAGTTTTGAATCGAGTTTGCGAATTTCGCGAAACAGTTTTGTGACAGGTGACAGGCAGGTCCATCCGCTCGAATGCGACGGTGGGATCACATGTTCACGAAAAGTTATCCACAGATCGTCATGAAACTGTTACATTTCATTGTGGGGTGTTATGAAAGTGTCATGCGATGTCTTCTAGCTCTCAGCCTGTGTTGGTTTGCGGTCGGGCCTCATGCCGAAGCGGCCACGATCTCTGATCTGTTCTGCGACGATAGTGCCCGGCTGGAAAAGCAGCTTATGACGCGTCATGGCGCGCAAAAGTTGGGGCGTGGTATGCGAGGGCCAGACGCCCTGCTTGAAATGTGGATCGCGCCGGGAAGCGGAGATTGGACGTTGGTTCAAAGCTATGCCAATGGCACCTCTTGCATCGTGGCGATGGGTGAGCATTGGGAACCGGTTAGCGCGCCTGCGGACCCCGCCTAGGCACCAAGCTATATATACAGCATTCGATCAGCGTCTTTCCAGGACGCCTGTGCTGATCATCAGACTTTAGCCCACAAAAATCTTCAATGCCGCGCGCAGCTCCGCTGCGGCTTGTGTGTTTTGTTACCGATCTTTGTTGACGGTGACATGACTCTGTCACACTGGAAGAGCACAACGGGATTCATTCGGATGAATATGAGATGAAACGAGAGCGTTGGCGCGACATTCGCGCAAGTCTGGAAAAAGATATCATGGATGGTGTCCTTGAGCCCGGGATGAAACTCCCGACCGAACCGGAACTGGTGCAGATGCATCAGGCTGGACGGCATAGCATTCGGCGGGCCATCGCGGACCTGGCCAAGACAGGGCATCTGAGTATCGAGCAAGGGCGCGGTACGTTTGTGCAATCGCAGCCCAAGCTGGAATACACGATCGGTCAGCGCATGCGTCTGCGTCGCAATATGGCGTCTCAGGGTGTCGATGTGTCCGGTGCGATGCTGGGTGTCGAAACGCTCAATGCATCGGCAAAGATCGCCTCGCATCTCAACATTGACGTTGGCGCAGATGTGATCGCAACCCGGCGTTTGACACTGGCAGACACTGTGCCGATCTCGTTCGGGGCCATGTATCACGACGCAGAACGTTTTTCCTCATACGCGGAGCGACGCGAGGCCTTGGGATCGGTCTCTCAGGTCTATGCGTCCTACGGGATCAAGGACTACGTGCGCGCCAGCACGCAGATGTATGCGCGCGCGGCTACCGACGAGGAAGCGCGCCAATTGCGCCAGCACTCTGACATGCCGGTGATCGTTGTATCTGCGGTGGACGCAGAGATGGATGGCACACCCTTGGCCTTCAGCGAAGTGATCTGGTCCGCCGCGCGGGTGCGCTTCAGCATAGACACGACCGGAGACGCAACGACATGACACTATCGCCGCAAAGCCTGCTTGGGTGGACTCATGAAGCCCAACTGTCTGTTTTGGCACGCGCCGATAGCGCGCGGCTCAAGGCCTTTGCCGATCCACTGATCGCGGGGTTGCCCGACATATCGGTTATCGAGAACCGCACCGGGCTTGTGATGCTGCCGATGCGCGACACGGCACAGGGCACCCATTTTCATCTTGGTGAGGTGCTGATGAGCGAGGCGCGGATTAGAGCCGGCGGACAGGAAGGGTACGCCATGCGGCGCGGGCGTGATCTTGAAGCGGCGATGGCGATGGCGGTGGTCGATCTTGCGGTGGCCCTGGGGCATGCGCAAGACGCCTGTCGGACGTTTCTTGAGGCGGAAGCCAAAGCGCAATCAGATGCCGACACGGAAACCCTACGCCGGGTCGAGGCGACCCGCGTTGACATGGAGACGTTCTGATGAGTGTTGTTCCGGTCCCATCGGCGTTCGAGGCCCGCAGCAACGCCGCGTTCAAGGCCATACTGTGGTCATTGGCGCGGCCGGGTCTGGTGCATGAAATGCCCGAAAGCGGCATGGCCCAGATCGTCGAAGCACTCATCGACAGGGAATGCGCTGTGCATTGCACAAGCCCCGAGTTGGCCCATCTTGCGCACAATACCGGAGCGCTGATGGTCGCGCCGGAGCTTGCCGATCACGTCTTTGCCGACGACGTGCCTGTGACCTTGCTGGATTGCCTTCGACGCGGCTCCGATCTGCATCCCGACGATGGCGCGACCTTGATCGCGCATGCGGAGCTCACGAAAGGAGCACGGCTGCGGATGACCGGCCCCGGCATCGATGGCGCGGTCGAGGTGATGATCGGTGGATTGCCCGGCGGCTTCTGGCAACGGCGCGCGCAGGTGATGCGGTATCCGATGGGGTTCGAGATTTTGCTGGTCGATGGCGCTCGGATCCTGGGCGTTCCGCGATCAACAGTCGTGGAGGTTCTCTGATGGCTTACGTGGCAACACGCGGCGGCGAACGGGCCATCGAGCAGTCACAACGTCTGTTCAAGGCCGAGATGGGAACAATCACGCAGGATCGGGTGGCCGAGATCCGTACGGCCATGCCGTATCTCATCGACCGGGTGATGGGAGAGGCGTCGCTCTATGACGAAGATCTGGCCGCTCTGGCGCTTGCCCAAACCGGTGGTGAGCTTTACGAGGCGGTCCTTTTGCTTCGGGCATGGCGGACGACACAGCCGCGCATCGCGGTGGCCGAAACCGTTACGCAAGAGGGGCTATTTACACACCGGCGCATCTCGGCGGCGTTTAAGGACATCCCCGGTGGGCAGGTGCTTGGACCAACGCTTGACTACGCGCATCGCATTCTGGCGACGGAAGTGCTGGACGGTCAGGCGCATAAGCCCGAACCGGTGGAACAAGCAACGAGGCCGTCACCCGCGCGACAGCCTTCAGTTGCTGCATGGCAGGCTGAAAATGGACTGCTGAACGGATCAACGCCGGACACCCTTACCGGCAACGATATTCCCGATGTCACTCGCGAGCCGCTGCTGTTTCCGGCAAAACGGGCGCACACCCTGCAAAGCCTTGCGCGTGCCGAAACGGGCGGCGTGCTGGCGCTGGGGTATGCCGCCCAACGCGGCTACGGTCAGGCGCATCCGACGGTCAATGAATTGCGCCTCGCTGAGGCAGATGTCATCGTCACCCATCCCCGCGGGACGCAGTTCAGCGCCGGACGCGTCAAGGTCAGTCAGGCTGAGGTGGTCTCGAAGAAAGGCGAACAGCTTGAGTTGGGCTTTTCCGCGACACTTGGCTGGAACGAGGTCAAGGTGATCGCGGCGGCGACGTTGGATTTGAACTCTAAAGGTGCCCCCAAAGGCGCGGCGACCGAAGAAGAGTTCTTCCTCTACCACACCGAAGGTGTCGAAAGCTCGGGATTTTGCATCCACTTCAAATTGCCTCATTACGTGACCTTCCAATCCAGCCTCGACGCGATGCGCGATGCGAAGGCAAAGAAGACCGCGTCCGAAAAAAGCCCGGAGCCCGCAGAATGACACTTCAAGCCCTGACCAAACCTTGGGAGCCGATGTCTTATGGGTTCCTCGATGGGTCTGCCAAACGGGAAATCCGGCGCAAGATGATCAAGGCGATTGCCGTGCCCGGTTGTCAGATGCCCTACGCCAGCCGCGAGGTGCCGATGGCGCGGGGTTGGGGCACCGGAGGGCTGCAGGTGTCGCTAACGCTGGTGAACCCCGCGATGCGGGTCAAGGTGATCGATCAGGGTGCCGACGACAGCGTCAACGCTGCCTCGATCCGACGGTTTATTGCACGTGTGGCGGGCACGCCGACGACAATGAACACGCTGGAGGCGGATTTGATCCAGTCACGTCACCGCATCCCCGAGGAAGTTTTGCGCGAAGATCAGGTGCTTGTCCTGCAGGTGCCGAACCCGGAACCGCTACGCCCGGTGCAGCCGAATATGTCCATCGCCCGACAAATGCATGCGGATGCTGATTATGGGCGGATGTGGTTGCAGCTTTACGAACAGATTGTGCGATCCGGGCGCGTTATGCAGGGGGCAAGTTATCCAAGTCTCGTGCATGGGCGGCATGTTATGACGCCGTCTCCGATCCCACGTTGGGACGTGCCCAAACTACATATGGCGAAACATCTGACCATTCTTTCGGCGGGACGGGAAAAGCGCATCTTTGCCGTGCCGCCGTTTACGCGTGTTGAGCCGCTGGTATTCTCAGACGTACCTTACAAGGTTGAGGATCACGCCGAGCTGACCTGTCATCGCTCGGGCACGCGCGGGTATTTAATGAATGAAATTCCCCAGGACGACGGCAGCTCGCTTTTCGAAGTTTCGGACAGCGAATGGGGCGTCAAGGCGATCCGCCGTCGTGATGGCGAAGACGTTGCGCTGGGCGAGACCTGGTACAAGAACGGGAAAATGCCGTCATGACTCTCACCCTCGATGCACCGCGTATTGTCACCACGCATCCGTTGTTGCAGGTGCGCAATGTCTCGAAATCCTATGGATCGGTGAAGGCGCTGCGCGACGTGTCGGCTTTGGCCTATCCCGGCGAGGTGTTAGGGATTGTCGGCGAAAGTGGATCGGGCAAGTCCACGCTCCTGCGCATGATGAACCTTGAGGAAACGCCGGACACGGGCAGCTATACGCTCGACCTGCCGGATGTGGAGGGTAACCTCTTTGATCTCGACAGATTCGCGCGTCGGATGCTTTGTGCCACACGGATCGGGATCGTCTACCAGAACCCGCATCTCGGCTTGCTGATGAAACATTCGTCCTCGGGCAATGTGGCTGAACGGCTCTTGGTGGCGGGTGAACGCAGTTTTGCGACACTGCGCACGAAGGCGACGGCTGCACTGGACGCATCGGAGTTTCCCCTCGACCGTTTGGATGCGCCGCCCATCGAACTGTCGGGCGGGATGCAGCAGCGGGTGCAACTGGCCAAGGCCATTGCATTGGAGCCTGCGCTTCTTCTGTTGGACGAACCGACAACAGGGCTTGATGTCAGTGTGCAGGCATTGGTGCTTGATACGCTGAAGCGGCTGCAACAGGAGCGACGGATCACGATGGTGATCGTCAGCCACGACTTGGGGGTGATCCGCACGCTGGCGGATCGCGTTATGGTCATGCGGGGAGGGACAGTGGTCGAAGCGGGTCTGGCTGACCAGATCTTTCAAGACCCGCAACACGCTTACACGCAACAATTGGTGCACGCAAAGCTATGACCCCGATTCTTGATATCGAAGGCCTGAGCAAAGGCTTCACCCTTCATCACCTCGGCAACCAGATCGAGGCGTTTGACAATATCTCGTTCAAAGTGGGAGCCGGTGAATTCGTATTGCTAAAGGGCGCAAATGGTGCGGGAAAATCAACGCTGCTGCGCACGCTTTACCGCTCATACCTGCCTCGTGGCGGTGTGATCCGGTTCTATTCGGATCACGGCCCCATCGACCTTGCCCGCGCTGCAGATATCGACATAGCGCATCTGCGCCGGACCGAAATCGGGTTTGTAACGCAGTTCTTGCAAACACGCCCCCGTGTCAGCGCCGAAGCCATTGTTAGCGAGCCGTTGCGTCTCCACGGTGTTCCTGCGGACGAGGCTTTGACCCGGGCGCGCGTGGCGCTGTCTACATTTGGGGTCAAACAGGATTTGTGGAAAGCCTATCCGACTACGTTTTCCGGCGGAGAGCAGCAAAAGGTGAACCTCGCGCGGGCGCTGATCCTACCGCAGAAACTGCTGCTGCTGGACGAACCGACCGCTTCGCTTGATGCGAATGCGCGGGCTGCGCTCGTTTCGCGGCTTGAGGAACTCAAGGAGGCAGGCACGGCCATGATTGGGGTGTTTCATCATCCCGGCGATGTGGAAAAGCTGATTGACCGCGTGGTTGATCTCACCCCTGATCTGATCAATAGCGAGGACCGGACCGATGTGGATCTCTGATGTTGAACTGGTGCTTTCCGACCGCGTCGTCAGGGGCGCGTCTGTGCTGGTCGCTGACGGAAAGATCGCCGAAATCCAAGACCGTCCGGTGCCCGGCGGTATCACCGGAGCAAACCTGACCGTTTATCCCGGCTTCATCGACATGCATGGTGACATGATTGAGCTTGAGCTTGAACCCCGCGCGCGGGTCGATTTTCCGATGGATGTTGCACTGGCATCGCTGGATGCGCGACTGGCTGCGGCGGGCATCACCACCGGCTACGCCGCTGTATCATTCTCGCGGGGCGCGCGCGACGGCGAACGCCGGTCTTATGCTCACACGAGCCAGGTGATCCGAGACTTGCACAGGATGCGTGGCGCGTGCCGGGTCGATCATCGCATCCACGCGCGGTTCGACATCACTTTCGACAATGCGGTTGGAGTGCTTGGGCAACTTCTTGACGACGATCAGGTCGATCTTGTGTCGCTCATGGATCACACGCCGGGACAGGGGCAGTACCGCAATCTCGAAGTGCATGTGAAAAACAAAGCGGCCCATCATGGCATTTCGGAAACCGAAGCGCGTCAGATGGTGGCCAATGCCATCGCGGTTCGGACGCGCCCGCAAGAGATTCTGATGGGCAATATCCGGTCTGTCTCGCAGATGTGCGCACAGCATGGGGTGAGCCTTGCGAGCCATGACGACGATACTGTGTCCAAAGCGCATCTGATGGCCGACATGGGGGCCAAGATTGCAGAGTTTCCGGTCACTTTGCAGGCTGCCGAAGCCGCCGTGGCAAAGGGATTGATGACGGCGATGGGTGCACCCAACGCAATGCGTGGGCAGAGTTATTCCGGCAATCTGTCGGCAAGAGAGCTGCACGCGGCTGGTCTGTTGCACATACTTGCGTCGGATTACCATCCCGGAGCAATGCTGGCTGCCGTCCATGCGTTGGCTTCAAGTGACCCGGACGGTTTGGCCGGTGCGGTGCGGCTGGCTTCTTTGAACCCAGCAAAGGCGCTTGGCCTTTCGGATCGGGGCGAATTGGCAATCGGCAAACGCGCGGACCTTTTTGTCCGGGACAACCGGGGCAGGGTCGTTCTGACGCTTTGCGGCGGCAATATCGTGTATGCCGATGGCAGCATTGAAATCGCGCCTGTCCGGTCGCCTGCTTTCGCCTGAACCGGGGCCAGAACTTCAATGAATTGTCACGATTGATTTCAGGAACTGTTACGTTCGACAGATAGGCATAAGGCACTGAAATTCATTCGGATGAATTGCCATGGTTGCCACACTGTCCCTCACCAATGTGTCCCGTGTCTTTGGCGAAACGCGCGCCGTTGACAATGTGTCGCTCGACATCGCGCCGGGCCAGTTTGTTGGGGTGATCGGCCGTTCGGGTGCCGGCAAATCAACAATGCTGCGGCTGGTGAACCGGCTTATCGACCTGACTGAGGGCTCGATTTCCTTCGACGGGGTCGAGATCACCGCACTCAAAGGCAAGGCGCTGCGGGCGTGGCGTCGTGACTGCGCGATGATTTTCCAACAGTTCAATCTGGTGGACCGATTGGATGTTCTCACCAATGTCTTGATCGGTCGCCTGGCCGAGCATGGGTTCCTCAGTTCGATGGCCATGCGCTTTACGGATACCGAGCGCACGATGGCCTTGCGGGCTTTGGACCGGCTCGACCTTGTGCCGCAGGCATTGCAGCGTGCAGGCACGCTTTCGGGTGGCCAACAACAGCGTGTCGCCATTGCCAAGGCGTTGGTCCAGCAGCCGAAAATCATGCTCGCGGATGAACCGATTGCCTCACTCGATCCGGCCAATGCGACGCTGGTGATGGACGGTCTCAAACAGATCAATACCGAGGACGGCCTGACCGTTCTGGTCAACCTACACACGCTGGATACCGCACGCGCCTATTGTGATCGCATCGTCGCGATGCGCGCGGGGCGTGTGTTCTTTGACGGCACTGCTGCGCAGCTCACCGACGACGTGGTGCGCGACATCTACGGGACTGACGGCCTGCGCGACTTTAACGAAGCGGTGACCTCGACCCAACGGATCGCGGCGCCTGCCTGACCCAACTGCCACTTTCAAACCAAGGGGAGATGACCCATGAAACTATTCACCACCACCGCACTGGTCGCCATCATGGCCACAGCGGCAGCTGCCGATGGCTGGAAAGAGGATTATCAGGTTCTCAAGTTCGGCATTCTGTCTGGCGAGAACGAGAAAGACCGTCTGATGCGCAATGAGCCTCTGCGCGTCTATCTTGAAGAAACGCTGGGTGTCCAAGTCGAGATCTTTACCGCTGGCAATTATGACGGTGTGATCCAGGCGCTGGCCGCCGACCAGATCGAAATCGCGCGTCTCGGCTCGTCTTCCTACGCGGCGGCCTATACCGCAACAGATGGCCTCGTTGTGCCAACGCTGACCACGCTGAAAACCGACGGTTCCACCGGTTATTTCTCGGTTGTCGTGACACGCTGCGACAGCGGCATCACATCGCTGGAAGATGCCAAGGGCAAAGTCCATGCCTTCGCAGACCCGGACAGCACCTCGGGCTATGCGGTGCCGTACTACAACATGATCACGCGCGAAGGGTTCAAGCCAGAAGATTACTTTGGCACTGTGACCTTTTCCGGCAGCCACGAAGCCGGTGTGACCGGTGTGGTCAATGGCACATTCGACACCGCCGCGACCTATCAGAACAACGATGCTGACGGCGTATTTCAGCGCATGGAAGACAAGGGCATGATCGAAGAAGGTCTGGTCTGCAAAATCTGGGAATCGCCGGAAATCACATCTGGCCCCTGGACCTTCCGCAAGAACCTGCCCGAAGCGCTAATTGAAGACGTGACAGCTGCCATCGAGGGCTTCCCGGAAGCCGATCCCGAAGGCTGGAAGCTATATTCCTCCTGGACTGCTGAAGATCCCAACCCGGATGCAGGTTTCCAGCGCGTCAACGCTGAGCGCTACCAGTGGATCATCGACATGCGCGCTTGGATCAAGGAACAGCGCCGCTCGGGCTCCTGACCTTCTGACCAAACAGGGCGGAGCATGCTCCGCCCTGCACTCGGGGTGCTCTGATGGTGACTCGGGTGCTTTCGTGACGCGAGCAGCGCGGCGTCCAGCCACCTGTGACTTTGGGGATCACCATGACCGCTACTGCAGACTTCAATTCTGTGCCTTCGCAAGACAGTTATTCGGCCCTGTCGAAATTCGAGACAGATTTCGCGGAACAGCGCCGACGCGCACGGATTGGATGGGCGATTGGAACGGTCCTTTTTCTTGTTGTTTTTGCCTTTACCACGTGGATCGGTGACTTTTTCAAGGTCACACAAGTCACTATGCCTGACGGATCGCGCGAATGGCGCTGGATCATTCCGGCGGGTATCCCACGGCTTGGTGAATATATCGAAAAAACCATCCCGACATTGCGTTGGGACAGCCTTGGCGCGGATCTCGCCAACTGGTTTTGGCGTTGGAAAATCTGGATGGAGCTTCTGTTTGAAACCATCCTGATCGCGTTTATGGCGACGGTTTTCGGCGTGATCGGAGGGTTTCTTCTTTCGTTTCCGGCCTCTCGGAATCTTGCGCCCAACAGATGGGTGCTATGGATCACGCGCCGCTATCTTGAGATCGCGCGCACCGTGCCAGAACTGGTGTGGGCGCTGATCTTTGTGTTCTGCTTTTCGGTGGGTCCGATGGCTGGCGTCCTGGCCATTGGGCTGCACGCAACCGGCGCTTTGGGCAAGCTGTACTCCGAGGTGAACGAGAACATCGACATGCGGCCGCTGGAAGGCGTCAAGGCCGCTGGCGGGACATGGTTTGATCAGATCCGATACGGGGCAGTGCCACAGGTTCTGCCCAATATCATCAGCTATACACTGCTGCGGTTCGAGATCAACGTGCGTGCGTCGTCGATCATTGGCTATGTCGGTGCAGGTGGATTGGGGCAGGAATTCCGAACCGCGATGAGCTTTCAGGAATACACCGACCTGTCCGCGCTTTTCGTCATTATCTTCGTGACCGTGATGATCATCGACTACGGGTCGGAGAAACTCCGCCACCGGATCATTCACCTTGAGGAGACACAGCCATGATCATCACGTCCGAGCAGATCGCCGAGGCGCGCTCACGGGTTCCGTTGGCATTCCAAGCGCCTTTGCCGGTCCGCCTGCGCCGGTTTGCGCTCTGGGCGTTTTTCGTGGGGCTGTTCTGCTGGTGCCTCTACGATTTCAATTTCTCGCCCGCCCGCATCTGGGAAGGGTTGGGGCGCTTCGGAACCGTCGCGAGTTTCATGTTCCCGCCCTATATCTGGACGAACTGGGCGGAGTTCTCGGAAATCCTGAACGGTTTGGGCGAGACACTCGCGATTGCTTTTCTCGGCACGGTTCTGGGCGCGGTCTTTGCCTTTCCGCTATCCTTCCTTGGGGCCAAGAATATCAACCGCCTGAATTGGCTGCGTCTGTCGACACGCCGGGGCTATGACGTGATCCGCGCCTTCGAGACGCTGATCCTTGCGCTGATCTTTATCCGAGCTTTCGGTTTGGGACCGCTCGCAGGTATACTTGCCATCGCGGTGAGCGAGATTGGTACCTTTGCCAAGCTGTTTTCCGAGGCCATCGAGAACACGTCGAACAAACCCGTTGAAGGCGTCAAAGCCTCGGGCGGGTCGCGCTTGCAGCAGATCCGATACGGCATTGCCCCTCAGGTCAATCCGGTGATTATGTCGATCCTGCTCTACAACTTCGAGTCCAATGTGCGCTCCGGCACCATTCTCGGGATTGTTGGCGCGGGCGGGATCGGATTTCTGCTCTCCGACCGCATCGCGGCCTACAGGTGGGGCGAGGCATGGTCGATCATCTTTCTGATCATCGTCATGGTTTATGTGATCGATTGGCTG
>JAUIIR010000146.1 GCA_030431485.1 Alphaproteobacteria bacterium
AAGGCGGAAAGGAAAATCTGCATGGTGGCGTGGGCTCCGTGAACTGACACCCAGCTCCAGAATCCATCGCTCCGTCAGAAGCAACCCCGCTCAATCACGACCTCAGTTCCAAACGCGATTCCCCTGCGTTACGGGGCAGGATGAAGTCGTCCCCCTCACCGCCATTGATATAGTCGTTGGGAGGGACGACGATTGGGAAGGGGGGAAGGATGCCGGGCGGATCAAATGTTTCGGTTATCGGTGCTGTTGTGCCCTGTATCCGGTCATCCCCGCCGTAGCCGAAGACGACGTTGACGTTTTCGAAGGTAATCCCATCCACGACGACATCCTGACGTATGCCGCCGGGTTGCAGGAAGATCAGCTCGTCTTCATCAGGTCCGGGCGCACCAGGCTCCCTTGCACCGCGGTCAATCACCGAAGGGGCGATGAGTGCCGTTTCCAGCTCTGCTGCCGTAAAGCGCCTGTCCTCGAAATCGAAGAATTCGATGTTGGTTGCGACTTCAACCCCATCATCGCGACTGCCAGGAGCCACATCGGAGTGGGTGAAGGTGAATACGACGCCGTCGCCAGTGTCTTCGCTTCGGCTGATATCGTATTCGACGCTCTTGCCGGAAAAGACGAGCGTGTCCGTGCCCGCCCCGCCATCAACGGTATCCTGACCCGCGCTGGCGATGATCATATCATCGCCGCTGTTGGCGCTTATGTCATCATCACCCCCGCGGCCATCAAAGACTTCTGCCGCGCCTGTGCCGACAATCCGCCCGGTGCCTCCGGAGCCGTCATTGTCGTTTCCTTCAACGGTTGTTGTGTCAGGGTCATCATAGGTGCCAATCCGAAAGGCAGGTCCGGCAAAGTTGTCCAGAAAGCTTTCTTCGAACCGATCAAACAGATCAATCGCATTCTCGGTATACGCTGTAATGCCAAAATCCGTGTCAATAAAGTCCGTCAGCCCGTCGGTGATTGCAGCCGCCTGTTCCAGAAATTCATCGAAGAGATTGATATCCGGGAATAGCGAGGTGATCTGATCCGCCAGAGCGTCAAGAATTCTGTCCAGCCCCAATTCCTCGGTGAGGTATTCAAAAGCGCGTTCCAGTCGCTCAGTGACCTCTCCGATGGCATCCAGCAAAGGCTCCAACGGCCGCAGGACGAAGTTGGCTTTGTCCATTATGTCGGCCAGGAAAGCGAGTTCGTCCTCGAAATCAACAAGATCAGCCATCTTGGCTGCAATCTCGCCAAAGTCTGCGACGCGGAGCAGGTCAACCACACGGTTCAGGTCAACGTTGATCCCATCGAAATCGTCAAACAGATCCAACACATCCCGCGCGCCATCTACCGCTCTGTTGATCGGCGCGACATAGGCATCAAGACGGTCGGACAAATCGTCGAATTCCGAACCGGACCCATTTTGGTCAACGACGATGAAGCCTTCCATAACTTCAAACGTGGACGCGACAACGTTCACCATGAACAGGTCTGCTGCGGCCAGCTTGTCAAGAACGCCGTCATCCCGTGTCAAAACGTCATAGGCGTCGGAAGTGAGCTCTGCGACTTGGTTCAGAAGGCGGGCGTTTTCAGTTTTTTCCTTCAAAGCCTCGACGCGCGGTTGAATAGCTTCCAGCGCATCCTTCAACAATTTGGCTGGGGCGGAAACAGGTCCAGCTTTCTCGGCCAATTCCAGACTGCGCAGCGCGTCTTCGATCAGGGAATCAGAGAGTTTGATGATACGCTTGAAATTGAGATAGCCCTTGGCTGCAGCTGCTGCCGGCTGCATCGCATCGGCAAACTCTTCTGCCTCCTGCCGGACAGTGCTGACGTGATCTTGAGCAAGGGTGGCATTTGTTTGAAACGTTAGAAACTCGGGTCCTGCAGGCATAATTATCTCACTTTAACTCGGTGCGTGAGGCGTCGCGATCACGCCCCAGAAAATACAGCCGCCATCTAAGGCAGCTAGCGCCGGATGGGGCACTTGTTTGCCTGCCGTGGGTCGTGCGGCCTTTTCGAGGGCGGTGACAGGCCTATGGGTGAAGGTTGCAATGTCTTAATGATCAGTTTGGTGAGCGGTTAAACGAACCGCGCCAGCCAGACATTCATTAAAGATGCAACCGGTGGATGTTCTGAACGAAAGTATTCGATACAGTCGTGCGCTTTTCTATAGGGTAAATCACCTAATTTACCTTTTTGGCCTTCGCCGTATGTCAGAGCGAAATGAGTGATTTACCCCATTTCCCCAGAGGCAAACCTTTGTCAAAATGCCAAAGACGTGCCGAAAAGGAACAGCGTTTGCTGCAGGCTTCATCCGTACGAGCACAGCTGATATCGTTGTGGGCTGGTGTTCTTCTGATCTGGAGCGCGTCTGCGCTTTGGGCAGAGGCGCCGGTTCTGGTGCTGAACCCAAACTATGCGCCTTATGATGCAGTCCCGTTCACCGCATACGTCATCGACGACTATGCACCGCGGGACATCGAATATACCGGCACGTCCCTAAACGATCTTTTGTCATTGGATCGCGAGGGGAAGTTCGAACCTGTGACTTCACAAGAGATCGGATTCGGCCGGATTTGGAACCTCGTGCATCTTAAAACGCGCGTCAAAAACCCTACGGACACTGCGCAGACCTGGGTGCTTGCCAGCAACACGACGTACCGCAACTTAATGACAGTCTATCTTATCATGGATGGCGCACCACAACCGACAGACCCCATTTATCAAAACCTGAAGTATTCAGAATGGCGTGAAATCGATGTTCACCCGCATGTCCCCTTCTCTTTGCCTGCGCAATCAACCGCAACGATTTACGTGTCCTATTCCAACGGGTCGTCCAGCTTTCCGATGACCTTCGAAACCGAGGATGGCTACGATAACCGCAGGCGTTTTGAGACGATAACTGCGTTCGTCAAATTGGCACTGGCATCAGGGTTTGCAAGCGTGGCAGTGGTATTCATGGTCGCCATTCGACACGTCGCGACGATACCTTACACGATTTATGTATCGTCTGTAGTGGTGTCGCTTTTGGACCTTGGAGGGCACCTCTATCTGTTTTTCCCATATCCCTTGATTGCAGATACGATCATTATTGAAAGCATCTTCTTCAATCTGATGCTTGTTGGAATTCTGTTCTTTCAACGTGCCTATTTGATGGGCGAGAATGCGGTGCCTCGCTATTGCACCTTTCTGGCAATAGCATCAGTTCTGCCCATAATCTTTGCTCTTGGTGATCTGCTTCTTCCCCAACCCATTCCAGGCAATATCACCTATCCTGTGACGGCCCTGTTATTCACATTGTCACCGGTGTCCGGAGTGTTGGCGTATGTGTACAAGCTTAGAGGCAGCGTCCTGTTCTTGCTGGGCAACACGGTTTTGACTGCATCGATCTATTGGTTGCTCGTCGCAGCATTTCTTTCCGACACACATCTGCTGACCTTTGCTCATTCTCTGACGCGATATGCGCTGATGTTTGAGGTCTTCATGTTCTCACTGGCGCTGTTTTATCAAGTGCGCGGTATGAGGATTGATACGGAGAACTCCTTGCGCGCAGAAATCCGGGCGACCAAGGAAAAGCTTGCGATGGCCGAAGCCCTTTCCGCGGCAGCGCATGACATGCAACAGCCTCTCACGTCTCTGCGCTTGACGATGCGCGACATGAAGGGAAAGGCAAGCGCAGACATTGACGCTGCGTTCGACTATCTGGACGAATTGTTGCGACGCAATATCACCGAGCATCAACCCGCAGACACTGCGCAGTCGGTGGACTCGCTGGTGTCACACGCGGCACTTCCGCCAATAGTCAACGACGAACCTTTCGAGGTCGGTACCGTGCTCAATCATGCTTACAGCATGTTTCAGGAAGAGGCCGCTGCCAAGGGTGTGAAACTGGTGATGGTCCCCAGCACGTTGCAGTCACGGGGTACAGTTTTTGCCGTGATGCGGATTGTCACGAACCTTCTTTCGAACGCGATCAAGAACACATCCAGTGGAAAGATCGTCATGGGGGCGCGAAGCGCGGGTCAATGGGTTCGGATTGAAATCCATGACAGCGGAACCGGCATACAAAAAGCTCAGTTGAAGGACATCATGCAGCCTTTTCAGCGGGCTGGAGAATACCCTGGGTCCGGGCTCGGCCTTTCAATCGTGCAACAGTTAAGCGAGGAAAACGGCTTTCATTTTGAACTAGTTTCCGAAGCCGGGCGCGGGACAATCGCGCGTGTCTGCATCCCAAAGGCAGACCGATGAAATACTTGATTGCGCTGGCATATTCCTTAACGCTTGCTGATAAATTTTGAGTTGCGTGTAGGTGATGGAAACGGCGGTGCAAAATTAGGCCATGGTAGCGGCGGGATAGTCTCGCTGCGGGCGGAGTAAAATCCTGCCACTTTTCCCTTCTTGCAGCGGCAGGGAGGGCGGGGAGATCTATACCGTGGAAC
>JAUIIR010000065.1 GCA_030431485.1 Alphaproteobacteria bacterium
TCCTCTCCTGGGCACCACATTCCCTAACTTTGTCTTTCTGGATCAAGAAAACACGTGTTTTCTGAAATTTTGGCGGCGCTACTCTGCCCACCCAAACCTGCTATCTCGACCTGACAACCATGCAAAGTTGACGATAAATGAACGTACCGCCGCGTTCAGATACCACGAAGCGGCACGTGTGGTTCTTATAATGCGCCGACTTCCTCGTAGTAGCGCCGGGCGCCGGGGTGCAGTGGCATGCCAAGATCTTTGACCGCGATTTCAATTGAAATCGCCTTCGCCCAAGGCGCGTCAGAAGTGATGCTATCCAGATTATCCCAAAATGCCTTGGTGATCTGGTAAACAGTTTCGTCGTCCAGATCGGCGCGCACACCAATGCCAACATTGGTGTCATGCGACATCACTGGAGAGTCGTTGACGACACCGTCGTAAACGCCCGCGGGAACTTCGGACAAACTGCGGAACTTGCCAAGAAACTTGGTCACTGCGTCACCGGACCAGTCCTCGGGTCCAATGAAACGGATTTCTTCGGTTTCGGTTATTTGGAGGAATTGTTGGCAGGGATCGAGGCACCCATTCACATAGAGGTCGATTTTCCCGTCAAGAAACGATTGGAATCCAGTGGCCCAATTCGAAGTGATCGCCTCGTAGTCTTCCCCGGCGACCAAGCCTGTTGTCGCTTCGATCCAACCCTTGGCCGTCACAAATGCACCGCCTCCGGCTGGTCCAATAAAGGCTGTGGTCCCCTCGATGTCATCAAGGGTTTCGATGCCTGAATCGGCCCTTACGGCATAATGATACTGACCGTACGGAAACCACATGAGCAGTTCGACATTTTCCGACAGTGCCGGCGCCTCGGGTTGGTTGGCATACATTGCTTTGCCATTCTTCATCAGCGGGTAAATCGACGGAGAAACCATCGACATATCAAGATTGCCGCGTCCCACTTCAAGCATGTGCAACGTGGCGGCTCCGCCACCAGCAACTTCGATTTCAACGTCGTCCAAGGCATCGTTGACGATGTTAGCGAACGTCGACATCACAATGGCTGGACCAAGGCTGGGTTCGATGGTGGCCATTTTCAGGTTTTGGGCATCAACCGTGCCCGTTCCGATCAAGAGCGCGATCATTGTCGCGCCTGCTGTATGGTTCATTTGGTTTCCTCCCGTTTCAATCCATGTGTTTTTAGTTGCGTCATCCCACTGGCAGAGTGGCCGATTTTCTTGTGGTGATCCATTCGTGCGCGATCAGGGCCAAGCCTAAGAGTGTGGCTGGTACGGCAATGACCATGTTGGGCAGCAACGCCAAAAGCCCGGTCGAGACCCTTAACACGCGCTCAGCCAACCCGAGACGTCTCCGATCAAACCCGGCGAGCGCGGATGCGATCAACCACATTGACAGAGAAAATGCCGCTATGATCCATCCGAACTGACCCCATGTCACCGTGGAAATGTCGATCATCGCCCGACTTGAGACAGGATCATCACCAAACCACTCGAACAGTACCTGAAGTTTATAAAGTACTGCGGGGTGATAAACGAACACGAACGGGATCAGGAATCCTGCCAGCGCGATGCGGGCGGCTTCAAACCCGGTTTTGATTGGATTTGCCCCCGCAATGGGCGCCGCGGCAAAGGCAGCAAGTGCGACCGGAGGTGTGACTGTCGACATCATCGCAAAGACTACGACGAAAAGGTGTAACGTCAAAGGCGCCAACCCAACCGTGTCGATCCCCGAAGACAACGCAATAACAATGATGAAGTAGGTTGCTCCGGGCGGTAATCCCATGCCCAAGACAATCGAACCCAGCGCCACGACAATAAGGACGATGGGTAGGGGGCCTTCGGCGACCTGTGCCAAAAGCAAGGAAAGCCGCCCGGAAAAACCCGACGTCTGGATCAGCCCGACGATCAAACCGATGGCAGTGACGACCACAATCATATTGGCCGACATGCGGCCAGCATCCACCAGAGCGCGCCAAAGTTTGCCGCTGCTGCGAAAGGCAGGGAACAGGATCATGGCAGATACAAGCGCCGCGATGATGCCGTAGAACCCAGCCTTTGGCACCGAGGGCTGCGCAAACAGAAAATAGGACAACGTCCCCAGCGGAACGATAAAGACGAGACACTGAACCCATTCGCGACGGTTCAGGCCCGGGCGTTTTTCAATCGAGAGAGTTCCAATGCCAGATTTGCGCGCCTCGAAATATACTGCCAAGAACGTGCCGAGGTAGTAAAAAAGGGCGGGTACAATGGCTGCAACAACGATGTAGCGATACTCCAAACCGATCTGGCCCGCGACAAAGAACGCAACGACCCCCATTACTGGCGGCATGATCTGTCCACCGCTAGAAGCTGCAGCCTCGACGGCGCCAGCAAAGGCAGGTTTGAACCCTGCCTTTTTTATCACTGGGATCGTCATCACGCCGGTGGAAACAACGTTTGAGATTGCAGCCCCCGAGAGCGTTCCGAACAAAGCAGAGCTTGCGACAGCCGCATGCGCTGCGCCTCCAATCAATCCGCCTGTCAGCCGGTTGGCGATCTTCATGAGCAGCTCGCCTGCGCCCGAGGCCATCAGGATTGCGCCGAATACGATAAATACCAGCACATTGGCTGCAACAACCTGAATCGGTTGGCCAAACATCCCACCCGTTTGTGCCCAGAAATTTAGCAGCATCGCTCGCAGGTTTTGTTCAATCGTCGCTTCCGAGCCAGCGAGTATTCCAGTCCAATCCGGCAAATGGCCGCGAACAAAGAAATAAATCACCCAAAACAAGCAAAATCCCACAATGAACCCACCGAACATACGCCATGTGAGGTAGAGCCCAAGCGCCACCGCGATGGGAAAAGCCACATAGTCAATTGCAGCGATGGATGGGATTGCGCCCGCGTCTGAGTTGAAAATCTTGACGATCCAGACGGTAAACACAAAGACCGAGAGCAGTGCGATGATCCAGTTGACACTTCGCAGCCCGGCTTCTTTGTGGAGCGTCAAGCCAGCTATGACAAAAGAAAGGACGATCGGCAGACCTATGATCAACCCGGTCGGCCGAAGAAAGTCTTGTTCGAAAGTTCTGTGTGCTGCGCCAAGCCAGTGCTCACGTAAAAGAACCCTTTGATCGCGACGCGACAACTCTTCAAATCCGTCCGTGGTTGAAACGATGAACCAATGGACGAAATCATTTAGTGGCCCTGAGGCTGCGTAGATCACCGCAGAAAGCGCAAGAGCTACAGCGACAACGTCAGCAAACTGGCGATCCAATGGATTAGCTGTTCTTGTTGTCGACATCGGGCGCGCCCTCCGTGACCAGATGGTTCTGACGTGCTGGTCCGCGATAGAATTCGGTAAGCTCGTCCGGAACTTCACTGCCATCAAAAAGGAAGGGAAGAATACCTTTTCTGGCTGATGCGCCCCGCATCGCGTCGATATCTGCATCTGAACGCGTAACCCTTTGGGCATTGCGCCGTCCCCAATGTGCTAGGTGGTCGTACAAGCGCGTAATCGTATCAGCCTGCTCAGGGTCGTCGCCAAGATCGTAGAATTCGTTTGGGTCCGTTTTTGTGTCGAACAGCATCGGGCGAAATCCGCCTTCGGCGTGAATCAATTTGAAGCGGCCGTCATAAACCATGAACAGCCGTGCATCATCGGAGGATACACCAAGAACCGCGCGCATCGGCGTGACTGAATAGTCATATTCGGAAATGACGACTTCACGCCATTCTTCCTGAGCTTCGCCGCGCAGGAAAGGCATGAGAGATCGACCTTCAACTATATGCTTAGGCACTTCGCCGCCAGCTGCTTCGATAAAGGTGGCGGCGAGATCAATTCCCTCGACAAGGGCATCGCAAGTGGTACCGCGCGTCGCGTCCGCAGAAGGCCGAGGATCACATACGATCATCGGCACCTTGACTGATGGCGCATGGAACAGATCTTTCTCTCCCAACCAGTGATCGCCGAGATAGTCGCCGTGGTCTGACGTCATGACGATCATCGTATTGTCCAAGCGTCCAGTTTGCTCCAACCAATCGAGTAACCTACCAAACTGATCATCGGCCTGCTTTATCAGCCCCATGTACGCCGGGATCACCTTTTCGCGCACGATGTCCTGCTGAAACGCACCTGCAATCCGGTTCGACATGAAGGCTTTGTACACAGGATGCGGATCTTCGCGTTCCACGGGATGCCTGACCGCAGCCGGGACATGATTGGCACCGTACAGGTCGTGATAAGGCGCAGGCACGATATAAGGCCAATGCGGCTTGATGAACGATACATGTGCCAGCCATGGCGTCTTCCCCTGTGCTTCGATAAACCTGATGGTTTCTGAGGTCAGCCAGGGTGTTTCGCTGTCCTCTTCACGGATGTTCGCAGGCTTGTCCGCGTTCATGAACATCCAACCCGAAGCCATGCTACCGTCTACATCAATCGAGGCATTGGCATAGTCTGCCCACGGGTTGTCGCCGTCATAGCCCTTGGATTTTAGATATTCGTTATAGGGCGAGCGTTTCTGATCATAGAAACCGTCCGGCCCTTTTCCCCAAAGCCCATCATCCCTGGCCCAGGCATCAAAGCCGCATTCTGCCTGACGTGCACCGATTACGCTGTCTGCGGACAGACCGAGACGCGCCATACCTTCCGCATCGACCTTCATGTGGGTCTTGCCGAGAATCCAAGCGTCTACTCCCAGCTTACGAAGATGATCGCCCAGGGTCACTTCACCAACACGCAAGGGAAATCCGTTCCATTGTGCTCCGTGGGACGAGGCGTACCGACCGGTGTAAAAACTCATGCGACTCGCACCGCATACCGGGCTTTGCACATATGCTTCGGTAAACCGCACACCCCGCTCAGCGAGCCGGTCGAAATTCGGCGTATGAAGATGCGGATGTCCTGCACAACTCATATAGTCGAACCGCAGTTGGTCATACATGACGAACAAGATGTTCATCTTCCCTCCCTTTGCCCGAACCATGTCCGGGCGAGTCACCCTAGCCGTGATCGCACATAATCAGAAAGCGAATTTACTTCATTCCTATTACTTTTGGTTATCGCTTGATCCTGTGAGGCCAGGCACTTCTAACTCAACGGCTTCGACAAAGGCGCGGCCCGCCGGAGTAAGCGGCCTATCGGCCCGAGTTGTCAGGCCAATTCTTACCGGGGTGAGACGGTCTTGTAGGGGCAGCCTGACAATCGACCAGCGGCGCTCAATTTCCTCGAACAGCAGGTTCGGAAAGGAACACACACGGTTGCTGTTTTCGATCATTGCAAGAAGGCTTGTGATTGAATCTGAAGTAGTCACCGGATCAGGCGGGTTCAGTCCTAGTTCGAGAAAATCCTGCCTCACACCAAACACCCGTTTGCGTGGCCCGATCATGACCCATTCAGCATCGGCGAGATCGGCCAATCGTTCTGTTTTGGCATAGCGCGATGTCGCACCACTAATTATAGACAAAGGCGAGGCGAACAGGTCTCGTACGAAAAGCCCAGAGCGATCTTCAGGCGATGGTGTTGGACCAATGACAATATCGGTTTCGCTGGAGCGTAACATTGCAATTGCCGACGGGGGATGGCCGCCTGAAACCTGCAAGTGCACGCCCGGAAACCGCCGACGAAACCGGTCTATCACCTTGGGCACAATGCGAACCGCCGCCAATGGCGATACCGTGATGTTAAGCGATCCCGAACGTTCGCCCTGGATCTGACGTACTTCTTCGTCGAGCTTGCGCATTTCGCTTCGAATGACCCGCGCACGAGCAATGACAGCCCGACCGATTTCTGTTGGTTCAACACCCCTGGCTGCGCGAGTAAAAATCCTTGCACCCAGAGACTCTTCAGCTTGTCGCAGTGCTTTCGTCAAAGCGGGCTGGCTCTTTCCGATTATATCGGCAGCCGCCCGAAGGCTTCCCGCATCGGCTATGGCGACGATAACGTCTACGTGGCTCGATTTCATGCGTGTCCTCGGGTAGTTTGTACCTGCTTTTTGCCAGAGATCTTGGATCGCTCCTTAAATAGGCACCTTGCGAACCTGCCAGATACGCTTTCACAGCGGACTCTCAGGCGTTGCCGTCTCCAAGACGTTCTGCCTTTGGATTTGTAATGCCACGCTGTGAAGGTCGTTTGCCTATTGAGAACAAACAGCGATTTTCCAAGTTGCAACCTTTATTATGGTTTAAGTCCGTAGAATTCCGCAGCCGTGTCACAAAAGATGGCGCTATGCATATCGCTGGGGATGAGGGTTTCGTACGCTTTGACGAGTGCTGCGTAGTCGCTGTAGAGCGAGTCGACCGGGAAGTTGGACCCGAACATGCAGCGGTCCTTGCCGAACTGTTCAATGCAGGTTTCGACTATTGGTCGGATGCTCTCTTCTGTCCAAGAGTGATCAAACATCCCCAACCCTGAAAGCTTGCAGGTAACCTGAGGCCGGATTGACAGAACCTTGAGCCGATCAGCCCATTCCTTCAACCCAGCTACACTGCGGTCATGAGGGGAACCGGCATGGCAGAGCGCAATGCGCGCATCGGGTGCTCCGTCAAGGACGCGGGCCATGTCTTCATACAACTCGGGGATCAACTGTAGGTCAAAAGTCAAATCTCGCTCTGCAACATCCTGCACGCCATCGGAAAATCGAGAATCGGTCAACAGCGCGTTGGTTCCGGTCTGAGCGTCCTCGCCTGGAGCGCGACCAACGATCTGTCTCACGCCGCGCACTGTGGACAGCGTTTGCAGCCGATCCAGCTGTGTCGCGCGACTGTCGGCAGTGAGGTCACAGAAGGCGACCTGTACCAATGGCCAGTCCGGGTTTGCGTCAGCGACCGTCTGTACCCATTGTGCTTCGTCCCATGCATCCTTTGCTCCGACCTGAATGTGAACAGAGGCGGCGAATCCTTTTGCATCGCGACGAAACTCTTCGAGCAGGTAGTTTCGCTGGATTGGAGCAGGGTCTCCGAAGAACCGTGAAGTGCCCCGTGTGATCAGCCATGGATAGGTGACTTTCTTTAGATTCCATAGATGATGATGCGCGTCGATTTTCATTTTCCGATCTCCGTCGCGCGGGCTAGGATATCCACTCCTTGAGTTTGCCAGAAGTGCAACAGGTCAATAAACACCCAGTTTTCGGCCAGCTTGTCTCCGTCGCGCCGGTAAATGTCGATCACGCGGAATTCGCCGGGGCCTCGCGTGGCTGGCATCCCCATGAACCCGCCCAAATGACGCGCGGTGAAGTTGGGCCAGCCGAAGAAGCCGCCGAAATTGCCTTCCGCTAATCGCGCCACATGCCCCGTCGATGAGCGGTCTGCAAAAGCGGCGCGGAAAGGGCCCGAATGTTGTTTTGCATAACGTTGGATTGTGTAGGTCGCACCAATGCCATGTGGGCCCCACCACACCATGTCATCATGCCACGTGCGCGCCAGCTCATCCTCCAATGGCAACCCCGATTTCCACTGACCGAGATCGCCGATCATGGCGTTAATGGTTGCAAGAGTCTTTTCACCTTCTTCCGCTTGTTGTGGATCAAACAAAAGCCCAGAGTGAGGCATGGGGCCCGCATGGACAAGAAATGCGCCGGTTTGAGGCCCAAATGGGTCCTGTCCAGCTTGAGCCATGAGATGCGGGATATCAAAAAACATGGCGGCTTCCGTGATGCGGCCATCGGCAACCCGGTTGAATTCGCAATAGCGCAGCATGCTCAGTTTGCGGGTCGGCCGAATGCCCAACCATGTTTCATCGAACAGGCCCATCAGATGACCCATTGAGACCACCCAGATGCTTTGAAAATCATCCATCTGGTTCTTTCCGGCAAAGAAAACGTCTTGTCGGCGCTGCATCCGGCGGAAGGACGATTTCAGCGGTCCCCAAAAGCGATCTCCAACCTCTCGCGGACCTTGCAACTCACCAAAGGGTGCATAGCCTTTCCACCGAAAATCGCGAGTGACAAACTCAGTCATAGCCTCTGAGTCGCCCCCAGGGTGGGCCGAGTCGAGCGCCCGGTAGTACCTCAGGATCAAGTTTTTTTCCGGCTGGAAATCCACCACTTTCAATGCCTCGCGTCGATTTTTGCATGCGTTTGCAAAAAGAGCTTGCCCAATTCCTAAAGCTGAGTCTAGCCTACTGCAAGCGTATGCAAAATCATCGTTTAGGGAGGACGAATGGCAGAGATCCAACTGCGTGGCGTGTCGAAGCGCTGGGGGTCTTTCGTCGGGGTCGAGAATTTCGACCTAACGATTGCTGATCGCGAGTTTCTGGTTCTGCTGGGTCCCTCTGGGTGCGGCAAGACCACAACCATGCGGATGATTGCAGGCTTGGAAGACCCGACGGATGGCGAAATCTGGATTGGCGACCGGATGGTCAATAACCTCGAACCGAAAGATCGCGACGTGGCGATGGTGTTCCAGAGCTATGCCCTTTACCCAAACCTCAACGTCTATGAAAACATCCGTTTTCCACTCAAGGTGCGTGGGATCGACCCGGCGACCCATGACGAAAAGGTCAAGCGCGCCAGCGCAATGGTCGAGCTGGATGAGTTTCTGCACCGCAAACCAGCAGAACTGTCAGGCGGGCAGAGACAGCGCGTAGCGCTTGCGCGGGCGATCGTACGCGAACCAAACGCATTCCTGATGGATGAGCCGCTTTCAAATCTTGATGCAAAGTTGCGCGTTTCGACACGTGCGCAGATCAAGAATCTTAGCCACGAGCTTTCTGTCACAACCATTTACGTCACTCACGACCAGATCGAGGCAATGACCCTCGCGGACAGGGTGGTCGTTATGGAAAAGGGCATTGTGCAGCAGGTCGGTAGTCCGACCGAAATCTACGACAAACCGGCCAACACCTTTGTTGCTGGGTTTATCGGCTCGCCCGCGATGAACCTTATCGAGGGTGCAATGGCGGGAGGCACATTTTCTGCCCCAAACACCGAAATCAGTGGCCTGCAAGGTGCTGATGGAAATGTCACGCTGGGGTTCCGCGCCGAAGATGCACACGTGGTTGAAAGTGGCGGCCAGATCAATGCACCGATCTACACGCTGGAGCTACTGGGCGACGCCACAATGGTCACAGTTCGCATCGGAAAGGCGCTCGTGTCTGTCCGGGCCGACAAGAATTATCGCGCCGAAATTGACGATGTCGTTTCAATCCGGCTGCCACTCGATCATTGCCATCTGTTCGATACAGCGAGCGGGGCAAGACTTGGGGCCTAACCGCCCTGCAATTTCCGCTCAGGCGGACAAAACGGGTGCAGACTTCGAAGATGCACCCTTCTAACTGGGAGAGAACCGCATGTTTTTGAAGACAGTCACAACAGCCGGGGTCATGACCGTGCTGATGGGCACAGCCGCGATGGCGTGCGAAATCAGCGCGCGTGTGTCCATCGTTGGGAATGAGTTTCCTGCCATCCAGACAGTGGGTGCGAATGCTCAGGAATGCACTGGGGCAGAGGTTACGACCAACCTGACTGCCGACCACCAGCAGATCAACCTGCCCGGCATGCAGGGCAATCCTGCGGAATACACCTCGGCGATCATTGCCAATTCCTCGATTGTTGCACTGATGAATGACGACGTAATCCGTCCCCTTGATGATTTGATCGCCAAGCACGGTCAGGGACTTCAACCGACACAGTTGGTCACCATCGGAGGCGACACGATGGCGGTGGCCTTCATGGCCAACGCGCAGCACCTCGTATATCGCTCTGACGTGCTCGAACAGATCGGGGTGGAGCCGCCCAAGACCTACGAAGATATGCTCGCTGCGGCCAAGATGATCCGCGACCAAGGTATTATGGAAAACCCTGTTGGCGGCGCTTACGCGGCCGGCTGGAATCTCGCGCAGGAATTCAACAACATGTTCCTCGGTTACGGCGGCACCCACTTCAAGGAAGGTACGGCGGAGCCGAATGTTAATTCTGAAGCGGGCGTCAATGCGCTCAACATGATGAAGGCGCTGTCGGAATACATGAACCCTGATTATCTGACACATGATTCAAACGCGACAAACGCCGAGTTTCGTGCTGGCAACGTAGCTCTTATGAACATGTGGGGGTCGCGCGCAGCGACGCTCGTCACCGCAGAAGGCGTGCCGCAAGAGGTCATTGACGGCTTTGCCATTGCCGGGCCGATGACTGTGGGTGGCGGTGATATCCCTGCGTCCACACTTTGGTGGGACGGTTGGACCGTTGCCAAGAATGTGAGCGATGAAGAGGCAGAGTCTACTTTCCTCGCGATGATGAACGGCATCCGTCCTGCACTTATGGAAGATGACGACGTCCGTACACAGGCGGTCTGGCTGGTTGAAGGCTATGAACCAACGCCGGCGGCTATCGGAGTCTTTGCCGCAGCGCAATCCGGCACCATTCCCTACCCGATGCTGCCGTATATGGGGCTGATGCATACGGCGCTGGGCAATGAACTGGCCGACTTCATGCAGGGCAAAGAAAGCGCGGAACAGGCGCTTGCCGATGTCGAGGCGGCTTATACTGCTGCAGCCAAGGAAAAAGGCTTCCTGCAGTAATACCGGCTGAGAGGGGGCGGTGTACGCCCCCTCACTCCCTTCGCACTATCACTTCGGACACCGCACAATGAAACACCGTACGTTTTTCTGGTTCTTTCTGCCTACGGGCCTCGCGATGCTGCTGTTCATCGCCATGCCCATCGTGTCCGTGGTCACTCAATCCATGTTTGCGCCGCATGAGGCGGTCTTGGAAACAGTGGAAAACTGTGGCCCATTTGGGTGTCAGACAGAGACTACCGTCAACCAAGACGCCACTCGCGCGCTGCGTGACGCGGAGCCGCTGGGTCGGTTTGTTGGTCTCGACATCTACTTTGATCGCGGCCATCTTGCCGTTGCCGAAGTCTCAGAGCTTTGGAGTAACTCAGAAAGTTTTGGCGGCTTTTTTGATCGGTTGGGCAACTTGCCCTTCTACCGGGCGATGTCCTTTACGTTGACCTACACGTTTATCACGGTGCCACTGATTATCGGCTTTGGCCTCTTGATCGCGCTTGCAGTGAATTCGCTGCATAGGCACCTCAAGGGACTTGTGATCTTCTTCTCTCTTTTGCCGATGATTGTGACACCAATCATCGGCGCGTTGATCCTTTTCTGGATGATCGACAGCCGGGGGATCATCGGAAACCTGATCGTACATCTGTCCGGCGACCCTCAATTGTCGCTTAAGGCGTCAACGCCTCTGATGTGGATTTCGATCATCATCTACGGCATCTGGCACTCGGCACCATTTGCATTTGTGGTGTTTTATGCCGGGCTGCAAACTCTGCCCAAAGACCAGATCGAGGCGGCTCAGATTGATGGGGCGACCCGCCTCCAGCAGATCCGCTATGTTGTGGTGCCGCATCTCATGCCGCTGGTCACCTTCGTGTCGCTGATCAAGCTGATGGACAATTTCCGGGTCTTTGAAGAAATCGTTGGCTTCAACGCGCAGGCGCATGCAACGAGTCTGAGTTGGATTATCTACAATGATCTGGGTGGTGAGACCCGGCAGCTGAGTTCAGCAGCTGCGACCTCTGTCATGACCATCATTGGTGTCGCGATCCTGCTGTCGCCGGTCCTTGTGCGAACATGGCGCGACTTCAAAGGGAGGGCGCACTGATGGCCTCACGCGCACAACGCATGCCAGCCGGCCTACGGCTGCTCTCGACCATCTTTATTGTCATATGGTTGATCTTGGCCGCCTTCCCGTTTCTCTGGACGCTGTGGGGGTCTTTTAAGGTCGAACTTGATTTCTTTTCCATAGCGGACTGGACCAACGCGATTACTGGAAAGAATACAGAAAACACATACGGTCGTCCCTTCACCGGGGCGGGGTACTACGGCGCATGGGTGACGAACGAGTTCTGGGAAAATGTCATCAACACCTTCATCGTTTGCTTCTTTGTGGTCTGCACGTCGCTGACCATCGGCACACTAGGGGGCTACGCTCTCTCTCGGTCTGGTTTCCGATATGTGTTCTGGCTGCTGATCCTTGCGCTGATCTTCCGTGCGATGCCGCCTATCACGCTGGTTGCAGGCTACATGTTGCCGTTCTTTGAATGGAATGTCTGGGGTATCCTGCCCACCACGATCATTGTGTTGGTGGCGATCAACCAGCCCTTCACGCTTTGGATGTTGCACTCATTTTTTCAGAACATCCCGAAAGAACTGGATGAGAGTGCCAAAGTCGATGGCTGCACTCAATTTCAGGCATTCCGTCACGTGATTATTCCGGTGATGTGGCCTGGCGTTATCACAACCGGACTGTTCTCGTTCCTGCTGGCTTATAACGACTTTGCCGTGACCGCGATGTTATTGTCCGAAAGCAATCGCACAATGGTGCCACAGATCGCAGCTTTCTTGGGTACGACCTATACCGAAGGCAATGTCATGTTCGCTGTTGCGGCCGTGGTTTCAGCCACAGCTCCGCTTTTCGTGCTGGTCATGTTCTTCCAGCGTCAGATCGTCAGCGGCTTGACTGCAGGAGCGGTCAAAGGATGACAGGCGCGCGTCCCGAACAGGCTATACTCAGCCGCAATACCGACATGAACAAGACCGCCGAAACCCGCGCGGTGATCGAAGGCATGGTCGACGGCCTGAACGATCACCGCATCGACGACATCGGTCAGTTCTTTGCCGAAGGCTTTCGCTGGATGGGCAATCAAGGCTGCGGGACCAAGATCGGGCTGCAGGCGTTTCAGGACAACTGGCAACGTCCATTTCAGGCGGCATTCTCTGATAAAGTCTGCATCGACGAAGCCCGTCTTTACATGGGCGAATGGGCGGCGGCCTTTGGGCGTCAGGAGGCCGTGCATTCCGGAGAATTTATGGGCGTTGCCGCCACCGGGAAGCGGGTCGAAATTCGGTACATGGATTTCTGGAAGGTGCAGGACGGAAAGATCACTGACAACTGGGTCATGTTCGATTTCCCGCATGTTCTGGCTCAACTGGGCGTCGATGTCTTTGGTGGCCATGGTTGGGAAACCTACGACACAGGGGAGCGTGTCCCGCCGCGCCCCAAAGAGAAACGAGGGTAGCAAGATGGCAGTCGAATATCTCAAGCGCAGCAAACCAGAAACTGAGAAGGCCGAGGACGATGCAAAGGTCCGGGCCGTCGTCGAACAGATGCTGGCTGATATTGAGGCGCGCGGCGATGAGGCAGTACATGAGCTGGCCGTCAAGTTTGATGGCTATGAACGCGAGAGCTATCGGCTCAGCGCGTCCGAAATAGATGCGATCATCGCCAAGGTTAGTCCACGTGATATGGACGACATCAAATTTGCCCAAGATCAGGTGGTCAATTTTGCCAAGGCGCAGCGGGCGTCGATGACTGATATCGAAATCGAAACGCTGCCAGGCGTGATTCTTGGCCATAAGAATATTCCGGTGCAATCCGTGGGTTGTTATGTGCCGGGGGGAAAGTTCCCGATGGTGGCGTCCGCCCACATGTCCGTGGCGACCGCCAAAGTGGCGGGTGTCCCACGCATTATCGCCTGCACCCCTCCTTTCAACGGCGAACCCAACCCAGCGGTTATTGCGGCGATGCACCTTGGCGGCGCAGACGAGATCTACGTGCTCGGCGGCATTCAGGCAGTCGGCGCAATGGCGATCGGAACCGAGAGCATTGATCCCGTGCACCTGCTTGTCGGACCAGGAAACGCCTTTGTCGCTGAGGCAAAGCGACAGTTGTTCGGTCGCGTCGGCATTGATCTTTTTGCCGGTCCGACAGAAACGATGGTTATTGCCGATGACACTGTCGATGCTGAGATGTGCGCTACGGACCTTCTGGGGCAAGCTGAACACGGTTATAACAGCCCCGCCTGCCTGATCACCAACAGCCGCAAGCTGGGCGAAGAGACAATGGCCGAGTGCGAACGCCTTTTGACCGTGTTGCCGACCGCTGGAACCGCTTCGGTCAGCTGGGCTGACTATGGTGATGTTGTTTTGTGCGACACCTATGAGGAAATGCTGCAGGTCGCCAATGACATGGCCTATGAGCATGTGCAGGTGATGACAGATCGGGATGATTGGTTCCTTGAGCACATGACCTGCTACGGAGCACTTTTCCTCGGTCCGCGTACCAATGTTGCCAACGGCGACAAGGTGATTGGCACAAACCACACGCTGCCCACCAAAAAAGCAGGTCGCTACACCGGCGGCCTCTGGGTCGGCAAATACCTCAAGACACACAGCTACCAGAAAGTGCTGACCGACGAGGCTGCGGCGATGATCGGAGAATACGGCTCGCGCCTGTGCATGCTCGAGGGGTTTGTCGGCCATGCCGAGCAATGCAACCTGAGGGTTCGTCGCTATGGCGGGCGCAACATTCCTTATGGAGAAGCCGCTGAATGACCGACAGGCACGCGTCCAATAAAGCGCTCTTGGAGCCGCTGCGTGCCGCCCTTTTTGATTGGGACGATTGGGCCGTTGAAAAGGCTTTGGATGCAGTGTGCGCGCCCGAGGCACTTTTCCGCCTCTGCCATCCCTTTGGCGACATGCAGGGGGGAATGGCGTTCAAGGCGCACGCGTTGGATGTTATCAAGGCTGCCTGGCCCGATGTCGAACGTCGAGACTGGATCGTCGTGGCAGGCGAGGATGGCCAAGGACAGGAATGGGTCGGCCGCGGAGGGCATTTTATCGGCACCTTTGCGGCACCATTCCTTGATATCCCGCCCACTGGGCATCTGACGCATATGCGGTATCACGAATTCTTCCGCTTTGCCGATAACAATGTTGTCGAATATCAGGCGATCTGGGACATTCCCGAAGTTATGATGCAGGCTGGGGCTTGGCCGGCCGCGCCATCGCTGGGCCGCGAGCTTTGCGTACCTGGACCAGCCAGCGGCGACGGACTGGTCCAGTCTCCGCGTGATCCCGAACTAAGCCGGCAAACCTGCCAGCTCATCATAAACATGCTGGATCACATGACCCGCCACCCATCGCAGGGCGGGCCAGACGTGATGGAGATGGGCCGGTTCTGGTCTGAAAAGATGAACTGGTATGGTCCTGCAGGCATCGGCACTTGCCGGGGCATTGCCGGATTTCGCAACTGGCATCAGATCCCATTCCTCAATGCCATGCCTGACCGTGGACAGCATGATGATGAGATCATTGCACATTTCTTCGCCGACAACAGGTATGCCGCTGTGACGGGATGGCCAAACATGCGCCAGACCGTGTCCCATGACGGTTGGCTGGGCGTCGCACCCTCAGGCCGGACGATCAGCTTGCGCAGTCTGGATTTCTGGCGGATCGAACAGGGCAAGATCCGCGAGAATTGGGTGCTGGTCGATCTTCTCGACGCCTACAGGCAGCTGGGCGTCGACATCTTTGCCAGGATGAGAGAATTCAACAAGGCCCGTGTTCCGGGCTCTGTCCCTTTCCCAGTTGGAGTCGCCTGATGGATTTGCCGAAGACCCCGAGCTTTCGCCTCGAAGGAAAACGCGCTCTGGTCGTGGGGGCGTCGTCCGGTATTGGCCTGGCCTGTGCGACGGGTCTGGCAGAAGCAGGTGCGCATGTAACGCTGGCTGCGCGACGGGCGGATGCTCTGTCTGAAATATCTGGCGCGTTTGCAGAACGTGGTTGGTCCAGCGGCACGATGCCTTTGGACATTACAAACGTATCGGCAGTCCAGACCGCGTTGTCATCGGAGGAGCCGTTTGATGTGGTTTTGAATGCAGCTGGTCTGGCTCGTCATAGCAAAGCTGTCGACACCACAACAGATGACTACGATGCTGTAATGGCGATCAATCTGCGAGGCGCGTATTTCCTATTGCAGGCCGCCGCAAGGCGTTTGATCGAGGCTGGCAAGCCGGGATCGCTGATCACCATCTCAAGCCAGATGGGCTATGTCGGTGGACCCGAACGCGCTGTCTATTGTGCGTCGAAACACGCAGTCGAGGGTATGACCAAAGCAATGGCCATTGAGTGGGGTGGCAACAAGATCCGGGTCAACACCATTTGCCCGACCTTTGTGCTTACCGACCTGACGCGGCCGACCTTCGATGACCCGGAGAAGCGCGCGTGGGTTGAAAGTAAAATCAAGCTTGGCCGCGCAGGAGAGGTGGAGGACATCATGGGCGCCGCTGTCTATCTGGCGAGTGACGCTTCCGCACTCGTCACAGGCACCGCGATGCTGATTGATGGTGGATGGACTGCAGACTGATGAGCCAGGGTAAGGTCACATCTGCAGAAGTTGCGGCGAGGGCTGGGGTCAGCCAGTCTGCGGTGAGCCGTGTCTTCACGCCGGGGGCCTCTGCTTCGGCCAAGACTGTGGCCAAGGTGCGCAAAGCGGCCGAGGAATTGGGCTACCGTCCGAATGTGCTGGCCCGCGCTATGGTTTCGGGGCGCAGCCGCATCATCGGACTCGTGGTGGCCTATCTCGAAAATCAGTTTTATCCGATTGCTCTTGAGCTTTTGTCGAACGCGTTGCAGGCGCGCGGCTATCACATCCTGATCTTTACTGCACCAAACTCGACGGACGGGGTAGACGGGGTCTTGCAGGACCTGATGGACTATCAGGTAGACGCGATAATTGCAGCCTCCGTGTCGATGAGTTCGGACCTCAGCGCCCGCGCGCAGGCTCAGGGGATTCCAGTGGTCCTGTTCAATCGCAGCCAGAACGACGTTGGCGTCTCGAATGTGACCTCGGCCAATCGTTTGGGCGGGCGGAAAGTAGCAGAGTTTCTGCTAGCTGGTGGGCATGAACGGATTGCCCATATCGCAGGCTGGCAGGGCAGTTCCACAGGGCGCGATCGACAGGCCGGGTTCATGGAGGTTTTAGAGCAGGCAGGGCAAAAACCATTTGCGATTGTTGATGGCATGTACAAGCGCGATGTCGCCAAAAGCTGCGCCACCCGACTCGTTGCAGGGGAAACCCGTCCTGACGCCATCTTTGTTGGCAATGATCACATGGCATTCGCAGTCATCGACGCCGTCCGCGAGGCGGGGCTGACGCCAGGGCGCGATATTTCCATTGTCGGTTTCGATGACGTTCCGCTTGCCAGCTGGGGCGCCTATGACCTGACAACGCTGCGGCAACCCGTGAACCGAATGGTCGAGAGCACGGTCAACTTGATTTTGGGACAGATTGAAAGCGGGCTTGCCGATCCGCAGGAAATTGAAATCGAAGGACAGCTGATTCTGCGAGGGTCAGCCCGTATTCCTGAGGGATGGACATCATGAAAGGGTTTGACCCGAAATTCACCGATTTCCCGGATTACATTATTGGGATCACCAAGGAGATCTGGGAAGATCGCGGCATTGCCACGCTGCATCACTACTATGCGCCGGATATTGTCGTACGCTCGCCCGCATCGGTGGTGGTGGGCAATCAGGGAGTGATTGCTGCAACGATGGCGACGCTTGCAGAATTTCCGGACCGGCAGCTCTTGGGCGAAGATGTGATCTGGTCCGGCACACCAGGGAAAGGCATGCTGTCCTCGCACCGGATAATTTCAACCGCCACCCATGCCCGAGACGGGGTCTATGGTGCGGCGTCAGGCAAAAAGCTGCAATATCGTATCATTGCGGATTGCCATGCGCGCGACAACGCGATTGACGACGAGTGGCTCATCCGCGACCAGACCGCCATCGTAAAGCAGATCGGTTGGGAACCCAAAGACTACGCGCGCGACCTGATCCAACGTGAGGGTGGGGCCGAGGCTTGTGTCAAACCTTTGACGCCCGCAACAGACAGGCCCGGAGCCTATTCCGGTGTTGGCAATGACAACTCATGGGGAGCACGTCATGCGGATCTTCTGACTCGTATCATGGGCGCAGATATGGCTGCCATCGAAGCTGAGTATGACCGCGCCGCGACGCTGCACTATCCCGGTGGCGAGATCGGACATGGCTGGGCGGCCGCTGACAGCTTTTGGATGGGGCTGCGCGCCGCCTTCCCGGACGCCAGCTTCCGCATCAATCACCAGATTGGGCGCGACGATTCGAACATGCCACCTCGGTCTGCGATTCGTTGGTCACTTCATGGCAGGCACAGTGGTTGGGGCACATTCGGAAGACCAACTGGCGCAGAGGTCTATGTCCTTGGGATCAGCCACGCTGAATGGGGCGAGTTAATTGGCGGTCAGGTCAAGTTGCGCCGCGAATGGACGTTGTTCGACGAAACAGCGGTGTGGAAGCAGATCCTTCTGCAAACGGGTGAGCTCTAATGCAGCAAAAGGAAGAATTAAGGCGCTTGCACGTGTTGTTCCAGGCGCGTCGAGCCGAGCGATTGAACCCGCACCCTCCAGGTCGCGGCGTCTGACTCCTGTACGTTTCAGAATGCCGATTGACCAAGGACTATCACAATGACTCCGCAAGACATGGAAACCCGCATCGTTCGCTATGGCGATCTTCAACCGTGCAAAACCGCCTTTATCGACGCTCACACACCGGGGTCGGATCAGAAGGAAAACTTCACCATTATCGGCGGCGGCGTCTCCGAAAGTCCCGATCAGCATGTGCATATCTCAATTCCGCATGGCTTCAACATAGGCGCGGCCGGGCAACCGCCGAAATGCCGCAATTCCCTGCACGATCACCGTACAGCCGAGGCGTTCTTTGTGCTTTCAGGCCGCTGGCGATTTTTTTGGGGTCGATGGGGCGACGCGGGTGAAGTCATCCTTGAGAAAGGCGACATCTTTAACATACCAACTGGCATTTTCCGTGGCTTTGAAAACATCGGCACAGATTACGGAATGATCATGGCGATCCTCGGCGGCGACGATGCCGGGGGTGGTGTGATGTGGGCGCCGCAGGTGATCGAGGACGCCCAGGATCACGGGTTGATTCTTGGCGACAATGGCAAGCTTTACGATACGAAAAATCAGGAACGCCTGCCCGAGGGTGTCAAACCGATGCCCCTGATGTCGGACGCGGATCTCGCACAACGCGGAGAGCCGACCACCGCACAAGTGCTTCCCAATCACGTCGCGCGTTATCTTGACCTTGTGGCCTATGCAGATCGAAAGCCCGTTAAGGTTATTGGGGAAACCGGCATTCTGCGTGACAAGCCCGGTTTTGAGGTCGACTTCATGACTAATGCGTCGGCCCGCGACGCCACTCAGACTTCGCCTCACCCCACCGTGCTGATGCCGGTGCATGGGCACTGGAAGGTGACATGGGATGGCGGCAACACCACGCTGGCGCCAGGCGATACAATGAGTGTGCCGGAAAATCTGGGCTACACAGTGGTTCCGTCGATGACTGGCGAAGCATCGCTCTACCGTATTGTCGCAACTGAAGACCCCGCCGGACCAACTTGGCAAGGATGAACAATAGCCGGCGCTTATTTTCATTGGCGCCGCCGTTTCAAAACAAGCGGAGATTTATATGTCCAAGATCAAGACCACTCACGTCGGTTCATTGCCTCGAACTCAAAAGGTGGTGGATTTCATCTTTTCGCGGGAACGCAACGAAGACTACGATCCGCATGCTTTTGATTCCGCGATGAGCGAAGCGGTGTCGGCTACAGTGAAGCGTCAGGCAGATGCAGGTGTCGGAATCGTGTCGGATGGCGAGACCTCAAAGATCTCATACGCTACCTATGTCAAGGACCGCTACACTGGCTTTGACGGGGACAGTCCGCGCAATGCACCTGCTGATCTCAAGATGTTTCCGAGTTTTCTCGATCGCATTGCAAACGAAGGCGGCACACCCAAATACGCCCGACCTAAGTGCGTGGGCGAGGTCAAATCCAAGGGTCAAGAGGAACTGCAGAAGGATATCGCCAACCTAAAGGCCGCGATGGCCGAACACGAGGTCGAGCACGGGTTCATGAATGCGGCCAGTCCCGGGGTGATTTCCCTGTTTCTGCAGAACGATTTTTATCCGAGCCGTGACGCCTATCTCGCGGCTTTGGCCGATGCGATGAAAGAGGAATATGAAACGATTGTCGCGTCCGGCTTGGACCTTCAACTCGACTGTCCCGATCTTGCGCTGTCTCGCCACATGCTCTTTACCGACCTAAGCGACGATGAGTTCATCAAGGTTGCCGCAAGCCATGTTGAGGCGCTGAACCATGCTCTTGCCAATGTTCCCGAAGACCGCATTCGCATTCACATCTGTTGGGGCAATTATGAGGGCCCGCATGTTTGTGACATCCCAATGGTCAAGATGTTTGACACGCTGATGTCAGCCAAAGCGCGCTATGTTCTGTTTGAAACGTCGAATCCCCGGCATGGCCATGAATGGACCGTATTTCGGGATCGCAAGAGCGACATCCCCGAAGACAAGATATTGGTCCCGGGCGTTGTCGACACTACGACCAACTTTGTCGAGCACAGCGAACTGGTAGCACAGCGGATCGAACGGTTTGTTGAAATCGTAGGACACGACCGGGTGATCGCAGGCAGTGACTGCGGCTTTGGCACCTTTGCTGGGTTTGGCGCTGTGGACCCAGACATCGCCTATGCAAAGCTGGCAGCACTAAGCGAGGGAGCGGCCCTCGTCAAATGACACGTTTTCAATGGACGTCAATGGGACGCGCGCGCTTGACGAGAGGACATCACCTATGAATGACAAATTGCTAGCGCTTCTGCGCCGGGTGGATACACCAACCGTCTGCAATGCAATTGAGGTTGTTGAAGGCAAGCGGGGCTTTGATCGTTTTACGCGTGGCACAGTCCTTTGCAGTGATCCGGCCGCAGGGTCGATTGTTGGCTATGCGCGCACGGCGAAGATCGCCGCTTTGGCCCCACCGTCCGAAGAATCGGATGTGATCCGCGCGCGGCGAATGGACTATTACAGACACATGTCCGAGGGACCTAGGCCAGCAGTGGCAGTCATTGAGGACGTAGATGGGGTTGACGCCATCGGAGCATTCTGGGGAGAGATCAACACTACGGTCCACAAAGGGTTGGGTCTGTCCGGCGCACTGACCAACGGAGTCATGCGAGACTTGGGCGACCTACCGGACGGGTTTCCGGTGATCGCAGGTTCAGTCGGACCGAGCCATGGCTTTGTGCATGTCAAAGAAATCGGAACGCCTGTGACGGCCTTCGGGCTGGCTGTTGTCGAGGGCGAATTGATCCACGCCGACCGGCATGGCGCAGTTGTTATCCCAGAAGACTATATCCCGGATTTAAGCGAGGCTTTGCACAAGCTGCTCGACACCGAGAAACTGGTTCTTGAACCTGCGCGCGAACCGGGTTTCGATTTTGCGAAGTTCAAAGCTGCTTGGGAAGCCTTTGAAAAAGCACGTACCTGAAATGCCTCGGCCTATCTGACAGGCTCGGAATGTGACGCTCAACTCTCAGCATGTGCCTGTTGTCGAAATCTTGCGTTGACGTTGCGCCGCCCTCTTTGTTCGGGGGCTTGCCAATCGCTTTCGCTTGTCGAACATTGTGTCCACACCAAATCACCAATGATAACAAACGACAGGGAAGTCTCATGAAGACAACAGTAGCTATGTCCATGGCCGCTGCACTGCTGGCTACAACGGCCTCGGTCAGTGCTGAAACTTTGCGCTGGGCGCGGTCCGGCGATGCGTTGACGCTTGATCCACATGCGCAGAACGAAGGACCGACTCACACAATCCGCCACCAGATGTACGAACCGCTCATTATCCGTGATGTAACTGGTGCGTTCGAACCTGCACTTGCCACCGACTGGGCGCCCAGTGCTGATGATCCCAACGTATGGGTCTTTAATCTGCGCCAGGGTGTCAAATTCCACGATGGTTCAGATTTTACGGCGGAAGACGTCGTCTTTAGCTTTGAGCGTGCAAAGCAGCCAAACTCTGACATGAAAGAGCTGATCGGTTCGATCACCGAGGTTCGTGCAGTTGATGATTACACCATCGAAATGGTTACCGACGGTCCGAACCCGATTTTGCCGTCGAACCTCACCAACCTGTTCATCATGGATAAAGGGTGGACCGAGGCAAACGATACGGTCAACGTTCAGGATTTCGAAGGTGGCGAGATCACATATGCCACGACAAACGCAAACGGTACCGGGCCGTACGTGCTGCAAAGCCGCGAACCCGATGTGCGCACCGTTATGACGCGCAACGACAATTACTGGGGGATCGATCAGTTCCCGATGGAAGTGACCGAGATTGTCTACACCCCGATCCAGAATGCGGCGACCCGTGTTGCGGCGCTTTTGTCTGGTGAAGTCGACTTCCTGCAGGATATGCCAGTTCAAGACCTTGATCGTGTGAACAACGCCGATGGACTGGTAGTGAAACAGGCGCCTCAAAACCGCGTTATTTTCTTTGGTATGAACCAGGGTGCAGATGACATCGAAGCGGACAATGTCGATGGTGCGAACCCGCTCGCCGATGTGCGTGTGCGCAAGGCAATGTCGATGGCTATCAACCGCGATGCGATCCGTCAGGTCGTGATGCGGGGTCAGAGCCAGCCAGCAGGTATGATTTCTCCACCCTTCGTCAACGGCTGGACCGAAGCGATGGATTCTGAATCCACCACTGATATTGAAGGTGCGAAGGCGCTGATGGAAGAAGCAGGTTATGGTGACGGCTTCTCGATCCGACTGGACTGCCCGAATGATCGCTATGTCAACGACGAAGCGATTTGTCAGGCCGCCGTCGGTATGCTGGGCCAGATTGGTGTGACGGTTAATCTTGATGCAAAGCCTAAAGCACAGCACTTCCCGTTGATCACTGACGGCCAGACTGATTTCTACATGCTGGGCTGGGGCGTACCGACATATGATTCCGAGTACATCTTCAATTTCCTCGTACACGGTCGCGAGTCGGATATTGGCACGTGGAACGGCACCGGATTTGACAATGACGAGCTTGATGCGAAGATCAAGTCGCTGGCCTCGAATACTGATCTTGAAGCTCGGAATGCGGATATTGCCGATATCTGGCGGGTTGTCCAAGACGAGCAGCTCTACATTCCAATCCACCACCAGGTTCTGAACTGGGGTATGTCCGACAAAGTGGGCATTGAGGTCGATCCCGAAGATCAACCAAAGGTCAAGTACTTCACAATGAACTGAGCGAGCAGGCGCGCGCTTGCCGCGCGCCTTGGCTTCGTGGTCAAGTGATTCATGCCAAAATGTCGCGGCCCAGTTTCGGGGCGCGACATCGGTTTATTGAATCAAAGGAAGATCGGATGAAACGTTCTATTCAGTTGGCGGCTTTTCTCACCGCACTTGCACCATTTGCTCAGGCCGAAGACTTCAAATGGGCGGTCACAACGGATCCGCAGACATTGGACCCGCACGCCGTCAACTCGGCCCCTGTTTTGGGTTTTCTGAACAATGTTTATGAAGGCCTCGTTCGGCGTGGCAAAGACATGTCGGTTGAGCCAGCGCTGGCGACATCGTGGGAGCCGATCGGCGACGGAGAGGGATGGCGTTTTCACCTGCGCGAGGGCGTAACATTCCACGACGGGTCTGAGTTTACAGCCGAGGACGTTTTGTTTTCCTATCAGCGTGCGTCGGACGAGGTATCGGACACGCGCAGTTGGTTCGCGCCTGTGTCTGATGTTGTTGTCGTAGACGATTACACCGTTGATTTCATGACCACTGCGCCAAATCCAATTTTCCCCGGTTCGATCGCTAATTGGATGATCATGGACAGCGGCTGGGCCGAAACGAACAACACGACGCTGCCCGACAAGGAAAACGGAAACTACGCCACTTTAAATACTAATGGCACGGGTGCCTTCCGCGTCACATCGCGTGAGCCCGGTCTTCGCACGGTTCTTGAGCCGTTTGAAGCCTGGTGGGGCGAAGCCGATCACAATATAACCCGTGCCGAGCTGACGCCGATTCAGAACCCAGCCACAGCGCTTGCGGCTTTGCTGTCTGGCGATGTCGATTTCATCAATCCTGTTCCGATACAGGACGTGGCGCGCCTGAACGAAAATCCGGACGTAAACGTCATTCAGGGGATCGAAGCTCGCGTGATCATGCTGGGCTTTCCGCATGAAGCCGAGACGCTGAAATATTCGTCCGAGACCAGCGATGCTAATCCGTTTTCAGATGTGCGTGTGCGGCAAGCGATGGCGCATGCGATCAATGTGCCAGCGATCCTTCAAACGATCATGCGGGGCAATGCCGAGCCTGTCAGCCAGTTGGTCAGTCCGGCAATGCAAGGATTCGTCTCTGAACTAGAGGCACGCCCGGAGTACAATCCTGACCGGGCGCGCTCCCTGTTGGCGGAGGCTGGCTATAAAGATGGGTTTTCGTTCGGTCTTAAGTGCCCGAACAATCGCTATCTGAATGATGAAGCCGTGTGTCAGGCGATTACCGGCATGTTGGCTCAGGTTGGCGTGACTGCCACCTTGGACGCGATGCCCGTCCAAAACTACTGGCCGGAACTCCGTGCTGACAATTACGACATGTACCTTTTGGGTTGGTCGCCGGGCACATTTGACGCGGAGCACCCGATCCGCTTCTTAGCGGCGACGCCGAACGAGGAAAGGCGCGTTGGCAGCTGGAACTTCGGTGGCTATTCCAACGGCCGTGTCGATGAGCTCTTGCCAATGATCCAGTCAGAAATCGACGCGGCGTCACGTCAGGCAATGATCGACGAAACCACGAAAATCCTTCAGGACGAGGTGGCTTATGTCCCGATGTACGTGCAGCCACTTGTCTGGGGCACTCGCAGCAACATCGAACTGACACAGCGGCCAGACAACTT
>JAUIIR010000066.1 GCA_030431485.1 Alphaproteobacteria bacterium
ACCTATTGCGGTTGAAGAAAATAATCCCGCTCAGTACACGTCGATCATCAACCCTCGGCTTGCCATGGCTCTTCGGAAAGTAGGGCCGAAGCCGCGACATCTGCTCGTCGGTCAACCAGAATAAATTTCTCATGATACACCCCTGAAACTCAGGGGCTTGAATCACGCAGCCGAGATGACGGCAACCAAATTAATGGGTCCAGAACCTAAGCACCAGATCGGTCTATCCACCAACGCCCGGATGTTTCGCAACCTCAGGGGTTTTGTTGACGCGTAAGCGTGATCTGAGGTTTGTACTGGTCGAAAATTTCGAACAGGTTACTTGAGTATGATCTCGTTAGGGGACTATAATTTCCCCAAGGATCCGGCTTTGTTCGCTGTTTACTTCTATCTTCGGTACACAATGTCCTATCGGGCCGTCGAAAAAACTGGGAATGCTCTTGATTTCATGCTGTCTGAGAGAAGGAACCGGCCAGCAGCAGCATGGTTCTTTGCCAAAGCTATGTCGTCAAATGGGACCCCGAGTAAATTCGTCACCGACAAAAGTGGCACCGACGCGGCAGGCATTCGAAAGGTAAATAAATTCCTCAATCGGTTTGGCTGCCTAGCCAAGATCCAAACGGTCATGTCCAGGTTTCTGAATAACCTGATCGAACAGGATAATCGGTCTATCAAGCGTCGCGTGCGACACATGTGCGGGTTCAAATCGTTCAGATCCGCATCGGAGAATTTGTGCGGTATCGAGGTCGCCAACATGATCCGGAAGCGGCAATTCCCCAGCAAAACGACGTCCGGCTTCCAACTATTCGCCAAGATAACAGGATAAGTGTATCCGGTAAGTCGCTGGCTCTGGCCGTCCCAAAATTTTGCGACACATCCTTTTCGAAGGGCCGCCTTAGATATCGCCCGGAACGACAATGTGCATTATTTTTGGATTTTGCGCACCACTTAAGGAGTAAGGTCAGGCACCCATTTACGGGATGAAATCGAGGGCCTAACCTTCTCGGTTTCGTGGCGAAACTATGTGACCATTTTGGCCAGTTCTGCGGTAATCCGTTGAGCCTCTTCCACACTTATCGCTCGCCCTTTTACCCGAATGCGAAGCTCATCCTCGGTGACCTCTGCCCGAACCTCGCCGCCGCCATTCAGCGCAAGCGGGCCGATCCGCATCACCTGCTTGGGGCGCCCGCCCTTGGACTTATCTGATGCTGGTGCCGGGGCAACGGCCAGTGCGGATTCCAACAGCGACCATTCGGACTTCGGGTCGGTCGCCTCCCCCCGCGCCAGGGCATCGCGCAACTGTGCCTGGGCCCCATCGCGCAATGCTGCCGCCAGCTTCAAGCCCGCCTTTTCGGACAAGGCCACCGGAAATTGCAGCAAATCGCCCAAAGCCTCATGCACAACGGCAAAGCCGCGGACCTTGGAGCGCTTGGCCTTTGAGGCGGCGGCGAACAATGCATCAACCGCCGCTTCGGTTGAGGCAAAGACCCCCTGCCCCGCCGCAAGTGCTGCGATGCGTCCCCGCTCATAGGGGCTAAGGTTGGCGCGAAGCTCGTTCTCTTCGACCATCGAGACATAAGCCCCCTGCCCCGTTTTCGCGTCGCGGACAAAGGCCGGGATCTGGGCAAAACGCGGATCGGTATCGGACAAACGCCTAAAGGCCTCAAGGCGTCGAAAGCCCGAGATCAGGCCGAAGCCTTCCTGCGTCCGGGTGATTTCGATCGGGGTGCGCAGACCGTTCACGCGCAGAGATTCAAGAAGCTCGGCCATGGCCTCGGCGTCTTCGACCATCCGGTCACGGCGAATGTAATCAGCATCAATCTGCTCTAGCGGCACCATCTGAGCCACAAGCCCTGCGTCTTGTGCCTCGCGCCAACGTGTGGCATCGCCCTGATCCTTGGCCAATGCCACACGATCCGTCACGCCAGCCATCCCGTTCAGCGTGGCCGCCTCGGCCGCGACCTGGGCGATCGGCGGCGTTGCCGAATTGGTGTCAAACGGGCCGAGCGTCGGTTTCGTCGCGAAACCCGCCTCGAGCTGCTCAATCTCTGCCGCGTCAGGCGCGGTCAACCTTCTGCGTTTAGCCATCTGCCTGTCCTTCCATTTGGGCATCGCGCCACCAACAACCGATCAAGACCTCTTTGAATTCGGCATAGGTCCGGTCAAAAGTCTCCCGCCCGCGCACATAGGTGTCGCGGTTGAAGTCGCGGTAATCGGCCTCGTAGATGCCGTTCACCTGCTCGCCCGCCTGACCGACCAGCGCGGTGTAATCCTGCCGGTAGGCATTCATGAAATCCCCAAAATACGCCTGAATCACATTGGCCATATCGGTTTGCTGGCTGGCATCAAATCGGGTGATGATCGCCCGTACTACATCCCATTCGAACTTAAGTTCCGGTAAACCTGCCGCCCGTTGCGCGGCATTCTCGCCATCTTCGATACTGGCGAATGTGGTGTAGAGCATATCGAAAAACCGGCCCGTCGAATCGAACTCCAGGAAGGACGCACCTAACGGCACCAGCAGGATATCTGCGGCCGCCAGCGCATTGATGGTTAGGTACCCAAGTGCAGGAGGCGTATCCAGGAACACGATGTCATAATCATCCAGAACACCGTCATCATGCAGGAAATTGGTCAGACCATCCCAAAGCGGCCAACTGCGTAGCCCCATGCGCCAGACCGGTATCTGAAATTCGGCCCAATAGAGGTTCAACTGAGCGCCAATCAGGTCAATATTGGGCCAGTGCGTCTTTTGAATGACGTCACGGGGCTGGGTATTCAATGCTTCGCGCAGCGTTTCATCCAACGGAATTTCGGGCTGATCCGCAGCAGTGCGCACCGTGTTTTCACGCTGAACCGAGCGGGCGTAATCCTTGGCAATCAAGGGAAACACGGTTTGCCATTCGTCCGCGACCCTGCCACCCAGGATCGATGTCATTGACCCCTGGCTGTCCAGATCTATGACCAGAACCTTGTACCCGTCCAGCGCGGCAGACATTGCCAGATGCGCCGCAGTTGATGTTTTTCCAACGCCGCCCTTGAAGTTGGCCACCGCCACGACCTTGGCAGGAAGCCCCTGGGGACGATAGGGTAGGTACTCTTTGGTGCTGACACCCTCGGCCGCAAAATGGTGCCTAAGGGTCAGGACCTCTTCGAGGGTAAACCATTTCGACCCTGCGCCGCCTTCCCCCTGGGGCAGGTCCGGGTTGGCCTTAAGAACGCGCCTCAGATGTGCCGGGGCAACCGGGATCAGGTATTTCGTGATCTCCCAGATCGAGAATCTGCGCAATCGCTTTTCACCGTCCGGGGCATAGCCGCGCCGGGCGAGATCTTCGCGACCCTTCGCGCAGAAGGCCGCGGCTTTTGCGAATCGCGCGGTGCCGATAGGGTCGGGTAACTTGTCAGCCGCTGCCGCTGGATCAAGATTCAAATATGGCGGCAGAGGAGGTTGGTTTGTTTTGTTCACTGTCGATGCCTCAGATAATGTTCGCCTTACCGGCGTATATTCGGCAATGTAGCGAACATTTCTCACCAAAGCTATCTCTGATTGTCGGGTTTTCCACAGAAGAGGGCCAGGTCACCCGGTTTCGCCACGAAACTGTTGGAAAATGAAAGAACACAGGCTGACAAAGAGTTTATTATTTTTAGATAGTTTAGATTCTTTGGGAACATTTTACTAATACAAAACAGATAGATACACGCATAAAGGTGCCTGGATTCAGTATGAAAAGCACCTGTTTGCAGGACGATAGGGACCCAGATACGGTGCTACAGGCATCCGATTCCGGTATCAAGGGCGCCGATTCGCAGGTCCGGGCTTTTTAAGGGAATTCAGGGTCTAAAAAGACGGTTTTCGCCGACCGTTGCAGTGCAGCCCTGTCCGGTAAAAAGCAAATTCTCTGCCAGCCTGGGGATAACTCTGCGCCTTGATTCAATAGGTACCTGTTTGCGGGACTCCTGCGATCCCGTATTTGGGCACCCAAAACAGATTGATCCTTGGGTACCTTTTGTGGCACAAACACGCAAAAGAGCAGCCAGGCAGAATCATGCCGGATACACAATTGGACATGGACACCCTGTCGGGGTCATTGCGCCGCGAGACGGTGAAGAAGAACGTTGCCGCGATTCATATCAGCGGCAAGCTCACCTTGTTGCAGCGCAAACTGTCCAACGTTCTTCTGCTTAATGCCTATGACGCGCTGACCTCGGCGGCAACGCATACAATTGATGCACGCACCCTGGCGATGATGGTCGGTTACAATTCCAACGACTTTGACACGTTGCGCGCCAGTTTGCGCGCATTGGCGGAAACCGTCGCCGAATGGGACATGCTAGACGAGCAGGGGCGGCAGGAATGGGGCGTCTCGTCTTTGCTGAGTTTTGCCAAGCTCAAGAACGGGGTGTGCGAATACGCCTATTCACCGGCCCTGGCGCAAAAGCTCTATGACCCCAAGATCTATGCGCTGATCAATGTACATATTCAACGCAACTTCAGCTCGGGGCACGGCCTAGCGCTTTATGAAAACTGTTATCGGTTTGTGCGCACCGGGTCGACCGGATGGCTGGCCATTGACGTTTTCCGCAAGTTGATGGGCGTGGATGGCAGCGACTATTATGCAAGCTTCAAGCATTTGAACGCCAAAATCATCAAGCCGGCGGTGACCGAGGTGAACAAAAGCTCGGACATCATGATCGAGCCGGAGTTTCGGAAAAAGGGCCGGTCGGTCACGGATATTCGGTTTCGGATTAAAGCCAATCCGCAAATGGCAATGTTTGAAATCGACGACAGCGACGGGGTTCGTAATCTTGCGGTCTATAAGACATTGCGGGAACAGGGCGTTTCCGATCGACTGGCGCGACAGTGGATTGCCGAACATGGCGAGGAATACGTTCAGCAGAAGCTGGATTATGTGAAAGGGCAGGGGGGTGTGAAATCGACCGTCGGATATCTGTCCGCTGCGTTGCGCGACGATTACGTTCAGCCAGCGGAACCGGCCCCAACCGCACCCAGCCCCGAGGCGCTGGCCGCCGCCAAGGATCGCGCTGAGGCCAAGGCCGCCGAGGACATCGCCTATGCCGAACGGGTGGCAGAGCGGAGCGAGAGAAGCCGCAAGCTTGCAGTTGTCGAAGAGCTGGTTTCGCGACGAAACCCAACCCAGAGAGATGCCGACAAGCGCCTGTTCCTGTCCGGGTTGGAGGATGAGCTGGACCGCGAACATTTCCGTGCGCATGGATGGCGGTCAGGTCTGAACGCGGCAGCGATCTTTGCCTTCTGGCAAGAACTGGAACCGGATGCCTTTCAATAACGACCGCCGATAAACAAAATTGGCGCCGACGACACCAACGCAATGCGATGGGCATCAGCTTTTGAAATGGCGTTGCTCTGGTGGTGCGCATAATGGACGAATTTAGCGCATTATACATTTCGTTTGCCGAAATTACCATCTGGTGGAAAATTGCTCCGATGGGGCAGGGTGGTCCTCGCCATGGATCTGTTGCAAACTCTGGGGTCGGGTTGACGAGTCTGAGTGATCTGAGGTTTGTACTGGTCGAAAAATTTCGAACAGGTTGGTTGAGCATGATCTCGTTAAAGGGCTGTCATTTCCCCAAGGATGCAGCTTTGTACGCTGTTTACTTCTATCTTAGGTACACGGTGTCCTATCGTGACCTTGAAGAGATCATGGCCGAGCGCGGTGTGCAGGTGGACCGCGCTACACTTAACAAGTGGGTTGTTAAGTATTCACCGATGATCGCAACAAGAGCGCAATCGAAGAAACGCCCAACGTTGAGCTCCTGGCGCATGGACGAGACCTATATTCTTGTTCGCGGCAAATGGATGTACCTCTGTCGGGCCGTCGATAAAGCAGGGAATACTCTTGATTTCATGCTGTCTGAGCGTAGGAACCGTCCAGCAGCGGCACGGTTTTTTGCCAAAGCGCTGGCTTCAAATGGAACCCCGAGCAAGATTGTCATCGATAAAAGTGGCGCTAACGCAGCGGGCATTCGAGAGGTGAACAAAATCCTCAATCGGTTTGGCTGCCCAGCCAAAATCCAAACGGTCAGGTCCAAGTATCTGGACAACCTGATCGAACAGGATCATCGATTTATCAAGTGTCGCGTACGGCACACGTGTGGGTTCAAATCGTTCAGCTCCGCCTCGGCTACTCTGGACGGCATCGAGGTAGCCGACATGGTCCGGAAGCGGCAATTCCCAAGCAATACGACGTCTGGCTTCCAGCTATTCGCCGAGATGGCAGGATAGGTGTATCCAGTACGTCGCTGACTTTGGGCGTTCCAAAAGTTTGCGACACATCCGCCTCAGACTGGGGCAGCGGGGTCTGATCCTCAGTGGAAACTCGAGCGTAGCCTAACCACGGGCAAGCACTGTCAGGTAATTCGAACCGCAACGGCTTCCTGAACAGGGGCTACTAAAGATTCCGAGATGGCAGGTCTCGTTAGGGATCCGTTAGCTCCTCCGGAACTTGCATGATCTGATCAATCAGGCCCCATTCCAAAGCTTCCTCCGGGGTCATGAAGCGGTCGCGATCCATCGCCCGCTCAAAGTCTTCATAAGAGCGGCCGCAATGTTCCGCATAGAGCTCCGTCATGCGCCGCTTTGTTTTCAGGATTTCCTCAGCGTGTATTTGCACATCTGACGCTTGCCCCTGAAAACCGCCGGATGGCTGGTGGATCAGGATGCTCGCATTAGGGAGCGCGACCCGATGGCCCGGTTCCCCTGCCATTAGCAGGAAGGATCCCATCGAGCGGGCGGTCCCCATGCACAGCGTATGCACCGGCGCGCGGATGTATCTCATGGTGTCGTACATTGCGAGACCGCTTGTGACGACGCCACCTGGCGAATTGATATATAAGCTGATCGGATTTTTCGGGTTTTCCGATTCCAGAAACAGAAGCTGGGCACAGACAAGGGCTGAGACGGAGTCATTCACCTCGCCGTTGAGAAATATAATCCGCTCGCGCAGCAGGCGGGAAAAGATATCAAAAGAACGCTCCCCTCGGCTGGACTGTTCTATGACCATAGGGACGAGTTGCATCGCTTCGCGCATCAGCGATCTCCAGACTTTATAAGTTGTGGGGGAGAGGTTCGCCGCGTCAGGCGGCGCGCATCAGAGGTGGACCGTTGCTGTTTGCAGAGGAGCTCGCAATTTGTGTAGCCGCTGTGTCCTTTAGTTCGTGCAAGACACGAAGGCAGGTTCCGCCCGTGTCATTCGGGATGAGCACAAACGTCACAGTGCTTTCAAGAAACGGAGGAGCGTCGTCGCGCAACTGGTAGCGCACTTCCTGGTCGGGGATGACAGTGACTGGATCAGGATTGGCCAAAGCTTCTTGTGGCAGCCACCTTTCGCGTAGCTCAGGAATGGTGACAGCACGCCAGACTTTTTGCGGCGGATCGCCGAGGTCAAATTCCAGTTCAATGCAAGCGGCGTTTTCTTTGGTCTTTGGTTCGGTCATTGATCCATGTCCTTCAGCAATATCTTGAGGTCATCGATACGTTCGGGCCAGTAAGCGCGATACTTCGTTAGCCATTGGGCGATGAGCGCAAGTCCCTCGGGATTTACTGCGTAATTCACAAAACGCCCTTTCCGCTGGGCGCGCACGAGCTGTGCGTTTGTCAGGACTGAGAGATGTTGCGATATGGCGGGCTGGCTGATTTCCATTCCTTTGCGCAAGGCGCTGGCATTCATGCTTCCTGCCGCCAGTTTTTCAAAGATCGCCCGGCGGGTCGGGTCTGCGAGGGCTCGAAAGATGTCATCTTCAATCATGGTAAAACATAAGCATACGCTTATATGATTCGCAAGCGCGCTTTACCGGAATGTTCCATTGGCGTAGTTCCGTGTATTGCCAAATCAGAAGTCCAGCAGCGACTGTCGGCATCTTATGTTATCGTTTCACCGCAGTTCTAGGCGGGACACCGCGCCGGAAATAGCACCCGCAAAACACGAGTCGGTTTGGCGGGGCATGAGCGCCAAAAAGGAACAGTCTTTCCGAAACTGGTTGGAACCCTTGGTTACGTCTTCGCCTACGGCTTGAAAATCCCTCAGCACAGACTGAAGGGCGGTGGTTAATACCCGGCTGACCTGATCTACCGGCCCGGCCTATGAGCCTGCCCAGAATAATGGAAACTCAAGTGGTGAACGTACCACTTGAGGCCTATGAGAGAGTTGGGTTGCTTCCTGCCCTGGGGCAAAAATAAGGTGCGTAACTTGTTGACAAGGCAGTGAACTTGGATGACCAGTGACAGCACCAAAAAAGGAGCTTTATGCGCAGAGGTTGAAATTTCGGACCTACAAGCACCGACTGCACTGCAGCGGACGATATGTCCGTGCGCGCAAAATCGCCATTTTTTGGAACGACCAATGAAAAATACCAAACTTGAAATCCGCCCTTATCAGGTGGACGACAATACTGTGCTGACGGCCGTATGGCTGGATGCCTCTCGCATCGCTCACGACTTCTTGGGCGAGGAAAAACTGACAGAGCAAAGCAAGCTCGTCTCTGACATGTACCTGCCGCAAGCGGAGACATGGGTTGCCTGCCTCGAGGGAAAACCGGTCGGTTTTCTGGGGCTGATTGACACTTACATCGGCGGGCTTTTTGTATCGCCAGATGCGCAAGGACGCGGCATCGGGCAAGCCCTGATCGCGCACGGGCAAAAGCAGAAGGGGAGCCTGACGCTTGATGTCTATGCAAAGAACCTGCGCACAGTGGCATTCTACCAAAAGCAGGGGTTTGTTGAAACGGATCGCCGCCCAACCGACAAGGACGGTCTGCCATTCGAAGAAATTTCGATGAGCCTTTCTCTCTGAAATCTTGGAGCGGGGCGGTCGTTGCCGCCCCGCGTCTTCCTTGCCGTCCGACCCGGATCTTGCGCATTGGTCTGCGCCGGAATTCGATCCGCATGATCCGGGTCGCGACAGGTCTGTCCGCTGCCCTATTCGATCAGGACCATTGATTGAAAGGCAAGAAAATGGACTTGAAAAACAAAACCATCATCATCACCGGGGCGAGCAGCGGTATTGGCGCGGCAGCGGCGCTGCTGTTTGCACGGAACGGTGCGAACCTCGTTCTGGGGGCCCGGCGAGAGGCGGAGCTGAACCGCATCACAGGCCAGATCACCCAAAGCAACGGGAAGGCCGTCTGCCTTGCGGGGGACGTGCGCGATGAAGCCTATGCCGCCGCGCTGGTGGAATGTGCTAAGGACACTTTCGGGGGGCTGCATGGGGCGTTCAATAACGCGGGGACCACGGGCGCCATGGGGCCCGTGCCCGATATGGACGCGGCCAGTTGGAAAGACGTGTTGGAGGTCAACCTTGACAGCGGTTTCTATGCAGCCAAGCACCAGATCCCGGCCATGCGCGACAGTGGGGGCGGGTCGATTGTCTTCACATCGTCTTTCGTCGGCCACACCATCGGCCTGCCCGGCATGGGGGCCTATGCGGCCGCGAAGGCTGGCCTGATCGGCTTGACGCAAGTGCTGGCGGTCGAACACGGGCAGGCGGGTATCCGAGTAAACGCCTTGCTTCCGGGCGGCACCATGACGCCGATGGCCGGGGATGGCGCCGCGTTCCACGAGGTGGTCAAAGGCTTCCATGCGCTCAAAAGGATGGCCGAGCCCTCGGAAATCGCGGAAGCGGCGATGTTCCTGATGTCCGAGCGCGCGTCTTTCGTGACCGGCAGTGCGATGCTCGCCGATGGCGGCAACTCCATCTCCAAGGCTTGAGAGGGGGCAGGGGGCGGCATGGCTTTGCCGTCCCCTGACAGGATCACAACCCGCTACAGAGCCATTCATTCCGAACCCAGTCGGACGTTTCTGGACAGCGAACGAAGTTCAGCAGACAGCGCACAATCGCCAGAAGTGGGATGCTTTGAGGTCTTGAACATTGCACCTGATAGGGGCCGCTTTAGAACAATCGCAGGCGCTTTGATCTGGTGGGCCTCAGGATTTGCTTTTTGCGGCGCTGAGAACCCAGTCGATGCTTCGCATACAGTCGGTCAAGGTGAGGGTATTGTCATGTGAGGTCGCATCCGCTGCAAAGACAAAGCCGTGAATGAAGTCGATCAACAGGTTCAATAACACGTCGTCCGCGTCGCCATGGTTCAACGCCTGTGTTTTTAGACGGACCTGCGAAGTGAACCTGCTCAGCACTGAAGGCATGCAGTCCGGCTTGCTTAGCAGAAACCGAACAAGATCGGCATTTTGCAGGGCAAGATCGCCGTACCGCATGAACAACTGCCTCAGACCGTCGATTGGTGTTTCGTTTGAAACGCCCGCATCAAGACCCGCGAAGATCTCCGCAGCGAGATCACTCAACATCTGATCCCGGTTGCCGACGTGGTATCTGGCTGCCATCGGCGTCACGCCAAGTTGCAATGCAAGTGTCCGGAAGGTCACATTTTCCAGACCTTGCGTGGTCATAATCGTATGAGCGCATCGCAGAACAGCAGCCTTGTCGATGCTGTCCGCTTGCTTCTTGGGTCTTCCCCTGCGTTTTGCATCCGTCACGGCTTAGACCACCTTATACCTCAGTTCTACCAGCCCTGAAGGAAAGGCATTTGTATGCGTCAGTTTAAGATCAATGTCTGACGTAAGATCGCCAAACAGGCGGATGCCGTCCCCAATCAAGATCGGGACAATTGCCAGTTTGAAGTCGCTGATCAGACCCAGTTTTAGAAAGGATTGAACGATCGCGCCGCCATCGACATAGATGCGCTGCCAGCCACGGTTTTCCATCTCGATCATTACGTCTTGTGGCGTAAGCGCAACGACCTCTACGCGGCCCGTCAATTCGGGCGGTATGTCTGCACCTGTTAGCGATTGGCTCAGGACGACAACCGGTTTCTTATAGGGCCATGTATCAAACCCAAGCACTGTGCGGAACGATCCGCTGCCCATGACGATGACATCAATGCTGTCGAGAAATTCTGCAAATCCATGATTTTCACCGGCTGTGTTCTGTTTCATCAGCCAATCGAGCGAATGGTCTTTTCGCGCAACGTATCCATCCAGTGTGATGGCCATCATGACGTGTCCGGTCGGCATCCTGGTCTCCAAATTCTAAATTTATACATTGTATAAATTTTAAGAGCAGAGGCCGCAACGAGGATTTGATCCCACTTGAAAAGAGAAAATGGTGCGTCAAGAAAGAGGACCGCGCCAACGGTTCCTACGGCTATTCGATCAAAGCTAAGGACGGATACCGGCGGCTGCCGTGTCCAGAAAGGCGCGGGCCAGTTTTGACAACGACCCTTTGCCGGTATGCACAGCATAGAGTTCGATGTCGGGAAATTTCCAATCTGGTAGCACCTCTATCAGGTGACCGGTCCGCAGGGCTTCCTTGCACAGTGGTTCGGGAAGCTCACCGATGCCGTGACCGGCGATGAGGGCTGATTTGATCGCGCCGTAGTCGTTGACAGAAATGCTGGGCATATGTTCCAGCTCGCGGGTCTCGCCTTGCCGGGACAATGTCCAAGACAGGTTGCGACGGCTTTGGAAGCCAAAGCCCACCAGTTTGTGGCGGGCGAGGGATGCAACATCTTTGGGATGTGGGTTGGCGGCCAAATAGCTTGGCGCGGCCAAGAGACGGTGCCGATAGAAGTGCAGCGTTCTGACGATCAGCTCGGGCTCTTGCGGGCGTGCCACGCGAAAAGAGAGGTCGACCCCGTCATCAACAAAATCCAGCATCCGTTCCGATACGAGAACCCGCAGATGGGCCTTGGGGAAGTTCGTCTGAAACGTCTCTATAGCGTCCAGAAACAAGACGTCGATCAAGTTGGGCGGCACGGATATTGTCACCGTGCCTTCGGTCTCTGAATGCCTGTCAGTCATGACCCGATTGGCATAGTTGATCGTATCCAGCCCCTTGCGACAAAGGTCGGCATACACGGCCCCGGCCTCTGTCAGGCGGATTTGTCGTTTACTTCGGTCAATCAACTTTACCCGCATGTCGTCTTCCAACTCAGCCACCTTTCGACTGACGGTGGACAGAGGCATTCCCAAGGCATGCGCCGCGTCGGTGAAGCTTTGAGATCGGGCGACTTGGGCAAAGACTGCGATGGAATCCAGACTGGGCATAACGCTTCCAAAATTGGGAGGTATCTCCCAATTCTAGCCATTTCATTCCGATTTCGAAAGCATTTAGCTTAAGCCAAGTTACAAGAGGATTGCCGATGGCACATGTTCACAACACGATTAACTACATTGAATTCCCGCTTATCGACGCGGCATCGACCAAGTCGTTCTACGGCGAGGTCTTTGGATGGGATTTTCAGGACTGGGGCCCAAACTACGTCAGCTTTAGCGGGGCGGGCATCGACGGCGGGTTCAACGGCGAAGATGAAACACCCGTTCAGAGTCCCGGCGCTCTCGTCGTGCTGTTCTCGGATGATCTGGAGGGGAGCTTGGCAAAGGTGAAAGAGGCTGGCGGCAAAATCCTGCGCGATATTTACGCCTTCCCCGGTGGCCGCCGGTTCCACTTTGCCGATCCCAACGGCAACGAATTGGCCATCTGGGCCGAGGCCGCGCAATGAGTGTCCTTGTTACAGGTGCGACAGGCACGATTGGGTCACATGTATTGCGTTTGCTGAAGGCGAGAAGGACGCCAGATCTGCGCGCCATGCTGCGCGATGCATCCAAGGGCGCGATTGTGTCCGAGGTGGCCATTGGCGACTTTGAAGACGTGCCGTCCTTGCAAGCGGCGATGCACGGTGTTGAGACGCTTGTTCTGATCACGCCTGCTGCGCCAAACGCACAGCAGCACGCCGCAAATGCAATCGACGCGGCCAAGTCCACCGGTGTCCGGCGTGTTGTCCGGGTCTCGGCGATCAAAGCGGATCGGGAGGGTCCGACAAACAATACACGCGCACATGGGCACACGGACGGCATGATTGCGGCCAGCGGTTTGAAGCATGTCATTTTGCGCCCGAGTCTCTTCATGCAGAACATGCTGATGGTCTCCGATACGCTGAAAGCAACCGGGACGTTCTCTTTTGCCACTGCACAGGGCGGGGTCGGGATGATCGACGCGCGCGATATTGCGGCTTGCGCGGTGGAATGTGCGCTGTCGGAGACTTGGGACGGGCAGACATTTGACCTCACGGGGCCGGACAGCATCAGCTATTCCGACGTGGCAGGGATCTTGACCCAACTTGCAGAGTGCCAGATCGAATATGCCCCGATAAGTCCTGACGCGATGTATCAAATGATTGATGGCGCCGGATGGGGGGCATGGATGGCGGCCTTAACACGAGATTATGGCCGCGCCTACGCATCCGGTTGGGGTGACTTCACAACGGATGCCGTTGAGCAGATCACCGGGCGGGCGCCCACCGGTTTTCGCACCTTCGCACGAGAGGTTCTGTTGCCCGCCATGGCTTGAGGACGCGCGTGATAGACGTGCGGCAGGCCAGTGTTTGGGAATTGGACAAAAACGAGAAAGCCAAGCGACCAGTGGGCATACGCTGCCGCTTGGCACTTTTGGCGTCACGCAGTCCCGAACCGCTTGAATGTCGCAAGATCAAAGCGCGACCGATCTATGATAGCACGCTCATGCGTGCCTTTGCCGACCAACGCATAGCCATCTGCGACGGCAACAGAAAATGTGAGCTTCGTCCCGTCGATTGCATCGAGGTGAATTTTGGCAGTCATCTCACCGCCGACAGGCATTGGCGCAACATGACTCAAGTCGACGTGGTTGCCGGCGGTTCCAAGGCGTTGATCCAAATACGGGCACAGAGCGAGAAGGAATGGGAAACTCGGCATATTTGGTCTAGACATGACGCCGCTCCGCAGGCCAATGCGGAGGCAGACCATCCCAGTAAAAGGCGTTGAAACGCTCTGAAACAGGCGCGTCGATATGTAGTAAACCATATGAAATGGCGGCTATGATCGCGCGGGGCGCTACGATCCGTCGAACCTCTGTGTAGAAGGTGCCGAGATCAAACCAATGCGCCGCCTGCGCCGCGAAAATTAAGTCACCGGACGCATTTTTGGCAGGGATGCGGTGCGCTGGGGCGGTATGGTGGGTGACTTTGGAAAACTGGTCTGCCATCGGCACCGAAAGCTGGCCGGTGCCGCATCCGACATCGACGCAAAGGTCTTGGCTGCTGGTCAGCGAGACATGGTCAGATATCAGACGCGCGGGGTAGAATGGCCTGTGATCGGCATAGGCATCTCCGCCGGTCTTGAAATGAGACTTGGGCTTGTGGGGGTGTTTGTCCATCCGATTGCCCTGCTATTTCCTCCGCAATTCTGACGGAAATATCCTTGCCGTTCAGCGCCGCAATGGACGCTTTCAAGACGTCCCGGATGCGGTGACCTATTTCCTTTTCCACCTTTCGAATTGCATGGAAAGTCGCCTGCCAGCGGCTTGCATTCGCGCTAATATATCTTCAAGTGCTAGATTTCTCCGTCTCTTGATCTGCCGAGTGCTAGGTTTGAGAAACGGCGGAAAGAGCGGGGTGGGCAAACGGCGCAAGCCAAAGAAAGCCCATTAGCTACAAAAGCTAATGATGACTATTCGCCAACAGGCTCGCACCAGTGGTTCCGCGCGACCTGCATGTCGCGCGGATTACATGTTGATGCCTGTGACGGAACAAGAACCTGACCCGCGCCACTTAAATAATCCGTTGTTCAAGCTCGCGCGGGTCGTCAACTTCGACATGCCAGAACTCCGCAGCCCCGGCAGGCAGAGCCTGTAGCACGCGATCAAAGTCGCGCGCATTTGTGCAGCGGCGCAGCGCCCAGGCCGTTGCCTCGATTGCATTATCCGGAGTCAGGTTGTGATGGACTCGAACCCTTTTGACCTCGGCGATCATGGCCTCTCGGCTGTCAAATGGCACGGGGTCCGCGCTGACATCCCATTGGTGGACAAAAATGGCGCGCAAAACGCTTGGGAGCACGCTGGCGAAATCCAGGCCTTGCTGCGCTGTCAGTCGGCGGCGGAACACCTGAAACACGCCATCCACAGCTGTATAGGCCATGTTGTCTGACGACAGGCTCATCTGCTCTTTGGCGTCTTCAAGAAAAGCGCGCCATTCCTTTGATGCGTGTCTGTAGGTCCATGGTAGAGGCATCTTCTGGCAACTCCTTTTGGCTTGGGGCACCGACATTTCTGGCAACACCCTGGCACAATTTACGTATTCTCTGGAAGGCGCAAGGCTAGGGGCATTAGCAACACTGCAACGAAAACGGCACCGACGGCGAACCAAAGGAATAGCCCGTGCAAATCTGTCACTTGCAGCAAAGCGGCTGAGACAAACGGCGACGCAAACTGCCCGCCAAACAGGAAGGTTGTCATTAGTCCCGAGGCCTGTCCGCGCGCGTTGTCGGGGACATGCGCCATCAACCAGACCGTCTGGTTCGGAATGATCGCGCCAAGACCTATCCCTGTGACCATGACCCCAAGCCCGACCATGGGTGCGGACGATGCAGCCGATACAATGAAATACCCCACCGCCATCAGGAGCAAGGCCGCAACCGCGATCTGCGGCGGGTCAAATCGGGCGCGGATGCGGCCATAGAGTAATCCTGCCGGAAAGCTGGCGACGGTCATCATCGCCATAGTCACAGCAATCACCGACGGGGACGACTCGCCGATCTCATCCAGCAAGAAAGGCAGCCGTGTTGCGACCAGGAAAATGAATGTCATGACTGAGAAAATGATGCCCCCTGTCACGGCCATGATCTTCCATGGGAAGGTTTCGGGGGCGGTGCTTTTTTGTCCTTCTGCGCGGGCTGGGCGAGACTTGGGCATCACGAACCACAGCCACACTGCGAGGGGAAAAGCCAAGCTATAAAGCGCGAATGGGCCGCGCCAGGTGAGCTCAGCCAATGCGCCGCCGACCAAAAGTGAGACAATCGCCATCATCGAGGTCGCCGCCCCTTGGCGCCCCATGAAGCGCGCGCGTGCGGGCCCCTGCCAACGATCGGCTGCGATCTGGGTCGCGATTGTCAGGGTGCCTGCCACGCCGATCCCAAGGACCAACCGACCCGCCAAAATCTGAGGCATGTTTTGGGCAAAGAGCCCAGATGCCCCGCCAATAGCATAGGCCAACAGCGCAAGCGTCAGCAGGCGATTGCGGTCAAAGCGGTCTGCCGCCCATCCAAACGCCGCAGCGGTCAGAACAATCGCCAGTGACGGCAAAGAGACAACAAGTCCGGCAAGGGTTTCAATGTTGGGCGTATCACCAAAAGTACGAGAGAGGCCGGGAAGCGATGGCGAAATCGTGGCGTTGGCCATGACTGTCAGACTTGACAGCAGCAGAACGAAAACGGTCAGGCCGCTGCTGGGCAGAGGCTGTCTATTTCGGCTTGGCTGATCTTTGGCTGAAACCGGGGGAGCGCGCATGGGGCAGGACCTTTCTCGAATCACGTACTTTTATATGTTACGTGATTTGGAAGAGGTCAACAGGGCCTTTCCTTGATCCGCTTGGGTCCCTAGTGATCCGCCAGCTTTGCCTCAAATTCCGCGGCAATATCGGCAAGGCTTGTACGGCTTAATTCTGCTCGCAACACCTGTGCTGCCTGTTCCATCGCCTTTGCGAGGTGCGCGTCCACAGCTTGTTCCACAAGACATTCAGGGGTGTCTTGCGCGGGCCCGATGGCAAAAAGCGTCGGTTCTCCAAGCGCTTCGTAGATCTGTAGTAGCGTGATCTGATCCAAACCCCGTTCCAGCACCCAGCCGCCGCCATGACCCTTTGAAGACGATACGATTCCTGCCGACCTCAGGCCCGACATCATCCGCCTGATCGCAGGGCCATGCGTCGTCAGCGACTTTGCCAAAGCATCTGACGTCAGTGGCTCATTCCGCTCGGCCAAATGGATCAGAGCGTGAAGCGTACGGGAAAGGCGGCTGTCTTTTGGCATGAGGTTGTCTAACGCGAACAAAAGCGATTTTGAAGAAAATTGCCCGCCGCACGTCACAATCGGACAGCGCCGTTCGTCAGATGGGTAACACCACTTATGAAGGAACACTGTTATGAACACCAAAAGTGTGCAGCATGAAGCCGTGCAACCGGAATTGATAGGGCACCTTGGGGCGACGCACGAGTTGATGGCCGCAAAAGGTCTGCCGCGCAGCCTGTCCCATCTGATTGAGCTGCGTGTGTCCCAAATCAACGAATGTGCCTATTGCATCCGGATGCACAGCAGCGAGGCTCGCAAGGATGGCGAGACCAGCCAACGTCTGGACAGGTTGGCCGGCTGGCGCCACATGTCAGACTATACGCCGGCCGAAAAAGCCGCCTTTGCCTACGCCGAGGCTCTGACACTCCTTGAACGGGGTGCAGAATATGGGAAGCTTCGGGCCGAGTTGCGCAACCACTATGATGATGAAACCATCACGTTGATCACCACTTGCGTGAGCATGATCAACCTTTGGAACCGCGTGCAGATCTCAAAGCACTGATATGACGATCGAGACCAAGACATCTGAATTCGAAAAGGCGCGCCCCCAGCTTCTGGGGGTCGCTTACCGTCTGTTGGGCTCGTACAGTGAGGCCGAAGACGCAGTGCAGGATACGGCCTACAAATGGTTCGCATCCGACGCCCCCTTGCCGGACAAACCAATTGCATGGCTGACGGCGGTTTGTACGAACCGCTGCCTTGATGTTCTGAAGTCCGCGCGGAAAAAGCGCATGGAATATGTCGGGCCGTGGCTGCCCGAACAGCTGGAAACCACCACGGACAGCACACCCGAGACCCGGCTGGAGATCGCCTCCACGCTGTCGACTGCGTTTCTGTTGCTGCTGGAACGGCTGACCCCAAAAGAACGGGCTGCCTATCTGCTCCATGATATCTTTAGCACGCCCCATTCGGACATTGCCCAGATGCTGGATATGTCAGAGGCCAGCGCCCGCCAACTTGCATCGCGCGGCCGCAAACATGTGCAAGATGGAAATGTTCGTCACATCCCGCCGCAAGAGCGGCAAGCAAGCCTGCTTAAGGGGTTTCAGCAGGCGTTGACGACAGGCGACGTGACTGCCTTTGCAAAAAAGCTGTGTGACGATGTTGACCTGCGCGCCGACAGTGGCGGCATGGTGATCGAAACCCGTCATGTGCTGCGGGGCAGAGACCTGGTTGTGCACTTCCTGAGCAGTGTTCTAGTTCCGGCGTGGTCGCCGCTTCGCCTCGAAGAAAAGGTGGTGAACGGTCAGCCGGGGACCATGCTTTGGGATGGCGACAGCCCACACGCGCTGGTGTCATTTGCCTATGCCGCAGACGGTCAAATCCAGAACATCTTTGTCCTGCGAGAGCCAGACAAGCTGCGCCGTCTGACAGCCATCAAAGCAAGCGCCTCGGCGAACGGCGCTCTTCAAATCCATTGATCCCACGCCGCAGAGGAACTCTCGCGCGACGACCAATCCCAATTTGGAGGGTCCAGAAATGGACATTCAACGACATCCCAAAGGCAGCGTTTTCGAGGAAAGAATTGGCTACGCCCGGCTTGTTACGGCCGGACCTTTTGTTTTCGTTTCGGGCACAACAGGCTTCGATTACGACACTATGAAGATTTCCGCGAATGTCGTGGAGCAAGCCAAGCAATGTATCACAAACATTCGCGCCGCCTTGCAAAGCGTTGGCGCAGATCTCAGCCACGCAGTGCGCGTGAATTACTACCTGCGCCATGCGGAGGATTTCGAAAGCTGCTGGCCGGTTCTGTCTGAAGCCTTTGGCGCTCACCCGCCCGCCGCGACGATGATCCAGGCCAATATGGCCACGCCAGAGATGCTGATCGAGATCGAACTGACCGCGATACGGGGGCGGTAGACCACGGGCAGGCGCGTTGTCAGGGCGCCTGTCCAGCCTTCAACTCACGCGCGACTTTCTCGAGGTCATCATAAAGCGTCTTACCGGCCTCTGGCTGAAACTTTCGCTTGGTCGCAACGGCTTTTTGAACGCGGTAAATCCGAAAGACGCGAAAGTCCCGGCGCAAGTCGCAGCACGCAGCGCAGGTCCATACCCGCCCCCAATCGTCGATCTGAAGCGGCCTGATTGTCCGATGCGAGACCGCGCCTTGTTCATCGGCATAGTGCAGATCAACGTAGACGCGGTTGCGGATGGCCTTGCGCAGGGTCGGCATTGGACCAGCCGGGATTGGGTTCCATCACCGGCATGGACAGCAAAACCCCACGCCTTGGGACCCGGTGCCGTTTGACCGTTCACCTGCGCAGGACATAGCCAAGGCCACGCTCCACCTCGATGGGCACGCCCATCTCAAGAAGGGTGTCAATGTCGCGGTAGACGGTCCGCACAGATACTTCGAGCGCATCAGCGATGTCACGGGCGAGGTGAAGTCGCCCGTTCCGCACGATCCGAAGGATCTCATTCAGTCGTCTACCGCGGTCCATGCCCGATCAGTTAATCATGATTTCAAGCTCTGAGTGCGAAATATGCACTGAAGGCCCTGCAATGGCGGCCAGCGCTTCGGCATTGGCCGGGTCCGATCCGATCCCAGCAGCGGCGGCTTTTGCCGATGCCATATCCGTCCAATGGACATGCTCGATCCAAGTGCCGTCCTCGGCGCAGGATAGGCGGCGCTGCAAGAAACCGGGCTGCGCCTCGATCCAGGGGTTCATTGCCAGGGCGGCTTTGACAAAGGCGTCTTTGTCCACCCCGTCGTTCAGCTTGTATGTGACCATCTCGATGACCTGTTTTGACACTGCATTTCTCCTTTGTTCGAAATGTGTAGGCGGCCCTTTTGGCAGGACCCTCCTGACAGGGTGGGTCAGTTGAATGCTTTGGCTGGAAAAATTTCAGAATTCGGGTGGCACAGTAGCCAATAAGCCGTTGACCTTAGCTCAAACGGCCTGATCAGAGGAGGTGACTTTTGAGCTGACATAGGCCTGCGACCACGTTTCAAGCTGTTCAAGAATTGGCCGAAGCGCCTTGCCATGGTCGCTAAGTGAATATTCGACCTTGGGCGGGACCTGCGGATATATCTTCCGCGTGATGATATCGTAGTCCTCCAGCTCGCGCAGCTGCTTGGTCAGCATCCTTTGCGTGATGCCGGGAATGGTTTTCTGAAGCTCCCCGAACCGCATGGTGCGCTGGCAAAGGCACCATAAGATCATACCTTTCCACTTCCCGCCAATGACGCCTAGCGCCGTTTCTGTGGGGCAAAACAAGTGCTGCTTATTGAACTGGGTTTCCATTTTGTTCCTTAGTTACTTTTTTGTAAGTATATGACAAAACTGTGCATTCTTGCGGCAAATGCATATTAGCCATAGCTCGTCCTTGTAATCAACAAAGGCGACTCCCCATGACTTCAGACATCCAAAACCACTCCGCCCTGGCACCCGGTCAGATCGGCGGACTTCATTTGAAAAACCGGTACGTCCTGGCTCCGATGTCTCGGGCCAGCGCCACAGAGGACGGTGTATCTACCCCGGAAATGGCCGAATACTACGCACGCTTTGCGCAAGGAGGCTTTGGCCTTTTGATCGCTGAAGGGGCCTATCCTCAGGGCACGCTCTCTCAGTCCTATGCCAATCAGCCGGGGCTTTGTACCGACGCACACCAAAATGGCTGGGCTGATATTGCCAGCGCCGTTCACAATGAGGGTGGCAAAATAGTTCTGCAACTGATCCACGCAGGTGCTGTATCGCAAGTGGCAGATCAGCCCATGGCGCCGTCGGCCATTCAACCCCAGGGGCAGATGTTGCAAATGTACGGATACAAGCAAGGGCCATACGCCGTTCCCGAGGCGTTTTCGGAGGCTGAGGTGCAGCACATCAAAGCGGGCTTTGTGCAGGCCGCCATCCGCGCGCAAGAGGCCGGGCTGGACGGTGTCGAGGTGCACTGTGCAAACGGCTATTTGCTGGACCAGTTCCTGACGCCCGAGGTGAACACCCGTGCAGCACCCTATGGCGGATCGGTCGAAAACCGCATTCGGCTGACCTGCGAAATCATAGCCGAGATACGCGAGGTTTGCGCCGCCGACTTTATCGTCGGTGTCCGCCTTTCGCAGGCAAAGGCAACGCAGCCGGATTATTTCTGGCAGGGCGGCGCGCAGGAGGCAAAAATCATTTTCAAGGCGGTCAAATCGGCTGGATCGGACTACATCCACATTGCCAGCGAAATCAAAGGCTATGAGTACCACTGCACCAGCACGGACGGAACCAGGCTGACATCACTCGCGCGAGACGTGACTGGCTTGCCGGTGATCGCAAACGGGGGCCTGCACGATCCTGATTTGGCCGCGCAGGTTCTCTCTGAAAACGAGGCGGATTTTCTGGCGATCGGCAAATCGGCCATGGTGAACCCAGATCTGCCGAACCGGATCGCCGCTGGCCTGATGCCGCGGGAGTTCACATTCGACGTCTTCTCGAAAGGGGTGTCAATCATGGGACAGCGAGAGTGGGAACAGGAAAGTCAGATTTTGGCCGTTGAAGCCTAAAAAGGGTGACCTCCGCCCCTCGCAAAAAGAGTGAAAGGGCAGGGTGCCCCGCCCTTTCATAAAAGATCTATGCCGGTTCCGCCTCCGCGGAGGCAGACCTTACTCGCAGAGCCGTGCAAGGGTGGCGAGGAAAAGACCGTGATGATCGACGCGAACCCCGAGCAGGCGCTGCACTGCTCGCCCCACGGCAATTAGCATTCGGCGCTCTGAATGAAGGTCCAAACAGGTGACGCCTCACCCAGCGCATATTGATGTTACAGAAGTCTGGTTTGGGCCGTCTTTCCTATGATCAAGGGCAGGAATGTATGGTTTGCGCCCCTTCCTGCTGCGCGCGGCAATGGTCAGAGAGGCTCTCCTTAAACCTTCGCCGCGCCAAGCGTGAATGGCGGATTACCGGAGCACCTGCCTTTCACCTAGTCAGTCCCGAACAGGTAAGATGCGGGACAGAGCGGACTTTTGCTGTAGCAGCCCTAATGGCGGCTTTGGATGATGGGGTGTGCCAAAAACTGTCCATTTTGATCCGGCCAGAGATGTACGCGTTTTGGTCAGGACTGCACATTGGGTATGGCATCATCGTTGTACAGTTCTGAATTCCTTAATTCGCACTGAAACTATTCAGTGTTGCCTTTCGTGATTGAGAGCAGCGCGCAACCAAAGAGGTGCGCACTGAGACCAACTAGAAAGGAAAAACAATGAAAACTCGTGCTCTTGTGACGTCCATGATTGCCCTTGCAGCCAGCCCGGCATTTGCTGCAGGTCACGCAGCGGTGTCCGGCTATGCTCTGGCCGATGATGGTGCAACGCTTGTTGTGATGAACGATGTGAACGCCCCTGGCGACGTGATGACCTACAGTTTGGCATCTCCGCTGAAGGCGATTGCCTGGCGTCCAGTGACGGGAGAACTCCTTGGTTTCTCGGACGGCATGATTGCGAAGATTGATCCAATGTCGGGTGAGATGACCGATCTCGGTGCCGCTTTCATGGATGATGCGATGATCGGCGACGGCAAGATGGTCGCGTTTGACTTCAACAACAAGATTGACGCCGTGCGCGCTGTCACATCGGCAGGAGACAATCTTGTCTATTTCCCCGATGGCTTCGGTGACAATGATGAGCGCGCCGGTTCCGTGCGCCGGTTCACCGATCTCGCCTATGCCGACGGTGACTCCATGGCGGGCACAACGCCGATGATCTTCGCCAATGCGTATACCAACGCCATCAACGGCGAGACGGCTGGCGCGACGTTCCAATATGCGCTCGACGCTGAAACCAATACGCTGGTGAGCCTGGCCAACAACGCCGGTACATTGGAAACCATCGGCAAGATCACCGTTGACGGTGCGCCCGTCGATTTGGCCCCGATGGGTGGCTTCGACATCGTCTCGGCGAAGGAAGGCGAGGACATGGCGTTTGCGATCCTGCAATTGGAAGGTGCCGAGTCGGCTGGCCTCTACAAGATCGACCTCGAAACAGGCGCAGCCACGATGAAAGCCGATCTGGGAATGGGCGGCATTACAGGCTTTGCGGCATCACTCGGGATGTAACCCGTGACGATTGAGTAATGAGTTGATCGGTACCAGTTAAGGGTGGTCCCAGCGGCAAGAGATTGCCGTTTGGGGCCATTTATGTAAGTCAGGCAAGGAAAAGAAGCTATTTGAACGGCTTAGGAAAAGAATGACTGACCGCAAGGACATTGAAGAGCTGATCGGCAAGGTCGCCCTTGGCGACCGGGCGGCACTGACCGCGCTCTACGATGCGACAAACAGGAAACTATTCAGTGTGTGCTTGCGTGTCTTGAAGAGCAGGGCCGAAGCGGAGGATGCACTGCAGGACGTGTATCTTCGCATTTGGTCCAAGGCCGACAGATATGCGGTCACAGGCCATTCTCCGATGACTTGGCTTATCGCCGTTGCAAGAAATCTGTCGATTGATCGGCTGCGGGCCAGAAAGGCCAATCATGTGGACCTCGACAGCGTTGGTGAGCTTGTCGAGAAGCGACCGGGGCCGGAAGCCGCAAGTATTGCTGCATCAGAACAGCGCCGGATCAGTGCCTGTTTTGAAGAATTGCCGCCCGACCGGGCCGATGCCGTGCGTGCTGCCTATCTGGACGGCGCGACCTACCAAGCACTTGCGGACCGCTTTGATGTGCCGCTGAACACGATGCGAACCTGGCTGCGCCGCAGCCTGATATCTTTGAAGGAGTGCCTTTCGCGATGAGCGACCACCAGGACATACCGGAAGACGAGGCGCTGGCCGCTGAATACGTCTTGCGCCTGCTGGACGCAGGCGCGGAGCAGGCTTTTGAAGCGCGGCTTCAGGTGGAGGCTGACCTTCGCGCGCATGTGCAGTTTTGGGAGACTGAGTTCTCGACCCTCACCGATGAAGTGCCGAGTGAGGCACCGTCGCCATCTGTCAGAGCCAGACTTATCGCTGAATTGAGTGGAGAGAAGACAAGCGAAAGGCGCGGATGGACCTGGAATTGGTTGGCTTTCCCTGCACTGGCTGCACTTACCCTTGTTGCATTCTTTTCGCTCAGCCCCATGTTGCGCGGTCCTTCATTTGACCCGACGCTGCATGCCACACTGATTTCAGAAGATGGCACGATACATATCGAGGCAGGGTACGCCCCGAACGGCAATTTGTTCAAAGTTATTCCCGAGCAGGGTATGCCTGCGGCAGGGCGAGATTTCGAGCTTTGGGTCATTAGTCCGAATGCCGATGCTCCTGTATCGCTTGGTGTGATCCCTGCTGATAAGGAAAGCCTTTTTGAGATCACACCGGAGATCGCCGCCTTGATCAATGGCGGCATTCTGGCTGTTTCTGATGAACCTGAGGGTGGTTCACCAACGGGCGCGCCCACTGGGACCATTCTGGCAACCGACGAATTCTTCGACGCAGATTTATTTCAGGCTGGCTGAAACTTTTCCAAGCATCGCGCCGTGGCTCCTCCTAACCGCAAAGGTTCGCGCGAAAATGTTAGAGGAGACTTACAAATGAAGATCGTATCCGTGAGCAGCCTCATCTGACTGGTCCAAGTTGATTGTTAGTGCATCATTGGCCTGTAATCCATCGGGATGATGGTTTCAGGTGCTGGCGGGCGATAGCCCAGTGCACTGTGGGGGCGTTTTGTGTTGT
>JAUIIR010000067.1 GCA_030431485.1 Alphaproteobacteria bacterium
AAGCGGCGATCGACGTGGCCATCAACGCAGGTTGCGCATTGGCGGTCAGGGTCAGGGTCTCGATATCCCCGTCCCAGATCACCGCAGAGAGTTTTTCCCCAAGTGCCTCATCGACTTCTTCGAACACGGCACGCGCACCGGGATAGGCGTCTGCCAAATCCTTGCCCATGCCAATGGTTTGCGCCCCTTGTCCGGGAAAAAGAAAAGCTCGGCTCACGGTCCCCTCCTGACTTGTTTCACATGCCATTACAGCCCGTGCCGCAGCGACGCAACGCCGGCGCACTCAATCTGTGCATTCACGAAGATTGCGCTGCGCTGACGGGGCGATAGCTGACCGTGCATACGTTCATTGACGGGAGGCGTCTCATGCCCACCACAAACACATCTGAAAGCTACGGCTCGGTCGCGAAAACATTCCACTGGCTGACCGCCCTTGGCATCCTCACGGTAATCCCGCTGGGGATCATCGCCAACGACATGCCCTATGACACTGCCGAGCAACTGTCCGACAAAGCGCAGCTCTTTTCGCTGCACAAGACAATTGGCGTCACCCTGTTTTTCGTCGCCCTCGCCCGGATTGCCTGGGCGATGAGCCAACCAAAACCGGCGGCTCTGCATCCGGACAGAAAAGTCGAGACGCTGCTTGCCGAGATCGTCCATTGGCTACTCTACGGATCACTGGTGCTGGTACCACTGTCGGGTTGGGTGCATCACGCGGCGACAGAAGGCTTTGCGCCAATCTGGTGGCCGTTTGGGCAAAACCTTCCACTGGTGCCGGAAGACATCCGCGTGGCAGAAACCGCGGCCGGGTTGCACCTTGTTTTCGAACGCGTGCTCGTCATTTCTCTGATCCTGCACATTGCCGGAGCGATCAAACACGCAGTGATTGACAAAGATGGGACACTGGCCCGTATGGTACCGGGCCGGACGGCCAGGGCTGCCGGACCGCAGCACCACCGCCCGGGGTTTGTTCCTCCGGTGTTGGCTGTTCTGGTCTGGGCCGCCGCCCTTGGCGTCGGTTTCCTGCAGGGCGTCTACCACAAGGGGAGCGCAACCGCCGCACCAGCGCCTGCATTGGCCGAGGTGGACAGCGAATGGGTGGTGACCGACGGCACTCTGTCTATCACGGTTCGGCAAATGGGGGCTGACGTCTCGGGACGTTTCGAGGACTGGACCGCCGATATTCAGTTCGATGAGACCCGGACCGACGGGCGTGCCGGACGCGTTGACGTTGAGATCGCCATCACGTCGCTGACCCTGGGGTCTGTCACGCAACAGGCAATGGAACCCGACTATTTCGCCAGCGGCGAGTTCCCTACCGCACGCTTCAGCGCTGACATTCTGAACACGGCCGATGGCTATGTTGCCGAAGGCACGCTCACGTTGCGCGGGTTGGAGCAGCCAATTTCTTTGCCGTTTGATCTGACGCTGGATGGCGATCTGGCGCAAATGCAGGGCAGCGCGATTCTGGACCGGCGTGACTTTGAAATCGGGCAAGGTATGACCGACGACAGCCAGCTGGGCTTTGAAGTCAACGTGTCGGTTGATCTGACTGCCGAACGTGGCGCGGCGCCAAGCAGCTAGACGCGATCATCGCGTGCATGAGTGCGCGCTAATCAAGGTATCAAAAAACCCCGGGTTGCAAGCCCGGGGTTTTCGTTTTCAACAAGTATGAGCAGATCAGGAATCTGTCTCGGTGACCTTCATCGCTTCAATGGAGATCTGCACCTCGACCTCGTCGCTCACATACGGGGCAAACATACCAAGTTCGAACTCGCTGCGCACAAGCGTGGTGCTGGCATTGAATCCGGCCCACGGCTTGCCTTCCATCGGATGATCGCCTGTCTGGGTCAGAGTGGCGGCCAGCGTCACCGGTTTGGTCACACCGTTCAGCGTCAGGTCACCTGTGATGTTGGCGGTGCTGTCGCCAGTCACCTCGATGCCGGTGGACGTAAAGCTCACCATTTCGTCTTCCGCCGCACCGAAGAAGTCAGCAGACATGAAATGTTCGAAGCGGCCTTCCCAACCAGTGAACATCGACCGCACCGGGAACGAGACGTTCACAGATGAATTGGCCGGGTCTTCCTGATCGAACTGGATTTCACCCTCAAAGCCCGAGAACATGCCCCAGGTCGTGGAATAGCCGAGGTGGTTGTAGGAAAAGAGGATTTGGCTGTGGCTTGCATCAAGCACATAAGCCTCGGGCTCGGCCTGTGCGGCAAATGGCATGGCGAGAAGCGCAGCAGCAAGGAGTGTCTTTTTCATTGGTGTGTCCTGTGAGGTTTGTTTCGATGGACAACAAATTGCTGCGCAGCGGCGTTGTCTCAATTCGCTGAAACTCAACAGGATCTGTGTTGTGATGAACACTCACCGCCCAAAGAGGCACAACCCTCCAAGCCCCATTACGATCACGGACAGCGCCAACCCCATGATGCGCGCTTCGGGTAATGCGCCCTGCACGGCCATCCAGATCCCCGGAACGGCAATCAGACACGCTATGCCCAGAATGCGTCGGAACACTCTGCCAACAGTGTCGGCACCGCGAACAAATCTTTCATCGTAATGGACCATTCCGTGTCTCCCAAACCGACCAACCGTCTACACTTGCGAAACAGTCTGTTCAGAAAATAGGCCAAATTCGAGGCAGACGCTGGACCGAAGCGGGGCATTCCCGGGGCGGTCCACTATCATCGAAACGGGTTGAAGGACCTGTATGAGACCGACGCAGATTTTTCGACACAGAAGAAATTATCTGTACTGTTTCTGGACGTATCCCGAAAATATCCGGTTTTGAGGACACACTCAGATGCATCCCACTGAAAAGATTGTTCGCCAGTTTCACGAATCTTGGGACATGCGCGATCCCGAGCGCGGCGCGGCCGTCATCTCTGAAGACTGCCAGTTCGAAGATGTTGCACGCGGCGAGAGTCAAATTGGACCCGACGGCTATCGAAGCGACTACGAGCGATGGCGCAGAGCGTTTCCCGATGGCGAGGTCAAAGTGACAAACGTGATTGTTGATGGTGACCGCGCTGTCGTCGAGTTTGTGAACCGCGGCACGCATACTGGTCCGTTAGAATCGTCGCTTGGAACCTTCGAGCCGACCGGGAAGCGGCAGGAAACCCGCTATTGCAGTGTCATGCGCGTACAGGACGATATGGTTGTCGAAGGTCGCGACTACTACGATGCGGCGTCGATCGCGCGGCAACTCGGGTTGGTCGATTAAGGCACGTTCAACGGACGGGCGGCAGTGGCCGCATTGAGCCCGTCACTCTGTCCGCACACCCGCCTTTCGGGCCCTGCCTTCACGCGCTGACTTACGCTTGATCCCGGAGCCAATCCGTGTATACGGAGCGCTCCTTTCGCAAGACGAAGTTTACCGCGCAGTCTCTCGTGGGCAGGAGCGAAAGGTCAGAGCCTGTCCTTTGAAATGCGCCAGAACAGAAATGGAGAGCACATGCCGCTTTACGAGCATGTTTTTATTTCGCGTCAGGATTTGTCCAACGCGCAGGCTGAAGGCCTCATCGAACATTTCGGCACAGTTCTTTCTGACAACGGCGGCAAGCTCGTCGATCAGGAATACTGGGGCGTCAAGACGATGGCCTACAAGATCAACAAGAACCGCAAAGGCCACTACGCCTATCTGCGCACCGATGCACCGGCAGAAGCCGTGCAGGAGATGGAGCGCCTGATGCGTCTGCATGACGACGTGATGCGTGTTCTGACCATCAAGGTCGAGGCCCACGAAGAAGGTCCGTCGGTCCAGATGCAGAAGCGTGACGAGCGTGGCGACCGCCGCGAGCGCCGCAATTGATCGCCTGAAGAAAGGACACTAAACAATGGCTACGAAACCATTTTTCCGCCGTCGCAAGGTGTGCCCCTTCTCGGGCGACAACGCACCCAAGATCGACTACAAAGACACAAAGCTGCTGCAGCGCTATATCTCTGAGCGCGGCAAGATCGTGCCGTCGCGCATCACAGCCGTGTCCGCAAAGAAACAGCGTGAACTGGCCCGCGCCATCAAGCGCGCCCGCTTCCTCGCCCTGCTGCCCTACGCAGTGAAGTAAGGAGAGACTGACATGCAAGTTATCCTTCTCGAACGCGTCGCCAAGCTTGGCCAGATGGGAGATGTCGTTGACGTCAAACCCGGCTACGCACGAAACTACCTGCTGCTGCAGGGCAAGGCGCTGACCGCTTCGAAAGAGAACATCGCGTCCTTCGAAAACCAGAAAGCGCAGCTCGAAGCACAGAACCTCGAAACCAAGAAAGAGGCCGAAGCACTGGCCGACCGTCTTGGCGGACAGCAGTTCATTGTGATTCGTCAGGCATCCGATGGCGGCAACCTCTACGGCTCCGTCACCACCCGTGACGCGGCAGATGTCGCCACCGAGGAAGGCTTCACCATCGACCGCAAGCAGGTCATCATCCGCACCCCGATCAAGGTGCTGGGTCTGCATGAGGTTGAAGTGCACCTGCACCCCGAGGTGATGGTCACCATCGAACTCAACGTCGCGCGCTCGCCGGAAGAAGCCGAGCTTCAGGCATCGGGCAAGTCCATTCAGGAACTGGCCGCTGAGGAAGAAGCACAGGCCGAGTTCGAAATCTCGGAACTCTTCGACGATATCGGCGCAGCCGCGTCTGACGACGAAGAGCTGGCCCCGGCCGCTTCTTCGGAAGGCGAAGAAGAGAGATCGGAAGACTGATTCCGTTTTCAACCCGATAGAGAAAGCCCCGCCCATTCGGCGGGGCTTTTGCGTTGCGCGTGATGTCTGCGACAAGACCAAGTCCGACACCGTCCCTCGCAGCAATCAGAGCGATGCGCCGCGCGCTCATATGAGACTTCACGATGACGACTTATGAGCTTCCACGGTCCGCTCGCTGATGGATGCGATCAGCTGAAACACCAGCAGCGTTTTGGGTCGGATGCTCTCAAAATTCGCCAAATGAGCATTGAGTGTTGATCCATCGCGGATCGGCGCCCAAGTCCACGTCTCGGCGGCGGCTTGCGTGACCGAGACTGTGCTCAGCATCAGGACGGACATGATTAGGCTTTTCATTTTTCGCTCCTAAGATTGACCTTTTGGAGGTGGTGGCGTCGCCCCCCGTTTCGGATTTTCTTTGTTGCCACATCAAAACCGTGGCACCCTGACGCACAAAATGTCCTGAAATACCGCCCGAACTGTTCTGAAAAAATCTGAAACCCCATTTTATGTTGGAAAAACAGAGCGCTCACCTTCAGCTCGGCCAGCTCCGGTTCGATACCGTCCGCCGCGAGTTGCGCACGTCCAACGGAGAACTGCAGCCATTGCGGGCGCAATCAGCCGAAGTTCTGGCCGTTCTGGCGGCGAACGCAAACGCGCTGGTGACCAAGGATGCGCTGTTTGAGGCGGTTTGGCCGGATGTCTCGGTCACGGAAGACAGTCTCACGCAATGCATTGCCGATATCCGCAGGGCGATCGGCGACACAGACCGCACACTCCTGCGGACGGTGCCGAAAAAGGGCTATCAGCTTGCTGCAGTGCCCGTTGAGCACACGCCACCTCAAATCATAGCAAAAAACGGGTCTGAGCGGCAGCGCGGCCGGGCTTACTTGGCGGCTTTGGCTTTGCTGATCTTAGGGGTGGTCAGTTTCAGTCTCTGGTTCTTGCAGACCAAAAAGGATCCAGACGCCGTCCAACTCGCCTCAATTATCGTCCTTCCGTTTGTTGATCTCTCGCCAGAGAAAGATTTTCAGTATTTTGCCGACGGCATGAGTGAGGACATTACCACCGAACTTGCACGCTGGCGGGAATTGAAAGTCATCGCGCGCAATTCTGCTTTGACCTACAAGGACAAAGCTTTGGACGTCCGACAGATCGCGAAAGAGATGGGCGTGCGCTATGTTCTGGAGGGCAGCGTTCGTCGCGCAGACAGAGATGCTGTCCGCATCAATGCCCAATTGATTGACGGAGAAACCGGGGCACATGTCTGGGCCGAGCGGTTCGACCAGTCGGGAACAAACGTGCTTGCGCTACAGGACCAAATCACGTCGAAACTGGCCGACACCCTGGGTGGAAGTCGCGGCCAGATCAAAGCGGCACAGTATAAGACCGCGTGGGAAAAGTCAGAGACCGAATTGGAGGAGTACGACTACTACCTCAGAGGCCATGATCTGTTCTATCGATACACGCCCGCAGACATGAAAAAAGCGCGGGAAACATGGGAAGCTGGGCTGCAAAAATTTCCAAACTCAGGCCTTCTCACCATAAAGGTAGGGATCTCGCACTATCTTGAGGCCTCTCTGAACTGGGCGCCTGATCCCGTGGCCAAGTTCAAACTGGCCGCTGAGTTGCTAAACAAAGGTATGGCCGATCCAAATCTGCCATCTCAGGGTTTACGGTTTGGCCTATGGACCCAAATAAACCTAAGCCTGTTCTATTTCCGCGACTGTGATCGCGCCCTTCGATTCACCGATCGACTGATCGAAGTGTATCCATATGACGCGGAATCTCTTGTTTTCGTAGCTTCCGGAAAAGCGGTATGCGGCCAAATCGCAGAGGCCGGAACCTTGATGGATCGCGCTTTCGAACGGTTGCCAATCGGAGACGCAAATCAATACAACATACTCGCCCGGGTGCGCTATCGCGAAGGCAAGTTCGAGCAAACCCTTGAAGCACTTTCCAAGAGCATCCCCAACTTGGAGAACCTCTACCTGACGGTCGCCAGTGAAGTCGCTCTGGGACATGAAGAACCGGCGCTAGAGGCTGTCGACCGCCTGTCACAACGGTTTCCCGACCTGACGCCTGACGCATTGTTGGACATGATCCCGGATCGGGATCGCAGCGTTGCTCGGGGCATCGTCGACAAGCTTGAGCAAACCGGGTGGCCCAGCGGCATCTAGGGACGACACAGCCTGGACTTGGGCGACCCGGGCAGTTTTTATTAGAAGAGCTGACACTCGATCACTGGTATCAAATAGCGGCTTTCAACATTCCCATCAGCTTGGCTCACTGGCTTTGCAAAGAATGCACCCACACATCCGCTTCAGGTTCATGCGGGGCTCGCATTTCCGTGTTGGTTGCACCGAGCCTCTTTGCAACTTCCTGTAACCGCTTATTCTTTCGGTCAATGTAGCTGTACAGGCTATCAAGTCTCAATTCTTCGAGGGCCCATTTCTTTACCACGGTTGCAGCTTCCGTTGCAAAACTCTTGCCATGAGGCGATGGCACCCACCCCTAGGCCCAACGAACGCTCCATTTCCAGGCTTTTAACCTTCACGCCGGATAACCCCCGCCATCGGATCCGACATCCGTCTCGCCCAATGGTGGGACACCCAAAGCGACACTCATCTCTCTGCGGGCGCATCCTGCGTCCTGACCATGAGAGACGCGTCTCAAAGGCCCTTTGCGGCACAGGTTCAAGGCGGGTGGCGCCGCTTTGCAACAGAGAGAAGATGTCCCCACTCAGGTGACGTCACCTCTTTTTCCGGGTCTTTAAAGGACCACCAGTAAACAGGCTTCCCTCCCCGGGCAAAGACCAGAGGACTTGTCTTCATAACATCGTCGGGCCAAGCCCGGGGATCACACAGTCATGCACAACGGGCGGCAAGCACCCCATCTTGCCAATTCCCGTTTGACCTGCTGTCCTGTCTGCATGTCGATTACCCTCTGCCGCATCACCGTCACCGCCTACCGCGTACCCATCGCATCTCCAGTGGCCACGTCCTTTGGTGTGATGCACAACAGGCCTGCCGTGTTTGTGCGTCTCGAAGACAGCGACGGGGCCTACGGTTGGGGCGAGATCTTTGCCAACTGGCCCGCTGCCGGAGCGGAGCACCGCACCCGATTGGTTGTCGAAGACATGGCTGACCTGCTGCTGGGTCAGACATTCGACAGTGCAACGGACCTTTTCACACAACTCACTGACAAGACCCACATCCGCGCCCTGCAATGCGGTGAATGGGGACCGTTCCGGCAGGTGATCGCCGGGCTCGACACCGCTATGACTGACCTTGAGGCACGTCGTGCGGGCGTGCCGGTGGCCCAATTCTTGAACGCCGAAGCGGCACACACCGTCCCATGCTATGCGAGCGGCATCGCCATCGCGCAGGCCGAAACACAGATCGCCCAAAGCCGCGCGACCGGGTTTTCGGCGTTCAAGGTCAAGGTCGGCTTCGACCTGACGCGGGACATCGCACTCCTGACCCAGCTTTTTGCGACACTTGGCCCGGACGAAAGCCTCTGCGCCGACGCCAATCAGGCCTGGGCATTGCCCGATGCCGAACAATTTGTTTCTGCCTGCGCCGCCCTGCCCCTTGGCTGGCTGGAAGAGCCATTGCCCGCCGACGCACCACTCACCCATTGGCGGGCCCTGGCGGATCAAAGCCCGTGTCCGCTTGCGGGTGGTGAAAACATCACCGGCACCGGCGGTTTTGCCGATGCCATCGCCTCGGATGTCTTCAGCGTGCTGCAACCCGACATCGCCAAATGGGGCGGGTTCAGTGGCTGCTGGCCCGTGGCACAGGCCATCCGAAATGCAGGGGTTCGGTATTGCCCGCATTTCCTTGGCGGTGGCATTGGCCTGATTGCGTCTGCGCATCTGCTCGCGGCGGCGGGCGGCGACGGTCTGCTGGAAGTGGATGTGAATCCCAACCCGCTGCGGGATGCCTTTGATCCGTGGTATGGCGCGACGGATCGCGGCACGCTGTCTCTCAGCGCGGAACCCGGTCTTGGCATCACAGACCTCCCGGAGGACATCGCGCAATACGCCAGTTTTTCAGGCGACCTCCACCTCTGAGCAATCGGACAAACCGCGCCCTGCGGCGGTTTCATGCCCATGCCACGAAAACGCTACCCGCTTGTGATGGTTTGAGCCTAGCCTCAACTCAGAATTAATCAAATCAGGGGGATACAATCATGGCTCTAACGCTCAACCGTCGCGGTTTCTTGGCAAGCACGGCAGGCTTTCTCGCTCTGCACCCGTTTTCGGTGCGCGCGAACGCCAATCAGGCGCATCTGCGCATCATGGAAACCACAGACCTGCACGTTCACGTGCATCCGTACGATTATTATGGCGACCGCCCAACCGACACGGTGGGACTGAGCCGCGTCGCCAGCATCGTGCAGAACATCCGGTCCGAGGCCACCAATTCCCTGTTGCTCGACAATGGCGACTTCCTCCAAGGCAACCCGATGGGCGATTACATCGCCTATGAGCGCGGCATGAAAGAGGGTGACATGCATCCGATCATCACCGCGATGAATGTGCTGGGCTTCGAGGGCTCGACTTTGGGCAATCACGAGTTCAACTACGGGCTCGACTTCCTGATGAAAGCGGTCGCGGGCGCAGAGTTCCCTGTGGTGTCTGCCAACGTCGTCAAGGAAGTCGGCGCAACCACGCGCGACGACAAGACATTGGTACCCCCCTATGTCATCCTCGACCGCGAACTGAAAGACGGCGCGGGCAACACCCATCCGATCCGCATTGGCCTGATCGGCTTTGTGCCGCCGCAGATCATGACATGGGACCGCCGCCATCTCGAAGGCAGCGTGATAGCCCGCGATATCCTCGATGCCGCCCGCGCCTACGTGCCCCAGATGCGCGAGGACGGCGCTGACATTGTCATCGCGCTGTCTCATTCCGGCATCGGAGCAGCCGAGGCCGAGGACATGATGGAGAATGCCTCCATCCCGCTCGCAGGAATTGAGGGCATCGACGTAGTCCTGACAGGGCACTCGCACCTCGTCTTCCCTTCCTCCACCTATGATGGCCTGCCCGGCCTCGACACAAGCGCAGGTACAATCAATGGCAAACCCGCCGTCATGGGCGGGTTCTGGGGCAGCCATATGGGGCTGGTGGACCTGATGCTCGAACGCGATGGCAGCGGCTGGCGCGTGCTCTCCCACCAGTCCGAGGCGCGCCCAATCTCCAAACGTAACGAAGACCGCTCGGTCATGGCATTGGTCGGCGATTACCAACCCGTGCTCGATGCAACACAAGAGGACCACGAGGACACCCTCGCTTATGTCCGCCGCGCCGTCGGCAAGACCGCCGCGCCGCTGCACAGCTATTTCGCGCTGGTGGCCGACGACCCGTCGGTCCAGATCGTGTCCAACGCCCAGACCTGGTACATCGAACAGATGATGCAGGGCACCGAACACGAGGGACTGCCGATCCTGTCGGCCGCGGCTCCGTTCAAGGCAGGCGGCCGGGGTGGGCCGGACTATTACACAGATGTGCCGGTGGGCGATGTCGCAATCAAGAACGTGGCCGACCTCTATCTCTATCCCAACACGGTGCGTGCCGTACGGGTGACGGGCGCTCAGGTCAAAGACTGGCTGGAACGCTCGGCAGGCATGTTCAACCAGGTGGTGCCGGGGGCGACCGACGCTCCGCTGCTGAACCCCAGCTTCCCCAGCTACAATTTCGACGTGATTGACGGGGTCAGCTACCAGATCGACCTCAGCCAGCCATCGAAGTTCGACCGCGACGGTGAGGTGATCAATGCGGAGGCCAATCGTATCGTGAACCTCACCTATGATGGCGCGCCGATTGATCCAGAGCAGGAGTTCATCATCGCCACCAACAATTACCGCGCGGGCGGAGGTGGCAGCTTTCCCGGCACCGGAGACACTACCGTGTTCGAAGGCCCCGACACCAACCGTGACGTGATCGTGCGCTATATCGTCGAACAGGGCACCATTGACCCCAAGGCCGATTTCAACTGGCGCTTGGCGCCACTTGCAAACACAACCGTGATTTTTGAAACCGGTCCCGCCGGTGCGAAATACGCAGACAGTCTGAACGGAATGACGCTCGAAGAAGCCGGCACCAATGCCGATGGGTTTGCGCTCTTCCGCATGACGCTCTGACCGTCACCACTTTCTTCGGTTGCCAAATACTTCGGGGGAGTCCGCCGCAGGCGGACGGGGGCAGCGCCCCCACCCCGGTCGGAGCGGCGCAGCCGATCCGATCCTGATACAGAAAAGGCCGCCCAACCGGGCGGCCTTTTCATGTGAAAACCCGTGACGGGTCTTATTCGTCGTCGAGCGCCTCGACGGCCTTTTCCAGTTCTTCCTTCGAGACCTCTTTCTCGGTCACGGTCGCCTGCTCGGCCACGTGATCGACGACCTTGTCTTCAAAGATCGGCGCGCGCAGCTGCTGCTGCATCTGCTGGTTCTGGCGCACGAAATCGAAGAACGCGCGTTCCTGACCCGGATACTGACGCGCCTGGTTCATGATCGCCTGCGTCATCTCGGCATCGGTCACGCTGACCTCGGCTTTCTGACCCAGCTCAGCCAGGAGCAGACCCAGCTTCACACGGCGTTCCGCAAGCTTGTTGTGCTCGTCAGTCGGCTCGATCTCCGGGTGGTCGTGTCCTTCCACGTCCGGGTTTTCCTCGTGCCACAGCTGATGGGCGATCTGCTTGGCTTCTGCTTCAACGAGCGACGGCGGCAGGTCCACCGAGACCTTCTCGTCCAACTGATCGAGAAGACCGCGCTTCATCACCTGACGCGCAGCACCGGCATATTCAGCTTCAAGACGCTCGGCGATCTGCGTCTTGAGCGCAGCAAGGTCCTCGGCACCGAACTTGGTCGCCAGCTCGTCGTCGATTTCTGCGGCAACAGGCTCTTTGACAGCCTTGACGGTGCATTCAAAGACCGCAGCCTTGCCGGCAAGGTTTTCTGCGCCGTATTCTTCCGGGAACGTCACTTCGACGTTTTTCTCTTCGCCAGCCTTCACACCGACCAGCTGCTCTTCGAAGCCAGGGATGAAGGAACCGGAACCCAGCACCAGCGGGTAGTCCTCTGCCGCACCACCATCAAACGCTTCGCCGTCAACCTTACCGAGGAAGTCGATCACAACCTGATCGCCGTCTTTGGCCTTGGAGCCTTTCTTGCGGTCCTTGAAGTTCTGCGCGGTCTCCGCAAGGCTCTTCAGAGCTTCGTCAACTTCGGCGTCACCTGCCTTGACCACCAGACGTTCGAGGCTCAGCGACGACAGATCGACCTCCGGCATCTCGGGCAATTTTTCATAAGACATCGCGACCGCGATATCGTCGCCTTCTTTCCAGTCCTCATTTGTCATCTTGACCTCGGGCTGGAGCGCCGGACGGTCGCCGCTGTCTTCGAAATGCTTGGCCATCGCGCCATCGATGGTTTCCTGCATTGCTTCGCCCAGAAGGCGCTGGCCAAACTGCTTCTTGAGAAGCGGCATCGGCACTTTGCCTTTGCGGAAGCCTTTCATTTCGATCTCAGGCTGCGCTTCTTTCAGCTTTTCATTGACCTTAGCATCGAGCTCGTCCGCCGATACGGTGATCGAGTAGCTGCGCTTGAGGCCTTCATTGAGGGTTTCGGTGACCTGCATGTCGTCCTTATCCATTGCATAGGGGCCGCGGAGGCGTCCGCGGCGGTCAAAATCCACCGCGTCTTAGTGGTGTGACTTGAGCGGCGCAAGTAGGAAATGCTGGGCTTGATCGAAGCTTCCAGCCCCGACCTGCGGCACGTGACAGCCGATCAGGACCCAACATCGGAAAACTTGCCTGATCATGTCATGTGACGTAGCGTAATCAGTATCGCATTTTGAAACCTTGGCGGGCCATTTTCAAAGCCACGCAATCTGATTGTTTGTTGATCGTGTGGCGCGGGAACCTGCCAACCAGATTTGGAAGGGCTGATTTATGACCCGAATGGCCGCCGCTGGCACTTATGACCACACCAAGCCCCTGCAGGGCCAGCAAATCGCCCCGACATTGCGCACCCATGCGCCAGACGCAGATCGCGTCATGCGGCGGCAAGATCAAATGGCCTTTGCCTATACCGCTTGGTGGTTCCACGTGTTCATTCTGGTGCGCAGGTCGAACCCGGAGTCAATTGATTACATCGGCCAGCCAAGGTTTATTCCCAAGGGCCCCGACACCAAAGCCAAGACGGCGCAGCACAATGTCTATATCAAAGAGACGAAATGGACATCCAAAGTTGCTGGTCTGGTGGTCAATCCGCACGCTCCGGGAATGGCGACCGCCTATGCCAATCCTGACAAGCTGGAATCAGCGCTGAAAGAGTGGAAAAAATTCGAAGCTTCGGGCCGCCATTGCGACGACCTGTTCTGGGAAGACGAAAAAACACCATCGCGCGCGCATCTGCCATCCGGACAACCGTTTTTCACCGACACCCGCCCTGGCACAAACCGCTTTGGCGCCTTGATGAAGGACACGGGACGGGGTGTGTTGTTTGCATCGTATATCCACGGCGATTACGACCTCTTTGCGGTTGTGCCTGCGGACAATCCCGGCGTGAACATCGTCGTTTCCGAACAGCACGCCAGCAGCCCGTGGTCACATATGAACCGCCGGGGCAAAACGCCCGCGGCAACGACCGATGCAGAGAAAACGCCCGAGCAAAAGGCGCAGGAGATCCCCAATTTCCGCGGGCAAAAGTTTATAGACGTCCAGAACATGCTGAACAGTCGCATGGGGGTTCCGATGGTGCTGCACGGCAGTCAGGAGAAGGCGGTGAATTCCTTCAAGGAAGAGGTGGACGTGTTCATGCCGAATGGGATGGACAGCTTTTCGCTTTTGACCGAAGCCCATCTGCGCAGTTTCTATGACGTGGTCCTCAGGGGCCGGAAACTGCACAACTTCATGGCCGGTGATCCGGCAGAGGCGCGCCGGGGCCATTTCGGCAACTGGCAGCAGGTGGGGGCAGCCAGAGGTCCCGGACTGATCCACCTGTTGCCGCAAGACATCTTGGGCGCAAACTTCACCCAGATCGTCAACTGACTCTCAGCAATCCGCCCCGGCACGGCTTGAATCCGCACGGCCATTGAGGGCTTGCGGCCGCGCCGGACCTCGTGCACGTTCAAAAAAACATTTCAGCACAGCGCGGTACCAGACATCCTCTTATTTTCCGGATGCAGGGTCCAGCTGACGAATTTTGGAAGGATGGCATTTATGGGGACACCCGCCCGCTGGCCCAACCCGTGGCCCAAGATCACGGCACATGAGCAGGCCTACACCGATCCGCGCGTCGGCATTTCCACGAAGTACAGCCGCGGTTCATCCGAACTCTGGCTGGACGATTTCTGTTTTCGCACGGTCGAGGCCGGTGATACTCTCAGCGCTTATTCAATGGTGCTCTACGGCGATTACAAACAGCTGAATGTCTGGGGCCGAATGAAGCAGAGCGCGGGCGGATTTCCCTCAAGCCTCGCCGATCTGGACCCGATCAGTAATGTCGATTTGATCCACACCGGAGAGACCCTTGTTCACGGCGGTCTGCTGATTGAAAGCACGAAACCGGCACCCGGGCCAAAGAAGCCCCCCAAGCTTGGCACCCGGCCGCCGCCCGATGTCAAACTGCCTCATGGAATGGAGATCGTCGCGGCAGATCGATATGACAAGGCGGGTTGGGCAGAGTTCATTACGACGTTCCCCGGTGGCGGCTACGTGGTTATCAAGGACATTCCCACATTTGTCTTCGGCGTTAAGGCGGCGATCAATGCGCGCCCGATTTCGATCCTGCACATTCAGGTGCATGGCGATCCCGGGTTGATGCAGTTCGGAGATCCGTTCGACAATGGCGATGTCCTGACATCCGGCACTTTTCCGCAACACCGCATCACACTGATCAAGTTGAAACAGGATTTTGCCAATGGCGCCTGGGCGGTAGTCCGGTCGTGCAATACCGGCAAAGACCTTGGCCTGTTGAGACAACTGCGCGATCTTTGGGACGTGAACATTTTCGCCGGTACCGGATTGTGGCGCAATGCGCTTGATTACAACGACGGGAAATACGTTGTGCTCGAACGCGGAGGCGCGGAGTACTATACGCTGAAGATGCCGGATCAGATCCAAAGCTCACTGGCACGAAAAGCCTGGAAGAACTGGTAACTGACGTGTGGCGGGACCGCGCCATCGAAAACTCATGCGGCTATGACCGGCCAAAGCAGAGCGCTCTGATCGGTCACAGCCGCCTCACATAGAAGACCTCACCAAAGGTCTCTAGATCTTGCCACACCGAAAACGGTCGTTTCCTTCCTCTTCCGAGAAGATCGACGTGATCATGCGGCAATTGCCGGGTTTATCCGGGAACATTGCCGAAGGGCCCATGTAGCTCCATGCAGTACACCCGTCGCCGGAGTGTTCGATACAGGCCGCTTCGCAATCGGCGGCGGTGGGTGTTTCGAACATCGGCCCAATGGCGTCGGCTGGCGTGAACGAACAGACCTTGTAGGGATCAGAGTCCTGAGCAAATGCCGGGACCGCAAATGCGCTCAACACCAGCGCCGCCAACATTTTTCTCACAGGGATTTCTGTCTTCATCGCAATCTCTCCATGCAATAGCTGTCTTAATCGAGGGTCGTCGCCTGACGATCCATCACCGGTTCACGCTAGCTGGGTGTTCGCGCCCCGACTTGGACAATACGCATTTCCGATTTGTCCAAAACGCGACAACGCCATGTGTTCGCAGCAAAATCCGAGAGACGCGAACCAACTGAGATGCAATCAGCTCTGAGTAGTGCGTTACATCCCACAGACCGCGCAGCGGTCCTTATTCGCAAAGGCTTCGTTTGTTATCACAGGGTAAAGATGGTGCGGGTGAAGGGACTCGAACCCCCACGCCAAAGGCGCCAGAACCTAAATCTCGCGCGTAATTTATAAGGCGTTGTTTCTAAACATTTTTCAATGTCACCATGTCACCCACCACGTCACCGTTCAAGTCACTGTGACATGGCTCTGAACTGTCTACAGACAGGGTGTGTCAGTGCGTTACCAAAACCAGATTTTTCGGGTCTCTGAAAGGCGGGCTTTTCCGGCTTTACGTCACTCAAGTCACTCGGCTCACGTCACTGTTTCTTCGGTGACCTGCACATGTGTATATATCCACCTGAGAGCACGCCCTTAGCGATTGTCCATGTGCTGGTCACGCTGCTTTCCTCCCCCCAATCTGAGTGGAGGGAACCACCCGCTCGTAATCGTTAAGATATCAGCCGTAGATTTCCTTTTGCGACAGGTTCTTACGGCGGCGAAGCTCTCGTTGTATGCGCTCCTCCTCGTGCCTGTTAATCTCGCGCTCCTGCAGGTGCTTCAATGTGGTCGCGTTCTGGGCCTGATACGCTGCATACTTCCGCTGCTGCTGGGCGGCCACATCGGTGGCATTTGGGACGTTCGAGAAGGTGTTCCGTGCGGGCTGAGTGACGTTCACCTTGGAGGTGTCGGTGCTCGGGTCACCGTCGGTCACGGTGAAGCTGTGAATTGCCATTTTTTGGTGGTCCTGTGGTTGAAGGTGGGGTGCCCCTCCCATTGTCACGAAGGGGCTTTCTTTGGATATTAATCGGTCACCCAGACATTAAACGGCTGCCAATCACCGGCGGTGGCTTTGCTTGGGATTTTTTTCGTTACCTTTTCGCCGTCAATTAGGAGAACAATTTCACGGGGTGCGTTCTTGGTTTCTTTACCATGGACGCCCGTTGAAACGGGGGTTCCCTTCATCGGGTCGGTTTGATTTGGTTGATCAGTCATTGGATCATTTCCTTCGGATAGGTATGTGTATTGGCGGGGTCACCCCTCCCATTGTTGGGAAGGGGCACTTCAGGGTTTTGCCGGTTAGCTGAAATGTTGGTGCCAGCCTTAGGAGAACGTGATGATCTTCTGCTTTACCACCACGTCCCAAGCCACAGATGCTCCGTTGATGTTCACGCGGATGCGTCCGTTGCTATCGGTCTCATGACCATATCCGGCAGCGTCGAGCATGCTGCGGACACGGTCGGCCTCGTAACGGTCCATCTGAGGAAGGTAGGCTTCCGCCATGGTCTGCAGACCCTCGGTCTTGTGGTGAACGAAGAAGTTCCGCGCGGCCTCGATCATGTTCGCCTGCAACTTCGGGTTGTCGCTGATGAAGGCCGTGAATGCCTGCTCATCTTCGATACCGGCGTCGGCCATGTAGCCGGAGGCTGCGTCATAAGCACCCTGCCAGACAGAGGCCACCTGAGCAGTCATCTCCTCAGGCTCGACACCTGCCATGGACGCCATCCGTTCGATGGTGCCCTTATCCAAGTCTCCACGGTGCAGGACGCTGTCTACGGTCTTGAATAGGTCACCGGGGTTCTGGGTGGACATCAGTTCCTTCATGGTCGCATCACCAGTTTCCCCGAAGGTCACCCCTGAGGTTTCACCCTCGGTCTTCTCTCGGGTCTCCCCGATCTTGGTCTGGGCCTGTGCCTTGACTGCCGCCGCCGGGTCTTTCAGCGCCGCTGTAGCCTGCACGTCCGAAAAGGTGCCATCGGCGTTGCGCCTCACGAGGCCCATATTGGCAGCAACGTTAAGGGAGAACTCCATGCCCTCGAACTTGACCAAGTCATTTCCGTTCGGGGTGCGGTTCATGATCGGGCCACCCGAGGTTGTCCGTGCGGTTGCCATCAGTCCACCGCTTGCGTCATCGTTTGCGGTCATCTGGACTTCGGCCGAACGGTTGGCCTGAACGGGGCCACTGCCGGTGACCTCCATGTTGTTCGTGTGGCCGACGGTCGTGGAGATGCCCTTGGCCAAGTGGTTGTCGATTGTGTTGCTGGTCGATTTTGCTTCGGTGCCTGCGGCTGTAATCCATGCAGTCATTATTCAGTTTCCTTTGGTTGTGCTTCGGGTGCGCGTCCATGCGCCCCGTGAGGTGGTGTGGTGGTGGTGTTTTGGCGGCAGTGTCGCTGGCGCGAGGTTCAGTGACCGCCAAAGTCTGGATGGTTGATGGTGCGTTCGAGGCCTTCGGCCATGAGGGCGGCCAGAACTTCCGACCGGGAGATTTCCTTGCCGGTGGCCTTGAGGTGCCACGATTGCAGCATCTCGATCACGGCCATCTGTTCGGCTCGGATACGGGTCGTTGCCCAGCGCGGGCCATGTTCCCAGAGGGCATTTCGGACGCCGTTGGTCGCGCCTTCCTCGGCGGTCATGAATTCCATGGGCTTGACCAGCGTGAACAGCTTCTTTCGCAGATGCCGGGTCCATCGGGTGCGGTTGCGCTCACCTACTGCGGCAGCCTTGGTCTTCGATGGTCGGGTGTATCCAGATTTCATGCTGCAGTCCTCCGAAGGTGCTTCGGCTGAGGCCCTTTGCGAAAAGCGCGTTTTAGGGGCACTGGAATGAAACAGAGGGTGTCCCCCCGGTAGACTTCGAGAAGGCCCTCAAAACCGGGATTTTCGTCACGTAGAATGGCGGCCATACGGGCGACCAAGGGACCGTCACCGACAAGCTCATGCCCCTGTGATGATCGCGCCCGAGGGATGTTGCGGTATTCAGATTTGTTGCGGTTGACCCTGACAGCGTCGAGGGTGATGCGGATGGCTTTAACTTGGCTGGCGTTAGCCGAATTGGCGTCAGCCGAACTGGTTTCCGACATGGTGGTGTCCTTCTTTGGAAATAGAAAAGCCCCCGCCGGTGGACCGACAGGGGCGCGTTAGGTTGGATTTTGCTGGGATGGGTTACGCGGCAGCTTGGAGCCACGAAGAAAAAGGTGAAAAATCGTCTTCGTCGTCGATCAGGAGATCGTCGTTTAAGTCGACCCGCTGAACATGCTTGCGAACTTCATTCCGATCTAATGAAAACTCGATTTCATCGTGACGAAGCGGACCAAAATGACCCAGACCGTGATACGGGCCACGAGGTCGAAGGGGGTCAAGCGGTTCACCATATGCATTCTCGTCTTTGACCCTGATGACAGTGCGGAAAACGGGTTCGATGCTTACTGGAACAGGACGCTTTGGCGACCATGTCTCCTCATCACCGTCGGTCCACAGTGTTTCCTCCATCCACTGCAAAAAGGCGTATGCTTTGATCGTGTTAAAGCCTTGAACCCCACCCTCTGCAAAACGGTGGACAGCCCGAGGGCTGATAAGGCTGCTACGATTACGGCGACCATCAGTGAACCGGAAAGGCGTGTCGATGATCTTGATGATGTCTGGATGGTCGATGCGCGATAATCGACGACCATAACCGCCTCCGGCACCATCTTGTTGGAAACCCATGGCTGCCAAGACCGCAGGGCCGGAAAGCCAGATGTTGCTATTGGTCGTGATGACATCGATGGATGTTCCATCAACTTCGTGAATTGAATGCTCGAAATCATCGGCAAACAAGGCATTGCCGTCGTGATCGACAATGTCGGCCATCGTGTCCTCCTTATTTAACTTAAGGGCGTTGCGGGGTATTTTTTGCGGGGTATCTCCGAACTGGAGGGAAGTAGCGGGTGGGGGAGGTGTATCCAAAGCTTGGGATTTGCGGTGTCCTTGTTGAACTGGAATCGAGGGGTTAGAAGCCCCTTTCAGGCTCACGGGCATCGCAATGGTCGGCATCGGCTTCCTGATGGGAAGATGACAATCAAAGACCATGAGCGGCAATTGCCGCGACGATCATGAATTCAGGGAAACCTGCAGGATGTTGTTGAAGTTGCAGACTTATCTGTAGCCCGACCAGCTGAATTGGGTCTTATTCAGTGAGAGGAAACCTCACCTTCAGAAAGCGAAGTCGATGGTAGATTGTGCATCTTCGGTCGGTCGCACTGGTAGATGCGCTCAGCCTGAAGCTTCATGCCAATTTCTTGGTCGGCATCTAGTCCGCCGGATGTATCAAGTTGCGAAAAGCATTGAGCAGCGCCCCTCGACGGGCATGCGTCCGCTCCAAAAAGACCCCACTCCCGCATGGAGAAGACGGGAGCGGAGCCGATCAGCGCACCACCAAGTGCGACCGCAGTGAAGACGTTACGCATTGGCGAAAAAGGGAAGACTGCCGCTATGCCAGACGACGCCTTCCTGTATATCTCAGGTGTGGGTTTTTGATTTTCTAGTGACTTTATTAATGAAATCAGCAGCTTACCGGTCGCCATCTAGGGAGCAATCAGGCTCACCCCGAGGCAGCCCGAGGCGACGGCTTCTTTGGGCTAGGGTGGGTGAAAATCGAACTCACCATAAAAACAAGGGCTTTCGAAGGCACCCGTTCAGGCCATCAACAGGCCATCAGTAGGTCCATCCTCCGGCAACCCGAGGCGGCGGCTCCTTGGGTCTAGTATGTGGGCTGGGCTTCCTCAGGCACCTATGGTTTCCGTAACGGGCACCGAGAGGGCACCTTCAGGCTAAACTGAGCAAGGGCTTTCAAGCTATCTCGGGGTCTCCACGGTCGTGGCAACGACACACAGAGGACACCATGGTGCCCTTCAAGCTGACTGAGAGGTGCGCCCGAGAGATCGTCGGCTTCCTATATCTATAGTGGGTGTAAATTGGTCTCATGTCACCGCTTCACGTCACTCACGCCCTGAAACCCCTTGTTTATATGACAGTGCCGCAGATGCTGCATCTGGCGCGCATGCCTCAACCGTGATCGACAGCGCAGCTTAGAAAGTGTGCCAGTTGACCTGCGTCACCAGAAACCCGTTATTTTCAACGGGCCATGAAGATGCTCAAGACAGGTATGTCTGGCGCGCTTCCCTCGCGTCAGCCAGTGGCGACCTTCTCTTTCTCGCGTAGGGCTGAACCAAGCATCGCCCCATCGGCAAAACGGCCATGTCACCGCCCCCTCCCACCGGGGGAAACGCGCACAGCTTATATCTATCTTGGGCTGTCAGATTTTTGCGGTGAAATAAAACGAACCCCGTCAAAAGCTTCCTCAGGGTGACCATCAAGGTTGCAACCCACGGGCGAATTGAGCAAATCTGCCAGCAACAACCTACATGGAAAGCAAAAAACAACATGAGCAGCACAGACATCAAGTCGCTGGGGTCATTCGTCTGGTCCATCGCGGAACTCCTTCGGGGCGACTTCAAGCAGTCCGAGTATGGCAAGGTCATCCTGCCCTTCGTCGTTCTGCGCCGTCTGGACTGTATCCTTGAGGAGACCAAACCCGCCGTCCTAGAGATGGCCGCAACGCTGCCCGAGGACATGGACGATGAGGCCCGCGACACGCTGCTGTCGGGTGTGGTGGGTCAGAACATCCAGCTTTACAACCTGTCCCGGTTCACCTTCGCGTCCCTCAAGGGGCAGGACGCCAAGGACATCCACAAAAACCTGATCGACTACATCACCAAGTTCTCTGGCAATGTCCGTGACGTATTCCTCGACAAGTTCCTGTTCACGGACCAACTGAAGCGCCTGAAGGACGCGGGGCTGCTGTATCAGGTGTTCGACCGTTTCACGCAGATTGACCTCCACCCCAACGCCATCTCGAACCTCGAAATGGGTTACCTGTTCGAAGACCTCATCAGGCGCTTTTCGGAAATCTCGAACGAGACCGCCGGGGAACACTACACCCCGCGCGAGGTCATCCGCCTGATCGTATCGCTGCTGCTGATCAATGACCGGGACGCTCTGACTGGGTCTGGTGTAATCCGTCAGGTCTACGACCCAGCTGCAGGAACCGGGGGCATGCTGTCGCTTGCCGAGATGGAGATGAAGGCGCTGAACGAGCGCATACGGGTCGAACTCTTCGGGCAGGAACTGAACCCAGAGTCCTTCGCGATCTGTAAGTCCGACATGCTGGTCACGGGTCACAACCCCGAGAACATCGCCTATGGCAACACGCTCACGCAGGATGCGCACAAGGGCAAACGCTTTCACTACATGCTGTCCAACCCACCCTACGGGGTCGATTGGAAGAAATACGCCGACCCGATCAAGGATGAGGCGGCAAAGATGGGCATGGACGGGCGCTTCGGTGCGGGCCTGCCCCGTATCTCGGACGGGCAGCTTTGTTCCTGCAGCACATGATCTCGAAGATGCGTAACGACGAGCAAGGGTCGCGCATCGGCATTGTCATGAACGGGTCACCGCTGTTCACGGGTGGGGCCGGGTCTGGCGAGAGCGAAATCCGCCGCTGGATGCTGGAGAACGACTGGGTCGAGGCAATCATCGCTCTGCCCACGGACCTTTTCTACAACACGGGCATCCAGACCTATGTGTGGCTGCTGACCAACCGCAAGGAAGGAGAACCCAACCCATGTCGTGCTGCGGGATGGTATCAAGCTGGTCCCCAACATCCGTTTTGCGCTCTGCTATTTCAAACCCGCATCGAACCTGAACCCCGAGCTGGTCGATCTCTACGAGGCGAACATCCTATCGGTAATGCGACAGGTGACCTATTCGTCAAAGAACAAGAACGCCATCGATCTGGTCACCTTCGTCAACGGCGTCCCGGTGACCACGCTTGAGGTCAAGAACCTGCTGACCAAGCAAAACTTCAAACATGCCGAACGCCAATATCAGAAGGACCGCTCCCCCGGCGGCGAACCCCTGCTGACCTTCAAGCGCGGCGCTATCGTGCACTTGGCGGTGGACCAAGACAACGTGTCGATGACCACGCGGCTAATGAACGGGAAGACCCGCTTCCTGCCCCTCAACAGAGGACGTGATGGAGGCGCTGGTAACCCGGATGTGCCGGGAGAGAACCGGACGGCCTACCTCTACAAAGACCTGCCAGACGGCAAGGCCATCCTCTCGCGCGAGGTGCTGTTGGACCTGATTGGCCGTTTCATCCACCTCGAACGCGGCGGCGGCAAGGAATTGCTGATCTTCCCGCGCTTCCAGCAACTGGATGCGGTTCGCAAGCTGCTGGCCGATGCGAAGGCCAAGGGTGCTGGGCAGAACTACCTCATCCAGCACAGTGCCGGGTCAGGCAAGTCCAATACCATCGCGTGGACGGCACACCAGATCATCAACTTGCATGACACTGAGGACCGCCCGCTTTTCGACACTGCGATCATCGTGACTGACCGTCTGGTGCTGGACAGGCAGTTGCAGAACACCATCGGTGGCTTCGCCCAAACAGCCGGGGTCGTGAAGAAGATCGACGGCACGTCACGCGATCTGAAGAAGGCCATCGAAGATGGTGCCCGCATCATCATCACGACCATCCAGAAATTCGGCACAGAGCACCTTCAGGCCATCTCAGGGCAATCCTCCAAGAACTTCGCGGTGATCATCGACGAGGCCCATTCCTCGCAATCCGGCAAGGCAGCCCAAGCGATGTCCGATGCGTTGACCCGAGAGGCGGGAAGCTCCGATGACATCGAAGACATGATCTTGGCGCATCAGGCCGCGCGGGGGCCGCAGAAGAACATCTCGTTTCTGGCATTCACCGCAACCCCTCGGAACGTCACGCTGGAGCGCTTTGGGCGCATAGGCGCGGACGGCAAGCCACATCCGTTCCACCTCTATTCCATGCGTCAGGCCATCGAAGAGGGTTTCATCCTCGACGTTCTGCAAAATTACATGACCTATAAGGCCTATTACCAACTCGAAAAGACCATCGAGGATGACCCGGCCTTCAAGGGACGCAAGGCACAATCTCGGGTTGCTCGTTACGCTTCCCTTCACCCGACCGCCATCGACCAAAAGGTGGAGGTCATCGTGAAGCACTTCCGCCGCCATGTATCAAAAGAACTGGGGGGCACCGGCAAAGCGATGGTCGTCACGCAAAGTCGGGAACATGCCCTTAGGTATTGGCAACAGATCAACCGCTATATCGAAGCCAACAGCCTCACAGATGTGAAAGCCTTGGTGGCATTTTCAGGCGATCTCGACATTGATGGTCAGGTCTGGACGGAAGCCACTGCCAACGGGTTCGCCGAGACTGAACTGCCAAAGAGGTTCGACGGGGAAGAATTCCAAATCCTCGTTGTCGCCGAGAAGTATCAAACTGGTTTTGACCAGCCCAAGCTCGTGGCGATGTATGTCGATAAGAAGCTCGCGGGGCTTCAGGCCGTCCAGACGCTGGCCCGGTTGAACCGGACGTATTCCGGCAAGGAACGGACCTTTGTTCTTGATTTCCAAAACACTGCAGAAGACGTTAAGGAGGCCTTTGCGCCATTCTTCGCGGCGACGGAACTGGAAGAGCGCACCGACCTGAGCCAGATTTATGACCTCGAACAGCGCATCAGCAATTCGGCCTACGTTGCCAAAGACGAGGTCGAGCGGTTCGCAGAGCGGTTCTTCAAGGGCGACCTGACGACCCAAGACAGGTTGGAACTGGAGGGCACCGTGCGGTTGGCCGTAGAGCGTTTCATTCTGGACGAGGATGAAGCCCAGCAAGAAGAGTTCCGTCAACTCCTAAAGAGCTTTCAACGCTTTTATGCCTTCGTCGCTCAGGTGGCTTTCCTGAACGATGCATGGCTGGAAAAGCTCTATGCCTACACCGCTTGGTTGACCCGGTTATTGCCTTCGAGAGACGTCCCAGCCGACATCACGATCACGGACGACATGCTGACACTTTCAGCGTTCCGGCTGCAAGAAGGGGAAGCTGGCAGCGCATCGCTCGTAGCGGGGGAAACCAAGAAGCTCGACCCGATTTCGGAATTTGGCGCGAATCCTTACACCGAAGACAGGGCAATCGCGTTTGGCGCTAAGTCTTTGCAATGTTTGTTAGAATGGATCGCAGGAAGTTGTCGTCCCAGCCTGCACGCTTGAGCTTAATCGAAAGTGAGGACTTGGACTTGTCCTGACGGACGA
>JAUIIR010000068.1 GCA_030431485.1 Alphaproteobacteria bacterium
ATGGGAAGAGGTGATCCAGGTCGCCACCCAGATGTTCGACACGCCAAGCGCGTCTGCGCAAGGCTTCATGGGCGGGGTCGAAGGAATGTTCTGCGCCATGGCGATGCTGGCGATCAAACGCAACCGGCCCTACATCTCCGAAGTGCTGCGCCTGGTCAAAACCACGAAACAAAAAGACTATGAGACGATGGCCGAGGAGGTTGGCTACGCCCGGGCGGTGGATGAGTTCCTGAATCTCGCCGCCGAGGAAACCAAGATCCTGCGCTCGACGATCTCGGTCATGATGAACTCGGGCCTGCAGCTCTGGCGCAATCCTTCGGTGGCCCGCGTCACGCAAGGCGATGACATTCAGTTCGAGGATCTGCGGCGGCATCCCGCCTCGATCTACTTTTCCGTTCCCGGCAAGAAGGTAAAGGAATTCCGCACCCTCATCCGCCTCTTCTTCCTCGACCTGATCAACACCATCGAAACCCGCGAGCCCGGCGCGGACGAGCCCTTCAAGGTCCTGATTCTGCTCGACGAGTTCCAGCGCCTCGGCAACCTCGAACGCGTCGTCGAGGCCTATGACACCCTGCGCTCCTTCGGCGGGCGGATCGTAGTCATCTTGCAATCGCTCTCGCGCCTGCAGGAGATCTACGGCCACGAGGGCGTCCGCGCCATCCTGGCCAATGCCGGCACCCAGATGTTTGCCGCCTCGGAAGACGCCGAAGTACGCGAACACGTGTCCCGCTCGATCGGCGACAAGACCGTCAAGAGCCGGTCGAAATCGCGGCCCCTGGGCAAGTTCGAGATGGGCAGCATCTCCGAACGCGAGGAAGGCCTCCGCCTGCTGCGGCCGGAACATGTCGGCCGCCTGCCCGACGATGCGCTGGTGCTGCTCCGCGAAGGCAAGATGCCGGTTCTGGCCAACAAGATAAGGTATTTCGAGGATCCCTACTTCCTGCAGTTCCTCGGGGGTGAGGTCCCGGAGATCAAGGGTAGGCATCTCGATCTGGCTGCGGAACAGGCCAGGGACACTGCCCAGGCGCTGGCGGACAACAAGGTGGAACAAACAGGTGAAGTGTCCGAGAAGGACAAGGCCGTGAAGGCGGCGTTTGACGCTGAGCGCGCCGTGGCAGTGACGAAAGCCAAATCCGCCAAGCAAGTGGCGATGGAGAAACTTGCTCAATAGAAACTGTCTCCTTGTGCGAACTGGTGACACCCATCGGACGACACAAACGGCCACAAGACGCAGGATAGCGCCATTTGCAAAATCGGCGCGACTAGTCATGCCAGAAGCGCCCAACCGGCCCATTCCGGTCATTGGCCGAAGATCCACATCTCTGCGGTGCGGCCCGCCAGAACCGCTTTGCGCTGCAGTTGCACGAATTGATGAAGGGCGAAGGTCGGGCGCGCGGACATGGACGAAACCGCTTTCGCGGTATTGGCGCTTGCGGCGAGTGTAGAGTGCTGATCGGGGCGCTGCGATTTTGTGGATGGGCGTGCCTGTCTGACGATTGGGACCTTCTCAATCCGATGACAGGAGGTTTCGATGACCGATCAATACGTACCTGCGCTGCGCCAGCGGTTTCTCGAGGACATGCGGATCAAGGGTCTGCAGCCGAAGACGCAGACGATGTACCTGCGGGCAATGCGCGACTTTACGCGTTATCTCGGCCATTCGCCGGATACAGCGACACCCGAACAGCTCAGGGCGTTTCAGCTGGATATGAAGGAACGCGGCATTGGCGCGCCGACCTTCAACAACCGGCTGACGGTATTGAGCTTCTTCTTCGCGACCACCTGCCCGCGTCCGGAGATGAAGCGGCATATGCGCTATCAGCGGGCGGCGAAGAAGATCCCAGTGGTGCTGAGCGCCGAGGAAGTGACGCGCATTCTCGAAGCCGCACCAGGGCCCGGGCTCAGATACCGGGCTGCCTTCAGTTTGGCCTATGGCGGCGGGCTCAGGGCGAGCGAGGTCACGCATCTCAAGGTCACCGATATCGACAGCGACCGGATGCTGATCCGTGTCGAGCAAGGAAAGGGGCGCAAGGATCGCCACGTGATGCTGTCGCCGTCGCTTTTGGGACTGCTGCGCGATTACTATCGCGAGGCCCGGCCTGCGGGGTGGTTATTCCCGGGTCGCAACCGGGTCGATCCGATCTCCACGCGGCAGTTCAACAGGGCCTTTAGCGTTGCCTGCGACTTCGCCGAGATCAAGAAGAAGGTGTCGCCCCATACCCTTCGGCACAGCTTTGCCACCCATCTCTTGGAGGGCGGGACGGATATCCGGGTGATCCAGGTGCTGCTCGGCCACGCCAAGCTGGAAACCACGACGATCTATACCAAGGTGGCGACCAAGACGATCCGGGACGTGACCAGTCCGCTCGATCTGCTGGTGAAGCGGGAGGCTGGCTCCGGCTGACCCTGGTCCCATGCCCCGTCCAAAACTGGAGGTCGCGGATATCTTCCGCGCCCATGGGCCTGCCTATCGCCGCGACCATGCCGGGCACCTGAAGCTGCCCCAGTTAAAGGTAATGTCCGCCATTGAGGCTTGCCGGACCGCCGCCCTCGGCGGGCATGTTGCGGCCTGCACCAAATGCGGCCACGAGCACATCGCCTACAACTCCTGCCGCAATCGGCATTGCCCGAAGTGTCAGGGGGCCACCGCGCGGGAGTGGATGTCCGCGCGTGTCGAAGACGTGCTGCCGGTCGAATACTTCCACGCGGTCTTCACCCTGCCATCGCAGATCGCGGACATCGCGTATCAGAACAAGGCGGCGGTCTACGGCCTCCTGTTCAAGGCATCGGCCCAGACGCTGCTGACTATTGCGGCCGACCCCAAGCACCTTGGCGCTCGGATCGGCATGACCAGTGTGCTCCACACATGGGGCTCGGCGATGACCCACCACCCCCATGTCCATGTCATCGTCCCGGGCGGTGGACTGTCGCCGGATGGCACCAGGTGGATCGCCTGCCGTCCGGGGTTCTTCCTGCCGGTAAGGGTCCTGTCGCGGCTGTTCCGGCGTCTGTTGCTTGAAGGGTTGGTTCGGTTGCACCAGACGGGCAAGCTGGCCTTCTTCGGGGAATTGGCCGGACTGGCCGATCCCGTTGCCTTTGCAGCCCATCTTGCGCCGCTGCGCAAAGCCGACTGGGTCGTGTATGCCAAACCGCCCTTCGGCGGACCGGAGGCGGTGCTGGCCTATCTCAGTCGCTACACCCACCGTGTGGCGATCTCGAACCACCGGCTGATCAGCGCCGATGCCGACACCGTGGCGTTCCGCTGGAAGGACTATCGGATCAAGCGCGGCGACCGGATGAAGGTCATGCGTCTGTCCACGGCGGAGTTCATCCGCCGTTTCCTGATCCATGTCCTGCCAACCGGCTTCCACCGCATCCGCCACGCAGGCTTCCTCGCCAATGGCATCCGCCGTGACAGGATCGCGATGATCAGGCGCTTGCTCGACAGTGCGCCAGAGCCGGATCAAATGGCTGAAGAAGAACCGCTCACCGGCGCTGACGAAGAGGACCAGCTTCAGCCTTGCCCGAAATGCGGCGGCCCGATGCGTGTCATCGAAACCTTCCTGCGCGGCCAAACACCCAAATCCCGCGCCCCACCATGGGAGAAGGCCGCATGATCCATCCGTCATACCCGGTCACGCTATACGGAGGAACCGGACCAGTCGTTGCGGCCACTCCACCGAAACCCACGCTGCAGCAGGCCGATGGCAACAGAAAAATGACTGTCCCGCGGCATCGGTCCAGACAGATCAACCGGCCTGTGCTGATCGGCGTCGCGAGCTTCGCAGTTCAGGGCATCGACTCACCAAGCCTTGAGCCACTATCCCCATAGCACCGAAATCCGCCCGCGCTTTCCTCCTTGTCAGATTTGTCGCCGCTGCAGCTCACGCTGGCAGCAGCCACAAACCTTAGACAAATCTGACTTTCGCAGCATCCGCACCAATGCCCGCTTTCTAATACAGGGATCTGGATGGGCTAAGCAGTACCGACCGTAGCATCCCGCTGAAGATACCAACCAATCGCGGCGCAATCCTGATTATGTTCTGATTGTAGACTGCAACCTTCCTCACAGATCTGGGTTCGCGGAAGGTAGCATCTTGGTCCTTTTTGCCAATCAGTTTTTTTGTCAGCGATGGCTGAATGGATCGCTTTCGCTCTCATCAACACCTTAATACCTACCCAAATCTCTAGGCGACCTATCCAATGGGAGACTTGCCCCAAAGGTGCGTATCCGGGCAGGGTTATAGCAAGCGAGACCTGGGAAGCTTCACAATTTCTGAAGAATTCAAAAGGACATATCGGGAAACCAAAGTGAGCAATAATAGGAGGATTTTCGATTGGGAGGCAAGTTGGCATCTGCAATGGATCAGTTTTCGCCAGAGATCATCCTAGGTAAACGCCTGGCTATAGTCGGTGAAATGGGCGTTGTGATGCAGCATGCCAGCCCGCTCATCATTCAAATGGAAGACAACACAAGATGGCGATAACGATTGGATTACAGGGCGTTTCACGACGCTACGGCAGCGTCACGGCCCTCCACGAGCTTGACCTGGAAATAAAGGCGGGCGAGTTCTTCACGCTTCTCGGGTCTTCCGGGTCGGGGAAGAGCACCACGCTGAAGATCATCGGCGGTTTCGAACAGCCGAGCACCGGTTCCGTTTTCTTTGATGGTCAGGATGTTACGCGGACCCCGGCGAACCGCCGACCCTGCAACACAGTCTTTCAGAATCTTGCGCTGTTTCCTCACATGACCGTCGCCGAAAACGTCGGTTATGGACTGCGGGTTCAGGGTGAAGCAAAGCCGCGCCGGATCGAAAGGGTCAATGACGCGCTCTCGCTGGTGAACCTCGACGGATACGGAGATCGCGGGATCGCCATGCTGTCCGGCGGGCAGCAGCAAAGGGTCGCGCTGGCCCGGGCGCTCGTTATGGAACCTGGCATTCTACTGCTCGACGAACCCCTGACCGGCCTTGATGAGGGGCTGCGCCAGCAAATGCGCGATGAATTTGGCAGGTTGCACGAAAAGACGGGCGCGACCTTTGTTCTGGTCACGCACAATCAGGATGAGGCGCTGACCCTTTCGGACCGCATGGCGATCATGCATGACGGCAAAATTGAGCAGGTCGGCGCACCTGAGGATATCCTGAACACGCCGAACAACGAATTCGTAGCCCGATTTGTCGGGCTCGAGTCCATCCTCGTTCCGGAGAGCATCAAGGCCGACGGCAAAAATTTCGCTGTCAGCATTGCCGGACAGACATACGCTGTCCCGCGAGGCGGACTTGAGCGCACGCCACAAAAGGTCGCGATACGTTCGGATCGCGTGAGATTCAGTGAAACCGCGACCGGCGTATCGGCAACGATCAGTTACCGTCATTTCCGTGGCCGCCATCACGAAGTGGGGCTTCGGTTGGCTGACGGTGCAGAAATAACCGCCGAAATCCCGACAGAGTCCATGCCAGATGGCCTTGGTATCGGTGATGAAGTCAAGGTGGACCTTCAGGCCGGAGCAATCATTCTGATGAAGAACTAAACATGCGAGGAGTATCATGAAACAAAAAAGTCATCATCTTTTCAGCAATCTGAGCCGACGCCAGATGCTGAAAATGACGGCGGGGAGCGTCGGTGCGCTTGCCGCGTCGTCAATGCTGCCGGGAATGGCGCACGCTGCCGGGGGCGACATCTCGTTCTGGGGATCCGGCACGCTGGACATCGGCGACAAATGGCAAAGGGCAGCCGACGATGCCAGTCTGACTATCAGCTTCACCGACAATGGCAATGATCCAGGCCCCGTTGTGGCACGTCTCGTGGCGGGCAATGCCAACGCGGTTTATGATGTGAGCGGTCTGCAGGGCGGCGCCGAAAAGGAGCTGGCTGCGCAAGGCGCCATCGCCCCTTGGGACACTTCGAAAATTGCCAACTGGGACAAAGTCTGGCAATGGGCTAAAGACATTCCATTCCTCTACCACGAAGGCAAGCAATACGGGCTGCCTGGTGTGGTCAACGCTGACTCGATCATCTACCGCAAAGACAAGCTTGGCGTGGTCGATAGCTATGGCGTGATCTTCGATCCCAAGTTGAAGGGTCGCGTCGCGATGGAAGACGCCTGGATCAACTCGGCGATCTTTGCCGCGATGTATCTCAAGGAATCTGAAAACGCACCGATCAATGAACCCGGCAACCTGACCGAGGATGAACTCGGCCTGGTCATGGAGTTCCTGATCAAGCACAAGCGCGACGGCCAGTTCCGGACCTTCTGGAGTGGTTGGGAGCAAGGTGTTCAGCTTGTTGCCAACGAAGAGGTTGACGCAATGACGGGCTGGGAGCCAATCGTGTACGAAGGCCGGAAGCGCGGCCTGGACGTTGAGTATGCTGCACCGGTCGAAGGTTACGAGGGCTGGGGCAACAACCTTCTCTTGCATCGCGGTGCGGTCGAGCGTGGCTTGGGCGATGCAGCACATGAGTTCGCGAATTGGATCTATGATGGCTACTACGGTGCGCACCTGACCCAGATGCGCGGCTATGTCGTACCCAGCGACAACAATATTCCCTATGCCGCCGCCAATCCGGACGACATCGATCCGGCAGCAGTTGAAAATACGGTCAACCATGTCCGCAATAAGTTTAACGGCAAGATCTATTGGCAGAACACGCGGCCTGACAACTTTCAGCTCTACGAAGAGTGGTGGCAGAAGCTGCGCAATTCGTAAAATACCTACCCTGCGCCGCGCGGCTTGTGGCGGTGCAGGACCTTAGTAAAACACCAAAGCAGGAGAACCCATGTTCCATATTCGCCGCGGCCTCGCACTCGCAAGTCCGGGTTTCCTATCGATCCTGGTCCTAGGGTTCATCCCGCTCTCTGTAATCGTTGTCTGGAGCTTCTGGACATGGGATCCGTCGAGTTATTGGATCAAGCCCGACCTTTCTCTGGATGCCTATGCCGCCATTGGTGATGCCGGGCGTTGGAAAGTTCTGGTCTGGAGCTTTGGCAAAGCGCTGTTGGCCTCATTTATCTGCCTGCTCTTTGCCTACCCGGCAGCGTTAGCAATTCACTTTGTGGCCGGGCCAAAATGGGCGTTCGTGCTCATGGCGGCGTTTACGGTTCCGTTCTTCACGTCTTACCTGATCCGCGCTTTTTCCTGGCGCCTCGTTCTGGGGCGGACCGGTCTGATCAATACGTGGCTCATCAATCTCGGGATCGTTGACGAACCTCTCGACTGGCTGCTCTTCAGCGATTTCGCGGTCATATTAGGGCTCGTCGCGTCCTACCTGCCATTCGCGATGTTCCCGCTTCTGCTTGTGCTGCGCAGGGTCGAACCTAGTTTTCTGGCCGCGAGCCAGGACCTGGGAGCAGGCTTTATGCGCACCCTATTCTCGGTCATCCTTCCTCTGACCAAACCGGGTATCTTCGCAGGCTTCCTGTTCGTTTTCGTATCGGCGGTAGGATCGTCCACAGAGGTGCAAATGCTGGGAGGCGCCGGCGCCTCGATGATCTCCATCATGATCAATGATGTCATGCGGGTCGTTAACTTTCCGCTCGCCTTCGCAATATCCAGCGTTGTGCTCGTGGCGCTGTTTTCTCTGGTGATTGTAGGAAATGCCGTCTTCGGCCTGACCAAACTGTTCGAGGACTTCAAATGACTTTCGGATTTGAACAACGTACCGTCCGCACGTCCATCTGGATTATCACCGCGTTGGCCTTGCTGGTCGTCTACCTGCCACCGTTCTATCTGGTTGCGGTTTCCTTCAATCCCGAACTCCAGCCAGGACTTCCGGCATTGAGCGATATCAGCCTTAAATGGTACAGGGAGTTGCTAAACGAGCGAGGTTTGTTCGCGTCTCTGCGCCAATCCCTGCTGATCGCATCTGTGACAACTGTAGCCTCTACCACACTTGCACTCTGTGCGGCGCTGGCCTACCTGGAGCTGGGACGCTTGCGCAATGCGTGGTTCTTGCTGGTCATCTTGCCGATGTTCATTCCCGGCATCATTCAGGGCCTCTCGCTATCGGTAATTCTGAATAGATGGCAAGTAATGCCGTTCTGGGGCACAGTCGCTTTGGGCCATCTGCTGTGGGCGCTGCCGTTTGCGTTCATAGTCATACTGACCAGCATGGTGAACGTGAAACGCTCATACCTTCTTGCCGCGGCAGATCTGGGGGCAAGTTGGTGGCAACGGGTGACACACATCGTCTTGCCCCTGATCGTGCCCGGCATTACGGGAGGATTCATATTCTCGTTCTTGCTTTCTCTCAATGAGTTCGCACGTTCCAGCTACCTCGTCGGCCGTCAAAACACTCTGCCTCTAACCATGTTCGGCAAAATGAACTCCGGTACAACGCCAACTATCTATGCGCTTTCAGGCTTGATACTGATGCTGTCAATATTTGCGGTAGCGGTTTTCATGTACTTGGCCGCTCGACGTACCCGAACTTGAACTGGGCTCCCTTATTCAAGGCGAAATGGGTATGCGCGCGCACGTCAATTGAACAAGAATTTGCGCAAGAAATTGCATACTTAGAAAGCCAATTTCGAAGGTGCGTGTTGTGCGTCCTGACAATGCCACAGCCATTTTCGAAGCCGATATCAAACCACTTGTTCAGATGGTTGTTTTGGCTTCGTTTCATATCTCTTCATAGCGGTGCCCGTGTTGATTGAGTGTATTAATAACCTCCCTGGACTGCTGGTCAGCTTTTAGCTGACCAGCCTTTTTTTGAGCTCGTAAACTGATCCAGCTTGTCGACAAATAACTATTCTTGCCGCACAAAGAGGTTGAGCTAGGTCATGTTGACAAAAGGGATTCACTTGTCCCGCTGAGCGTGATTCAAGCTGGTATCTGCAATGGAGACCAGCTTGGCACGAGACCTGATGTCGGACGAGGAATGGGCGTTCTTTGAGCGTTTCATCATGGACGTCCGCGCCCCGAACGGGCGCAAACCCACGAACCACCGCCGTGTTCTCGATGGGGTTTTCTGGATTGCTCGGACTGGTGCCCCATGGCGCGACCTTCCCGAAGAGTTCGGGAAATGGTCGAGCGTTTACCGGCAGTTCCGGCGCTGGACGCTGGCGGGATTGTGGGAACAGATGATGGATGCCCTGAACGAAAGCGGTGCGGTGCCGCACGCGCTCCAGATGATCGACAGCACCGTGGTCCGCGCCCATCATCAGGCAGCAGGCGCAAAAGGGGGACTCCTCGGCAGGGTTTCGGCCGTTCTCGTGGTGGCTTCACGACCAAGATCCACCTCCTCGTCAACGCGCACGGCCTGCCCATGAGGACAGAGATCACGCCGGGCCAGACATCCGACTATCTTGGGTTCGACCTGGTCATGGCCGAAAACCTGCCTCAACCAAAGGTTTTGCTCGCCGACCGTGGCTATGACGCTGACAGCATTCGCAATTCCATGGAGGAACGCGGCGTCCAGCCGGTGATCCCCATGCGAAAATCCCGCAAGAAGCGCGTCGGGGTGGATCGCTCGCTATACCGCCTGCGAAATCTCGTCGAACGGTGTTTCAACAAGCTCAAGAACGCCCGCCGTGTCGCAACCCGCTACGACAAGACCGCCGAAAGCTTCCTCGGCTTCGTCGACATCACGTCGATCCGCCTCTGGCTCCGCCATTTGTCAACATGACCTAACCCCCGAAATTCGGACGCTAGGTTGACAAAAGTTGGCAACGCCCTCTTCAGCCATCAAAACAGCGCTCTCAGACAAGGTTCGCGAATCTATGTTGGTAACGCCGTCAGTGGCCGTAATTTGTGGATTTGGAATTGACAAACGAATCAAATGAAACACTTGGAAAAGCTCTCTCTGGAACTACTTGAAAAGTCGGAAGGTTGGAAATATTTTCTACGCTTCCCGTCTGCCTTGTCTGCAAATCTCAACTTTAGCCTATCTACTGACATAGTCCGCAGATTTCCCCGCGCTGTACTCGGTTTAAATTTCGCGAAAGCAAAATCTGGTGATGTCTTCGGAGCGCGGAGCGACTACGATTCATGGCGTAGCGAACTAACCGAGCTAGCGAAGTGCGATGCATTGCTTTCCGCGGACTTGACTCTCGTCGATATCCATCTGTCGATCTATGAGGACAGAACCTTCAATCGGGAATCTCTAGAGCGTTTAATTAATGCACGAAGGCAGCTTTTGGAGGAGGATCATATCGGGCATGCACTGGTCTTTAATTACAAGTGCAATATAGCCATGCAGATGGGTGATTTCGAGCTAGCGCAGAAAAATGCCGAAAAAGCGATCCAGCTTTACCAGCAGGGCGATGCTGTTTTCGGCGCTCTTCATATGCACACCTATCTCGGGCAGATCCGCCTGATGCGGGGTGATTTGCAGGGTGCCGGAAAGGTGCTTCAGACCATGGAGGCGCAGTTGGGCGAGTTGCCCGGCCAGGCCCCGTGGCTGATAGCTGTCGCCCGCATTCTGCGGGCCGAGGTCGCTTATGAAAGCAACGACCTGGGTCAGGCTGCGCTGCTTTGCGCTGCGGCTTTTAACATGGTGGAACAGGGGGATGCTTGGTTCGATATCCTGACCGCAGCCTTTCGGGTGCATGCGCGGTTGGCCTATGCCGAGCTCGGCCTGCCCGGCGCGCTCGAGTCGCTGTCTCATGCTGACCAGGTGGCGCTCGATCGCGGAATGCCGCGGCTGTTCCGTCTAATGCAGATCGAACGGCTGCGGGCGCTGACACTTTCGGGTGAAACAAAGACAGCAGCCCGTTTGCTTTCCGAGATCGGTCTTTCAACCGACCGTTCCCAGCTTGAGCAAAGCGACGATCTGGCATTCCGGCAGGGCGCGACCTTTGTGGCCGTGGCCCGCCTGATGGTGCGCACCCGGCGGGCGCGGGACGCGTTGGATTTCATCGCGACGGCCGAGGATTTGGCGATCCGGCGCGGGCAGCTTCTTGCACTCGCCAAACTGCGGGTGATTGCCGCCGCCGCCTTTTGGAACCTTAGGAGCCGGGTCGAAGCGACGTCCAGCCTGCTCAGCGCGATCCGGCTGCTGGGGGACCAACCGTTCCTGCGGTTCATTCTGGATGAAGGGCCGGAGATGCGCTTCATTGTTCAGGCCGCTTTGGACGGAACGCACGTCTCGGTTCCACCGACACCCGCACAGCGCAGGCGCCTGAGCGAATTGATGCATTATTGGGCGACCAGCGGGCGCACCAGTGTCAGAAGGGACCGGGCCGATAGCGCTGATCTGCACAAGCGCTATCTAGAGTTGTTGGACCTTGGCCATTCCAACAAGGACATCGCTCAAATTATGGGCGTGTCCGACAATACGGTGAAATACCATCTCAAACAGATATTCCGTAAACTGGACGCCAACAGCCGCAGCCGGGCCGTGCGGAACGCTCGCGATCGTGGGGTGCTTGACAGATAACTACCCATTTGGGTGGTGTACGGCATGGTCCGACCCGCGCCATCTTCCTTTTAAACTAGAAAGGCTTCTGACAAATGACAGAAAAGGTCCACGTACATATCATCACGCCGAACACCTCGGCGGGCTTCAGGGATGACACACCGCTTCACCGGGCGGTAGGCGATCTGTGCCGCCTAAGCTCGAGCTTCCTTGATAAGGGTCCGGCTTCAGTCGAATCGGCGGTCGACGAGGTTCTGGCCGGACCCGGCACGATCGACGCGGCGGTCCGTGCGGAGAAATGTGGCGCGGATGCTATTGTGATCGACTGCATGCTCGATCCCGCTTTGGATGCAGTGCGTGAGGCTGTTTCGATCCCTGTGATCGGTGCGGGCAGCGCCGGTTTCGCTGCGGCGGCGAGTTTTGGACAATTCTGCGTGGTTGCCGCCCTGTGCCGTCAAGCGCCGATGTTTGAAGATCTGGTCATGCGCAACGGGCTTTCCGACAAGCTGACGTCGGTCAAGGGGATCGAGGTGCCGGTGCTCGAGCTGGAGCAGGACCGCGAGGGAACCACCGCAAAGACCATTGCTGCCTGCAAGGCTGCGATGGATGAAGGTGCCAATGCGGTTGTTTTCGGCTGCACCGGGATGCTTGGCTTCGCCGAGCCGGTGGCCGAGGCACTAGGCGTTCGTCCCGAAAGGATCACTGATCCGCTGCCAAACGCCGTCAAGGTGGCTTTGGCGGCTGTTGAGCAGGGCTTTGAAATCTTGCCTGCGCCAGAGCGCAAACCTGTTCAGGGGTACGAAGCATGGGCCGACCTGCACGCGCTGATGCTGCCTGAAAGCTGAGAATGGCGATGGCGGAGCGGCGCGCGGCGGCTGTGATGCGCGCCCTTTTCCTGTGGCCCGAACGCAGTGCCTTGATTGAGAAAAAATGCCCCTGAATATATATGCCCGCACAGCTCTTCTGCGGAATTTCTGGCATGACATGCGTCGCTATGCGAGGCACAGTTTTGCAATTGCTTCGAATGGACGCGAAAACCAGCGCGCGATCATTCGTATCCTGACCCACTATCTGGAAGGCGGGGAAAGTTTTCCCGATGTCCGGCTGGGGTTTGGTCAGGAGAAGGCACATTCGATCCTGAACAAGATAGAGGTTTACGTGGCCGATTTTGAGGCCGACGACACGGTCTTGTGGGCCCACGCGACTCTGGAAAGCTATCTGGCGTTTCACCGCTGCCAAGGCATGCCTTTAGTCGATATCGAAGAGAGGCACGCCGAGCAGGCAAGACGACTGTGCATCCATCCAAGAGATGGTGGCGGCGGATCAGAGTTGGTCAGAGCCGAGGAGATCCGAAATGCGGTGGACTTCGATTTCGGGGAATCTCTGCGCAATCGCCATTCCGTTCGCCAATATACGCCAGCACAAATCTCAGACGACCAGATCCACAAGATCGTGGTCAACGCTCAACAATGTCCGAATGTCTGCAACCGTCAGACAATCCGAGTTTATGCCTATAACGATCGCAAAACGGTGCAAAAAATCCTGCCGTTGCAGGCCGGTAATGCTGGGTTCCGACAAGAGATTGGCACCTTGTTCATAGTGACCGCGAACCTTGAGCATTTCAATCTGATTGGCGAACGGTATCAGGGATGGATCGACGGCGGGATATTTGCCATGACGCTTGCTCTTGCGATCCATGCCGAAGGGTTGGGTGCCTGCTTTTTGAACTGGAGTGTCGAACAAGAGGCGGACCAGTTGCTGCGTAATGCGCTGCGCATTCCCGACAATGAAATCGTAATCACATGCATGTCAGCAGGGCACCTCAAGGACGAATTCCGGGTTCCGGTCTCTGCGCGCAAGCCACTGGACGAGGTGTTGACGCTTAGCCGCGAAGTTGTGCTCTGACCTGGTTGTGGGTAAATTTAGTCGATGACGTCCGACCTCAAAAACGAGTCTGGAAAATCAGTTGGCCAGCAGGGCAATGCCTTTGATGGCACGGTTGTTCGCAGCCTGCTGGACGAACGTTTTTTCAACAATCTGAACAGAAAGCTAACCCTGATCGAAGCGCCCGCGGGCTACGGAAAAACTACCTTGATGCAGCAGTGGTTCTCGCAAGCCCAACAAGCCAACCATGCAGCCATCTGGGTGCAAGTTGGCGCGGAGTCGGTTCAATCACTTGCCATCGAAGAAAATCTGGTGCTGGCGCTCGCACCTTTGATTGGAGGGCAATCGGAGCAAACCACCGCAGTCAAAATTGAAGGCACCGCAACGCTTGCCTCAATCCTTGGATTGATGGCCTCGATTGAGGAACGGATTTTATTGTTCTTTGACGATGTGCATGATTGCACCCCTGCTGAGTCAGAGCTCATTCACCGGTTGATGCTACAGTCGGGCGACAACGTTCACATTGTAATTGGAACGCGCGAAACGCTGGGGATACCGCTGACCAAGCTTCGGCTAGATCGTAAGATCACTGATTTCGGGGTTGAAGACCTGCGATTGAGCCGCGCCGAAGTTGCGGCCCTTTTTTCGAATACGGCCACTGACTCCACCATCGATTCTTTTCTTGAATACTCCGAAGGATGGATCGCCGCGCTACAACTCATGCGCCAGGCCAACGAGACAACCCGACCACTTGATCTGGACCTACGCAAGGGGCTTGGAGGGCAGGAAGGGATTGCCCAATACTTGAACGAGCATTTCTTTGATCAGCTCTCGTCCTCGCAACAGGCTTTTTTGATCGACACGTCACATTTGAACACCATCGACGGGGATCTTGCCGACTACATTCGGCAGGACACAGGCAGCTGGGACATGTTGGCAAATCTTGCCGGGACACATTCTCTAGTGTTTGAGGTTCCCGGTCCGACTCCCGGATTTCGGTACCACCAGCTATTGCGGGATTTCCTCCTTAAACGTCAGGCTACGCTCGGCGAAAATGTGGTTCGCACGCTAAACCTGCGCGCGGCAGACTGGTGTTTTGAACACGCCGGGTTGACCTCGGCCGTGCGACATGCACTTGCGGCACTAGCCCCTGCAAAAGCAGTTGAGATGATCTTGCAAGCGGGCGGTGTACGTATCGGGATGACGCATGGGGCGCCGCGCCTTGCGGCTTGTCTTGACCAGATCCCAATAAGACTAATTCACCAGTCGCCCCGTTTGCTGATTGCACGAGGATATCTAATGCTGAAGCAGGGACGCCTGAATGAGGCGGTCCTGTACCTTGATGAGGCACGCCAGACCATTGACGCAAGCGATGAGGAGGCACACCGCGAGCTGGTTATGGTCGAAGCGCATCAGCGGCTTTATGAAGACCGCCACCTGACCACTCAACAGCTTGCTGCGCTGGAATACACGGCTAAGCAAACGCCGGTTGCCGACACTATCATGAGGGGGCTTTTTGCCAATTTCCTTTGTGTCTTCCACATTCAGGCCGGAAATCTGGACAAAGCGCGGGAATTTGGCGAAGCGGCGATGGCTATTACGACCGATCTCAAAGTCGTCCATTTGCAGTTTTTCATGCACCTTCATCTCAGTTCAATTGAACTGGACAGAGGCAACTACGCAGCGGCTCTGGAAGGGCGTCAGAGGGCTCTGGACTTGTGGCAGAAAAACTTTCGTCACGATCTGGCCATGCGGGCGTTGTCGGACATTTATTCCTGCGAAATCTCGTATGAGTCGGGAGACACGACCGGGGTAGAACAAACACTCGCCAGCGCACTGGAGCAATCGAGCAAGGCCGAGGGTTGGAGTGAGGCCTATTTATCGGGATATGAAACCTGCTTGAATGTTAGTTTTGCCGACAGGGGATATGACGCTGCCATCGGTCATATTGCCGAAGCCGAAGCCACTGTGGCCCGCAGATCATCACGGCGGTTTGCACGGCATCTGCGCATACTTGAGTTGGAATTGGCCTTGGATGCACAAAATGAACCTGAAATTGAGCGACTGACATCACAGCTTCGGTCGATCCTAAAGACACGTCAGGCCGAAGACCGTTTGCGCTGGCGCGGCAGTATCCTCGCGCGCTTGGCACTTGCCCGATCCGACGCGCGCATGGGTAGCACAGATCAGGCTTTGGTACTGCTGGATGAGGTCGTGCACGAATGTCATCCGCTCAAGTTGAACAGGTTCCGAATGCGCGCGGGTGTTCTTCAGGTAATCATCGCCGCGCAGGCGGAAAACTGGGCCATCGCGGATCAAAGCCTCAGGTTAACGCTGAGCCTTGCACAAACCGATTTCCCCGGTGCTTTCATCCGGCATGCCGAGGCCTTTTCTCAGGCGGCTCGAGACTGTGTGCATAATAACGGCCTGGCCGCTTATTCGCGTGATGAAACGCGCAAACTGGCCAAGATCCTATGGGCTTGCGCCGGCCATGACCCGAAAGACACACATACTCTGCTCGAAGAGATGCTCACGGCTCGCGAATTCGGCGTTCTTGAACTGATTGCTCGTGGAGACGCCAACAAAGTCATCGCCCGAAAATTGGATTTGAGTGAGGCCACGGTCAAATTTCACGTAAAGAACATTTTTGTCAAGTTGGGTGTGAATTCCAGAAAGCTGGCCGCCGAAATCGCCGTGTCCCATGGTGTTGCCACAGCTTAACGCGCTCACACTATCCAAATTAAACTCCGACCTAACCTTCGCTTGTCTTGCTCTGGCTGGGGCTGACTGTCGATACTACATGCAATTCTTACACTTTATCAGGAGAACTGAATGCATATTGGTGTAGACGTCGGAGGCACCAACACGGATGCCGCTCTTATGGATGGCTGCAAAGTGCTTGCGTCGATCAAATCCCCGACCACCGCGGATATCGGGTCCGGTGTCGTGGGGGCTGTGCGCTCAGTGCTGGATCAATCGGGCGTTCACGTGTCTGATATCGACAGCGTGATGATCGGGACCACCCAATTCACCAACGCGTTTGTCGAAGGCAAAAAACTGGTTCCCGTGGCCACCTTCCGCGCTTCTTTACCCGCCACTGAAAGCCTGATGCCGATGGTGGAGTTCCCTAAACACCTGGCAGATCCGATCGGTCGCAATTCATATCTTGTGGCAGGTGGCTATGAATTCGACGGTCGCGAGATTTCCTCTCTTGATGAAGAGGCCGTGGCCAAGGCCGCCCGGGATATGAAAAGTCGCGGCATCAAATCCGCCGCACTGTCATGTGTTTTTACCCCGATCAACGATGCCATGGAAAAACGAATGGCTGAGATCATCTTGCGCGAGGCCCCGGATACGCAACTGACACTGTCCTGCGAATTGGGCCGTGTTGGGTTAATCGAGCGTGAGAACGCAACAATCATGAATGCCTCGCTCACCGATCTGGCAAGAACAGTGGTGAATGCTTTCCGCTCGGCACTTGCCGAACTGGAACTGACCTGTCCGTTCTACATCTCGCAAAATGATGGCACACTGATGTCTGCCGAATTTGCCGAAAAATATCCGGTTTTGACATTCGCTTCGGGGCCGACAAACTCGATGCGTGGAGCCGCGTTCCTGTCTGGAATCAAGGACGGTATCGTGGTCGATATTGGCGGAACCACCTCGGATATCGGGGTGCTGAAAGACGGGTTCCCACGCGAGTCTGCGATCTCAGTTGATATCGGCGGAGTGCGAACCAATTTCCGAATGCCTGATGTTCTGGCGATCGGATTGGGCGGCGGGTCGATCGTGCGCACGAATGGCGGCAAGCTCACAATCGGGCCGGATTCCGTAGCACTGAACCTGCTCAGCGAGGCATTGGTGTTTGGCGGCGGTACGCTCACCACAACCGATATCGCTGTGGCAGCGGGGTACGCGGAGATTGGCGACAAGTCTCTGGTGGCCCATCTCGACAAGGCTATGGTCGCAGATGCCGTCGAACTGATGCACACGATGATCGAGGAAGCCGTAGACCGCGTGAAATCAGGCAAAGGCAACGTGCCGGTGATCCTCGTTGGTGGCGGTAGCGTCTTGCTAAACCGCACTCTTAAGGGCGCCAGTGAAGTACTCAAACCCGAACTATCCGGCACAGCCAATGCCATTGGGGCCGGTTTGGCACAGGTGGGCGGCGAAGTTGACAAAATCTATTCCTACGCCGGTATGGGTCGTGATGCCTCAATCGCGCAAGCCAAGGACGAAGCTATTGAACGCGCCGTCAGCGCAGGAGCCCGTCGCGACAGTATCTCAATCGTCAATCTAGAGGAACTGCCATTAGCCTACCTCCCGGCTGGGGCGGTACGCATCAAAACCAAAGCCATAGGTGATCTTGCATTGGAAGGCGTCGCACTATGACCGAAATAAACCTCGATAACCTCGAAGACTTCATTCGCGGCACTGCCATTCTTGGAACTGGCGGTGGCGGTGATCCCTACATTGGCAGTCTAATGCTGAAACAGGAACTGGACAAATGCGGCAGTATTCAGCTGATCGATCCCAAAGACGCTTCGGATGATCTGTTTGCGGTTTCCGTGGCCTGCATGGGTGCGCCAACCGTATTTGTTGAAAAGATACCGAACACGCAAACCGCCATCGAAGGTATGCGCCGCGCAGAGAAAGAACTTGGCCGCAAGTTCAACGCCGTTATTCCGCTTGAAGCAGGCGGTCTCAACGCCACCCTGCCTCTTGCTGTCGCGGCCCGCCTAGGTCTGCCTTTGGTTGACGGAGATGGCATGGGTCGGGCGTTTCCCGAATTTCAGATGACGACGTTTAACTTCTGCGGCGTCAAATGCGCGCCATTCGTGATGTCGGATGACTTTGGCAACACGGTTGTGATTGACACCGAAGATGCCGCCCGCGCTGAAGCTTATGGCCGCCCTGTTTGCGTCAAGATGGGGGGTATCGCGCAAATCGCGAGCTACGCGATGACGGGGCAGGAAATCCGGACCTGCACCGTGCCGCGCACTGTGTCTCTAGCGCTAGAGATTGGTCGGGCCGTCCGTGAGGCACGAGTAAAAGGGGAACAAAACGCCGCCGAGGCGTTGATCTCATATTTCGAAACTTCAAATCCGCCACGGTTTTCGCGCCTATTGTTCGACGGCAAGGTTGAAGATGTTATCCGAGAGTCTGCAGATGGATGGGTGCGAGGGCAAGTTAGCCTTGCCAATGATACCGGTAACAAGATGGAAATCCCGTTTCAGAACGAGTTTTCGCGGGCCAGACTTGATGGAAAGACTGTCGCCATCAACCCGGATCTGATCATGATCCTTGATCGTGAAACCGGTGAGGCAATCACCACCGAAACGCTGCGCTATGGCCAGCGTGTGAGGGTTCTCGGGGTGGCTTCCGTTCCTATCATGCGAACGCCAGAGGCGCTCAAGGTCATTGGCCCACGCGCATTCGGATTGGATGAAGATTTCTGCGCACTCGAAAACATCGCCTGGAATGGATCGGACTGACGGCCGCGTCGCTTCGAAATCTGAACTCGAATGTGGACAGCTTGGAATGTCTGCTGTTGTGTCCTTAGTCTTTTGGGCTGTTCGCCGTGTTCGACCATAAACCAGTTTTTGGTTCAAACATCCCGCACTTTATTCTGACAAAAGCCACGCACCAACACGGAGAATGCTCACGCAATGCAAACCCCTCTGATTTTTGACGGTCACAATGACGTTCTTTCCAGGCTGTATGAACGGAGTTGTGCAGGCAAGGCATCTGATTTTGTAACCGGAGGTGAAGGCCACATTGATCTGCCAAAGGCAAACCGAGGAGGATTTGCTGGTGGTTTCTTTGCCGTTTTCGTGCCGCCTCAAAACGAGTTTGGCGATATCCTGAGCAAAATGCGAGAACCTCTGTATGATCTGGCCTTGCCGTCGATGGTTCCCTTTGCGGAGGCGAACAGGATTGCCTGGGCGCAAGTTAGAACGCTCGTGGAACTTGAAAAAGGTGGGGCTCTCAGGATTTGCACCGATGTCGAGAGCATTCGAAGTTGCATGACATCAGGGAAAATCGCGGCCATTCTTCACATGGAGGGCGCGGAAGCCATAGATCCCGAGTTTGCCGCTCTCGATGAGTTTTACGAGGCCGGATTGCGCTCCCTTGGTCCGGTTTGGAGCAGGCCCACAGTTTTTGGCGAAGGCGTTCCGTTTTGTTTCCCGTCTGGCCCGGACACCGGTGGTGGGCTGACGGAAATTGGCAAAAGGCTGATCAAGAAGTGCAACGAAATGCAGATATTGGTGGATACCTCCCACCTGACAGAAGCTGGTTTCTGGGATGTAGCTGCGATAACCGACGCGCCAATCGTTGCCACTCATTCCAACGTCCATGCGATCTCGCCTCATTCCCGAAACCTGACTGACAAGCAGCTCGCGGCAATTGCCGAATCTGATGGAGTTGTCGGCCTGAACTTCGCAACCGCACTTATTCGAGAAGACGGACGCATGCTGGATGACGTACCCGTATCGGCAATGATCCGGCATTTGGAGCACATGCTGACCATTCTTGGAGAGGACGGTGTCTCATTGGGTTCAGATTTCGACGGCGCCGTTGTCCCGCAGTTGGTCGGCGATGCCAGCTGTCTCGGCATCCTGAGGCAAGCAATGATTGATCATGGGTTCGGCAAAGCGCTGGTCAAAAAGATTTGCTATCAAAATTGGATGGGACTTCTCAAAAAAACTTGGGCGAGATAAATAGTGGTGACCGCGTAGCTCGAAGCCTTGTGCGGGGAACCTATGGATCTGGAAAACGCATAATCGGCCCCAAAGGAGGCATCTGCGCAAGTTGCGGCATTGGTAGGATTGGGCTGATTATGTTGAAAAAGTCATTGTTTTTTGGCGTTGCGCGTTGAGCTACTGCGCTGATTTTATTGAACGACCGAAGCTGAGGCTTGTCGTCAGCCGGTGGTTGCAACCATTGGCTTGAGTTTTGCTAGTTTGCGGAGGTTTTGGGCGATGGCGGCGAGAGTAAATTCGTCTTGGACGCCGCATGGGCCTCGTAATCGTAGCCTGCCCAATCCAAGAATGCGTTTGAGATGTGCGAAGAGCATCTCAACCTTCTTGCGCCGCGCCTGAGCCGTCGGATTGAACTCTGAGGCGGTGCATTCCCGAGCGAAGTCTCTGACGATCTCGTATTTCTCGCGGCGGATACGTCGGGTGTCAGTGTTGGGGCAGCATTTGGCTTTGGATGGGCAGGCCTGACAATCGGATTTGAGAGCACCATAGTTTCGGGCTTTCATGCCATCCGTCTTCCGGCCGGGATCAGAATAATTGCGCCGGGTATGACGGAGCTCGTTGCCTTCTGGACAGATGTATCGGTCGTTGTCTTCGTCCCATGTGAAGTCAGCCCTAGACCAAGTGCCGTCCTTGCGTTTTGAGTTATCAAAGACAGGAATGAAGGGGAGGATATGTCGCTTCAATGTCAGCCATACAAGGTTCTCGACTGACCCGTATGCGGTATCCGCCGCGATCCAATCTGGTGTGATGCCGAAGCGGTCTTTGGTGCGATCAATCATTTTGCGCATGGCACCTACCTCGGCCTGCCGGATTGAGCGCGAAGCATCCACATCCATGATGATCCCGTGGTCCGTGTCGATAAGGTAATTGTCTGAATAGGCAAAGAATGCAGGGCCTTTGCGCGCCGCGGTCCATTGGCTGGCCGGATCAGCGTGGGCAGTAAACTTGGGTGTGACCTCACTGGCCGCGCCGAAGGCCTCGTCGTCCAGAACGTCGAGATATTCGCGCACCGCGCGTGGCGCGTCATCGGGAATTGTCTCGCGGGCTGCCCAGTCTTCGGGGTTGCTGGAATTCTGCTTCTGAACGTCAGCGCTGATCAAGCTAGCATCCACTGCAAAACCCTGACCGCCGACCAGTCCCTCTTCCATGCAGCGCGCAACGGTCATCTCGAACACCTGGCGCAAAAGACCGCTCTCGCGGAACCGGCCATGCCGGTTCTTCGAAAAAGTAGAATGATCCGGAATACGGTCAGTCAGATCGAGACGGCAGAACCACCGATACGCTAGGTTCAAATGGACCTCTTCGCAAAGGCGACGTTCAGATCGAATGCCGAAGCAATATCCCACCAAAAGCATCCGGATCAGCAGCTCTGGATCGATCGAGGGACGGCCAGTATGGCTATAAAAATCGGCCAGATGAGATCGGATGCTGCTCAGATCGACAAACCGATCAATCGACCGCAACAAGTGATCTCGTGGCACGTGGTCTTCCAGCGAGAACTCGTAAAACAGCGCCGCCTGCGCTTCCTGCTTCGGTCCCATCATCGCCAATTCTCCTACTCAATAAGAGAATTGAATCAGCTCATCACCCACCAATCAAGCATGACTTTTTCAACAAAATCGGCTCAATGCTGACTTCGGATGCGGTGCGGCACGTGCACGATCGGGGTCGCTATGTGATGCAAGGACGGCCCTGACCCGCCATTCACGTGGTGGTACGATGCTGCGGTGCAACCTGTCGGTGCAGCCATTCGTGGATTGTGCAGCAATTCTGAAGCGGACGCGGCCGCGTTGATCCGAAAACGATAGCATCAGCCAGTGGCTTCATTTGCAGGCTGGTCGGGTGCTGTGTCTGGCTCTGTCTCCTCCGGTTCGGTTCGCGGGTCGAGCGCCATTGCCGCAGGAGAGATGTCGGGGAGCGGAACAAACTTCTCGCGGCCTTCGGTTGGCAACGCGTGTCCGGCCTGGACGCTGACGAGGACGAAGAGCGCATAGACGATTGCGACAGCGGACTCGAAAAGGAAAAATGACCGTGGACCGTAGATCGACATCAACGTCGCGGCCAACAGCGGGCCGACCGTGGCACCGATGGAATAGACCATCAGCAACCGGCCCGAGGCTGCCACGTAGTATTTCCGTTCCAGACGGTCGAAGGTCTGGGCCACACAGAGCGGGTAGACACTGCTGATCGCGCCGCCGAAGGCCAATGCCATGACCATCAGTGCCGCCAATGGCAGACCGTTGGCAATCGAGTTCGACAGCAGCCCCCAGGAGGTGCCGACGGCGATCAACATGCAGGACATGACGATGCGCCGATCGAACCTGTCGGCCAGCATACCCACCGGCACCTGCGCGGCGAGGCCGCCGATCACCACAGTGCTCATGAACAGCGCGGCCTCGGTCACGCCGAGCCCGATCTGGCGGGCGAAGACGACCCCGAGGGCATAGAACGAGCCAACGAGAATCCCCGCGACGGCGGCGCCGATGACACCGACCCGCGATGCCTCGAACAGGGCCTTCACGCCAAGGACGCGAAGGTCGCCGAGGTTCGGCTCGCCCAGGCGCGTCATTGCGATCGGAACAAGCGATAGCCCGACAAGCGCCGAGGCGATCATCAGGTGATCACTGCCGCCCACAGGTGCTGCGTTCACCATTGTCTGGCCAAGGGCAATCGCCAGATAGAAGGCCAGCATGTAATAGCCGAGCACGCGACCGCGGGTCTCGTTGCTGCTGCGTTCGTTGAGCCAGCTTTCGATCGAGGTCGTCATCCCCGCGATGCAGAAGCCGTTGACGATTCGCAGGATCACCCAGGCCGCCGGATGGAAGAAGAATTCATATGCCAGGCAGGTGGCTGCCGTCAGCGCTGCAAAGGTCGAGAAGGCACGAATATGGCCGATCCGCAGGATGACATGCTTGCCCTTTAGCCCGCCATAGGCGAGGCCGAGGTAGTAGGCCGCCATGATCGCGCCGATCAGCGCCACCGTGTAATCCGCCGCCTGCATACGCAGGGGCAGGACGACGCCCAGCAGGCTGTTGCCGGCCATAAACGTGACCGTACCTGCCAGCAGGGATTTCACAGGGGCCAAAAGGCCGCGAAGGGTCTGAGCCATGGTATTTGGATCCGAAAACTTTGCCCGTGGACCTCTGGTTCAGGGCGGATTGACGGGTCTCGGCAGAGAACGGTACGGGTGCCGAGCAATGCAAAACGCCCCGGCGCGAGGCCGGGGCTGATCTGCTTACTGGTGTGCGATGGTAGCGCCTGGAGCGCGTCGCATGCAAACCGGGCCTGTTGCCCGGGCCTGAGCGGGATGCCGTCAGAACGCCGTCGCGCGGAGCATCCAGGCGGCTTTCTCGTGGAACGCTGCGCGTTCGGTGGCAAGATCGGCAGTCACCGGGTCGCCCGCAGCTTCGGCGCTCAGAACAAGCGCGCGCATCTTCTGCGCAAGCGCTTCATGGTCCGCCAGCAGATCGCGTACCATGTCCTCTGCGCTCAGGTTGGCGTCCGAGTCCTGTCCGCCCGTCCCCGCGGTCAAACCGGCGAGGCTGACCTGAGCGTGCCTGTCCAAGGCGCGGATGCGCTCGGCCAGCACATCCGCGGCGGCGAACATATCGGTATAGTGGTCCTCAGTCATTTCATGGATAGAAAAGAACAACGGGCCGGTCACGTTCCAGTGGTAGGTGTGGGATTTTAGGATAAGCCGGTAGGTGTCCGTCAGAACCCCAGTCAGGGCTTCGGCAACCGACTGGATGTTGAGGATATCGGTCCCGGTGATCTGGCTTTTCAGATTTTTTTGCAAGGTGGTCGTCATGGTGGTCTCCTATATTGAGAGTGGTGGCAAGGTGTTGGCAGATTGCGCGCCAGTCGGCTCGCGTTGCGCGATGACATCCGACGCGCCGGTGCCAATCGGGCGACCGATCAGCACGTCGCATCCGGCGTCGCGCAACAACCGCCGCGTGACGCCGCCGATGAAGATACGCTTGAGCAGGCCCGACCGATTGGGGCCGAGCGCGATCAGGTCGACATCGGGCGCGTGGGTCGCGCGGGCAAGCTCTTGCGCCGGGTCTCCGCGCAGCACCTGCCAGGTCACGCGCGGCAAAAGCTCGGCGGCCAGCGATCCCAGTCGCGCTTCGGCGGCCTGCGCAAGCACGTCGTGATGCGTTGTCAAATCGCTGCGTGCCAGTCCGACGCGCAGCATCGCCTGTTCGAGCTGAGGCGCGACGGCGACGGCCTGCACCATGTGCACCTCGGCCTCCGGCAGCAGAGCCGCGACCAAAGACAGCGCCGTGGGCGCAGCATCAGGACCGGCGACCGCCAGAAG
>JAUIIR010000069.1 GCA_030431485.1 Alphaproteobacteria bacterium
CATACGCCTTGAAGTCGCCAAAGTACTTCGTGATCGCCGCCGTCAGCGTCGTCTTGCCGTGGTCAACGTGACCAATCGTGCCGATGTTGCAGTGCGGCTTACCGCGCTCAAACTTTTCCTTTGCCATTGCAAAGCTCCTTTTTCTTGTCTCACGGTGCGTGCCCGGCACGCACCCTACGGTGGTGGGTAGGGTGCGTGGTTGCCCACGCACCGCGGGTTATGCGTATTTCGACTGAATCTCTTCCGAGATGTTCTGCGGAACCGGATCGTAGTGATCGAACTGCATCGTGAACTGCGCGCGGCCCGAGGACATGGAGCGCAGCGTGTTGATGTAGCCGAACATGTTGGCGAGCGGAACCATTGCGTTGATTGCAACAGCGTTGCCGCGCGGCTCCTGGCCGGTCACCTGACCCCGACGGGATGTCAGGTCGCCAATGATGCCACCGGTGTAGTCTTCCGGCGTCACAACTTCGACCTTCATGATCGGTTCGAGAAGCTTCGCACCAGCTTTCCGCATGCCTTCACGCATACACATACGTGCTGCGATTTCGAAGGCCAGAACGCTGGAGTCCACGTCGTGGAACTTACCGTCGACCAGAGCCACTTTGAAGTCGATCACTGGGAAGCCGGCCAGCGGACCGGAGTCCATAACCGACTTGATGCCCTTTTCGACGCCCGGGATATATTCTTTCGGAACGGAGCCACCAACGATGCGGCTCTCGAACGAATACCCTTCGCCCGGCTCGGTCGGAGTGATGATCAGTTTCACTTCGCCGAACTGACCCGAACCACCCGACTGTTTCTTGTGGGTGTAGGTGTGTTCGACTTCGTGACCGATGGTTTCGCGATAGGCCACCTGCGGCGCACCGATGTTCGCTTCAACCTTGAATTCACGCTTCAGACGGTCAACGAGAATGTCGAGGTGAAGTTCGCCCATGCCCTTCATGATGGTCTGGCCGCTTTCGAGGTCAGTTTCCACACGGAAGGAGGGGTCTTCTGCAGCGAGACGCGCCAGACCCTGAGACATCTTTTCCTGGTCGCCTTTGGTCTTCGGCTCAACCGCGATTTCGATCACCGGATCCGGGAACGTCATCGTTTCGAGAACCACCGGATCGGCCTTGTCGCAGAGCGTGTCACCGGTCGTGGTGTTTTTCAGACCACCCAGCGCGATGATGTCACCCGCATAGGCTTCGGTGATTTCGTCACGGTTGTTGGAGTGCATCATCATCATGCGGCCAACACGCTCGGAATGACCCTTGGTCGAGTTCAACATCGAGTCGCCCTTGTTGAGCGTGCCCGAGTAGATCCGAACAAACGTCAGCGAGCCCACGAACGGGTCGTTCATGATTTTGAACGCGAGGCCGGAGAACGCCATGTCGTCATCTGCGCGACGCGCAATGTTACGCTCTTCGGTTTCGTCACCCGGCTTAAAGCCCATGTAGTCAACCACATCGAGCGGGCTCGGCAGGTAGTCGATCACAGCGTTGAGCAGCGGCTGAACACCTTTGTTCTTGAACGCGGAACCGCCGAGAACCGGAACGAAGTGCAGCGCCAGCGTGCCCTTGCGCAGCAGTTTGCGCAGGGTATCGACATCGGGCTCTTCGCCTTCAAGATACGCCATCATCGCGTCGTCGTCTTCTTCGACGGCCGCCTCGATCATCTTGCCGCGCCACTCGTCGCAGAGCTCTTTCATGGAGTCGCGGATCGGGCCCTTCTCCCAGCTTGCGCCGAGATCTTCACCCTTCCAAACCCACTCTTCCATCGTGACGAGGTCAACCAAGCCTTCGAGTTCGTTCTCTGCACCGATCGGAATCGCAACCGGAACAGCGCGAGCGCCAGTACGGTCTTCGATCATGTTCACGCAGTTGAAATAATCTGCGCCGATCTTGTCCATCTTGTTCACGAACACGATGCGTGGAACCTTGTAGCGGTCAGCCTGACGCCACACGGTTTCGGTCTGAGGCTCAACACCGGCGTTGGCGTCGAGAACACAGACTGCACCGTCGAGAACCGCCAGCGAACGCTCGACTTCGATTGTGAAGTCAACGTGGCCGGGGGTGTCGATGATGTTCATGCGGAACTTGGTGTCCGATGTACCGTCAGCGGTCGGCTCTTCCTGACGCTGCCAGAACGTGGTCGTCGCAGCGGACGTGATCGTGATGCCACGTTCCTGCTCCTGTTCCATCCAGTCCATGGTTGCAGCACCATCGTGCACTTCGCCGATGTTGTGCGACTTGCCGGTGTAAAACAGGATACGCTCGGAGCAAGTGGTTTTACCTGCGTCGATGTGCGCCATGATACCGAAGTTACGGTAGCGCTCGAGAGGATAATCGCGTGCCATGTGTATTGGCTCCTATTACCAGCGGTAGTGGCTGAACGCTTTGTTCGCGTCGGCCATCTTGTGAGTGTCTTCCCGCTTCTTGACCGCGGAACCGCGCGAGTTCACAGCATCCAGAAGCTCTGCGGCGAGACGCTCTTCCATGGTGTTTTCGTTGCGAGCGCGGCTGGCATTGATCAACCAGCGGATCGCAAGCGCTTCGCGGCGCTCGGGGCGTACTTCGACAGGCACCTGGTAGGTCGCACCACCAACCCGACGCGAGCGAACCTCGACCGAAGGCTTGATGTTGTCCAACGCCTCGTGGAAAATTTCCACCGGCGCGCGCTTTACCTTGCCCTCGACGCGATCGAGCGCGTTGTAGACGATGCGTTCCGCGACCGACTTCTTACCGTCGATCATCAGGTTGTTCATGAACTTTGTCAGAACCCGGTCGCCATACTTGGCGTCGGGCAGGACTTCGCGTTTTTCTGCGGCGTGACGACGAGACATCTGTAATTCCTCTTACTTCGGACGCTTCGCGCCATATTTCGAACGGCGCTGCTTCCGGTCCTTGACGCCCTGGGTATCCAGAACACCACGCAGGATGTGATAGCGCACACCGGGAAGGTCTTTTACACGACCACCACGGATCAGAACCACAGAGTGCTCCTGAAGGTTGTGGCTTTCACCCGGAATGTAGCTGATGACTTCATACCCGTTGGTCAGACGCACCTTCGCCACTTTCCGCATCGCCGAGTTCGGCTTCTTCGGTGTGGTGGTGTAGACGCGTGTGCATACGCCCCGCTTCTGCGGGCACTGCTCGAGGTGCATCGACTTCGAACGTTTGATTTTCGGCTGCCGCGGCTTGCGGATCAGCTGTTGGATCGTTGGCATTCCGGTTCTTTCCCCGTGTAGCTCACATATGTGGTGCACGGGGTGTCCCGTGCGGGTTTCGCATAAAGGCCAAGCGCGTCCGCGTGACCCTGTTCAAATCTTGCCGTTTTCGTACAAAAACGACGCAAAGAACCGCATCCGCTTCCCTTTCGGAAGCGATACGGTGCATTTCCAGAGGATCGGGGCTTGCGCCCGGATCTTGACCGCTCCAGTCCTGTAAATCGACAAAACGGGCACGCCCCCTGCCGAATTAGTCGCGCGTATATGGAGAGTCGGATAGCTTGTCAACAGCGGCCCAACGCTTGTGTGCAGGCCGTTGCCAAGGCACAGTCACTCTATCGCAAATCACCGCGCTGCACAGAGGCAATCGTCATGCAGGTCATCGTTTTGTGTCGATTTTCCTATCCCGCCGAGGGCGGGTTTCAGGTCGACCACGATACAATCGACGCGCGGCGCGCCTTTCTCTACGCCCCGGACCGGATAGAGCAGCGATTTGCACTGTTCGAACATCTATGCCTGCCCAGTCTGAAGGCGCAAACCAACCCGGATTTCGATGTCGTGGTTCTTGTTGGTACGTGCCTGCCCGAAACCTATCTGTCGCGGCTGCAAGCCCTGCTAGCAGATCTGCCACAGGCGCGGATCGTGGCCCGTGATCCCGCACCGCACCGCCAAGTATGCCAGGCTGTACTCAACGCCGCACGGAAACACATTCATCAGCCCTGTCTACAGGTGCGTCACGACGACGATGATGCGCTCGCTGTTGATTTCATCGACCGGCTGCGCAAGGCCGCGTCGGACTGCGCGCCACTTTTGCGGGACAACAGGCTGGTGGGCTTCGATTGGAACCGGGGCTTTACCGTGTCACCGTCGAAACGTCACCGCTTCAAAATCACCGAAACTGTCAGTCCATATCTGGGAGTGGCACAGGCAATGGCGGTTCAAGGTGGGGTTCGGCAAAGCCTGATGAACTTTGCGCACAGCCGCATCAATCGCTTTATGCCGACGGTGACCCATACCGACGCGCCGACGTTCGTGCGCGCGCATCACATCAGCAATGATTCCCGGCAAAAGCCGGGCGTTGCAAAATTGAAATTTCACGCGCCATCTCTTGACGACATTGAAACACTGAACCGGCGTTTCGCCCTCACGGCTGACGCGGTAGAATCGGCTTTCGGGCCCGTCGTTTCAGCTGCGCCTCGCGCAACAGGCTGAACACGCCCGTCGCCACGATGATCGCCGCACCGATCAGGGTGAGCGGTTCAGGCCATTCGCCGAACACCACAAAACCAAGGATCAATGCCCAGACCAATCCGGTGTACCGGAACGGCGCGACAAAGCTCACCTCCCCGACCCGCATGACCATGACGCTGCAAAGATAGGCGCAGATGACAAACGCGGTCGCCATTAGGACCAGCAATGACAGGTCTGGGGTCAGGGCAACCCAGTCCTGCTTGATTGACCAGACCCCGGCAAACAATGTCACGATCACCGATGAAACAACCGTAACCGTCAACGACGGAGCCGCCTTGGACACCCGCCGTGTCACCAGATCGCGCACAGTCACAGCAGCAACCGCGCAGAGCGCATAGACCGAGGCCGACGTAAATCCGTCCGTGCCCGGTCTCACAATCAAGAGCATCCCGACAAACCCGATGATGATCGCAGACCACCTGCGCCATCCCACAGCTTCACGAAACACCAGTGCGCCACCCAGCGTGACGGTCAAGGGAAGCATCTGCAGCAAAGCAGTCACATTGGCTAAAGGCATGGCCAGAAGCGCCGTCAGAAAGAAATACGCCGCCGCCGCTTCGGCCAAACCGCGTCCAAGGATCAACGTCCAGTCTCTTGTGGGCAATCGCAGGTTCAGACCCTTGAAATAGACAGCCATCGCAATCAGCGCTGCTGAGGCCAGCACGCCCCGGATCACCAGAAGTTGGGACAGAGGCAAAGCGCCGCCCGTGGCCTTGATGGATGCGTCCCCAAACGTGAAGGCCGCCATCGACACGCACATCAAAAGCGCACCGCGCATGTTATCTGAGAGGTTCATCATGGCCTTGCCAGTAGCAGGCCCACCGCTGCGCCTCCACGCCAAAAGCGACACGGCAAAGCGCTTTGGTTTTGACGGCATTCGGTGTATCGCCTTTGCTCAGGCGGTCCGGTCCTTGCCCGCTGTCGGACAATAGGAGCGCCCGTGGCCCTTGCACAGAATGACGACCTGACTTCGGGCCCGATGCTCTTGCACTACAAGAACCTCGCGATCCCTGCCGCTCTGGGGATGCTGTTCTCGACGCTCTATAACGTGGTTGATGTCTACTTTGCCGGTCAGCTCTCGACCGAGGCGCAAGCGGGCCTTGCCATCGGGTATCAGGCGTTTTTCATTATGATGGCCGTTGGATTTGGGCTCAGCTCAGCGCTCAGCGCGCTGGTCAGCAATGCAAAGGGCGAGAAAAATGACAAGGCCGGTCGGAGCCTCGCGGCGCAAGGACTCAGCTTTGGCACACTCGCAACCCTGTCCTTGATGGTCGTTGGATGGTTCGGAGGCCCCTACCTCATTGCTCTGGTGTCAGAACCCGGCGGGTACCGCGACGCCGCGTTGGGCTATTTCCGCCTGCTAATTCTGGCGCTGCCAGGGTTCCTGTTGGCATATAGTGGCAACGGCATCTTGCAGGCGCATGGCGACACCCGGTCCATGCAACGCGCGATGATGGTGGCTTTCTTTGCCAATATCGGCCTCAACCCTTTGATGATGTACGGCATTCCCGGGATCTGGGGCGGCATGGGCTTTAACGGCATCGCCGCAGCCACCGTAATCAGCCAATCGGGCGTGATGCTGTTCATCCTGTCACGTGTTTTCAACCTGAATATGATGGAACGCGTCAAACGCGCCGAGTTTGTGCCGGACGTTGACTGCTTCAAAGCGATTGTGGAACAGATGCTGCCCGCAACGACAGCGCTGATGGTGATGTTCATCTCCGGCTTTGTTGTGCAATTTGCGCTCAAGAATTTTGGCGAAGATGCCATCGCGGCTTATGGTGTGGCGCTGCGGATCGAACAGATCCTGCTCCTTCCAGTTCTGGGCATGACAAGCGCGTTGCTTCCTATTGCCGGCCAGAACTTCGGTGCCCGCAACCATGACCGCGTGCGGGACGCGGTCTTCATGTGCTGGAAACTCGGTTTTGCGATCTCGGTCTTTGCCATGCCCCTGCTTTGGTTTGGCGGTCAGTATTTCATGCGACCGTTCACCTCGGACCCGGACGTTATCGAAATCGGAGCCAGCTACCTGCTGGTCGACGGGTTTCTTTTCCCTGTCTACATGATGCTCTTTTCGATCAACTCGCTTTTACAGGCCATGAAACGCCCGATCTACACCCTTTGGATCAGCGTCTATCGGCAGGGTTTTGGGGTCGCATTTTTCATCTGGGTTTATATCGCACTGCTGGGCTTTGATGTCTGGGGCGTTTGGCTTGGCATCGCCACGGCAGTTTCGACCGGATGGATTATGGCGTTGATCGTGGCGTTACGCGTATCGCAACAGACAATCGGCGGATTGAAACCAAGCCCTGCGTAAGAAACGGGGCGCTGACAGCGCCCCGTTTTGCAGTCTTGTTACGAGTCAGAGCCACCCAAGGTGACGTGGATCAAGGCACCGTCCTCGTAGTCGGTCGCTAGGATCAGACTGCCATCGCTCAATTCTTCGATGTCACGGACACGGCCATACTCAGTGAACACGCGCTCCTCGGCGCTCACCCGATCGCCTTCCCATTCCAAGCGTACGACACCCGGGGAAACCAAGCCGGTGACAAGGCTATTTCCCTGCCAGTCAGCCATTAGATCACCTTCGTAGAAAATCATGTCGCCGGGCGCGATGACCGGATCCCAATAGTAGGCGGGTTCTGACATACCCTCAGCCTGCGCGCGACCGGTCCCGATCTCATCCCCATCATATCGGACGCCATAAGAGACGACCGGCCAGCCATAATTCAATCCGGGTTTCGGAATGTTGATTTCATCCCCACCGGCAGGACCGTGTTCGACAGTGAAAAGCTGGTCACCCCGCATCGCGGCGCCCTGAACGTTGCGGTGCCCATAAGACCAAATGCTTGGTTGGGCCCCGTCTTGACCGACAAATGGATTGTCGTCTGGGATGGACCCGTCAAGATTCACACGCACAATCTTGCCGTACGTGTTGTTCAACTCCTGCGCTTTCTTGCGCTCTTCATCCGTAAAATGCTCGCCAGTTGTGATGAAGGCGTGCCCGTTGCCGTCAAAGACAATGCGGCTGCCATAATGCATTGCGGCGGGCGACGGTGGCGTCTGCACGAAAATGTCCTCGACATTCGTCATTTCGGAAAGATTCTCAGACAGTTTGCCGCGTCCCGCTGCGGTCACCGACATGCCATCGCCGGTGCCTTTGGCATAGGTGAAATAGACCATCCGGTCGGTCCCGAAATCCGGTCCAAGCTTCACGTCAAGCAGACCAGCTTGCGTGCTGTTGCCAGCCGACTGATTGAAGATGTCCGGCAAGCCACTGATGGGATCGGATACAGTCCCATCAAGGGTCACATGCACCAGACGTCCCGGGCGTTCCGTCACCAAGAGGCCTTCGCCATTCGGCAATTCGGCGACAGCCCACGGATGCTCCAAGCCGGATGCGATCTCTTGATACTGGTAGCTGTAATCAGATGCTTCCAACGCGGCACGGGTCTGGTTTTCGAACGCCGGTTCGAAATTTGCATTCTTTTCACCCCATTGATGCGTCTCCTGCGACGTCACGGGCGCTGCCAAACAGAGTGTCAGAGCGGTGGTGGTTGTCATAAAGCGGATCATGAAACTCTCCTTTTCACTATTGCAGGATGAACGTGCGGAAAGTGCCTCGCGTTCCTGCCGATCACAGAGAGTTCAAACAAAAACCCCCGCGACCAGCGCGGGGGTTTTTTTATCGTTTGATAAAAAGTCGCGACTTATTCGCGGCTTTCGGGAGTATCGACGATGATCGTATCGAACTCGTCGCCACCCACAACATCGTTGGAGGCATCGGGTGCCGCCAGAGCAACAGCCGCTTCGGCCTCTTCGCGACGCGCTTCGATCACGACATTGTCGCGATCCTGCGCAACGCGACGCACCTTCTGCGTCGCGCCACCGGTACCGGCCGGGATCAAGCGACCCACAATGACGTTTTCTTTCAGACCAACAAGCTTGTCTTTCTTGCCTTGCACCGAAGCTTCAGTAAGGACGCGTGTGGTTTCCTGGAACGAAGCCGCCGAGATGAAGCTGCGGGTTTGCAGCGACGCCTTGGTGATACCCAGCAGGATCGGTTCGCCCTGAGCGGGACGGCCACCCTTCTTCTCGGCTTTCTCGTTGGCAAGGTCGAATTCGGCCTTGTCCACATGTTCGCCCTTGAGAAGCGTGGTGTCGCCACTGTCGAGGATTTCCCACTTCTGCAGCATCTGGCGCACGATCACTTCGACATGCTTGTCGTTGATCTTCACACCCTGCAGACGATAGACGTCCTGAACTTCGTCGATCATGTAGTTTGCCAGCGCTTCGACTCCCATGATGGACAGGATGTCATGCGGCGCCGGGTTACCGTCCATGATGTACTCGCCCTTCTGGATGAAGTCGCCTTCAACCACCGGAATGTGTTTGCCCTTGGGCACCATGTATTCCACTGGCTCGGCGCCCTCTTCCACAGGGTTGATCGAGATACGACGCTTGTTCTTGTAGTCCTTGCCGAAATGCACATAGCCGTCGATTTCCGCGATGATGGCGTGGTCTTTGGGGCGACGTGCCTCAAAGAGTTCGGCCACACGCGGCAGACCACCGGTGATGTCCTTGGTCTTGGCGCCTTCCCGCGGGATACGTGCCACAACGTCACCAGCTTTGACGTCCTGACCGTCTTCGACGGACAGAATGGCGTCAACCGACATCGGATAGGTGATCGGATTGCCCGCGTCGTTGCGCAGCGGCTCGCCGTCTTCACCCATCAGGATGATTTCCGGCTTAAGCTCGTTGCCCTTCGGAGCAGCACGCCAGTCGATCACGATCTTCTGGGTCATACCTGTCGCATCGTCGGTTTCGTCGCGAACGGCGACACCGGCGGTGAGGTCCACATGCTTGGCGATACCGTCTTTCTCGGCGATGATCGGAAGCGTGTATGGGTCCCACTCGAACAGTTTGTCGCCACGGGCAACGGTGTCGCCTTCCTTGACGAACAGCTTGGTCCCGTAACCCAGCTTGTGGCTGGCCCGTTCAACGCCGTGCTCGTCCATGATCCGCAGCTTCATGTTGCGCGCCATGACCAGCGTTTCACCAGCCGAGTTTTCCAGCGTCGAGGCATTGTCGAATTCGACTTTGCCTTCCTGGCTGGCTTCCTGGAATGACTGCTGACCACCCTGAGCAACACCGCCGATGTGGAAGGTCCGCATCGTCAGCTGTGTGCCCGGCTCACCAATCGACTGCGCCGCGATGATGCCCACTGCTTCGCCGGTGTTGACCATTGTACCACGAGCCAGGTCACGGCCGTAGCACATGGCGCAAACGCCCTCTTCGGCCTCACAGGTCAGCGGCGACCGGATGCGCATGCTTGCAACACCGGCTTCTTCGATGGTGTCTGACATCCGTTCGTCGATCAACTGACCGGCACGACAGATCACCTCATCCGTGCCCGGCTTGAGGATATCGTCCGCAGCCACACGACCCAGAATGCGTTCGGCCAGAGACGCCACAACTTCCCCGTCGTTGACAGCCGCTTCGGCGGTGATCGCACGGTCTGTGCCACAGTCGTGCATGCGCACGATGCAGTCCTGCGCCACGTCCACCAGACGACGGGTCAGGTAACCCGAGTTCGCCGTTTTCAGAGCGGTGTCGGACAGACCCTTACGGGCGCCGTGAGTCGAGTTGAAGTATTCAAGAACGGTCAGGCCCTCCTTGAAGTTCGAAATGATCGGCGTTTCGATGATGTCGCCGTTCGGCTTTGCCATCAGGCCGCGCATCCCGCCCAGCTGCTTCATCTGCGTGACCGAGCCACGCGCACCGGAGTGCGCCATCATGTAGACCGAGTTCGGCTCCATTTCGGCGCCTGACTCGTCGGTCTGTGCCGCCGAGATGGTGGACATCATGGCTTCGGTCACCTTGTCGTTACACTTCGACCAGGCATCGACAACCTTGTTGTACTTTTCGCCCTGAGTGATCAGGCCGTCCATGTACTGTTGCTCGAAATCCTTCACCTGCTCGCGGGTTTCTTCCACGATTGGCCACTTGGATTCCGGGATCACCATGTCGTCTTTACCGAACGAGATGCCCGCCTTGAACGCTTCCTTGAAGCCCATGGTCATGATCTGGTCACAGAAAATGACCGACTCTTTCTGGCCGCAATAACGGTAGACGGTGTCGATGACCTTCTGCACGTCCTTCTTCCGAAGGAGCGTGTTGACCAGGTCGAACGGCGCTTTCGCATTGAGCGGCAGCAGCGCGCCAAGACGCACGCGACCCGGTGTGGTCTCGTAGCGCTTGAACACTTCGTTGCCTTCGTCGTCGATCTGCTTGACCCGGCATTCGATCTTGGCATGCAGATGGACCTCGCCCGAGTTGAGCGCGTGCTCAACTTCTTCGATGGAGGCGAACTGCATCCCCTCACCTTTCATGCCAGCCCGCATGATGGAGGTGTAGTAGAGGCCCAAAATCATGTCCTGCGACGGAACGATGATCGGCGCGCCGTTGGCGGGCGACAGAACGTTATTCGTCGACATCATCAGAACACGCGCTTCCAACTGCGCTTCAAGCGACAGCGGCACGTGAACCGCCATCTGGTCGCCGTCGAAGTCGGCGTTAAAGGCCGAACAGACAAGCGGGTGCAGCTGGATCGCTTTACCTTCAATCAGAACTGGCTCGAATGCCTGGATACCAAGACGGTGCAGCGTCGGCGCGCGGTTCAGCAGAACCGGGTGCTCACGGATCACCTCATCAAGGATATCCCACACTTCGGGACGCTCTTTCTCGACCAGCTTCTTCGCCTGTTTGACGGTCGAAGACAGACCCTTCGCTTCAAGCCGCGAATAGATGAACGGTTTGAACAGTTCGAGCGCCATCTTCTTCGGCAGACCGCACTGGTGCAGTTTGAGTTCCGGACCCGTCACAATGACCGAACGGCCCGAAAAGTCGACGCGCTTACCCAGAAGGTTCTGGCGGAATCGGCCCTGCTTGCCCTTGAGCATATCGGAGAGCGACTTGAGCGGACGTTTGTTGGCACCTGTGATAACGCGGCCGCGGCGGCCGTTGTCGAACAGCGCATCCACGGATTCCTGCAGCATCCGCTTTTCGTTGCGGACGATGATATCCGGCGCACGCAGTTCGATCAGACGCTTCAGACGGTTGTTCCGGTTGATCACTCGACGATAGAGATCGTTAAGATCGGAGGTCGCAAAACGACCGCCATCGAGCGGCACCAGCGGACGCAGTTCCGGCGGAATGACCGGGATCACAGTGAGAACCATCCACTCTGGGCGGTTGCCGGATTCGAGGAAGGACTCAACCACCTTGAGGCGCTTGATGATCTTCTTCGGCTTCAGTTCGCCGGTGGCTTCCTTGAGGTCCGCACGCAGCTGCTCGGCCTCGGCTTCGAGGTCGATATTGGCAAGCATCTCGCGGATCGCTTCGGCACCGATATTGGCGGTGAACGCGTCCATGCCATAGACGTCCTGGGCGTCCATGAACTCTTCTTCGGTCATCAGCTGACCGTAGGTCAGGTCGGTCAGACCCGGCTCGATCACGACGTAGTTTTCAAAGTAGAGAATGCGTTCCAGATCGCGCAGCGTCATGTCCAGCATCAGGCCGATGCGCGACGGCAGCGACTTGAGGAACCAGATATGCGCGCAGGGGGCGGCCAATTCGATGTGGCCCATACGCTCGCGGCGGACCTTTTGCAGCGTGACTTCGACACCGCATTTTTCGCAGACAACGCCGCGATATTTCATGCGCTTATATTTGCCGCAGAGACATTCGTAGTCTTTGATCGGGCCGAAGATACGCGCACAGAACAGGCCGTCACGCTCGGGCTTGAACGTCCGGTAGTTGATGGTTTCGGGCTTTTTGATCTCACCGAAGGACCACGACAGAATGCGCTCCGGAGATGCGAGCGAGACCTTGATCTCGTCGAACACCTTGGGCGGCGTGACGGGGTTGAACGGGTTGTTGGTCAGTTCCTGGTTCATTTTCAAATCCTTGAATTGGGGGGAGGCGCAGGTCGGACAGCGATGTCCGACCTACCGATGAGCGTTGGCGTTACTCATCTTCCTCCGCATCCAGGAGTTCCATATTCAGGCCGAGGCCGCGCACTTCCTTGACGAGAACGTTAAAGCTCTCCGGAATGCCCGCTTCGAAATTATCCTCGCCCTTCACGATGCTTTCATAGACCTTGGTCCGGCCCGCCACGTCGTCCGACTTCACGGTCAGCATTTCCTGCAGGGTGTATGCAGCGCCATAAGCTTCCAGAGCCCAGACCTCCATCTCCCCGAAACGCTGGCCACCGAACTGCGCCTTACCACCGAGCGGCTGCTGGGTCACAAGGCTGTACGGTCCGGTCGAACGCGCGTGGATCTTGTCGTCCACTAGGTGGTGCAGCTTCAGCAGGTACTTCACCCCAACGGTCACAGGCCGTGCGAACTGCTCACCGGTGCGACCGTCGAACAGGATCGACTGGCCCGAGCTGTCGAAGCCCGCGCGCACAAGAGAGTCGTTCACGTCCGCCTCTTTGGCCCCGTCAAAGACCGGCGTTGCGATCGGCACACCGTGGGTGACGTTGCTGGCCGCTGTAACCAGTTGCGCCTCGTCCATGTCCTTGATGCCTTCTTCGTAGACATCGTCACCATAAGCGATCCGCATGGCTTCTCGCACCGGCGTCAGGTCACCGGAACGGCGATAGTCCTGCAGCGCCTCGTCGATCTTGATCCCCAGGCCGCGTGCGGCCCAGCCCATATGGGTTTCGAGAATCTGACCAACGTTCATACGCGACGGCACGCCCAGCGGGTTGAGACAGAAATCGACCGGGGTGCCATCTGCGAGGAACGGCATATCCTCCATTGGCACCACTTTCGAAATCACACCCTTGTTGCCGTGGCGGCCGGCCATTTTGTCGCCCGGCTGCAGCTTGCGCTTCACCGCCACGAACACCTTGACCATCTTCATCACGCCCGGGGGCAGATCGTCGCCACGACGGACCTTTTCGACCTTGTCCTCGAAACGGGCATCGAGCGCGCGCTTCTGCGCCTCGTACTGCTCGTTCAGAGCTTCCATGATCTTGGCATCGTCTTCATCTTCCAGCGCCAGCTGCCACCACTGACCACGGGTCAGGCTGTCCAGCAGCTCTTCGGTGATCTGGCTGTTGGATTTGACACCTTTCGGGCCTTTGACCGCCATCTTGCCAAGGATCAGATCCTTCAGACGCGCATAGATGTTGCGATCCAGAATGGCCAACTCGTCGTCCCGGTCACGGGCCAGACGTTCGACCTCCTCACGCTCGATCTGCAGCGCACGTTCGTCTTTCTCGACGCCGTGCCGATTGAACACGCGCACTTCGACCACGGTGCCGAAATCACCCGGCTTCACCCGCAATGACGTGTCGCGGACGTCCGAGGCTTTCTCACCAAAAATGGCGCGGAGGAGTTTCTCTTCCGGCGTCATCGGGCTTTCACCCTTCGGCGTGATCTTGCCGACCAGAATGTCGCCCGGCTCAACGTCTGCGCCGATGTAAACGATGCCGGCCTCGTCGAGGTTGCGCAGCGCTTCTTCACCAACGTTCGGAATGTCGCGGGTGATCTCTTCTGGCCCAAGCTTGGTGTCGCGGGCGGCGACTTCGAATTCCTCGATATGGATCGAGGTGAACACGTCGTCCCGTGCGATCCGCTCGGAGATGAGGATCGAGTCTTCGTAGTTGTAGCCATTCCAGGGCATAAACGCGACGACCACGTTCTTACCCAGAGCCAGTTCACCCAGATCAGTCGACGGACCATCGGCAATGACTTCACCTTTGCCCACGGAGTCACCCACATTGACCAGCGGGCGCTGGTTGATACAGGTGTTCTGGTTCGACCGCTGGAACTTGCGCAGACGGTAGATGTCCACACCGGCATCACCCAGCTCAAGGTCTTCCGTCGCCCGGATCACGATACGTGTTGCGTCAACCTGGTCGATGACACCGGCCCGGCGCGCCATGATGGCAGCCCCGGAGTCACGTGCAACCACACCTTCGATCCCGGTGCCGACAAGCGGCGCCTCGGAACGCAGGGTCGGAACCGCCTGACGTTGCATGTTCGAGCCCATGAGAGCGCGGTTCGCGTCGTCGTTTTCGAGGAACGGAATGAGCGAGGCCGCAACCGAAACCAGCTGCTTCGGCGACACGTCGATCAGGTCGACACTTTCATTCGGTGCGAGCGTGTATTCACCCGACTGACGGGTGTTGACGAACTCGTTCACGAACTTGCCGTTCTCGTCCAGAGTCGCGTTGGCCTGAGCCACAGTGTGACGCTGTTCCTCGGTCGCCGACATGTACTGGACTTCGTCCGTCACATGACCGTCTTTGACCTTGCGATACGGTGTCTCGATAAAGCCGTACTTGTTCACGCGCGCGAAGGTTGCCAGCGAGTTGATCAGACCAATGTTCGGACCTTCCGGCGTTTCAATCGGGCACATACGACCGTAGTGGGTCGCGTGCACGTCGCGCACCTCAAAGCCAGCACGCTCGCGGGTCAGACCGCCCGGCCCAAGCGCCGAGAGACGACGCTTGTGCGTCACTTCGGACAGCGGGTTGGTCTGGTCCATGAACTGCGACAGCTGCGAAGAGCCGAAGAATTCACGTACCGCCGCAGCCGCCGGTTTCGCGTTGATCAGATCCTGCGGCATCACCGTGTCGATCTCGACCGAGGACATACGCTCCTTGATCGCGCGCTCCATGCGAAGCAGACCGACGCGGTACTGGTTCTCCATCAATTCGCCAACAGACCGCACACGGCGGTTACCGAGGTGGTCGATGTCGTCGATGTCGCCCTTGCCGTCACGCAGTTCCACCAGAGCCTTGACGCAGGCCACGATGTCTTCGCGGTCCAGCGTGCGCTGGGTGTCCGGCTTTTCAAGCGCGAGACGCATGTTCATTTTGACGCGACCGACAGCCGACAGGTCATAACGCTCGCTGTCGAAGAACAGCGTGTCGAACAGCGCCGAAGCTGCTTCAACGGTGGGCGGCTCGCCCGGACGCATGACACGATAGATGTCCATGAGCGCAGTTTCGCGGTTCATGTTCTTATCATTCGCCATCGTGTTGCGCATGTACGGCCCAACGGTGACGTTATCGATGTCGAGAACCGGAATTTCGGTGATGCCAGCGTCGATCAGCTCTTTCAGGCTGCCTCCGGTCACGGCACCGTCCTTGTCAACGGTCCAGGTCAGCTCATCGCCAGCTTCGACATAGATCGCGCCGGTGTCTTCGTTGATGATGTCCTTGGCAACGAACTTGCCGACAATCTGCTCGAACGGCAGCAGCAGATCGGTGATCTTGCCCTCGTCGATGATCTTCTTGACAGCACGTGGTGTGACTTTCTTGCCCGCTTCGGCAAAAACCTCGCCGGTGGCGGCATCGACAAGATCGTATGCCGGGCGGGTACCGCGCACGCGCTCGGGGAAGAACTTGGTCTCCCAGCCCTCAACCTTGCGCAGAGAATAGGTGACCGTGTCGTAATAGGCATCCATTATGGATTCCTGATCAAGACCCAGCGCATAAAGCAGCGTGGTCACCGGCAGCTTGCGGCGACGGTCGATGCGCGCATAAACGAGGTCTTTGGCGTCGAATTCGAAGTCGAGCCAGGACCCGCGGTAGGGAATGATCCGGCAGGCGAACAGCAATTTGCCCGAGCTGTGCGTCTTGCCCTTGTCGTGATCGAAGAACACGCCCGGCGAACGGTGCATCTGCGAAACGATGACCCGTTCGGTCCCGTTCACGACGAATGTCCCATTGGGTGTCATCAAAGGCATATCGCCCATGAAGACATCCTGTTCCTTGATGTCCTTGACGGATTTCGCTCCGGTGTCTTCGTCGACATCAAACACGATCAGACGCAGCTTCACCTTGAGAGGCGCGCTGTAGGTCATGTCACGCTGCTGACATTCCTCGACGTCATACTTCGGCTTTTCCAGCTCATAGCTAACAAATTCCAGCACGCTGGTTTCGTTGAAATCCTTGATCGGGAAGACCGACTGGAAGACACCCTTGATGCCTTCCCCGTCAAGCGGGTCTGGCTGGTCGCCGGATTTCAGGAAAAGATCGTAGGAGGATTTCTGAACCTCGATGAGGTTCGGCATCTCCAGAACCTCACGGATTTTACCGTAGTATTTGCGAAGACGTTTCTGGCCAATAAAGCTTTGCGCCATGGTCGATATCACCTTTTCATTCTCAGCTGAGCGTCGCGCCGTCGGGCCCCGGCGGTCTGCCCAATAGAGACGACAAAATCCGATCAATTCTCGGCGCGCATACCCACTGCGCACCACCCGATCCTTGGATCCTGCCTAAGAAAACCCCTTAAAGCTAAGGGCCTTTCTAAGACGGGAGCGGCTGGGCATGGAATTCCATGCCCAGCCTCTGCTTTTCATCCGGTGCGTGAAGACCACGCACCCGTCGATTACTTGAGCTCGACTTCCGCGCCAGCTGCTTCCAGCTTCGCCTTGATGTCTTCGGCTTCGTCCTTGGAAACCTGCTCTTTGACAGCTTTGCCGCCTGCTTCGACCAGTTCCTTGGCTTCTTTGAGGCCCAGGCCGGTGATGCCGCGAACTTCCTTGATCACGTTGATCTTGGATGCGCCTGCCGACTTCAGGATGACGTCGAACTCGGTCTGCTCTTCGCCGCCGCCTGCTGCGCCGCCAGCGTCAGCCGGGCCCGCCATCATGACAGCGCCGCCAGCTGCGGGCTCGATGCCGTACTCGTCCTTGAGGATTGTTTTCAGTTCTTGTGCTTCAAGCAGGGTCAGACCAACGATCTCTTCTGCCAGTTTTTTCAGATCAGCCATTGTGACTTTCCTATCTAAATGTGTTCCAACGTCGAGGTTTCAACCCCACGAAGATGTCCAGATGCGTTACGCCGCTTTCTCTTCGATGGTCGAGAGAATGGAAGCGATGTTCGATGCAGGTGCGCCAATCGCGCCAGCGATGTTGGAAGCAGGTGCGCCAATGCAGCCAACGATGGAGGCAATAAGCTCCTCGCGGGACGGCATCTTGGACACGGCTTCCACGCCAGCACGGTCAAGTGCGGTCTCACCCATTGCACCGCCAAGGATTTCGAACTTCTTGTTCTCCTTGGCGAAATCCTCAACCACTTTGGCGGCTGCCACAGGGTCTTCGGAATAGGTGAGAACCGTCATGCCAGTCAGGTAGCTTGTGATGCTCTCACACGGCTTACCCTCAAGGGCAATCTTGGCCAGACGGTTTTTGGCGACACGTACGGAACTGCCGGCTTCGCGTGCGCGACCCCGGAGATCCTGCATCTCGGCAACTGTGAGACCTTCGTAGTGGGCTACCACAACGACGCCAGAGCTTTCGAAGATCTGGCCGAGTTCTTCGACCACTTTCTCTTTTTGGGCTCTATCCACAGGTGTACTCCAGTTTGGGGGGCGGACCCCCCGGCTCAGTAAAACCGGATCGCTCCGGCGGTTTTGGTCCGCTTTGTGCGGTCCCAAACCCGCCCAGCGCTCAACGGTGTGAGCCTTGGCATGTCGGTCTGTTCCCGCCTCGGGCAGGATTTATTGCAACCTTGGCCGCAACCCACCGTCTCGGACGTAATACAAAAGAGCGCGGGACGAATCACGCGCTCTGATGCAGGAATGGGGATAGTACGACCACGCCGATTTGCCAAGCCCCAAGAGCTGCAAATTCGCCGTGTCTCAGTCGAATGTTCGGAGTGGACGGTAGCACACGACCGGGGGAACTCAAAATGCTTATTTTGTCACCATGCTTTGAATAGCACACGGTGGCGAGGCGCGCGGGCCAGAACCACAATCCTGACCACTACAGGCTAAAGATATCCCCGATATTCGAAATAATCGCCGTCAGGATCAGTGTGGCGCAGATCACGACCGCGATCCAAAACGCAAATTGCATAAAAACCGCACCTATCCCAAGGCCTATCGCATATTTGGACAAAGGCGTTGGTTCGTGCCGGAACAGGCTGATCCCCCCCAGCACAATGGCACTTCCCGCCAGAACCGATGTCACGATCATCAAGAGCATGGTCGGATCAAATGGTTTCGGTGCCGGCGCGACCGGTGCCGGTTTATCGCCAAACACGCCGGTTGCGGCAGCTTTGATATCCCGAGCGATCTCCCCGATTGACGTCCCCACACTTTGTTCGGGCTCAGGCAGAAATGCGCCTGAGATAAACAGCATTGAGACAATCACAGCGCCAACCCCAAGGAAAAAAGCGACCAAGCCAAAATTCGCGCGCTGCGCCGGTTCCGCAAGTGACATGTCCTGCCCTCTCAGAAAATCTGTCAACATGCCTGATGCTACACAAAAGCGCCTTTAATGAGGTAGCAGAAAGGCCATTGTTTGCAGAACAGCACCGCTGAAACGAAAAACGGCGCCCAAATGGACGCCGTTTCTAACTGTTTGGAAGGCTGGGACTTAGTGTCCGGCAGCGTCGTCCACGGAAATCGAAACGCCCGGGCCCATTGTCGAGGACAGTGCGATCTTTTTCATGTACGTGCCCTTTGCGCCTGCCGGCTTGGCTTTTGCCACGGCGTCGACAAACGCCTTCACGTTCTCGACCAGCTTTGCCTCGTCAAACGAGACTTTGCCGATCCCAGCGTGCACAACACCGGCCTTTTCGGCCTTGAACTGAACCTGACCGCCTTTGGCGTCTTCAACAGCCTGTTTGACGTCCATAGTCACGGTGCCGACCTTCGGGTTCGGCATCAGGTTGCGCGGGCCAAGAACTTTACCCAGACGGCCAACGATCGGCATCATGTCCGGGGTTGCGATGCAGCGATCAAACTCGATTGTGCCACCCTGAACGGTTTCCATCAGGTCTTCTGCGCCCACGATATCGGCACCGGCTTCCTTGGCTTCATCAGCCTTCGGGCCACGTGCGAACACAGCAACACGCACGGTTTTGCCGGTGCCGTTCGGCAGACCAACAACGCCGCGAACCATCTGATCAGCGTGACGTGGGTCAACACCAAGGTTCATTGCGATTTCCAGAGTTTCGTCGAATTTCGCGTTGGCATTGCTCTTGATAAGGGCAACGGCCTCTGCAACGGACAGGTCGTCCTTGCCTGCAAAGGCTTCACGGGCGGCACGGGTGCGTTTTCCAAGCTTAGCCATCTTACTTCACCTCGATGCCCATGGACTTCGCGGAGCCCAGGATAATCTGCATTGCACCTTCAACGTCGTTTGCATTGAGGTCTTTCATCTTGGCTTCCGCGATTTCGCGCACCTGCGCGACAGTCACAGTTGCGATGGTCTCGCGGCCGGGATTCTCGGCGCCACGCGGACGGTTCCGCTTGCCCACCGGCTTCAGGCCAGCGGCCTTCTTGAGGTAGTAGGACGCAGGCGGCGTCTTGATGTTCATGGTGAAGGATTTGTCCTGGTAGTAGACAATCTCCGTCGGGCAAGGCGCACCCTGCTCCATATCCTGCGTCTTGGCGTTGAACGCCTTGCAGAATTCCATGATGTTGATACCGCGCTGACCCAGCGCAGGGCCAACGGGCGGGCTCGGGTTGGCTTGACCTGCAGGGATCTGCAGCTTCATCTTGCCAGCAAGTTTCTTGGCCATCTGGCCTCTCCTTTTCCAACGACCCGGGAACGCGTTCCAAGGTCAGCTATGTTGTGTGGTCCGGTCCACGACACGCGTGCCGCTCGCCTCCCACATGAGATACGCCGCCACAAGCGACAGGTGCGCGCGATACACCCTCATCCCGTAGTTTGCAAGCCTTTCGAAACAGCAATGAGAAACCGCGTTACTGCGCCGCGATGCTGGGGGCGTCGTTCACCATTTCAGAAAAGATCCAGTCCCGAAACTCCCGCACCATCTCATCCTCTTTACGCGCCTCTGGATAGGTGACCGAATAGATCACGACCGGCATGGTCACAGCATCAAACAACCGAACCAAGCGACCCGAAGCCAACGTCCCGCGCACCATCATGTCATAGGCAAGCGATACGCCCTGCCCCTGCTCAGCGGCGGTGGTGGACAATTCGCAGTTCGGAAAGGTCGGTCCGCGCGGCATCTCAGGCACATTCAGACCAGCCGCAGCAAACCATTCAGGCCATGCATCCAGAACTTCATCGTGCATTAACCTGACCCGCAAAAGATCCGCGGGCGTCTGTATGTTCTCGCGCGCACGGAGTTCCGGGCTGATCACAGGGTACCGGTTCGACGTCATGAGAGGTTCGGTCACAAGTCCCGGAACCGGATCATCCTGCCACTGAATCACGACATCGCTGTCGTTCGACGAAAAATCCAATGACGGCGCCCCGACGGACACCCGCAGACGCACACGGTCGCCGAAGGACAGTCGATGCAGCCGTGGAACCAGCCAGCGCGCCGCAAAACCGGGGGTGCAAAGCACACCAAAGGTCCGAGGTCCGGGTTCCGTAATCGAGCGGGTCGATGCGTCGAACGCATCCAGAAGGTTCGTCAGTTTCCCGGCATATCCCTCGCCTGTAAGCGTCAACGCAATCGTATTGCCAGATCGTTCAAACAATGCGGTGTCCAGATATTCCTCCAACCCCCTGATTTGGTGACTGACAGCCGAGGGCGACAGACACAGCTCATCGGCAGCTTTTTTGAAACTCAGATGCCGTGCAGCGGCTTCAAAGGCTTTCACGGCAGCAAATGGCGGCAAGACGCGTCCCATGGATGAATCCCTCTCATCCGCACGTGAATTTTCCCCTTTTGCGTGCGGATTACCAAAATCCTAACATTTTTTCATCAAATCTCAAAATCCAGCAGAGGTTGCCATGACCTTGTTTCACCGCTTCGGCGCACTGGTGACGTGCGCCCTGATCCTTCTGTCGCCCATCGCGCATCCGGCGGACGCTGCACAAACCGATCCGCTTGCGTGGCGCAATGCCAATTCCCTGCCCGAGCTTGTGGCCCATCTCGAAACCTGGCTTGACACGAACACCGAATTGGAACGACGCGCCACCGCACCGACCATCTCGTGGGTAAGCACGGCCAAAGCCGCCTATCTGCAGGGAAGCGCTCAGGCTGCCAAAGCCCAAACCATTCGCGGCCTTTATGATCCGGACACCCAGGCGATCTACCTCGTGAAACCCTGGAATGCCCGCGATCCGTTCGATGTCAGCGTGCTCCTGCACGAATTGGCACACCATCGCCAGAACGGTGGCGGGCATTGGTACTGCCCGGGCGCACAGGAGCTGGACGCCTATCGTACGCAGGATGCGTGGCTGGCAGAGCTTGGCCTCGAAGCAAACGTGAACTGGATCGCCGTCATACTCGAAGCCGGCTGCACCCCGAAGGACATCCACCCGGATTGAACACAGATCCAGAAACAAAAAAAGGCCCGCACGATGCGGGCCTTTTTTGCTGAACGCATGGGTCCTCAGCTTTGCTTCGTAACCTGCGTGTATTCCAGTTCGACCGGGGTTTCCCGGCCAAAGATCACAACCGACACCTTGAGGCGCTGGTTCTCGTCGTCGACCTCTTCGATCATGCCATCGAAATCCTCGAACGGACCATCGTTGACCTTGACCTTCTCGCCGACCTCGAAATGGATCAATGTGCGCGGCGTTTCCTCACCCTCGGCCACACGGCCCAGGATGGCCTGCACCTCGGCATCGCGCATCGGCATCGGACGACCCTGCGGACCAAGGAACCCTGTCACGCGGTTGATCGAATTGATCAGGTGGTAACCCTGATCCGACATTTCCATCCGCACCAGCACATAGCCCGGCATAAAACGACGTTCTGCCGTCACCTTCTTGCCACGGCGAATTTCAATCACTTCTTCGGTCGGAACGAGAACTTCATCGATCTGGTCCTGCAGACCCTGCTCCTCGACCGCCTGGAGGATCTGCTCTGCAATTTTCTTTTCGAAATTCGAAAGAACACTGACCGAGTACCACCGCTTCGCCATCTGGTCGCAAACCTTCTTGTTCATGCGGCTGAAACGCCGTCTGATTTCTAGGGACAGGCCCGTTGCGAAACCGGCCCCGGAATAAAAAATCGGCGTGCAACTCGAATCGATGCACGCCTCATTCCGTTCTAGTCTGTGGATTACCGACTTAGCCTGCCCTTTTCAAGAGCGGACGCGCCCTCAACCAAAGAGGTTGAGCAATCCCTGCAGGCCCGACCGGATCAGAATATCGACAAGCGCAAAGAACACGGCGGTCAAAGCGGCCATGATGAAAACCATGACCGTCGTCAAAAGAACCTCGCGGCGGGTCGGCCACACGATTTTCGACACTTCAGCCCGAACCTGCTGAATGAACTGAAGTGGATTGGTCGTTGCCATGGCGGATGTCTCGCGTTGCCTGTGCTGTGGTTCGCACTTAGCGAAGTCGCTACGCGAATTCAAGCGAACCGCACCGGAATGCCGCAATCAATTGATCATATATAGATGAATCGCGCGCGTATGTGGCAAAGGTCCAGAAGGTTCCCCACGCCACTCTCACAAATATGTGTCCAATTTTCCAACGACTTGCAGGAACGTTCCGCCCTCGACGCGGTTTGTCCCCCAGAGCCGGCGGGGCACTGCACCGCCAGCGCTAAGACAAAGAACTGAACGTCACCAGACGAAAGGATTTTGACATGAAACGCATGATGATTGCTACCGCACTCGCGACGACACTTGGTACTGCAGGCTTTGCCGCAACCGAAGCGCAGATCCAGCAAGTGCAGGGTTTCAACTCCAGCATCGACACATCGACTTTCACCGACACGGATTATGACATTGCCTACGGCATTGTGACCTCCGGAATGTCGAATGGTGAGAAAACCGCCAAGCTGCGCGCTCTTGCCACCGACGACAATGTCGATATGGGCATCGCGATGATCAGCGAAGCCGAGATGGAGCGTCTGGTGGACTATGCGCCTGACGCCGATTTCGGAAAGATCACCCAATCGCAAGCCGAAGCCGCGCTCGCTGTGACCTATGGTGGTGAATCGCGCGCTGTGATCACCGACCGCGTCGAGAGCATTCTGTCCGGTTCTGCGATGGACGACGACACGCTGACAGTTGTCTCTTCCGGCCGCGCCGCGATGCTGCAGACCTACGTTCCGGGCGCTGATGTAACCGTGCTCACTGAAGAAGAGTTGGCTCTGGCGCTGAGCTATGTCCACAGCGGCATGTCGCGCAGCGAGAAAACTGCCAAGATCGAAGCATTGATTAACTAAGCTGATCGCTTCGACCGAAGAAGGCCGTCCCTCCGGGGGCGGCTTTTCCTTTTCCGCAAGCACACCAAACCTGACTGCCACAAGTGATTTTTGCGATTTCAGGAAAATGGCAGGGGCAGCAGGGTTCGAACCCGCGACCTACGGTTTTGGAGACCGTCGCTCTACCAGCTGAGCTATACCCCTAAGGCCGAGACGACGGGTATTCCAAGGGCCCACCGAAATCAAGGGCCAGAACGCGCATGCCGGACAAATTTTGCGCGGTCGCCTAAAACCACGATATCCGGCCCTCCGGTTTGACGCCAAAGCTTCGAATTTACAGCCCAAGCCTGTTCGACCGGGCTTGGGTCACGGTTAAGAGCGTGTGGCGATCTTGCGAAGGACCATGCACCGCGCGGTGGGGTGTCGTGGTGTTAACCAATGCCGCGCCATATCCTCGCCCACGATGCGCATCGAGCGGGAAGGGTCACTCCCATGCCGCGATCCATGAACTGACCTATGAGGTTTGCGACGACCAATCATCGTGCATGGCCCTTATCCCGAAGCGCAAGGCGCGGCTGGGACTGGCGATCCGCGATGTCGCAACCCTCATCTCTCCTGAGCCCCGTGGCGGGGGCGACCATGAGAAACCGGTTTCAGAAGGCCCCGACAGGGGTACAGGTCCCGGGCGAGCCCCG
>JAUIIR010000070.1 GCA_030431485.1 Alphaproteobacteria bacterium
GAGCTATGACCTGAATGGGCGCAACGATCGAAGATCTGGATTGGGAAAACCATACCCCGACTTAGTCCTTCGAGGTCTCGTTGAAGATTTGGACCCAATCTGCTGATCACCATACCGGCCGCGGCTTCTGGAAACGCCGCTTAGTATAGGCCTGAAAGAAGCACGCAATCGATCACACGCACAAACGGTCAGAAAAACTCTTGCACCACGGGCGGCAACCAAAGAAGTCGAGTTCGAGCCCGGCGGTAGCGTCGCTGAACAGAAAATCGAAGATTGGCAAACCCGCACCGGGATCGACGTCATAGACGTCGGCACCCGGACCGCCGATAAGCGCGGCAACCTGCCCCGCGGACAAACGGATGTCATAGCTGTCTGCGCCCGCCGTGCCCTCCAGCCTGAGATACTGCGACAGGGCGCTGTTCACATTCAGCAAGGTGTCGCTGAAGGTTGCGCTACTGACGGTGCCAGTGTCGGTCACACCGTCGATATCAAAGGTGACCGGGATATCGATTCCGTCGTAATCAAGAAAAAAGCCCGGCCCATCGGTGCCTCCGGGGACATTAAATGCAATCGTGTCGCTGCCGGTGCTTCCGACAATGGTGTCGCCGTCGGCATTGCTTGTCCCGGTGTCGATATAATCATTGCCGCTGCTGCCTGCGAAAACATCGTCAAAGGGCGAACCGGTCACAAGGATCGGGCGCGTGACAAAAGTCAGGATGCCTTCCCAGGCCGTTTCAAGATCAAACCCTCCAAGCGCGGCGCTGGCATCGACCGAAATCTGTGGCGCGGCATTGAACAACTCGGACATGGGTGCGAAATTCGACTGCTCCGCGATGTCGATCAAAGCGTCCTGGAATTCGGCGGCGTCCCAATCGATCTCGCTGATCCTGCCTTGTTCAATGTCGAGACCGTTGAACTCCATCGAGGTGATCACGCCAGAGGTGAAATTGCCTGCACTATCGGCAGCAAAGCCAAGCCCGCGCAGAACAACGGTCACATTTGCCTGGGTGAAGACGGTGTGCGCCAGTTCTGCCTCGGTCGGGGAAATCGAGGTAAGCGCGACGCTCAACGCGCCATTGCCGTCAAAAAAGGACTGTTCAAGAAAACGGGGATTGTTGCCGGTATAGGTAAACTGCATGGGATGGCCCTAAACGCTTTTTCTGCCGCTCATTCCTTGGCCCGCGCCGCGCCCTCGGAAATGGCCGTGCGCAGCTTGGTCTCAAGAGATTTCTGTTTGCTTTCAGAGTGAAATTTCAGGCCGAACATGTCTTTGACATAGAACGTGTCAACCACCTGTTCGCCATAGGTCGCAATCACGGCCGAGGCGATATAAACGTTCGCGTTTGCCAGCGTCCGGGTGAGATCGAACAGCAGGCCCGGACGGTCGCGGGTGTCGACCTCGATGATTGTGTAAATTTCCGACCCTTCGTTGTCGAAGGTGATAGACGTCGGCACATTGAAGGCGCGTTCGCGTTTCTTGATCTTGTCCCGCGGTTTGATGGCCTCGCGCGGGACAACATCCCCGCGCAGGGTCTTGGCAATCATATCGCGCAGCCGGGGGATTCGCACGTCCTCGTAGGGGGAGCCATCGCCGTCCTGGATCCAGAAGGCGGCCGTAGCAAACCCGTCTTTTGACGTGAAGGTCCGCGCGTCGACAACATTGGCACCGACGAGCGCCAGTGCTCCGGCAAGCCGGGAGAAGATACCCGGGTGATCGGACAAGGCAAAGCAGACACGGGTCGCATCGCGGTCTTCGTCAGGGTGGATGTCGATACGAATCTCGTCGTCCCCGATGTCGCGCAGCATTTCGGCGAAAACCTTGTGTGCGGTGACATGCAGACCCTGCCAATAGGGCGGGTAGTGGCGCCCGGTTTCGGTGCGCAGCGCCTTGGTGTCCCAACCGTCAAGCGCCTCGCGCAGGGCTTTCTTGGCTTCCGCCCCACGGTTTTCGCGGTTGAGCGCCTCCATCCCGTCTTCAAGCGCGCGGCGCGTCTGGCGGTAAAGCGCGCGGATCAGCACGGCTTTCCAATTGTTCCAGGTGCCCGGACCCACGCCCCGGATGTCGCAGACCGTCAGCACGCAGAGCAGGTCAAGCCGCTCCTTGGTTTGCACCGCCTTGGCAAAATCGCGCACCGTGCGCGGGTCGGCGATGTCGCGTTTCTGCGCCATGTCGGACATCAGCAGGTGATAGCGCACCAGCCATTCCACAGTGGCGCATTCCTGCTTGTTCAGACCCAGACGCGGGGCCACCTTGCGGGCGATCTTTGCGCCGAGGACGGAATGATCTTCGTCCCGGCCCTTGCCGATATCGTGCAGCAGAAGTGCGACGTAGAGCACCTTGCGGTTGACGCCGTCCTTGAGGATCGAACTGGCGACGGGCAGGTCTTCTTCGAGATGGCCGTTTTCGATCTCGCTCAGGTGCCAAATGCATTGGATTGTGTGTTCGTCCACGGTGTAGTGGTGATACATGTTGAACTGCATCATCGCCACAATCGGCTCGAACTCGGGGATGAAGGCGGCGAGCACGCCCAGTTCGTTCATACGGCGCAGCGCGCGTTCGGGATTGCCGTGCTTCAACAGCAGGTCGAGAAAAATGCGCTGCGCCTCCTTGTCGTCGCGCATGTCGCGGTCGATGAGATGCAGGTTGGCGCTGATCAGGCGCATCGCGTCGGCGTGGATCAGAAGGCCGGTGCGGAGGGCTTCTTCGAAGACCCGCAGCAGGTTCATCTTGTCGGCCAGGAACGCGGCGTCGTCCGTAATAGCGAGACGATTGTTCACCACCTCATAGCCGTCTTTCATTTTGGGCGCGCGCTTGAGAAGGCGCATGAGCAGCGGTGGCTCTTTCTGCTGCGAGGCTTCGAGCGACGTCAGGAAGATGCGGGTCAGGTCGCCGACGGCTGTGGCGTGGCGGAAGAACTCCTGCATGAAGATCTCGACCCCGCGGCGGCCGCCTTTGTCGGCGTAGCCCATGCGTTCGGCCACTTCGACCTGCATGTCAAAGGTGAGCTGTTCGGTGGCGCGTCCCGAGGCGAGGTGCAAATGGCAGCGCACGGCCCAGAGAAAATTTTCGGCTTTGACAAAGGTGGAGAACTCTTCGGGGCGAAAGACGCCAGCACGGACGAGTTTGCCCAGATCGTCCGTATGATGAATGTATTTCGCAATCCAGAACAGCGATTGCAGATCGCGCAGACCGCCTTTGCCCTCTTTCACATTGGGCTCGACCATATAGCGCTGACCCTGCTTGACGTGTCGGGCGTCGCGCTCGGCAAGCTTGGCTTCGATGAATTCACCCTCGGTGCCTTTGAACAGAGTATTCCAGAGTTTGGTGTCGAGGTCGCTTGCGAGATTTTCGAACCCGACCAGGAAGCGGTGTTCGAGCATCGCTGTGCGGATGGTGAAATCTTCGGCCCCCAGCCGCAGGCAGTCTTTCACGGTGCGCGAGGAATGCCCGACCTTGAGCTTGAGATCCCACAGGATATAGAGCATCGATTCGATCACGCTCTCGGCCCACGCGGTGATCTTGTAGGGGGTCAGGAAGAGCAGATCGACATCCGAGAAGGGGGCCATCTCGCCACGCCCGTAGCCACCGACTGCGAGCACGGCGAGGCGTTCACCTTCGGTTGGATTGGGGTTTCGGTGGACCCGCTCGGTCACCGCTTCGAAGGTCAACTTTATGATCTGGTCGGTCAGCCAAGTGTAGCCGGTGGTCACAGGAAGCGCATTGCCCGGCTCTGCATCCAGGCGCGCAGCAATCGCGGCGCGTCCCGTTTTCTGTGCGTCCTTGAGAACCGACACAACCGCCGCGCGGATGTCGCGCTCTTCGCGCAGATCGCCAATGGCGTTCCACATCGCGTCGCGCAGAGGCGGTACGACGAGAATATCGGAAAACACATCGGACGTGTCAGAAGCGCCCGATGTGGTGGTCAGATTGAGAGATTCAGAAGCCTGCGCCGCCGAAGCCGGATGGGGCTGGGTCAAGGATGGTCACCTGATTGTTGCGCACGGTTGCTACGGCAAGACCGCGCTCATTGGTTCCGTCCGGGCGAATCCGGAAGACGCCATTCGCCCCCTGGAACCCCGAATTCTGTGTCAGTGCCCGTGCGCTGAGCGCGTCGGTGCGCCCCTGCCGGACCAGTGCGCCAACGGCTGCGATCCCGTCGAACGCCAACCCTGCGAGCGGGTGCGGTTCGGTTCCGAACTGGGCCCGGTAGCGGCTGTCAAAGGCGTTCTTGGCAGCAGTGTCGGGGAGGGTGAAATACCCACCCTGTGCGCCCGGCAGAGTCAGGATCTGCGCCGGAACGTCCCAGCGTGCCAGACCCATATATTGCGTGGTTGTCGGGGCCACACCCGCTTCGGGCAGAAGCTGCAGAAGCAGCGGCAGCGCGCCTGCAGCATTCGATGTCAGGAAGACGGTATCTGCACCGGTGGACGAGATGCTGTCACGGATCCGCGGCACGGCTGACGAGACGCCCTCTTGCGAGAACGGGAAGGACTGGATGGCCGCGACGCGCACGCCGTTCTGGCTTGCAGCCGCCTGAATCGCGGCTTTTCCGAACTCGCCTTCCACATTCTGTGGGTGAACGATCACAACAGAGTTCCGCCCGTGACGCGCCGCGTAGCCAAGAAGACGGTCGGCGGTGTTGCGGAAAGTTGGACCCAGAACAAACACGTTGCCACCGGCAATGGACGGGTTGTTTGAGAAGCTCAGAACGTTAACGCCATTGTCGGCCACGGCCACGCCTGCAGCATTCGCCGCTTCGCCGAACAGCGGGCCGATAATGATTTTCGCGCCTTCGGCAACGGCGGTTTCCGCCTGCAGCGCGGCGCGCTGGGAGTTGCCCGCAGTGTCGTAGACGCGCAAGTCGATCTGTACCCCGTCAAGCGAGGCGACGGCCAAGCGGGCAGCATTTTCAAGGCTCGCAGCGACCGCACCAGCGCCGCTGTCGCTGCGCGGGATCAGGAGGGCAACGGGCACTGGAGCGTTTGTGTTCACACTGGGACCGGAACCCGCTCCGGGCGCGCTCATCATCGCCGGATCGCAGGCGGCAAGGCCCAGAAACGCTCCAACAGCAACGGCTTTGCGCAACAGCTTGCGAGGGGTGGACAAAACGGCCAACATAAAACGCACTCCCTTGATGCGCGCGAATGAGGCCGCACGCTTTATTGGTTGGGCAGATAATAGACGACGACAAAGGCGGGTCCAGACATGAATTGGCAGACACGCGAGATCGCGCCGGGGCTGTACCTTGTGGCGACCCCGCTGGGCAATGCGCGCGACATCACTTTGCGGGCGCTCGACATTTTGGCGTCGGCAGATGTTCTGGCGGCGGAGGATACGCGCTCGTTGCGGCGATTGATGGAGATCCACGGCGTGGCGCTGGGAGACCGGCCTCTGGTGGCGTATCACGACCATAACGGCGACAAGGCGCGGCCGAAACTGATGGCTGCATTGGATGCGGGGCATTCGGTGGTCTATGCGTCTGAAGCGGGCACGCCGCTGATTTCGGATCCTGGTTTCGATCTGATGCGGGCGGCATTGGAGGCCGGCGTGCCCTGTACCACGGCGCCCGGGCCCACTGCGGCGGTGGCCGCGCTGACGCTGTCCGGGCTGCCGTCGGATAGGTTTCTGTTTGCAGGCTTTTTGCCGAATAATTCGGGTAAACGGAAATCGGCATTGGCTGAATTGGCGTCCGTGCCAGCGACGCTGATCTTTTACGAATCCCCGAAACGGCTGGGCGCGATGCTGCGCGATGCCGCCGAAACTTTGGGTGCGGATCGACAGGCTGTGGTGTGTCGGGAGTTAACCAAGAAGTTCGAAGAGCGTTGTGCGGGGACGCTGGCGGCTTTAGCTGAAAGATATGATGAGCCACCTAAGGGCGAGATTGTCGTGGTGATCGACCGCGGTGCTGCGAGGCAGGCCGATCAGGCCACGTTGGACGATGCGCTGCGGGATGCGCTGGGGCGGCTGTCGGTCAAAGACGCGGCCAGCGAAGTGTCGAAGATTTACGGCATACCGCGGCGCGAGGCCTATCAAAGAGCGATGGCGTTAGGAAAAAATTGATCGCCTTGGGTTTACGGTGAGTCGGAAAGGAATTTTGGATGCCATTCGATTTTCAGAACGACACAGCCTTCACCGGGGATCAAAAGCGCACCAATTATCATGCCGGTCTCAGCGCTGAACAGGCGGTTGCGCGGCAATATTGCGATGCTGGCGCGGTGGTGCTTGAAACCCGTTGGCGCGGGCGCTGTGGCGAGATTGACCTGATCCTGTCTGACAGGGGCCGCGTTGTTTTTGTCGAAGTCAAGAAAAGCCGGACACACGCCCAGGCATTGCAACGCCTGACACCCCGACAGGTGGGCCGCATTTTGCTCAGCGCGGAAGACTATCTTGGCCGATGCCCGACCGGGAGCCTGACCGAGTCGCGGCTTGATGTGGCGCTTGTGGATGCGCAGGGCACAATCGAGATTCTTCCCAATGCCAGCATGATGCTTTGACCGGGTGATCTTGCACCGCTCTCGGGCTTGCGCCATGTAACGTGTCGAGCTTTGCAGAGGGCAACACATGAAAATCGCGTTTCAGATGGACCCGATCCAGTCCGTTGACATCAATGCCGACAGTTCGTTTCGGCTGGCCGAGGAGGCTCAGGCGCGCGGGCATACGCTGTTTTTCTACAGCCCGGACAAGCTGGCCTATGACGAGGGACGCATTCTCGCACGCGGACACTGGTTCACGGTGCAGCGCGTGCAAGGGGATCATGCCTCGCTCGGGACGGAAGTAGAGGTCGATCTTGCGGAGATGGATGTTGTGTGGCTGCGCCAGGATCCACCTTTCGACATGCACTACATCACGTCGACACATCTTTTGGACCGCCTCAAAGGCAAGGCGCTGGTGGTGAACGATCCGTTCTGGGTGCGTAACTATCCTGAAAAGCTGTTGGTGCTGGATTTCCCGGACCTGACACCGCCGACAATGATCGCGCGGGATTTGAGTACGATCAAAGCGTTCAAGGCGCGTTATGGGGATGTCATTCTGAAGCCGCTCTACGGCAATGGCGGGGCGGGCGTGTTCCGGCTGGATGCCAATGACCGCAATCTGACCTCGTTGCATGAGTTGTTCACAGGTTTCTCACGTGAGCCGTTGATTGTGCAGAAGTTCCTGCCTGACGTATCGGCGGGGGACAAGCGGGTGATTCTGGTGGACGGAGAGCCGGTTGGTGCAATCAACCGGGTGCCGGCCGAGGGCGAAACCCGGTCGAATATGCATGTGGGCGGTCGACCCGAAAAGATCGGGTTGTCGGACCGCGACCGGGAAATCTGTGCCCGGATCGGGCCTCTCTTGCGCGAAAAGGGACAGGTTTTCGTCGGGATTGATGTGATCGGCGACTATCTGACGGAGATCAACGTGACGTCGCCCACGGGAATCCAGGAACTGGAGCGCTTTGACGGGACCAACGTGGCCGAGAAGATTTGGCAGGCGATTGAAGCGAAGCTTTAGAGCGTCGCTCAACAGAGTTGGCAGCCCTTGTCACGGGGCGTTTTTTGGCAGGCGATAGCTGAGGGCTTCGGCGACATGGTCCCGGCTGATGTCGTTGCTGCCCTCAAGATCGGCAATACTGCGCGCAACGCGTAGCACACGGTGATACCCACGGGCGGAGAGGCCGAAGCGGTCGGCAGCGCTGGTCAGCAGGGCGCGGCTTTCGGTATCATGCCGGGTGACCTCGTCGAGCATGTCGCCTTGCAGATCGGCGTTCTGGCGCAGGCCCGGGTGGTTGTAGAACCGTTCCGCCTGGCGCAGCCGGGCTGAGGAAACACGGGTCGCGAGATCCGCGCTGCTGGCACCCGAGCTGGGCAGGTCGAGATCGCGAAATGCCACGGGTGGTACATCAACGCGAAGATCGAACCGATCCATCAGCGGGCCTGAGATGCGGCCCATATAGTCTTCACCGCAATTTGGCGCGCGCGAGCAGGCGCGGGCCGGATCGCTGAGATACCCGCATTTGCAGGGGTTTGCGGCGGCCACGAGCATGAACCGGCACGGGTACTTGATATGCGCGTTCGCACGGGCGACCATCACTTCGCCGGTTTCGATTGGCTGGCGTAGGGTCTCGAGCACGGTGCGCGGGAATTCGGGAAACTCGTCCATGAACAACACGCCGTTATGTGCAAGGCTGATCTCACCGGGTTTTGCTGTGCGTCCACCTCCGACAATAGCGGCCATCGACGCGGTGTGATGCGGTTCCCGAAACGGCCTGTGGCGTGAGATGCCGCCGGATTCAATCAGGCCTGACAAGGAATGCACCATCGAAGTTTCCAGCGCCTCGGTCGGCGTGAGGGGAGGCAGAATGCCCGGAAGTCGGGCCGCCAGCATGGATTTGCCAGAGCCCGGCGTGCCGACCATCAAGACATGATGACGTCCGGCGGCAGCGATTTCGAGCGCCCGTTTGGCGCGTTCCTGCCCTTTGACATCCCGCATGTCGCGGCCGTCGGCGGATTGGCTGACCTCTCCTGGGTCACAGGGGGCGAGAGGGGTGCGCCCGGTGACGTGCTGGATCACGTCCATGAGCCCCTTGGCCCCGATCACCTGACAGCCGCCAACCCATGCGGCCTCGGCGCCCGAGGCGGTGGGGCAGATCAGGGCGCGGTTTTCCTCGGCCGCGGCCATCGCGGCTGGCAACGCGCCGATCACGGGGATCAGCGCGCCGTCGAGTGACAGCTCTCCGAGAGCCACCGCATCGGCCACTGCGTCTTTGGGTAGTATGTCCAACTCGGCCAGCAGGGCCAGGGCGATGGGCAGGTCGAAATGCGATCCTTCCTTTGGCAGGTCGGCCGGGGACAGGTTCACCGTGATCCGCTTGGACGGAAGCGCGATATGGAGGGTTGAGAGGGCGCCGCGCACTCGGTCACGGGATTCAGACACTGCCTTGTCCGGAAGGCCCACCAGCGAAAACGCAGGCAGGCCGGGCGTCACGGCGCATTGCACCTCGACCATGCGGGCATCTACGCCTTCGAAGGCGACAGTGTATGCGTGCGCAACCATGTGATCCGGTCCTCGTGTGCTACGAGGGTGCGGCCATCATGGTTGCGAAAAGGTTAACGTAGCTGCTCAGGCCGGGCCGGGCCAAGGTTTGGTGTCGAATGTCTTGGCGTACCAAGGCAGCGTTTCGCCGGTCGTCAGCGCAACACTGCGCCACTCGCGGAATTTCGTATCTTCGAGATGCAGGTTCACGTAGGCCTGCGAGTCCTGAGACAACGCCACGTCATAGCCGGCAAAGCGGGCAGCGACGGGCGCGAAGGCGATATCGGCGATGGAGTAGCCGCCCAACAGCCACGGCCCACGATCCGCATATTGTTCGCGGGCATTGCCCCAGAGTTTTTCGATGCGGGCAATGTCGGCCTTTGTTGCGTCGGACAGGGGAACATTTACGTAGGCCGTGCGCAGGTTCATCGGGCATTCGCCGCGCAAGGAGGAAAACCCCGAATGCATTTCGGCTGCAAGTGAACGTCCCAGAGCGCGGGCAGCGGGATCTGTCGGCCACAGGCCACCATCGGGGTGACGGTCATGCAGCTCCTCAGCCATCGCGAAGGAATCCCAGACCATTGTACCTTCGGGTGTGCGCATCGCCGGAACGGTGCGGGCGGGCGCAACGTCTGGCAATTGTTCTGCCACGCTTCCTTTGGTGAAATCGACCAGGTGAAGTGTCGGATCGACGCCGAGATGTCTGAACAGCAGCCACCCGCGCAGCGACCAGCTGGAATAGGCGTAGTCGCCGATGAAAAGCTCGTAAGTCATGCAAGAGTCGCTCCGATTGCCCGTTTCTCAAGCATGTCTAGCGTAGCACGACGGGCATTCCCAATTTCGAATTGTGCGCAGCTCCATCACTGGAACGAATACGAGGCAAGGACGTTGGGCGAATGTTGAAACTTTTTTTCATGAATCTTTGATCCATGCGCGGGGCGCTCTCGTAAACGGTACAAGAGATAAGATCAGGGGGCAATTATGGCACTGGACTCGTTTAACGACCAAACCCTGTCTCGCCGTGCGATGAAAGCAGAATTGCTGGACGCGGAGACGGAACTCAAGCTGGCTTATGCATGGCGTGACGAGCGCGACGAGGTTGCGCTTCACCGTTTGATCAATGCGTATATGCGGCTTGCGATTTCGATGGCGTCAAAGTTCAAGCGGTATGGCGCGCCAATGAACGACCTGATCCAGGAAGCGGGTCTTGGTCTCATGAAAGCGGCGGACAAGTTCGATCCTGATCGTGGCGTGCGCTTTTCCACATACGCTGTCTGGTGGATCAAGGCGTCGATCCAGGACTACGTGATGCGCAACTGGTCCATTGTGAGGACTGGGTCCACCTCTTCGCAGAAATCGCTTTTCTTCAATATGCGCCGGGTTCAGGCGCGTCTGGAGCGCGAGGCTGCAGCTGAAGGCAAGGTGCTTGAAGGGCATGAGATGCGTCGCATGATTTCGGAAGAGATCGGGGTGCCCCTGCATGACGTGGAGATGATGGAAGGCCGGTTGTCCGGTTCTGACTATTCGCTGAACGCAACGCAATCGACCGAGGACGAAGGTCGCGAGTGGATTGATGCTCTGGAAGATGACAGCGCGCAGGCGGATGAGCGGGTGGAAGAGGATTTGGACCTCGCGCAACTCCGGCAATGGTTGATGATGGCGATGAACCAGCTGAACGAGCGTGAACGGTTCATCGTGCGTGAGCGCAAGCTGCGGGAAGATGCGCGGACGCTTGAGAGTTTGGGCAATGAGTTGGGTCTGTCCAAGGAGCGCGTTCGCCAGCTTGAGGCGGCGGCATTTGCCAAGATCCGGAAGTCGCTTGAAGCACAAAGCCCTGAGGTGCATCACTTCCTTTCATGAAGTATACTTTGATTTCTCTCATGCTCGCCCCCACGGCCTTGGTCGCTGGGGGCGTTTTTGATGGCGCAGATGTGCTGTTCTTGGGAGAGCTGCACGACAACCCGGCGCACCATCTGCGGCAGGCGGACGTGGTGGCGGAGGTTGCTCCGAGCGCACTGGTGTTCGAGATGCTGACACAGGCGCAAGCGGATTTGGTGACGCCTGATTTGGTTGCGGACGAGGCGGCCTTGGAGGCCGCTTTGGGCTGGAACGACAGCGGCTGGCCGGATTTCTCGATGTATTATCCAATCTTTGCAGCGGCCCCTGAGGCAAAGTATTTCGGGGCGGCGGTGCCAAGGGACGTGGCACGGGCGGCGATGGCCGAGGGCATGGTATCGGCGTTTCGGGGGGATGCGGACGCGTATGGTTTGACGGCGGTTTTGCCGGAGGAGCAGCAGGTGGAACGCGAGGCGTTGCAACTGGCGGCGCATTGCAACGCGATGCCCGCAGAGATGTTGCCGGTGATGGTTGATATACAGCGCCTGCGGGATGCGGAGCTGGCCTATTCGGCGGTACAGGCATTCGAGGCGCATGGCGGGCCGGTGGTGGTTATCACCGGCAACGGTCATGCGCGCAAGGATTGGGGCGCGCCGGTTTACCTGATGGCGGCGGCGCCGGATGTGCGGGTGATGTCTTTGGGGCAGGGCGAGGAGGACGTGCCGCCCTCGGGCCTGTTTGATATGGTCGAAAGCGCGCCTGAGGTGGATAGGGGCGATCCCTGCGCCGCGTTCCGCTGATTGAGTTTTGCCCGGAGGCCCCGTAACAAGGAGCGGGACCCTGTCAGGACTGTGCCTTATGTTGAGCGGCAAACGTATTCTTCTGATCATCGGTGGCGGAATCGCGGCGTATAAATGCCTCGACCTGATCCGGCGCTTGCGCGAACGCGGTGGGTCGGTGACGCCCGTCATGACGCGGGCGGCGGTGGAGTTTGTCACGCCCTTGTCGGTCTCGGCGCTGGCGGGGGAGAAGGTCTATACCGAGCTTTTCGATCTGACCGACGAGGCCGAGATGGGGCATATCCAACTGTCCCGCGTTGCCGATCTGGTGCTCGTGGCCCCGGCAACGGCAGATCTGATGGCGAAGATGGCGCAGGGGATGGCGGGGGATCTGGCGACGACGCTTTTGCTGGCGACGGATACGCCGATAATGATCGCACCTGCGATGAATGTGCGGATGTGGGAGCATCCCGCGACCCAGCGCAATCTGGCGGTCTTAAAGGGCGACGGGGTTTCGATTGTGGGGCCGAACGACGGCGACATGGCGTGCGGCGAATATGGGCCGGGGCGCATGGCCGAGCCGTTGGAGATTGTCGATGCGGTTGTGGGTGCGCTGGCGGATGGACCGCTCAGAGGCAAGCGGATTGTTGTGACATCAGGACCGACGCATGAGCCGATTGATCCGGTGCGCTATATCGCGAACCGGTCCTCGGGCGCGCAGGGCACGGCGATTGCGGCGGCGCTGCGGGCCTTGGGGGCCGAGGTGGTGTTCGTCACCGGGCCTGCGGATGTTGCGCCGCCCGACGGTGTAGAGGTGGTGTCTGTAGTGACCGCGCGCGAGATGCGGGCGGCGGTGTTGGCGACCTTGCCTGCTGATGCGGCGGTCTTTGCGGCGGCGGTGGCCGACTGGCGCGTGGTCGGGGCATCGGACAGCAAGATCAAGAAAGTCGCAGGCGCGTTGCCGACACTGGCCTTCGAAGAGAATCCGGACATTCTGGCCGAGGTTTCGCAGATGTCGGAAGGGCGCCCGGGCCTTGTTGTAGGGTTTGCCGCAGAGACCCATGACGTGATCCAGAACGCCACCGCCAAGCGAGCGCGCAAAGGCTGTGATTGGATTGTCGCCAATGACGTGTCGCCCGCGACCGGCATCATGGGTGGGACCGAGAACGCGGTGACGCTGATCTCGGATGCCGGGGCCGAAGCGTGGCCGCGCATGGGCAAGGATGCGGTGGCGCGGCAATTGGCAGCACGGATTGCCGACGCGCTGGTCTGACGGCGCGGTTGGGCCATTTTGCATATTTGGAAAAAGAAGAAGGGCAAGGCGTGGTCGCGATCAGGCTGACTTGGGATGACGGAGCGGACAGGTCCTTGGGGCTGCCGGTCTATGCCAGTGCCGGGGCGGCAGGGGCGGATTTGCGGGCGAATCTCCCCGATCGCGGGTCTGTTGTGCTGAAACCGGGCGCGCGGGCGCTGGTGCCAACGGGGCTGCGCATGGCGATCCCGGAGGGGTTTGAGGTGCAGATCAGGCCGCGTTCGGGGCTTGCCTTGAAGCACGGGATCACTCTGCTCAACGCTCCGGGGACTATCGACAGTGATTATCGCGGACCTTTGGGGGTGATCGTAATGAATGCCGGGCAGGCCGCCTTTGAGATTGCGCATGGCGACCGGATTGCGCAGATGATCGTGGCCCCTGTTTTGCTTCCGGAATTCGAATTGGTGGAGACCCTCGACGACACGGCGCGGGGTGCTGGTGGTTTTGGATCGACTGGGGTGTCGGAATGATTGTCGTCTTTGCCATGGCAGCGGCCCTTTGGGGTCTGGGCGCGTTGATGAAGATGCCACGTACGGCGCGGCTCTACATGATCGGGCTGCTTTATGTGGGCGTCCTGTTCATCCAGATCGCTTTGCCGGTGGGCCATCCGTTGCGCATGGCGACGGGCGAGAGTGCGGCGCTTTGGATTCTTCTGGGTGTGTTTGCGGCGATTGCCGTTCTTTATGGGCGGGTCGTCAAAGGGTTGAAGGACCGCGCATTGGTCAAAGAAAAGGGCGAGGCGGCGCCGGTGCAGCGGTCTGCCAGTTTCTCGGCTTCGGAGTTGGAGCGCTATGCCCGCCATATCGTGCTGCGCGAGATCGGCGGGCCGGGGCAGAAGGCGCTGCGTGATGCCAAGGTTCTGGTGATTGGCGCCGGGGGTTTGGGCGCGCCTGCGTTGCAATATCTGGCAGCGGCTGGGGTGGGCACCATCGGGGTGATCGACGATGATGTGGTCGAGAACGCCAACCTGCAACGGCAGGTGATCCACCGGGATCAGGACATCGGCATGCCCAAGGTGTTTTCCGCGCAGGCCGCAATGCTTGCACAGAACCCCTACGCTGAGGTACGCCCTTATCATCGGCGGCTGACCGAGGATGTGGCCGAAAAGCTGGTGTCGGAGTATGATCTGGTGCTGGACGGCACGGACAATTTCGAGACGCGCTATCTGGCGAACCGGGCGGCAGTTGCCATGGGCAAGCCGTTGATTTCAGGGGCGTTGTCGCAATGGGAAGGGCAGATTTCGGTCTTTGATCCGGCGTCGGGCACGCCCTGTTACCAGTGCATTTTCCCCGAAGCCCCCGCGGCGGGCCTGGCGCCGTCTTGTGCCGAGGCTGGCGTGATCGGGCCCTTGCCCGGTGTGATCGGGTCGATGATGGCGGTTGAGGCGATCAAGCTGATCACGGGGGCGGGGCAGGCGATGAAGGGCGAGATGCTGATCTACGACGCGCTTTGGGGCGAAACGCGGAAAATCGGGCTGAAGCCGCGGGGCGATTGCCCGGTCTGTGGCCAGAGTGCGGAGACGGCAGCGGTACACTGACCTCTGCTTTGCCTGTTCTTCGCCCATTGTTGTTGCCGTCGGGCGGCCCTAGGTTTTGGTGAAACCGAATAGGAGCCTTCGATGACCAACCCGTTGCTTGAGACCTGGGATACAGAGTTCGGCCTGCCGCCGTTTGACCTGATCGAGGACGCGCATTTCGCGTCTGCGATCGAGGCTGCGATGGCGGAAGGGCTGGCAGAGGTCGAGGCGGTTGCAACCAACCCGGAGCCGCCGACATTCGAGAACACGATTGAAGGGTTGATGCAGACGGGCGCGGCGTTGGGCCGAGTGCTGGGGGTGTTTTACAACCTGGCCGGGGCCGACAGCACCGACATGCGCGAAGAGATCATGCGGGAGTTTTCTCCCAAGCTTGCGGCGCATTCGGCGGCGATCTATGGCAATCAGGCGCTGTTTTCTCGGATCGAACAGGTGTGGCTGGCGCGCGAGGCGCTGGATCTGACGCCCGAACAGGCGCGGGTGCTGATGCTGACCCATCGCGGGTTCGTGCGCGCAGGCGCTGCGCTGACCGGGGATGAGGCGGCGCGGATGAAGGAGATCAAGGGGCGGCTGGCCACTTTGGGCACGCAGTTCGGGCAGAACCTTTTGGCGGATGAGCGCGACTGGCAGCGTGCGTTGTCGGAGGATGAGTTGGAGGGATTGCCTGCGTTTGTGGTGAGCGCGGTGCGCGCGGCAGGTAAGGAGCGGGGTGCGGATGGCCCTGTATTGACGCTGTCGCGGTCGGTGATCGTGCCGTTCCTGCAGTTCTGTCCGAACCGGTCGTTGCGAGAAGAGGCGTGGCGCGCCTGGGTGGCGCGCGGTGAAAATGGTGGCAAGACGGACAACCGTGGGGTTGCAGCCGAGATTTTGCAGTTGCGGGCCGAGCGGGCGAAGTTGCTCGGCTATGACGATTTCGCATCCTACAAGCTTGAGACCGAGATGGCGAAAACGCCTGAGGCTGTTCGCGGTTTGTTAATGGATGTGTGGGAGCCTGCGAAGGCGCGGGCTTTGGCGGATACTGCGCTGCTGGAAGACAGGATGGTGGCCGATGGTGTGAATGGGCCTCTGCAGGCGTGGGATTGGCGGTATTACTCGGAGGCGCGGCGGAGTGAGGAATTTGCGCTCAACGAGGCAGAGTTGAAGCCCTATTTCCAATTGGAGAAGATGATCGAGGCGTCTTTCGCCTGTGCAAACCGGTTGTTCGGGCTTGATTTCCGGCCTTTGGATGTGGCGCTCTACCACCCGGATGCACGGGCGTGGGAGGTGACGCGGAACGGGAAGCATGTGGCGGTGTTCATCGGGGACTATTTTGCGCGGGCGTCGAAACGGTCGGGCGCGTGGTGCTCGGCGATGCGGTCTCAGCGCAAGCTCCCGGATGTGCAGGCGCCGATCGTGGTGAATATCTGCAACTTTGCCAAGGGCGATCCGGCGCTGCTGTCGTATGATGACGCGCGGACGCTGTTCCACGAGTTCGGGCATGCGCTGCACCAGATGCTGTCGGATGTGACCTATGACATGATCTCTGGCACTTCGGTGGCGCGTGACTTTGTGGAGCTGCCGAGCCAGTTGTATGAGCATTGGTTGGAAGTGCCGGAGGTGCTGCAGGAATTCGCGGTTCATGCCGAAACTGGCGAGGCGATGCCGCAGGAGATGCTGGACAAGGTGCTGGCGGCGGCGACTTATGACATGGGGTTCCAGACGGTGGAATACGTGGCCTCGGCGCTGGTTGATCTGGCGTTCCACGAAGGGGAACCGCCCGCCGATCCGATGGCGGCGCAGGCCGAGGTGCTGGCCGAATTGGGAATGCCCGAGGCGATTGTCATGCGCCACGCCACGCCGCATTTCGCGCATGTTTTTACCGGCGACGGCTATTCGTCGGGGTACTACAGCTACATGTGGTCCGAGGTGATGGATGCAGATGCGTTCGAGGCGTTCGAGGAAGCGGGCGGCGCGTTCGATTCGGCGATGGCGGGCAAGCTTGAGCAGTTTATCCTGTCGGCAGGCGGGTCCGAGGAGGCGGATGTGCTGTACACCAAGTTCCGGGGGCGGATGCCGGGGGTTGAAGCGTTGCTGAAGGGGCGTGGACTGGCGGCCTAGCTGCCGGTTCCCTGTCCTCGCCTCATGGCGTGACCGAGCGGGCTGCGGACAAGACAGCCACTGCAAAATCTGCGGCATCGCCACTGAAGATGGTGAGGCGCGGGTTATCCTGCGCGTCAAGGCCATGGGCACGAAAGGTGTGCCGTTTTGTACCCATACTAAACGTAGCCCCCAAATCTCCTCTGCTATTGATGCCCAGGGGATGGCCGCTTCGAAATGAGAACTGCCCGAGAAAGTGGTTTTGAGTTGTCCCGGTGCGATGGTCGGTCAGGGTCACGCGGGTTATCGACCGTTTGTCCGCAGACTGGCCAAGGTCACGCATGTGCTGTGACGTAAAGAGGTTCGGGTGCGACGACGGGACGATTTCCATCGTCAGGTCCGATTGCCGCGTGGGTCCGAAATAGCCGCACAGTCCCTGCGTGGGATTGATCTTTTCGCCGTCTTGCGGGTTAGGGCACGGCCCCTTTGACGGCTTGCGGCGATAGATGAAAGTGCTGCTCTCGCCGACACGCAAGACCTCCTGCGCCAAGCCTTGGTTTAGAAGCGCCTTGCATGTTGAACGGCATCCTGTCTGGGCATCCCCTGCAGAGCTGTGTTCGATGAGGTCGATGGACCTGCCTCCTGAAATCTTCACAACAGGGCCTGTGCGCTGAAGGAAGGTAAGCGCACCTTTGGGCAGATCGCCTGCTGCGATCCGTTCCGAGGGCGTCATGTTGCGGGTCGTATCATGTGTCGCGTCCCACACGATCAGGGCGACAATTGCCCCGGTTGCGGCGACAGAGGCAAAGAACGCCATCCGCGCTGACAAGGGGCTGAACCGGAGGCCGATGTAGATCAACCGCGCAAGGCAGGCCATCATCGCCATATACGGGACGATGAGCAGCAGCCCGGCGCCAAAGGGAATGCTCAGGATAGCGACCGCGATCCCCCCGGTTGGGGTGAAAGGGAACAGACCCAAAAGGCAGAGGACTGCGATAAGCCCATCAATGCCTGTCGGGAAAAGTCGTTTCGTAGGGAGGCTACGGCCGGACGTGACTGGAACGCTACTCATGCGGGAAACGTCGTTGATCCTCGCGGCAGTTTTGTGACCCGGATATGAAGCCTTTAAGGAGTTGGACGCTCCTATGTGGAGTCAGGCCCAAGCTCCGTTTCCAGGAACCGTTCGAAGGCATCGAGGTTGATGGCTTCGAACTGTCCAAAGGCCTGCATCCAGACGCTGGCGTCCCTCAAGGCGTCGGGCTCCAATTTGCACCATTTCACGCGGCCGCGTTTTTCCTGACTGATCAGCCCGGCATTTGCGAGGATCAGCAGATGTTTCGAGATCGCGGCTAGCGACATCTCAAACGGCTCGGCGACGTCGGTGACGGCCATATCATCCTCGAGCAGCATCGTCAGGATCTGACGGCGGGTCGGGTCTGCCAATGCGGCAAAGACGGTGTCGAGTGCAGGGGTCATGGCGCGCAGTAGACGGAGATGGCCGTAAAACTCAACCGGAAAGTTGAATATGCGCAACGGGCCCAAATTGGCAGAAGCGCCCCTGCGACCCTTTGGGCCATCACTTCTGAGAAGTTTCAAAGTGTATACTTATCAGAGTCTTAAGGTCTTTTTGTCCGCGCCTCGCAGCGCCTTGACTCAGGGCATGCTGCACCGTAGCACATGCCCAAAGTTCCAACTGGGATGGAGCGCATGTCTGACGACGATCCAAAGCAACGGCTGAAAGAGCTGGAAGCGCGGATTGCGGCGGCCAAGGGGGCCAAAGAGGACAAGCCACACCAGGAAGAACATTACAGCCAGGCGCAGCAAGCGTGGCGCATGGTGATTGAGATGGTGTCCGGTCTTGGGATCGGATTTGGCATCGGATACGGGCTTGATGCGGTCTTTGGGACCGATCCGTGGTTGATGGTGCTATTTACATTGCTGGGTTTCGCGGCAGGCGTGAATGTGATGATCCGCACCGCCAAGGAGTTCCAGGTCAAGCAACTGGCCGAGTTGGCCGGAGAGAACGAGAGGGATCGACATGGCGACGGAAGCTAACGGTCACAGCGAAGGCGGACTGGTTTTCCACCCGATGGATCAGTTCATCGTCAAGCCGCTGTTTGGCGACGGTGCGGTGGGCATGTTCACCTTTACCAATGTGGCACTGTGGCTTTTACTCGCAGTCGCGTGTGTGATTGCGCTGATGGTGCTGGGTACGTCAAAGCGCGCCACTGTGCCGACACGTGTGCAGTCAATCGCAGAGCTGGCCTACGGTTTCGTTTACAAGATGGTTGAGGACGTAACCGGTAAGGATGCCGTGAAGTATTTCCCGTACATCTTTACGCTGTTCATGTTCATCGTCTTCTCGAACTTCCTTGCTTTGATCCCGACATCCTTCTCGCCGACGTCGCATATTGCGGTCACGGCTGTCCTTGGTTTCGGTGTGTTCATTGCGGTGACCGCTCTGGGCTTCATCAAGAACGGTGCCGGTTTTCTTGGTCTCTTCTGGGTTTCGAGCGCACCTCTGGCGCTGCGCCCGATCCTTGCCGTGATCGAACTGATCTCCTACTTCGTGCGTCCCGTCAGCCATTCCATCCGTCTTGCGGGTAACATCATGGCTGGCCACGCGGTTCTCAAAGTGTTCGCTGGCTTCGCCGCAATCACCGCGGTCGCGCCGCTGTCGATCCTCGGCATCACTGCAATCTATGCACTGGAGGTGCTCGTGGCCTTCATCCAGGCCTACGTGTTCACGATCCTGACCTGCGTGTACCTCAAGGACGCGCTGCACCCGTCACACTAATGTTCGGTGCGTGACATCACGCACCCTACGCTTCAACGCTAACTTCCAATCGTAAGGAGAATTCATATGGAAGGCGATCTCGCACACATCGGCGCAGGCCTGGCAGCAATCGGTTCCGGCGCAGCCGCAATCGGGGTGGGCAACGTGGCCGGCAACTACCTCGCAGGTGCTCTGCGTAACCCGTCCGCTGCTGCTTCGCAGACAGCCACTCTCTTCATCGGTATCGCGTTCGCAGAAGCGCTGGGGATTTTCGCATTCCTCGTGTCGCTGCTGCTGATGTTCGCCGTCTAAGCTTCGGACTTAAATCCTTACGCGCGGGCGGTGCCGTAAACACGCGGCCCGCCCGATGTAACGACAAGTTCCGACGGAGGACGATATGGCAACCGAAACCACTGGTACAGCCAGCGCTTGTGTGGGCCCGGATGGCAGCGCCATCGGCATGCCGCAGCTTTGCGCCGACTGGATGCCGAACCAGATTTTCTGGCTCCTGATCGCACTGATTGCGATTTACTTTGTCCTGTCCCGCATCGCGTTGCCGCGCATTGCGACGGTCCTGGCGGAACGACAAGGCACGATCACAAACGACCTCGCGGCTGCTGAAGATCTTAAGCAAAAAGCTGTTGAGGCCGAAGAGGCCTATAACAAGGCTCTGGCGGATGCCCGTGCGGAAGCGCAGGAAATCATCGCCAAGAACAAAGCCGAGATGCAGGCCGAATTGGATAAGGCTATTGCCAAAGCGGACGCGGAGATCGCAGCCAAGGCCGCTGAATCCGAGAAAGCTATCGCAGTAATTCGCGCCTCCGCTGTTGAGAGCGTGGAAGCTGTGGCAAAAGACACCGCTGGTAGCATCGTTGCTGCTGTTGGTGGCCAGGCCGACGATGCAGCCATTGCCGCTGCCGTTGATGCACAGATGAAGGGGTGAGCGACATGAGACGTATCATGACCATTGCCGCAGCATCGCTGCTCGCAAGCCCAGCCTTTGCCGCATCCGGTCCGTTCTTCTCGCTCAAGAACACCGATTTCGTGGTGACGATCGGGTTCATCGTCTTCATTGGAGTGTTGCTGTACTTCAAGGTGCCGACGCTGCTGATGGGCATGCTGGACAAGCGCGCCGAAGGCATCAAGAGCGAGCTGGACGAAGCCAAGGCCCTGCGCGAAGAAGCTCAGGCGCTCTTGGCATCCTACGAGCGCCGTCAGCGCGAGGTTCAGGAGCAAGCCGACCGGATCATCGCGCACGCCAAAGAAGAAGCGGTTCTGGCCGGTGAGCAAGCCAAAGCCGATCTGGAGAAGTCAATCGCGCGTCGTCTGGCTGCTGCTGAGGATCAGATCGCGTCCGCAGAGGCCAGCGCGGTCAAAGAAGTGCGCGACCGTGCGATTGCTGTGGCCATCAAGGCTGCTCGCGACGTGGTGGCCAAGCAGATGACTGCCAAAGACGCGGCCAAAAGCATTGACGATGCGATTGCTGAAGTGGGTCAGAAGCTGCACTAAGGTTTTTGATCGCAGAAAGAAAAAAGCCCCGGACCTCCGGGGCTTTCTTGTTTTATGGGCAACGGATGCGTCAACGCATCCAGGTTTTCCATGGACGGAAAACCTGTGTCATTCAGCGGGCGGGACCCGTTCACCGAACAGGGCTGAGCCGACACGGATATGTGTGGCACCGAAAGCGATTGCCTGTTCGAAATCATCGCTCATGCCCATTGAGAGTTGGCTAAGGCCATTGCGATTGGCCAATTTGTGCAACAGCGCGAAATGCAAGGACGGGGTTTCGTCCACGGGTGGAATGCACATCAGTCCATGGATCGGCAGGTCCAGCGCGCGGCATTCCTGAACGAACGCATCGGTGTCCGCTGGATCGATTCCCGCTTTCTGCGGTTCTTCACCTGTGTTCACCTGAATGAAGAGGGGCGGACAATGACCCATTTCCTGAGCGAGCCGCGCAAAGGTGTTGGCCAGTTTGGGCCGGTCGAGCGTGTGGATCACATCAAACAGCTCGAAAGCCTGGCGCGCCTTGTTGCTTTGCAAAGGACCGATCAGATGCAGATCGACGCCATCGTAAGCTTCGCGAAAAGCGGGCCATTTGCCAGCCGCCTCCTGCACGCGGTTTTCGCCGAAACTGCGATGGTCTTCCTTTAGTATGGCCTCGACGCGCTCATTGGGCTGCACCTTCGACACAGCAATCAGCGTGATGTGTGATGGATCACGATCGGCGTCCTTTGCGGCCTTGGCGATGCGCGTCGTGATGTCGGTCAATCCCATGGTGTGTCTCCCCAAGCGTCAATAAAGGGTTGCAGCTCGGTCTCGTAGCGGCGCCAGGCGGCTGCAGAGCTTTTATAGATTGGCTGTCGGACCTGATGCAGGCTGAGAGTCTTCACTGTGCCGCCTTTCTCGTGGAAGTTAAGGCATTGATCTTCCCAGTCCAGCCCGGCCGCCGTGATCAGTTTTCTCGATTGCATTTCGGGGTCAGATACGAGGTTCTCGTAGTGGATTTCGGCAAATCTGTCGGGAAGTACGGCACGCCAATGCGCGATGATCTGGCGGAAAGACTTGATCACCTCTGCGATAGAGGCGAGATCATTGGCGTAGCGATGTGTGCCGCTGTTGAAATGGTTCTTGTAGATCGACAGCGCAATGTCGCGTGGATCGCGATGCACGACAATGAAACGTGCGTTCGGCAATGTCGCATGCAGCAATCCGTAAATCAGGAACGCCATGATCGACTTATCGGTGAGATTGGGTTTGGCCGGATCAGCATAGGGCCGGTTCGCCGCGCTGAGCGTCGTGATAAAGCTTTGAAACTTGTCCGCTGGTTCTTCCCTCAGCGAGCGCATCTCGGCACCTTGGCCAAAAATGCTGTACGCTGTGCGCAAGGCTGTGGCCATCTCTCCACCGGCCTGTACTTTGCTGTGGCTGGCAATGATCTGTTCGACCAGAGTGGTGCCCGAGCGGGGCAGGCCTGTCACAAAGATCAATGCAGGATCGGTCCCGTCAGATCCGGACATCGGAGGAAGACCCTTCTGTGCATTCAACACACCTTGACGTTCGGCGGCCCGTGCGGCCGGATCATCCGGGAAAAGCTCAGCCTGCGTATTATTGGCAATGCGAAGATGCGGAAAGACCTTGGCAATGGTCCCGGTGTCTTCCATCGCTTTCGCCAGTGCAAAGTTGATATGCATGCGTCCCGGCGCTGACAAACGGGGGTGGTTGGCAAGCCGACGCATGGCAGCGATCATCGGATCATTTGGCGTGATGCGGACTGTTGTCGCCAGCATCCGATACAGTTCGGCATCGTGCGGATATTTTTTCTGCAGCTTGCGGAGCAGTTGCTCGGATTCGTCAAAGCGGCCAGCAGTTTGCAGGTACAGAGCCTTTTCCGCTTGGGGTTTGATGGCTTTTGGATCGAGCGCGATCAGACTGTCGTAAAGAGTGAGGACTGTATCATGATGTCCCGCAGACTTATGCGCGGCAATGGCTTCATTGAGGATAGCGGGTTCGCTGGCGCGCAACGAAACTGCGCGGTCAATTGACGACAGACGTTTTTCCTGATCCCCCAACCTGTCCGCCATGCGGGCGCGCTGGAAATGGATTTCAGGCAGGTTTGGTGCTTTCAGGGCAAGGCCATCCAACAGTCCGGCGGCTTTTCCGAAATCCCCCTTACGCGCAAGCGCAAGCGCCTGATCATAGGTCGACTTGATGATGTTGATCGGATTGGTCTGCATCGAAGCACCGGCCTTTTTCCCACTTGCTACTTGGCAGACGCACAAAAGAAAAGAGCGGGCACAAGGCCCGCTCTTTCCTTAACCAAATCTGGTTATGAGCTATTAGAAGCTCATCGACAGACCGAGCGAGTAGCTGTCTACGTCGTCGGAGCCAGCGATGTCGCTGTTGCCATAGCCGAGGTGAGCTGCGAGACCGCCGCCCAGGTCGTATGTTGCTGCGAGGCCGAAACCGGAGGAGGTTTCATCGCCGTCAACTTCGTACACACCGTAGTTCACACCAACCGACAGAGCGTTCATGGTGTAACCAACGCCGAGGCCCAGGTGAGTCACGTTGTCGTCACCAACTTCCGGGTCCAGCTCGGAGTAGTTGATCGCTGCGGAGAAGCCGTTCGCCATCTTCGCGTCGAGGCTGATACCGACCAGATCGCCGATGTCTTCCTGAGTTTGGGAACCAAGACCGATGCCGATCGCGGTGCCACCCAGGTCGGTGGTGTAACGCAGGCCGAGACCCCAGACCGGGTCAGCGTCGCCGCTGTCGTCGATTTCAGCGGAGATACCGGCTGTGAAGCCAGCTGCAGAGTAGGATACGCGAGCGATCTGACCGTCGAAAGTGCCGTCGAGACCTGCGTTGCCGTTGAAGCCAGCGTGCGATGTTTCGTCGTCCGCGATGGATGCGCCAGCGAGGTTAACTTCCTGCATTGCTGCGTCGAAAGCACCGTCGGTGTCACCCATGTCCAGACGCAGTGCGCCGTAGGACAGGAAGTATGTTTCGCCGCCCTGGGTCATGTTGCCGAATGCGAGCGAACCGCCTGCGGCGCTGTCGTCAGCTTCGTCGAGGTCGATGCTTGCACCGAATGCCAGACCACCGTCGGATTCACCGGTCATGGAGAATGTGACGTCGATGTCGGTATGCCACGAGTCAGTTGCGTACTTGTCGCCGCCAATGATGCCGATTTCTGCATAGCCGGTGATTTTGACTTCGGCTGCCGCGATGCCCGCGGTTGCAACCAGCGCGGTGGAAGCAAGAAGACTATTTGCTTGCAGCACAGAATCCAGATCGACAGTTGTTTGCAAGTCCATTGCATAAGTATTTGAGCGTAGATTTTGCATCGTATTGCTATTTATCTACCTGTATTCGTTGA
>JAUIIR010000071.1 GCA_030431485.1 Alphaproteobacteria bacterium
CCGCGGCTGCATTGACACGGCTGAACGCGCTGCTGAGCGATTCCGAGGTGACTGCAGGCTTGCGCCGACGCGCGTCTCAGTTGATTGTTGCGCTGAGTGGCGAGATCGAAGCGTCCTGATCGCAAGATCAATTTGGTCCGACACGACAAGAAGACGAGGGCAGGGCAGTGCAAGCGAAATTCATTTTGGCCAGCGTGGTGTCAATCGGGGTCCTTGCGGGCTGTACGGATCGCGAGATCATCCTGCCGGGTGAACGGCTGGGCGTTCGTGACGTGCTACAGGACCCGGCCAACGCGCAGGCAGCAACGCCCGAGAATACATCAGTCCCCGCCGCTGTGCCCGCCGCCACCAGCAATGCCGCTTGGCCGCAGAGCCATGTTAGCCCGTCGGCGCGGACCACAAACGCGGCACTGTCGAACACTCTGACCCCAGTTTGGTCCACATCCATAGGACAAGGGGACAAGCGCCGTGCCCGTATTATCACTGATCCCGTGGTCGCAGATGGCCGTGTCTTTACCATCGACAGCGCCGGGCGCGTATCTGCAACATCCACTTCGGGTGAGGCACTGTGGTCCTACAGCCTCGTGCCTTTGCGCGATGACGCTTCGCAGGCCCTGGCCGGTGGATTGGCGGCAAACGACGGGCGGCTCTATGTCACATCGGGTTTTGGCACACTGACGGCCCTGGACGCGTCGACCGGACAAGAGATCTGGACGCAACGCCTTCAAGCCACGGCAACCGGAGCGCCGACCGTGTTCGGTGATCTGATTTATCTGGTCGCGGGCGACAGCACCGCTTGGGCTGTCGAAGCCGATGATGGTCGTGTGCGATGGCAGTCTGATGGGTTGGGCGATGTCGGCAACGTCGCCGGAGCCGCACCCCCAGCAGTCAATAACAGCCATGTTGTGTTTTCATTTGGCGGCGGCGCCGTGCAAGGCGCGTTCCGGCAGGGTGGCCTGCGACTTTGGAGCGCTGACATCGTTGGCGCGCGCAAAGGCTTTGCCATCACGCTGGTCGACGACATCACCGGCTATCCGGTCATTGACGGCAATACGGTCTATGCGGGCAACCATTCAGGGCGTGTCGTGGCGCTCAATCTCAACTCCGGAGAGCGCCTCTGGACGGTCCCGCATGGCGCGATGGACCCGGTCTGGCCTGCGGGAAATTCGATTTATTTCGTCTCGGATCTGAACGAACTGGTTCGGGTTAGCGCTGATGACGGCACGCAGATCTGGGCTGTGGACCTGCCCGGGTATGAACCTGTGCGTCGCCCACAACGTCGCCGTGACTCAGCCTACGCCAATTACGGTCCGATAATGGCTGGCGGACGGTTGATCGTGGCATCCTCTGACGGTGTCATCCGGTCATTTGATCCGGACTCCGGGGAACTTGTCAGCCAGACCGAGATCCGCGGTGGGGCCACAACCCGTCCCGTGGTGGCCAACGGCACGCTCTATGTGGTGTCGACCAACGGTGTTCTGCACGCCTATCGCTGACCCCTTCCACTATCGCAGGAAATACGTTAGGCGGGCGGCTTGATCTGAACCGGAGTCCTGTGCGCCCATGTCTTTCACCCTCGCCATCGTCGGTCGCCCCAATGTGGGCAAATCGACCCTGTTCAACCGGTTGGTCGGCAAACGGCTTGCTTTGGTGGATGACCAACCCGGCGTGACCCGTGACCTGCGCGAAGGTGCGGCCAAACTGGGCGATCTGCGCTTTACGGTGATCGACACCGCCGGTCTGGAAGACGCCACCGACGAAAGCCTGCCGGGCCGCATGCGCAAACTGACCGAACGTGCGGTGGACATGGCGGATGTGTGCCTCTTCATGATCGACGCCCGCGTGGGCGTGACCCCGACCGACGAAGTGCTGGCCGACATTCTGCGTAAGCGCTCCGACTATGTGCTGCTCGCCGCCAACAAGGCCGAAGGCAACGCCGCCGAGGCCGGTGTGCTCGAAGCCTATGCGCTGGGTCTGGGCGAACCGCTGCGCCTCTCCGCCGAACATGGCGAAGGCATGCCCGAGCTCTACGCCATGCTCCAGCCCTTGGCCGATGAATTCGAGAAACGCGCCGAAGCCGACGCCCCTGAAACCGAGGTCGATGTCGGCGAGGAAGACCCCGACGCCCCCCGCGCCATCACCGCCGCCAAGCCTTTGCAGATTGCAGTGGTCGGCCGCCCGAATGCGGGCAAATCCACGCTGATCAACAAGATACTTGGCGAAGACCGCCTGCTCACTGGCCCCGAAGCGGGAATCACCCGCGATGCCATTTCCGTCCAGACGGAATGGGACGGCGTGCATATGCGCATCTTCGACACGGCGGGCATGCGCAAAAAGGCCAAGGTGCAGGAAAAGCTGGAAAAGCTCTCCGTGTCCGACGGCCTGCGCGCGGTAAAATTCGCCGAGGTTGTGGTCGTCCTGCTCGACGCTGCGATCCCGTTTGAATCGCAGGATCTGCGCATCGCCGATCTGGCCGAACGCGAGGGCCGCGCCGTCGTCATCGCCGTGAACAAATGGGACACGGAAGACGACAAGCAGGACAAGCTCAAGATGCTGAAAGAGGAGTTTGAACGCCTCCTCCCGCAACTGCGCGGCGCGCCGCTTGTCACCGTCTCCGCCAAAACCGGACGCGGCCTCGACCGCCTGCAAGCCGCCATCGTCAAGGCCCACACCGTCTGGAACCGCCGCGTGACCACCGCCCAGCTCAACCGCTGGCTGGCCGCCATGCTGGAACAACATCCGCCACCCGCACCGCAGGGCAAACGGATCAAGCTGCGCTACATGACCCAGGTCAAGACCCGCCCGCCGGGCTTCGTTGTCATGTGCTCGCACCCCGACAAGATGCCCGACAGCTACAAACGCTACCTCGTCAACGGCCTGCGCGAGGATTTCGACATGCCGGGCACCCCCATCCGCCTGACCCTGCGCGGGCAGGGCGACAAGAACCCCTACAAGGGCCGTCGTGAGCGTAATGCAGGCGCGTTGAAGAAGCATTTGGGGAAGGGTCGGGGGTAGCGGGCAGAAGGTCGGGTGTGCGGGACGAAGCTGACCTTGAAGCATTGCTTTTCAAGGTCCGCTTTCGCAAGTTCGTCGAAGACTCTAGCCCCGCACCAGGCCCAGTGCCATAGCGACCAGCGCGGCAAAGCCGGCATTCCAAGTAAGTGTGCGCAAACCCACGATGCCCAGAGGATATAGCAGGGCATACACGACACGCGCGGCGACAAAGACCATAGCACCCCATTGCGTCAAAGCGTTTGAGGTTCCCAGTATCTCAGTCGCCAGAACGAGCGGGACGAACAGAACGGCGGCTTCGATGCTATTTCTGACGGTCCGGTCAAGACGACCAGCGACAGGGGCGTGTGCGTCCACCGGCTCGGCACGGTTGCCGGTCACGTATTGCATGCCTTTGGCTCGCGCCAAGATCAAAGGTTGAGCGAGCAGCAGTGCGGCGAACGTCGCTAGAAAGACAAGAAGGGAGATCATCTCGGGGGTCATTTTGCATTTCCTTTCACGATGGTTTTGTGTATTGTTTCGATCAGTACAAAATGTACTAACGGCGCTCACCGTGCCGAGTCAATCGTTTTGTTTGGAGCAGTACAAAATGCCACGTGGGCTGGAATTCGATCTCGAGACCGCAAGAGCTGCAATCATGCAGGTGTTCTGGACGAGGGGGTACGAGGCAACGAGCTTGAGTGATCTCGAAGGGGCAACGTCACTCGTTCGCACCAGCCTCTACAACTCTTTCGGCAAGAAGCCGGAGATGTTTCTGGACAGTCTGAAGCTTTATCACGAGACGATTGAAAATCAGATCGAGTCCACGACGCAGGGACTGGGCAGCGAGGCGCTTGTTGAGGTGATTATTGCAATGATGGAAGGATCGGACAAAACGTCTCAACAGCCCGCCGGATGCCTGATGGTCATGTCAGCGACGCAAAGTAAAACTATCGATTCGCGCCATCTACAGATTGTGCGGAACTACAGGCAGATGCTCGTCCGCAAGGCGAAGCAGGTACTTGAGCGGGACCGGAAATCGGGGCGGCTCGCGCGACATGTCGACCCGGCGGGCGCCGCAGAACTGTTGGTTTGTGTAGTCTGGGGTGCCCTTGCAGCGCAATGCCTCAGCGCAGAGCGTAATACTGCTGCTGCAGGGGCAAAACTGCTTAAAGAAACGATTCAGGACTGGCTCATTGACTGATCGGGTGCCTAGCCCTGAAAAGAGCGAAACCCGACATACAATGACCATGCAGCATCAAACATTTTGGGCTCAAAGCGGTCATCGCGGCACCATTCAACCCACAAAAAAACGGCGCACCCGAAGGTGCGCCGCTCTTTTTACCGATTGGTAAAGATCAGTTCGCCGAGGCCAGCTCTTTAGGCAGGCGGAAGGTCCAGAGCGTGCCACCCTGGTTCAGGTAGTTGACCTTCTTGGCCACTTCACCACCCCAAAGCGGAACCGCACCGCCCCAGCCAGAGATGACCGAGACATATTGCTCGCCATTCTGTTCCCAGGTGATCGGCTGACCGACGATGCCCGAGCCGGTCTGGAACGACCAGAGCTCCTGGCCTGTTTCGTCATCCAACGCGATGAACTTGCCTTCCGGTGTGCCGAAGAACACCAGACCACCCGCCGTGGTCATCACACCACCCCAGAGCGGCGCGTCGTTCTTGTATTCCCAGACCCAATCGCCGGTGTCGGGATCAATCGCCTTGAGCGAACCGATATGGTCTTCGTAGTTCGGCTTGATGGTGAAACCGGAGCCCAGATAGGCCGCACCCTTCTTGTAGGTGATCGGCTCGTTCCAGATATCCATGCCCCATTCGTTGGACGGCACGTAGAAGTTGCCGGTCCGCTGCGAGAAGGACATCGGCATCCAGTTCTTGCCACCCAGGAAGGATGGCGAGGCAAACACGACCTCACCCTTCTTGCCGTCAGCTGCAGCCGCCGGATCGCCCGGACGGTTGCTCTCGATAAAGATCGGACGACCGTTTTCGTCGATACCCTCGGCCCAGCTGATGTCCTTCACAAACGGCGTGCCGCTGATGAAGCCACCGTCTTCGGCGTTAAGAACATAGAAAAAGCCGTTCCGGTCTGCTGTCGCGAGGCGCTGCGACCCGTCGCGGGCGTCGAACGCCACAACTTCGTTCACACCGTCATAGTCCCAGCCTTCGCGCGGCGTGGTCTGGTAGTGCCACTTGATCTCGCCGGTCGCCGGGTCGATGCCGATGCGGCTGGCGGCATATAGGTTGTCGCCCTTGCCGGAATTGTCCTGACCCGCATCGCGCAGCCAGCTGTTCCACGGGGCAGGGTTGCCTGCGCCGAAGATCAGCGTGTCGGTGCGTGCGTCATACGACCCACCCAGCCATGTGGCCCCGCCACCGGTCTTCCACATGTCACCTGGCCATGTCGCATTCAGCGTGCCGGTCATGGTGCTTTCTTCGCCATTGAGCATGCCCATATGGCCTTCGATAACCGGGCGTTCCCAGACCAGATCGCCGTTCTCGACATTGCGCGCCTGCACAGACCCCACGATGCCGAACTCGCCACCCGAGTTGCCGGTGATTACGAGATCGCCCACAACCAGCGGTGCCGCCGTGTAGGAGTAACCCGCCTTGTAATCGTCGATCTTGTCACGCCACACGACGTCACCGGTCTTGGCGTCCAGCGCCACGATCCGGGCGTCCAGCGTGCCAAAGATCACCTTGTCGCCCGCCAGCGCGGCACCACGGTTGATCACGTCACAGCAGGGCAGGATGCCTTCGGGCAGACGGGCATCATACTGCCAGAGCTCTTCGCCGGTGTTCACGTCAATCGCATAAAGACGCGAATACGACCCGGTGATGTACATCACGCCATCGTAAACCAGCGGCTGGGTCTCCTGACCGCGCTGCTTTTCACCCCCAAGGCTGAACGCCCAGGCCGGAACAAGGTTTTTGACGTTGTCCTTGTTGAGCGTTTCCAGCGGCGAGTAGCGCTGCAGATGCCGTCCCATGCCGTTTGTGACAACCTGATTGGTCATCGTCTGGTCATTGGCCAGCATGTCTTCTGTCACACCCTGCGCAAACGCACCGGTCGCGGCGAGCATGCTGGCTGTAACGGCGGCAACAAATCTGTTCATTCGTATTCCTCCCATGAACTTCAGTTGCGAAAATCCAGATGCACGAGGGGGCGCACATGGATGGCTGACCCGCAGTATAGGGATAACGAATTCGTGTTGTACGCGACTTGGGTCGTAAGACCTTTGGGAGGTTGACAGAAACGACAGACCATCAGTTAAACGCGCGAATCGTTGAGTCTCTCAAGTTGAATGGTGTTCTATCTCGGTGCGAAAATAAGTATTGTAAATCAAAAGGTAAGCGACCTCACGCTGCTGCGCGCGGTCCAGCAAGGCACCGGGAAGACGACCAATATTTGCACTGTTGTCGGATCAATGCGCGTGGTCTAAGCGTTGTACCTTCAGTAGGATCCCTGTCCTTAAACAAGGAGCCCTCCCTGTGGATGCACAACTGATCGCAGCTTTGATCCTTTTACCCTTCACGGTGGCTTTCATATATGCGGCCATCCATGAATACATGCGGTACAAGTCGCAGGGAAAAGCCAACTATGGTTTGGTCTATGATGAAGAGACTGGTACCACGCATGTCACCGGCATCGGAGAGGGTCAGGACGAATACAACCCGGACGATTTTGACCCGAGTGACGCCAATCAAGCATCAGCAGAGGGTTATGATTGTAAAACCTGAGGATCGTCCCGCGTAGGGTGCGTGTTTGCACAAACGACCCGACAAAAGAAAAAGGTGCGTGAGATCACGCACCCTACATTTTCGATTCTATTTGCGCGCAATTCCCACCGCCAAACGAACTGAAAAGCGGCACCCCACGGTGCCGCCCTCCGCCCACTCGTCACTTAGAAATCGCCGAATTGTCCTGCGTTGTGATCGACACCAGATAAGACAGGATGAAATCCTGCACGGTTCGGTCCTCGATGCCGACATGGCGCATCTTGGTGCCCGGCATGAACCCGTCATTGTCCTCCATCCACGCCCGCAGCGCCGCCGGGGTCCAGACGATGCCCGAAGCCTCCAGCGCAATGGAATAGTCGTAGTCGGGGTAGGTGCCTGCACCGCGCCCGACGATGTTCTCCAAAGGCGGGCCGTAAGACGAATCCGTTGGCTCGACCGCATGGCAGCGGCGGCACTCGGCTTCGAACAGCGTCTTGCCTGCATCGACCTTCACCTGCTTGAAGGTTGTCTCGCTGGCAAAGGCGGGCAGGGCGCAGAAACTGGCTGCGGCAATCAGGGCAAAACGTGTCATGGGATGGTCTCCTTCAAAAAGATGCCTCAACGTAGGAACCGCCCCATTGCCCCAATATGATCCACATCAAGACTTGCGACCTTGGCCCACATCCTTTGGTCGTATTTCCGCAAGAAAAGCGCCTGTTACTGTGTGGGCAATCATTCTGGGAGGACATGATGAGCTTTTTCTCCACACTCCGCGCGACCTCTGCCGCGCTTGTTCTGTGCGCCACTGCGGCCATTGCAGAAACCCCTGTGCTACGGGCTGCGGTGCTCGAATTTGGGACCGTGAACTGGGAACTCGACAGCATCAAACATAACGGGTTTGACACTGCCAACGGGTTCGAACTGGAGGTTCAGGGCGTTGCGGGTGGCTCTGCAGCGCAGGTGGCATTTCAGGGCGGTGAGGCAGACGTTATCGTGTCCGACTGGCTTTGGGTGGCGCGACAACGTGCCGAGGGCAAAGACTACATTTTTGTCCCCTATTCAAAGGCCGTCGGTGCATTGCTGGTGCCCGAGGGCAGCACCGCCACATCACTTGCCGATCTCAAGGGCGGAAAGATCGGTATCGCGGGTGGCCCACTCGACAAAAGCTGGCTGATCCTGCGCGCCTATGCCGAAAAGATGCACGGGATGGATCTGGTCACTGAAACCGAGCAGGTGTTTGGCGCACCACCCCTGATCTTTAAAACTGCCCTTCAGGGTGAACTCGACGGCGCGATCAACTTCTGGCATTTCCTTGCCAAGATGGAAGCCGGTGGCATGACGCCTCTGATCACTGTTGACGATGCCGCACGCGAGCTGGGCCTTGATCCTGAAACGCCACTTCTGGGGTACGTGATGCGCGGAGAGACGCTGCGCGATCATCCTGAACTGGTTGAAGGAATGGCGGCGGCAAGCCGTGCCGCGAAGGAACTGCTGGCAGACTCGGACGCCGAATGGGATCGTTTGCGCCCACGGATGAACGCCAAGACAGATGCGCAATTCGACGCGCTCAAGGCTGGGTTCCGCGCTGGTATTCCCGCCGACGCACCCGTCGATGAAGCTGCGGCAGCCCGCATGTTGGCGCTGATGGCCGAACTCGGTGGCGAAAAGCTGATCGGCTCTGCAACCACTCTGCCCGAAGGGGTGTTCGTTCAGCCAGGAAGCTGAGCGTGACGCATAGTGCAAGGCTCAAACTCGTGAGCAGTTGCGAGCATGTGAACCCGGCGGACACCACTCCGCCGGTTCTGTCCGTTGCACTGGACGGGATGCGCTTTGGCGAAAAACCAGTGCTTGGCCCGATCGAGCTGCGCGTGGCGGCGCGCGAAACGGTTGCGATCACCGGCCCTTCTGGCGTCGGCAAGACAACCCTGATGCGTATCATCGCGGGTCTGGAAGCTCGCTTTGACGGACACATCCGCCGTCCGGACAACCTGGCGATGGTGTTTCAGGAACCAACGCTGATGCGATGGCGCAGTGTTTCGGACAATCTTGCAATCCCGCTCGGGCTCTCACCGACCAAGATCGCGATTGCCCTCGAAGAGGTCGGTCTCGCCGGGCGCGGCGACGCGTTCCCGGACCAGCTCTCGCTTGGCCAGCAGCGCCGCCTGTCTCTCGCCCGCGCCTTTGCCGGAAAACCCGATGTCCTGCTGATGGATGAGCCCTTCGTCAGCCTTGATGCCGAGCTCTCCGACGAGATGATGACCCTGTTCGAGCGGCTTCGTGACAGCCACCCCGTTGCCACGCTGCTTGTAACGCACGCGATCCACGAAGCTGACCGGCTTGCGACGCGCATTCTCGAATTGTCGGGTCAACCGGCGCGGCTCAAACCGCGTCACACCTAGAACAAGGGCGCGTATTTCCAGTTGTCCGCATCCGGCGTGACCTCATCAAGGTCATAGCCCGCGCCCTGCAAACGCTGCGCGATTTCAAGACCGTCCGACGCCGCCTCGTCGACATAGCGCCGTCCCAGAACCTCGTCCTGCGCGATTCCATGCCCGCGCATCAGGTTGATCCCGTGGTTGAACTTGCCGACCGGATCGCCCAACTCCGCCGCCTGCTGGTCCCAGGCAGCACTGGCCTCGGGGTCGTAATCCCCACCCAGGCCGTTGTTGTCGAGCTGGCTCATCCAGGTCATCGCCCCGGTATAGCCCGCCTCAGCACAGTTGCGGAACAGCCTGCGCGCAGCCTCGTGATCTCCCGACTTGGTCAGCATGTAGCCCGTGGCGCACAGCACCATCCCGGTTTCCCCGCGATCGGCGCGATCGAGGACCGATTGCCAGGTCATCTCATCGGGGTTCAGAACCCCACCCGGATCATCGTCTTCCGGCTCGGCCATAAGACCGGTGGCACTCAGCGTCAGCGCGCAACTCAGCGGGATCAGATAACGTTTCATGTAGTCACCTTAGCGCATACAACGAATGGGATCACCCGATCTATGGTCGTAGATCAGCCCTTGCGGGTCATCATGCCCCGCGCCGGGTCATAGCCCCAAACGGCGAACGCCATGAAGGCTGCGGTCGCCAGCGCCGTCCAGAGAAGGGCCATCCCGTTCCACTCGACATAAAGCGCAAAGCGGATCAGTTCGACCGCATGGGTAAACGGGTTCGCCGCGCAGATATCGTGCAAGAGCTCCGAACTTTCTGCCATTTTCCAAAGCGGGTAGAGCGCCGAGGACAGGAAAAACATTGGAAAGATCACGAAATTCATCACCCCTGCGAAATTCTCCAACTGCTTGATGAAACTGGACAATGCCAATCCTAGCGCCCCGAGCATCATCCCGCCCAGCACCAGTGCAGGCAACACTGCAATATATCCAAGCGGCGGCAGCGTGATATCGAACAGCCACGCCACCAACAGAAAAGCATAAACCTGAAGGATCGAAATGATCGTGCTGCCCAGCAGTTTGCTGAACAAAAGCCAGGTCCGCGACAGCGGCGCTGTCAGCAAAAGCCGCATCGACCCCATTTCCCGATCATAGACAAGGCTGAGCGAGGACTGCATCCCGTTGAACAGCAGGATCATCCCGCACAAGCCCGGCACGATATAGGTCTCGTATGTGATGTAGGTCTGATAGGGCGGGCTGATCGACAAACCCAGTGCGGCCCGGAAGCCCGCCGCAAAGACCAGAAGCCACACCAAAGGCCGCACCAAAGCCGCGATGAAGCGCTCTCTCTGATGCACAAAACGGAGCGCTTCACGCAGCACAATCGCGCGCATCGCAATCAGCGCGTGCCTCATGCCGAAGCTCCCGTCATGTGCGCAAAGTACTCGGTTAGAGGAGCCGCGCCGCGCAGAGCGTCGCACCGCCCATCCGCCAACACGCGCCCACGATGCAGCAGGATCACTTGGTCGGAGTCCAGAACCTCATCCGTCAGATGGGTCGCCCATAGCACGGTCACCCCGGTGTCTGAGCACAGGTCATGGATGTGCTGTGTCAGAGCCGCCCGTGTTGGCGCGTCAAGACCCACCGTCGGTTCATCCAGCAGCAGCACCTTGGGGTCATGCAGCAGCGCTCGCGCAATCTCGGTCCGCCGCCGATGGCCGCCATTCAAGCCGCGCGCCTTTTCTGCGGCGCGCTCAGCCATACCAAGTCTCTCCAGCGCCGCGTCGATCCGTCTGTCCGCCACTCTCCCGGAGATCCCATGTAGCGCCGCGAAATAGCGCAGGTTTTGCCGGACCGTCAGATCCAGATCCAGTGTAGTCTGCTGGAACACCACCCCCAGATCGGCCATCGCCGCCAGGGGGGACACCTTCAGGTCATGCCCAGCGATGCAGATCGTCCCTGCCTGCGTCACGAAAAGCCGTGTCAGAAGCGAGAACAGCGTCGATTTCCCGGCACCGTTCGGCCCCAGAAGTGCTGCGAACCGGCCCCGCTCAACAGCAAAGGACACGTTGTCCAGCGCCGTCTTCGATCCATAGGAAAAAGCCAGATCGGAAACCTGCAAACTCATCAGTTTTGTCCGTCCTGTCTTCTCTGGTTCGCAAATACTTCGGGAGTGCGCCGCAGGTTTTGCGTCAACGCAACATTACGATGCGCCGACGCATCGGACGCGCCCAAGCACCAGCCTTGTGTCATTCAATGGTGATGTCCAGCCGCTGGGTCTCACCGGTCGATCCGGGGATACGCAGAAAATACTGACCCGGTTTGATCGCCACAAAGCCGATTTCCATCGTGCCTGCATCGTCAAACTCGATGGAGTTGAGCCCCAACGGTCTGATCTCCAGATCATTGACCACAATTTCGTCGATCCAGATCGCGCGGAAAAACTCGGAGCCTTCCAGCGCCAGCTCTGCGGACCCGTCACCTTCGATCTCAAATTCATAATAGGTGCCCGACGTCAGCAGCCAGGGCGCATCGGCCAGCGGCATGCCGGAACTGAGCGTGATCGGGGGCAAGTCCGCTTTATTTGCGGACGAAAGAATACCTGCACGGCCCCATTCTTCGCGCGGTGCTCCTTCTGCTAGAACCAGCGCCGGGGTCAGAGCAGTCAAAGCCAGTGCGGCGAATATCGGTTTCATAAAGTGTATCCTGTCTTGATCAGTTTGTCGGGCGAAAGGCTGCGCCCCACGGGAAGCGCCCGACCTTGATGCTCTTGAGCGCCTTGCGGCTGGCCACATCCACCACAGTCACATCTCCCGAGACGCCATTTGTCGTGAAAAGCTGGCTTCGGTCGCGGTTGAACTCCATGTGCCAGACGCGGCGTCCTACAAGGATATACTCCTCGACTTGGTACGTCTCGGCATTGACCACGGCGACATGGTTTGACGGCCCCAGCGCGACAAAGGCATGGGTGTCGTCATTGGTGAACTCGAACCCGACAGGTTGCACCCGGTCGGGGTGAATGTTGTCGATGTCGAAATCGATCTTGGCTTTTTCCGTCTGTGTCGCCACGTCAAAGACGGTGATCGTCCCACCGATTTCCGAACTCACCCAAAGCTCGGTGCCGTCTTTGACGAATTCCGCGTGGCGCGGCCGCGAATCGACCAGTGTGTTGGCGAAAAGGTCCTGCGTTTCGGTATCAATCCAATGCGCCATATTGGTGGTTTCCGAGGTCGTGATGGCGATTTTGCCATCGGGGCTCACCGCCATGCCTTCGGGCTCGATCCCGACGTCAATCTGCGCCACCACGGTACGGGTTTCGGTGTCGACCACGGTGGTGATCGCATCATCCTCGTTGGCGATGTAGAGATGCCGATTGTCGGGATGCAGAACAAATTGTTCGGGGTCCTCGCCAGAGGGCAGATCATGCAGGATTTCGCCGGTCTCCGGGTCCATCACCTGCACCGCATCGCTGTCGGAGGCGCAGATATAGACCACCGAGTGATCCTTGGAAAAGGTGATCCCACGCGGACGCTCGCCGGTTTCTATGGTGCGGACGACCTCAAGTGTTTCGATATCAATCACGCTGATCGTGTCGTCTTTTTCATTGGTCACCCAAATCTCGTCTGCCAGCGCTGTTGTGCCGAGCAGGGCGGCGGTCAGTGTGGTGAGGATCGGCAGTTTCATCGGTGTCGGTCCTTTTGGTTGGTGTCGGATCGGGGGCCAGCCCCCGAACCCCCGGAGTTTACCGGGCAAGATGAAGAGGAAGCTCAGTTTGCAAAGGCGGCGCAGCCGCTTTCGGGTTGGTCGAGGCCCAGTGTGTCAAGCTCAGTGCGCTGGTGCAGGAAGCCCTCCAGCGGGGCCTGTGCCACAAGCGCGCGTTCATGGACAAGCGGGATGGGCTGGCGCAGCTGGCCGTTCCAAGCGCGAAAGGTTAGGGGACGGCCTTTGAACCCGGCAAGCTCGAATGCATCAGAGAGCATATAGTCTCGCAGCGTCTTGGCATCGGCGGCACCAGTGCGCGTGACCGCCTCGCCGATCGCACGCAGCGCGGCCCAGGCGGCATAGTCACGGTCAAGCATCGGGCGGCCCGCCAACGCGTTGAACCGCGATTGCAACTGCGCAGCCCCCCATTGTTCGACGACACGGTGCCATGCCACGGAGCGCAGGCCTTCGGATCCAGCCACGGGGCGGGGACGCCAGGTGTTGTAGGAAACGTAGCGCGCGAAATCATCCGCAGCGTCGGCCACCAAAAGCACATCGTAGTCCCCAAACTCCTGGGTGAAGAGCGGCACTTCCTGTGCCGCATTGCGCCGCATGTCCGCATCAAAAGCCCAGGTCTTGCGTGCGCCGAATTTCAGCCCGAACTTGCGCGCCGACGCCTCTAGCGTATCGGCCCAGGCCACATCCTCCGGGCGGTCTCCCGCGACCAGCGCAATTTCGTCCCAGCGGCGCGCCACAAAGAACTGCATCAGAGCGTCTGCTGTCATGGCATAAGAGGGGATCGTGTGCAGCAGGTTCGCGTGGCACAGCTCACTGCGCAAAGAAACATCCGCCGCTCCGGCATTAAACAGCAGCGCGTCACTCATGTCGGGGAGGTTTGCAGCGGCGCTCACCTGCGCCGCGGGGGCATCGAGCACCAGCAGGTCCGTCTCTGCCCGCGCCGCGCGCACAGCGGCAGAAAAATCTGCGTCTTCGGCCACCTCTGTGACCGTCAGCGTATATGTTTGCCCCAGAAAGCGCCCGGTGGTGATGTTGTCCTCCAGGCCAAGCTCAGCACCGCGCAGGCCGAGATCTTCGGGGATCGGGTCCAGATTGGACAAGGTCGGAGGTGCAGGCACGATCTGCTTGATATAGTGGATGGCCACCGAAACTTCTGCGGAGCTGCTTCCGGCACTCATCAGCGCCAGACTACAGAACACGACCCGCAATATATGCACCCGTCGCAACATCTGATTTCCTCCCGCGTTGACACTAGACCGGCGGCAAAAACCCCTGAAATACGACCATTGTCCTGTGCGGATCCCAGCGGAATCACGGTTTCGCGCCACGAAAGTCCAATACCCGCGTTTTCGGCGCATCGGTACACAGTCTGGCAAGACACAGCATCGTGCCTGAGGAGGACCCAATGACCGCTATCGCTTTGAAATCCGCACTTGCCGCTGCGGCGCTGACAACGGCCGCAACCCTTGTTTATGCACATGGGGACGTTGTGCCTCAGGCGGTGGACACCACCGGTCTTCCCGAAACCGGTGAGGAGTGGTTGACGGAAAATCCCTATCGTGCCGAAGCGGCGGGCGAAGAGGTATGGTCGCGTGCCGTCACCATCGGCGCCTCCGGCTACAACCAGAACTGCGCGCGCTGCCACGGGCTTGAAGTGATTTCTGGCGGTCTGGCGCCCGACCTGCGGTTTCTCGAAGCCGAAGAATATGGCGACGAATGGTATGTCGAACGCTTCCGCACCGGCTATACGCAGAACGGCATCACAAAGATGCCCGCCTTTGGTGAATTGCTGGGTCAGGACGCCGCCTGGGCGATCCGCACCTATATCGAGACCCGTCCCGATGACGCGTCGATGGAAGAGGTGTCGGACGAGCTCAAGGCGCTGCGCGATCAGATTGCCGGGTATGCCGAGGACGCCAGCGGCGCTGACGCCGACGGGATCAAGACCCGTCTGATGGAAATCGCATCCGGGATCGAGACGCTCTCTGGGGCGCCGGTGGCCGACAGCGCGGCCTACCGCGCTGCCAACCTGATCGACGGCACGCAAGAGGCCTATGCCCGCGCGGCCGAGGCCTTGACGATCGGGTTGTCAGCGGCACACTGACGCCATGAGCACCCGCGTTCGCGCCCTCCTGATGGCAACTCTGCTGGCCGTGGCCTCGCCGGTCCTGGCCAGCGATCCCTGCGCCGATTATGTTCCACAGGCGAAACCGCAAAACGCCAGTCGGGATATCGTTGGACAGGATATCGACCAGATCATGGACCGCGGCTTCATGACCTTTGCGGTCTATGAGGCGTATCCGCCCTACAGTTGGGAGGAGGCCGGCAAGCCTCGCGGGATAGACATCGAGATTGCGCGCGTTATCGCCGAGGATATCGGCGTGGACGCGCGTTTCACCTTCATCAGTGCAGGCGAAAATCTGGATGCCGATTTGCGCAATAACATATGGAAAGGCCCGATCGTGGGCGGCGCTGTCTCGAACGTGATGCTGCGCGTGCCATATGACAGCGCCTTCAACTGCCGGGTCGAGCAGGTGGTGTTCACCGGCCAGTACATGACCGAGAGCATTGCAATTGCTTACTCGGATGCCGAATACCCGGACGGGGGGCCAGTGCCTGCCTATTTCCGCTTCGACACGGTGGCGGTCGAAAATGACTCGATTGCCGATTTCTACCTGACCAGCTTTGCCGGAGGACAACTTGCGCAGGGCGTGCGCCGTTACCCGACCATGCAGGCGGCGATGGAAGCGCTGAATTCGGGCGAGGTGATGGCGGCAATGGGCCCGCTGGCGCAGCTTGAGTTTGGCGCGGGCGAGGGGGTCTCGATCCACCAGCCCCCTCTGCCGGGGTTTGCGAAATCGAAATGGACCCTCGGCACCGGAAGTCACTTCGCCTATCGTGGGCTGAGTTACATGGTCGATGACGCTATTTTCGCCGCTCTTTCAGATGGGCGCATTGCCAGAATTTTCGAAAGCTATGGGCTGACCCACCAACCCCCGGAAAGATAGTTTTCGCCGACATGTTAAGCCATTGGTCTTATATGCCCTGCGGGTTCAAGCCCCTAGGCTGACCGTCAAAGAAGGATCACATCCATGCACATGACCGATTCCCGCACAATTGCTGCCAGCCCCGATATGGTCTGGGCCGCGATCCTTGATCCCGAGGTGCTCAAGCAGTGCGTTCCGGGTTGCACCGAGATGAGCGGAAACGCCGACGACGGGTTTGAAGCCACGGTTGTTCAGAAGGTTGGACCGGTGAAAGCCACGTTCAAAGGCACGGTGACCTTGTCCGACATGGTTCCGGGCCAGTCGCTGACACTCAGCGGCGAAGGCAAAGGCGGCGCGGCTGGCTTTGCCAAGGGCGGCGCTGATGTCAAGCTGGTAGAGGTCGAAGGCGGCACCGAGCTGCATTACGATGTCGACGCCAAGGTTGGCGGCAAGCTGGCACAGCTGGGCAGCCGCATCATCGACGGGTTCGCCAAGAAAATGGCGGATCAGTTCTTTTCCAATTTCCAGCAGGTCGTCGAAGGTCCCCAGGACGGCGATGAAGACGCTGCTGCCACCGATGCCGAGGGTGTTGAAAAGAAAAAGGGCTGGTTCAAGAAACTGGTTTCTTGATTGGCGCACCGTTCTGAAACAGAGTTGAATTTGAATACCGACGGGAGGACTTGATGACTAAAGTAACAATGACCGTAAACGGCAAGACCGTTTCCGGAGAGGTGAAGGGCAACACGCTCTTGACCGAATTCCTGCGCGAGGATTTGCGCCTGACCGGCACGCACGTCGGCTGTGACACTTCCCAGTGCGGCGCCTGTGTCGTGCATGTGAACGGTGAGGCGGTGAAATCTTGCACCATGTTCGCAGCCGAAGCCGACGGAGCTGAAGTTAAGACCATCGAAGGCATGGCGAATGCGGATGGGTCTCTCAGTGTCATTCAGCAGGCCTTCCAAGACTATCACGGCCTGCAGTGCGGGTTCTGCACACCCGGTATGGTGATGTCTGCAGCAGCTCTGCTCAAGGATAACCCAAAGCCGACCGAGGCAGAGGTCCGGGATTATCTCGAAGGTAACATCTGCCGCTGTACCGGATACCACAACATCGTGCGCGCCATCATGGCGGCAAGCGGTCAGGACGTTCCCGCGGTCGCCGCAGAATAATCTACAATTGTAGGGTGTGTGCTGGCACGCACCTCTCCTAGGGAGGAACATCACTATGCCGAAAGATCATGGCATTGGCGCAAGCCACAAGCGGCGCGAAGACGTCCGCTTTCTGACGGGCGCCGGCAATTATACCGACGACATCAACGTACATGGGCAGGCCTATGTACACTTCCTGCGCTCGGATATGGCGCATGGCAAAATCAACAGCATCGACACCAGTGAAGCCGAAGGCATGCCTGGTGTTGTCCGCATCTTCACCGGTGCCGACTTCGAAGGTGTTGGTGGTCTCCCCTGTGGTTGGCAGGTGACCGACAAGAACGGCGACCCGATGAAGGAACCGGCCCACCCGGTTCTGGCGCAAGGCAAGGTCCGTCACGTCGGCGACCCCATTGCCGCCGTTGTCGCGGACAGCCTTGAACAGGCCCGCACCGCAGCCGAAGCAATTGTTGTCGATATCGAAGAGTTGCCAGCCGTGGTCGACATGGCCAAGGCACTTGAGGCCGGCGCCACCAAGGTGCACGACGATCTCGACGACAACCTTTGCTATGACTGGCAGTTCGGCACCGACACGGAAACCACTGACGCCGCGTTCAAGAATGCAGCGCATGTGACGACGCTGGAATTGGTGAACAACCGTCTGGTCGCCAACCCGATGGAGCCGCGCGTGGCCGTGGGAGATTACTCCCGCGCCAATGACGAGCACACGCTCTACACCACGTCGCAGAACCCGCATGTGATCCGTCTGCTGATGGGCGCATTCGTTCTGGGCATCCCCGAGCACAAGCTGCGCGTGGTGGCCCCTGATGTGGGTGGCGGTTTCGGCACCAAGATCTTCCACTACGCAGAAGAGGCCTTCTGCACCTTCGCCGCCAAAGCCTGCAACCGCCCGGTCAAATGGACTTCGACCCGCTCCGAGGCGTTCATGTCCGACGCCCATGGCCGCGATCATGTGACCAAGATCGAATTGGCTCTGGATGCGGACAACAACTTTGTCGGCGTTCGCACCGACACCCTGGCCAACATGGGCGCCTATTTGTCCACCTTCTCGTCCTCGGTGCCGACATGGCTCCACGGCACGCTGATGGCGGGCAACTACAAAACCCCGGCGGTTCAGGTGAATGTGAAGGCCGTCTTCACCAACACCGTGCCTGTGGATGCCTATCGCGGCGCAGGGCGCCCTGAAGCCACCTTCCAGTTGGAGCGTGTGATCGACAAGGCCGCGCGCGAACTGGGCGTCGATCCGATCGCGCTCCGCCGTCAGAACTTCATCACACAATTCCCCTACGCCACGCCGGTCGCCGTCGAATACGACACAGGCGACTACGAAGCGACCATGGCCAAGATGGAAGAGCTGATGGACATCCCGGGCTTCGCCGCACGCCGCGCTGAATCCGAGAAAAACGGCAAACTGCGTGGTCTGGGCGTCAACTGCTTCATCGAAGCCTGTGGTATCGCGCCCTCGAATCTTGTTGGCCAGCTCGGCGCCCGCGCCGGTCTTTACGACGCGGCCACCGTCCGGGTGAACGCCACCGGCTCCATCTCGGTGATGGTCGGCGCGCACAGCCACGGGCAGGGGCATGAAACCGTGTTCCCGCAGGTCGTGGCAGAGATGCTCGGCATTGACGAAAGCATGGTCGACATCGTTCACGGCGACACATCGAAGATCCCCTTCGGCATGGGCACCTACGGCTCGCGCTCGCTGGCGGTCTGCGGCTCGGCGATGGTTCGGGCAACCGAGAAGATCATCAACAAGGCCAAGAAGATCGCTGGTCACCTTCTGGAAGCCTCTGACAGCGATATCGAGCTCAAGGACGGTCAATTCACCGTGGCAGGCACCGACAAATCGGTCGCTTGGGGCGACGTGACACTGGCAGCCTACGTGCCGCACAACTACCCGCTCGAAGACATCGAGCCGGGCCTCGAGGAAACCGCCTTCTACGATCCGGCCAACTTCACATACCCGGCAGGCGCCTATGCCTGCGAGGTCGAGGTGGACCCGGACACCGGCAAGGTGACCATCGAGAAGTTCGTCTCGGCGGATGATTTTGGCAACGTCGTGAACCCGATGATCGTCGAAGGTCAGGTCCATGGCGGTATCGCCCAGGGCATCGGTCAGGCGCTTCTGGAAAACTGCGCCTATGACGAAAACGGCCAGCTGCTGAGCGCGTCCTACATGGACTACGCAATGCCGCGCGCGGATGACATTCCGCACATGTCGAACTACGTCGTCGACCACTCTTGCCAGACCCCGTGCACCCACAACCCGCTTGGGGTGAAGGGGTGCGGTGAGGCTGGGGCCATCGGTTCCCCGCCCACTGTGGTGAACGCGGTCATTGACGCGCTGCACTCGGGCGGTCACACACACGTCAACCACATTGATATGCCCGTGTCGCCTTCGCGCGTCTGGGCAGCGATCAACGGCCAATAAGGAGGGCTTCGGATATGTATAGCTTTGACATTCAACGGCCCACCTCGGTTGCAGACGCCGTTTCGGCTCTGGGCGCAGAGGAAGCGCAGGCGTTGGGTGGGGGACAGACCCTCATCCCGACGCTGAAACAGCGGCTGGCATCGCCGTCGGTTCTGGTAAGCCTTGGTGCAATTGCCGAGATCAAGGGCGTTTGCACCGGCGACGATGGCGCGCTTTGCATCGGTGGCGGCACGACTCATGCCACCGTCGCGAAAGAGGCCTCGGCCTATCCTGCGCTGGCGGCTTTGGCTGGCAATATCGGCGACCCGGCGGTCCGCAATCGCGGCACCATCGGGGGTAGCCTCGCCAACAATGACCCCTCCGCCTGCTACCCCGCAGCGGCACTGGCGTCGGGAGCAACCATCGTCACCAACTCCCGCTCCATCGCGGCGGATGACTACTTCCAGGGCATGTTCGCCACCGCGCTGGAGGAAGGTGAGATCATCACCGAAGTCCGCTTCCCTGTGCCGGAAAAAGCGGCCTACATGAAGTTCGAACAACCCGCCTCGCGCTTCGCACTGGTCGGTGTGTTTGTCGCCAAATACGCGGACGGCGTCCGTGTTGCAGTGACCGGAGCATCCGAAGATGGCGTCTTCCGCTGGACCGACGCCGAAGCGGCGCTTTCGTCGAACTTCTCAGCAGATGCGGTCCCCGCAGCCCCATCGGGCGACGGCATGATTTCGGATCTGCATGGCTCGGGTGCCTATCGTGCGCATCTGGTCGCTGTGATGACCAAGCGCGCGGTGGCCGCTGCAAGCTGATCTGATCAGACGTTGAAACGAGAAGGCCCCGGTCTCCAAGCCGGGGCTTTTTTGTTTGGGGCGTGCGATGCGTCAACGCAGAATCTGGGGGGTGCTACCCCGAGACCCCCAAAGTATTTTTGAACCAGAGAAGGTCAGACGGTTTGAAGATTGCCGTCGGTATCAACAAGCGTGATGCGGTGCAGTCCTGCTGCGACCTTGAGCCGGTCAAGGGCGGGGCGGTCCATAAAGACCGCTGCCGTAGATAGCGCATCTGCCAATGTGGCCGAGGGCGCTTCGATGCTAACCGTGGACCAAAGCGGTGTCTCTCCACGTGGTCCCAGAATATGCGCCTGATCTCCGAGGCGCATCGCGGCGGGGCTTGAAGTGGCAATTGCCATATTGCGCAGCTCCCGAGTGCCGAGATGACCATGTGTCGGGTCTTCGAGGCCCAGTGTGAACGGACCACCCATCGCGGCCTGTTCGCCGATATTCACCAACGCGGTTTCCGCGCCATGTTTGCGCAGTAGGCGGCGCATGACGTCCGTCGCAAAGCCTTGTGCAATCCCGTTGAACGTCAGCGCCTGACCGCTCTGCAATTCGATCATTCGTTCTGAATAGCGGACGCGGTTCCAGCCAAGCGCCGCGCGTGCCTGGCCCGTGTCGCGGCCCCGTGCGAGCGCTTCCCACAGCGGTTGGATTGTCGGATCGAACAAGCCACCGCTCAGGTGGTGCGCTTCATTCGCCCGCACCATCAGCGCCCGCATCAGAGCATTGGGGTCGCGCAGGCGCCCCATCATGTTGAGCCGCGTCAGATGAGACGTCGGGCGAAACAGGCTGAACGCCTCTTCGAAATTCACCAGCAGCCGAGGCACATCCGCCAACGCTCTTTGCGTCATCTCGCGTGGCCCGTGCAAAGTCACTGACACTTCAGCCCCGAGCGCCTGACCGGACCACGTGTCGGCCCGCGCAAGGGCAGGGGCACAGGCAAAGGCGGCGGCAAGGGTCAGAAAGCGACGACGTTTCATTCGGCAGGGACCGTGTTGGGATGGCCTAGGTTGCGCGGCGCGCGGCGACCGGCTCGACCCTTCAGGATCAGCGGCACACACTGCTCTGCATCATCATGGATGCTCACGCAATCAAGGCATTGGAAACATTCGGAATACTGGATCTTGCCGCTTGGCGCGATGGCCTCGTAATTGCATTTCACGCGGCACAGCTGGCACGGAGACCCGCATTCCTCACGCCGTGGGATCCACTGTCGCAGGCGCAATACACCCCCAATCGCCATCAGTGCGCCCAACGGGCAGAGGTAGCGGCAGAAGCCTTTGAAGACGAACATCCCCAGCACCAGCCACAGCGAGGCATAGGCGACATAATACCATTCGCGGACAAAGAAGGTGGTGATCGCCGTCTTGAACGGTTCGATTTCTGCTGCCTTGTCCATGTAGGACGGCACAAACACGGTCACAGCGACCAACCCGGTCAGTGCCACGTATTTCACCATCTTGAGCCGCGCATCCCAGCGCGCGCTTGGCTCGATCTTCGGAAGGCGCAGCACGCGTCCCAGATGGTGCGCAAATTCCTGTAGTGCGCCAAACGGACAGAGCCAGCCACAAAATAGCCCGCGACCCCAGAGGACGAACCCAAGGATCACCACAGCCCAGATCAGCAGCGAAAACGGATCGTAGAGCAGGAACGCAAAGGACCCGCCCGCCATTGCGGTTTGCAGCGTCGCCAGGGGTGTGACGATGGACAATTGTCCCTGTCCCCACCAGCCGATGAACCCCAGCACTCCACCGAGGATGCCCAGCCGGACCGGCGTGAACGCGGCCAATCCCGCCAGCCAGCTTTGCGCCCCCAGAAGCACCGCCACCAGCCCGGCCAGCAACACGCTCAACACGATCAAATCGGTCTCCCGGTTCAGGATCGCTTCTTTCCATGGCGGCAGTTTTTCCACCACCGCCGGACGGGCGTAGAACCTGTCATCGGTCACATGGGTCGCTGTCAGTTGCACCGATCCGATCTCTGGCTGGAACATCCCGTGTTCGCGGACCGCCTCAACGGTCATGGTCCATTCTCGGGTCGGGTCAAACCCCAGCCGCCGGTCGGTCCGCAGGATCATCGCCACACCATCATGTAGCGCGTCCGGCACCGCGTCGCTCAGCTCGACAAACAGGTCCGCATCTCGCAGCGCCACCGGGAACCCGTCCTGCTCCGCGCCAATCCAGTCGGGCGCGGTGTTGCGGACGAAATCCTCCGACACCAACCCGTGCCGCGCGGTCTCGATCACGAGGATCGGCTCGTCAAAGGTCGAGATCGACATGAAGTGGTCAAGCTCCTCCAGCGTGTCCTCGTCCAGCAGCACCCGCGCGATCGACTTCGGCCCCACGTCGGCGATCCAGAGGTCAAGGTACGGCGCATCCGGCTCATCCAGCGCCTCGGAATCGTCATCCTCCCACACGGTGCCCTCAAACAGCGCCTGCACCTCGGCATTACTCGCCACCCGCCGCGTGATCAAACCCTGCGTGACCAGATCATCCCAGGTCAACACCTCGACATAATCCGGATCGGGGAACGCGGGCGGCCCCGACGCGATCCCCTGCATCTTCTCCCGCGCCACCTGCAGCGCCGCCGCCAGCACGCTCTCGTGTGCGATCCGGATCGACGCTGTCGCTTTCGTCACACCATCCAGATAGATCAACCCGCCGCCACCGGTCGCCCCGCCATACGGCGTGCCCACCACCAGTGAGTCGCTGATCGAATGGCCGCGATACTGCTCGAAGAACGCGTGAAACGGCGCCTGACCCAGACCCGACACAAAGATCGGCTCGTTATGGTCCAGCAGCTGCACATCCAGAAACCGCCCCTCCAGATCCAGCACCACCAGCACATTGATCGGCGCGCCGGAAAAGCCGGGCAGGGCGGCCATCGGCTCGGTCTGGAACACATAGCCCGCATGGGCACCGCCCGAGTTCAGCAGCTCGTACACCCCGTTGTCCGAGATCAGCGCCCCAAGGCTCATCGGTGCGAAAATCCGCGCGCCGATCTCCTCTTCGGACAAGACCTCTCCGACCGCGCAAACCGCGCTCACGCACCACAAAACCGCGGCGAAGATAAAACGAAGGCCTCCCATGACCGCGACCATAAGAGCGCCGCCCGCGCCGCCCTATTGGACCTTCGTCCAAGAGCCGCCCAACAGCAGAATCCCCTATGCTGCCCCCATGCGCGCACCACCCCATGTCACTCTGATCTCGCTCGCCCTGCTGATCGCCGCCTGGACGCTTGGCGCCTGGGCGATGAACGACGCCGACATCCTGCCAAGCCCGCGCGCCGTCTGGCACGAGATCGCGGACGAAAGCGCATCCGGCGCGCTCTGGTACCACATGGCCAACACCCTGCGCCGCGTGGCACTCGCCTTCACCCTCGCCATGGCCGTCGGCATGACACTCGGCATCGCCATGGGCCGGTCCGAGCGGCTCAACATGTGGCTCGACCCGTGGGTCACCGTCTTTCTGAACCTGCCCGCGCTGGTGATCATCGTGCTCTGCTACCTCTGGATCGGCCTGAACGAGGTCGCGGCCATCATCGCCGTCGCCCTCAACAAGACCGCCATGGTCACCGTCACCATCCGCGAGGGCGTCCGAACGCTCGACCGCGGCGTGGCCGACATGGCGCAGGTCTACCGCCTGACGCCGATGACCCGCCTGCGCCACATCATCTGGCCGCAACTGGGGCCGTTCGTCGCCACCAGCACCCGCAACGGGCTGGCCG
>JAUIIR010000072.1 GCA_030431485.1 Alphaproteobacteria bacterium
TTGGTTGCGGGGGTAGGATTTGAACCTACGACCTTCAGGTTATGAGCCGAAACCCAGACAATTGGCCGAAGCTAGCCATTTCAATCACTTACGCGATAAGCCATTGAAATCACGCACTGACTTCGCCTGCTTCCGTTCTGTTTCAACGGGTTTCGACGCGTTCCGATATGCCCAAAACCGCGTTCGCGTGTTGACCAGATGTTGACAAGAGCAGTAGCCGAAACCCAAGGAAAGTAATCGCCGAGCAGATCCCTAGATGGTCATGTTTACGCACACTTTGGTGTTGGTCCAGGCCCTAAGCGGACTTTGAGCGCGGCGATGGATAATCGTTTCATTGAAGAGCGCATGGCCAGTTAACGCGATGCGCTCGCTTCGACGGTGATTTGCCTCTACCAACAAAAGAGAGCGGGACTGGCAGACTCAGCAGTAACGACGGCCAGGCCTTCCGCCAATATCTGGATTCACCTATGTTAGTCAGGGAAAAGGTCTGGGGGCGAAGTGAAGATATTTTTAGGATATGCGTCGGAGCACATCGAAGCGGCTCGTGAGATTTATGGGTTCCTCAAAACCATCAACGACGATGTTTGGTTCGACAAGGAGTCACTTGTTGGTGGGGATGACTGGGATCGAGAGCGAGCTGCCGCCCAGCAGAAGGCGGACTTCGTCATCCATCTAATTTCCAGCGAAGTGTTTGCCCGTGCGGGTGTCGTGAACCGCGAGATAAAGCAGACCCTTAAGCTGGTGGAAGACCAGCCGATTGGGGCTAGTTACGTCGTTTTCATGCGCCTAGATGATCTCAGGATGCCAGCGGAGCTAATCCGCTTCCAGTACATCGACCATTTCAAGTACGCTTGGAGGGATCAGCTTGCGCAGGCGGTGGCGAAGCGGGCAGCGCAACTCGGAGGCGTCGTTGCAAAGGTCGCGCCAGAAACTACGACCACTGTGACCGAGAAAGGCCAAAGCCAAGAAGGTACGAAGCAATTGGCACGCGTAGAGTCTGCGGTGACGACCGAATTTTACATCGTGTCATCTGATCACATTCAGTATCCATCAGATGGGGTCTATTGGGACTTTGTAAACGCGCGTCTGGCTTCCGAGGCATTGGGTGGCTTCGTAGGTGCGATTGCCGACTTCAAGCGGTTGGACCAGGACGAAAAGACGCGGATCAAGGAATACAACATGCCCCACGAGTGGGGCTTTACGATGCAGGAGTTTTTCAGGCACGGTGATTTTCTTTCTGTGCGTTCATCAATCTATTGGTATGGCGGCGGGGCTCATCCGAACCACGGCATCACAACGCTTAACTTCCTCGGCCCCGACTACGGGTTTTGCACGATAAAGGACCTACTCGGCCACGACGACGACAAAGCATTTCGATTGGTTAACTACTGCAAGAAAGTACTGCTTGCGATGTTCGACGGGGAAGGGATCGAAGATTTCATCACTCATTCCTTTGAAGACCGGAAATATACTTGGAACTTGGCATCGCAGTTCAACTTCGACGATCGGGGTTTGACCATCAATTTCAGCCCCTATGATGTGCTACCTTATGCTTTTGGCTCGCATGAGGTCTTCGTGCCTTGGCGCTTTGTCGAGTCAATTCTTGACGAGCGGTTTGCTGATCTCGGGTCGAAATTGAACGGTTGACCTGTCGTCGGAACGCCCGCCTTCGTAGTTTGGGTATTCACAGAACCTTGGATTGGTTCGGTCGCTGTCCACCGCCTGGGTAGGTCAGGCCGGTGGCGACGCGAGCGGCCCAGTCCTGTCATTCATCTGCCGATCCAATGCCGCAGTGCAGCCTCGCGAAACCGGCCATTCGTAATTCCCGAAAAAGCTGAATTGTGCGTCGAAAATTGGCTCCAAGACATATACAAAGAATGCGCGATGATACAACCTTGGGTATGCAGTCAAAAAGTAGTCACCACTTATTCGAAATGAAAAAACTTAGGAGTTTTAACTCATGCCAGCCGATGTAAATGAGGAATACCAAAGGCGTTTAGACTTGGCCCGAAACGGCGGTGGCATCCTGTTCTGCGGCGCTGGGTTTTCCGCGGATTGTCTGAACTTCCAGCCGGATGAAACACTCGGCACAGGCGCACAACTGCTCGATCTCTTCAATAAGGAACTCCATCAGGATCCGCCATACAAGGATCTGCAGAACGCCGGCGATGCCCTCTGGGATAAGATTGCCGACAACGGCATGATGACGCTATTGAAAGACCGCTACACCGTTTCCAAAGTAACTTCGGACATGACCGAACTGTTACGCTACCCGTGGCAAGCGGTCTATACGACGAATTATGACAATGCGCTCGAGATTGCGGCACAGACAGCGCACAAATCGGTAGAAGCCCTTAACAACACTGACGATCCCGGCACGAAAACTCCAAATCTCCCAATCATCCATCTTCACGGCTATGTGCAGAAATGGGACATACACAACATTCGTGAAAGCTGCGTGCTTGGCGCCGAAAGCTATTCGAAGCTTACCCATGTAAGGAAGTGGCTCGACCGCTTTCGGCGCGACATTGATCAGGCTCAGATCGTCGTCTTTGTGGGGTTTAATGCGGGTGATTTTCACCTCAACCAATCGATTAACGACCTAACAGGCTTGCGGGAAAAAGCCTTCTTCATTAATCGCCCGACCGCCCTAGCGGACCCTGATGTTACCGCAGCCCAAGGGCGACTCGGCACACCGTTCTTCACCGGCCGGGCCGGGCTTGCTAGCACGGTCAGGGCGCTCTTGGCCAAAGATGCACCGAAAGAGCCACGCTTAGCCAGCTTCGCGAAATACACGCCTCCGGATTTCGCAACTGCGGTTCCGACGCGAGAACAGATCGAAGACCTGTTTCTCTTCGGCAGGGTCGAACCCTCGCAACTCGCGCGGGATTTGTCCGACGATGTATCTGAGTACCATGTACTTCGCGGCGCCATTAACGATATTCTGTCTTCCATCGCAGAAGACGCCCGGATCGTGCTTCTTGAAGGATATACCTGCGATGGCAAGACCCTGCTCACAACCGATCTTGCCTATCGCCTGTCGGGGGCAAGACCGGTCTACGTGATGCGCCAGACCTATGAGAACGTGCTGGACGAGGTCGCAGACATTCTTCACCACGCGCCGAACGCGGCACTGATCATCGAAAACTGCTTTGATCTTCCGCCAGAACGGCTTGCCAGCATCGGGCGTCAGTTTGATGGGCAGGATGGCGTATTGATCCTCACCAGCCGGGCCGTAGCGGTCGATGCTAGCCCCGTTGGCCTTACATCGCTCGAAGGCTTTCGCAGTTTCCGGAAGATGCCCCTCGCCCGTCTTGACGACAATGAAGCGCGCGCCCTGAGCGACCTCGCCGACCAGATCGCTGGCTGGAGTGATTTTCATTCGCTTGATTCCGGTGCGAGGCTGCGTTTCATCCAGAGCACCTGCCAGGCAAGCCTGCCGCACTTCCTGATGCGGTTACTCCAGTCAGACTACGTTACCAATCGGTATCGTGAAGAATTCAACAAGCTGTCACTCAGTCAGACCGAGCGTGCGGCGATCATCATTGCGCTATTTGTCGCCCATATTGGCGAGAATGCACCGGTTGCCTTTCTCAGCAATTCGATGGAGACGGATTATGGTGCCATCATCGACAGGCTGAATGCTAAGTCCGGCAATGACAGCTTCCGCCTCGTGCGCCGGACAGGCGAGACCATCCAGACCATCCCCTCGATAGGGGCCCAGAACATCCTGCAGAACCTGTTCAACGATGCCGAAGTCGTCGATGCCATAGTTCCGTTGTTGAAGAACCTTGCAGCGACCTATCGCAACCCTTTCGAACAGCGCATGTTCAATCAGATGATGCGGTTTTCCATCCTGTCTGATGTCGTCACCGATAGGGCCGAAATCGACCGGTTCTTCGAACATAACAAACAGCAACTGCAAATCAGGCGAATGCCGCTTTTCTGGCTGCAATGGCACATGGCCAAATGCTCGGACGGCGAGCTTCTCGTCGCCGAGAAGCTTCTCGAACAGGGCTATACAGAAGCGACCGAATACGAGCGCCGTACCGGAAAGAAATTCGACCGTCGCCAACTCGACGACCGGCGCGCAAAGTTTCTGATGTTGCGGGCCGAAAGTACCAATCGCACTGGTGCGAACCTGTTCAGGGACTTCAAGGACGCAATCGAAATTACTGGCAAGATCCTGCGCAAGGACGACCCGCAGCACTACCCGTTCGAGACTCTTGCAGGGATCGCGCGAAACTATGACGCGCTGGCTCACCAACTGGACGACGGGCAGAAAAGACTGATCCAGGACTCGCTGATACAGCTCGTAAGCTATGCGCGCGGCAGAATTGGCGTCATTCCCGCTGGATACCAAAGGGACAAGGCCCAATCGGCTCTCGACAACACTGGGTCATGACGGCGAGAAAGCGAATATGTGACCAGTCGCGTGCTCCTTCTTGGTCGGCGACTGGAGTCAGCCCTAGTGTGATCTGATCATCAGCTTTAGACTAGGCCTACTTGACGGATGGCCGCACTCTTACACAGAGCTCAAGTCCGCTTTGCTGCGCAAGTCGGAGTTGTGCGCCTAATGCAGCGAATGGCGGCTCCCCGTCGTCCCCATCGATGGCCCAATACATGCTGCTCCCGGTACGGCTGTCCGCAAAGGGCAGTCACCTGCCCCACACCACGCCGCTTGAAAACGGTTTTTCCGACCCGAACTGCCCTGCACCTCTGCGCGCGGACGTGTTTCGTCAACAATTCCGACCTGACCCGTCTTATCCTAACTTTCGATCCACCGGGCGCTGGGCACGTCTGCATAACCCATTGATCTGCATGACCGGAATTGCCCCGCCCGCTGCAATTCCACCTTCCGCCTGTATTCCGCTCGTTGCCCTGTGCTCTGACTTGATATGGGCACCGATCTACGCCTGTGTTGTTGGGCAAGGAGGCCGGATGAATGGTCAACAGACTGAAACTGAATGAGAAAACCCTGCGCGATGCCGAGCTGCGGATTGGCGTCAGCTATCAGATTTTCGACACCGAGGTGATCGGCTTTGCAGTGCGGATCCATGCCTCGGGCGCGCGGACCTTCACCATCGATTATCGCCACGCCGGGCGGCAGCGGCGGATGAACATCGGACGCTGGCCAGAATGGAGCGTGACCGCGGCGCGCGAGCGCGCCAAGGAGTTGCGTCGCGCCATTGATGAGGGGCGTGACCCGCTGAGTTAATCGCAGGTCATGGCCGCGTGCTGGCGGCCAGTATGTTGGGGCTGAAGGACGTGCCGGTGATCCGGCTCAGCCATCTCGACGAAGCCGAACGCCGGGCCTACCGGATCGCCGACAACAAACTGACCGAGCTGGGCGAGTGGGACGAGGCTATGCTGCGCGAGGAGATCGCTGGACTGCTGGCCGAGGATTTCGACCTGTCACTGCTCGGAATCGCCGACGAGGACCTGGATGCCTTGCTGCGCGATCCGGATCAGGTCGAAGGTGAGGCGGTTGAGGGCGAAGATGATATTCCGGAAGCACCGATCACGCCGGTGTCGGTTGCAGGCGATCTCTGGCAGCTCGGATCGCACCGACTGATCTGCGGCGACAGCACATCCGCTGATGTGGTCAGTCGATTGCTTGGCGATGTTCGCCCGCTCTTGATGGTCACCGATCCACCCTATGGCGTGGAATATGATCCTTCCTGGCGTAACCAGGCGGGCGCGGCCAAGACCAAGCGCACCGGCAAGGTGCTCAACGACGACCGTGCCGACTGGCGTGAGGCTTGGGGCTTGTTTCCGGGCGACGTCGCCTATGTCTGGCATGGTGCGCTGCACGGGGCGACGGTGGCCGAGAGTTTGGTGGCGGCGGGGTTTGCCGTCCGGTCGCAGATCATCTGGGCCAAGGAGCGGCTGGTTCTGAGCCGCGGCGACTATCATTGGCAGCACGAACCCTGCTGGTATGTGGTCAAGAAGACCGGCAAAGGCCATTGGGCCGGGGATCGAAAGCAGACCACGTTGTGGCACATTTCCGGCAAGGACCAGGACGCCGCCACCGTCCACGGAACGCAAAAGCCAGTTGAATGCATGCGCCGCCCGATCCTGAACAATTCCAGTCCCGGGCAGACGGTCTATGAGCCGTTCATGGGATCCGGCACCACGCTGATCGCGGCAGAAACCACGGGCCGCGTCTGCTTTGGGATCGAACTTAATCCTGCCTATGTCGATGTCGCCATCGAGCGCTGGCAGCAGTTCACCGGCACCAATGCCGTGCTGGCCGACAGCGGCGAGACGTTTGCCGAGCTTAAGGCTAAGAGGTTGGTGGCATGACGCCGATCAGCGCACTTGATTGGGTGGTAAGACAAGCGTTCGCACATAATTTGATTCGACGTGCATTCGGCATCTCAGATTATATTCGAAGCGTTCGCTTACTTTCGTAGCGCACCGAAAACCTGTGCTCCCAGCGTTCTTGTCGTGTTGTTGGTTTTGTAAGGAAGACCCATGCGGTCACGCAAGTCCATCAAGAGTTGGCGTGCAGGTTGCTGCTTTCCATCGACAAGTGCCGTGTAGGATCCACTGGTATGCTTGCGGAATTCAATCTCGCCTTCCTGATGCGTATCGATGACATCTCCGACGTCGAACACCCCCTCCGCTTCAAGTTCTTGTTTGGCCAACACCGATCCTCCTTCCAATCGATGCCAAGCCTCCCGATATTGAGGCTGATCATATATTCGAGGGGAGAGCCAATAAGCGATAGTCCCGGTCTTGCTCTTGGCCGGGTCGCTCTGAACACAGTGCGCCTTGATCTCCTCCAAGGTCATAATGAAGCAGATAGGTGTCTCACTCTTGGCATGAATAGTTATGATCCACCAATCAGAACGAAGATTCTCGAGATTTGTGCCGCAGGGTAGCGATGAGCGTTTTGACAGTCCTTTGCTTTGGACGCCGAACATTACTGACTCATCATCGTTGGTGCAGAAAAGATCACTTCCTTTTGCGTTGCGTGCCGTCGGCATGACATTCCATCCCTTTCGGGAAAGTTGCCACGCTGCGTAGTGCATTGCCGCGTTTCCGGTCGCTTGAGAGGATTTGACGTCCATATTCTTTGCCCGTTTTATCGGTTGTTGAGCCAACTATGCCTGATCCGATTTTTGAAAGCATACGGTATTTCTGAACGCCATTGTTCTTGCAAGGAAAATGACACTCCTCTGGAATGAAGGAGGCTCTGATCCGCCGGTGGCCAGATTCTAGTCGGGTCGGATGACACGATACACCCGCCCCCGACCCTCCTCCTTCATCGAGATCACAACCAGACCCAGCTTCTTCCCCAATGCCCCCGACATAGCGCCGCGCGCGCTGTGAGCCTGCCAGCCAGTGGCTGCCATGATCGCCTCCATTGTCGCGCCTTCGGGAGCCTGAAGCAGTGCGATCAGCATCGCCTGCTTGGTGCCCGTGCGCGGTTTCGGCGTTTTTACCGCTGGTGCTTTGGCGGCATGTTCGCGGATGGCCGCCATGGTCTTCACCACCACTGGTTCGATCCCGATGGCCAGCAGTCCTGCGTCGGTGACCATCAGCGTGGTTCCGTGACCATCGCCGGTTTCCCGCCAGAGCGGTTCACCCCGGCGCAGGTCGGCGTCGACCTCCTCTAGCCAGCCGCGCTCGATCATCTTGCCGACGGTCATCTTAGCCGCCGCACCGGCCAGCCCCTTGGGCAGCGGCATGGCGAGGTTGTCACGGCGCTGGGCACCAGCGCTGAGGATGCGGATTTGGGTTTCGGTGAGTTTGGCCATCGCGAGCTCCGAAGTTCGGGCGCGCGGTATGCCGCCCTTCTACGCGGCCAAGCCCCGCCATCGCGGGGCTGGTTCGGGGCTCTCCCGCGTCACTTAACGTGTTCGCCCTCGCCAAAGGCGCTGTCCGTGATCTGACGCAGCAGGCTGGCGTAGTGGGTCAGGGTGCCGACATCGCCCCAGTTGATCTCGTCGGGGTTGGTCTCGAAGTGGTCGTCGCTGAGGGAGTTCAGGCGCGCGAGCATGAGGTCGATATCGGCTTTGGCGGCGAGGAAAGCATTCAGTGCCGTGTCGTTTCGAGACGGTGCTGCGGCTGGTCATGGCGGTGTCTCCGGGGCTGAGTTGCATCGTTTTCCTGCAATCAGAGTCGCTCTGACCCAAAGTATAATCAACTGAATACCAAGCAATATCATTGCTTTAATCGAAACGGACAGCACCATGGAAGGGATGAGTGAGCGGGAGTATTCCGCGCATTCCGGCTTGTCACGCGGGGCCATACAGAAAGCGCGCAAAGCCGGACGGCTGGTGGTGTATGGCGACGGGTCAATCAACGCCGCCGCGTCTGATGTGCGACGAGCTGACATGACCGACCCGGACCAGCAGCGGCGCAGCACGGGTGGTGACGCTGCGTTTTCCGGGCCAGCCGACAGCTCATCTTATCTGAAGGCCCGCACCGCGCTGACCGTCTATCAGGCGCAGGAACGCCAGCTGGCGATCCAGAAGAAGAAGGGCACGCTGGTTGACCGGGCGCGGGCGGAAACACTGGTCTTCCGACTGGCGCGGCAAGAGCGCGATGTCTGGGTGACCTGGCCATCCCGCGTCGCAGCGTTGATGGCCGCGGAAGTGGCAGCGGAGGTGGCAGCGGAGGTGGAAAAGCTGTCCGGCAGACCGGAACACCCGGTGATCATCGAGGCCGCGATCCTGCAGAGGGTGCTGGAAACCCATGTCAGAGAGCAACTCGACGCCCTCGCCGATCTCAGGGTCTCGCTTGGATGAACGGGACGATGAACACGATCTGACGACAGACCTCGACCTCGGGTTTGACGGGGCTGAGGATATGCTGCGGGCCTGGCGCCAGGGGATGCGGCCTGATCCGGACCTGACGGTGTCACAATGGGCGGATCGACATCGCAAGCTGTCCTCGCGGGCTTCCGCCGAACCCGGACAATACCGCACCGCGCGCACGCCTTACCTGCGCGAGATCATGGATGCGCTGTCGCCGCGCCACCCGGCGCAGCGCATCAGCTTCATGAAGGCCGCGCAGGTCGGCGCAACCGAGGCGGGCAACAACTGGATCGGGTTTGTCATCCACCACGCGCCGGGACCGATGCTGGCGGTGCTGCCCACGGTGGAGATGGCCAAACGCACATCGCGCGGGCGGCTTGACCCATTGATCGCTGAAAGCCCGGCCCTGCGCGAACGGGTGAACCCGGCCCGGTCGCGCGACGCGGGCAATTCGATGCTGTCCAAGGAATTCCCGGGCGGCATCCTGGTGTTGACCGGGGCGAACTCGGCGACCGGCCTGCGCTCCATGCCCGCGCGCTACATCTTTCTCGACGAGGTCGACGCCTATCCGGCCTCAGCCGACGAGGAAGGTGATCCGGTCACCCTGGCAGAAGCGCGCACCACCACCTTCTCGCACCGGCGTAAGGTGTTCTTGGTCTCAACACCGACGATCCGGGGCATCAGCCGGATCGAGCGGGAGTATGAGGCCAGCGATCAGCGCCGGTATTTTGTGCCCTGCCCCCACTGCGGCGCAATGCAGTGGCTGCAGTTCGAACGGCTGCGCTGGGACAAGGGGCGCCCCGACACGGCGGCCTATCACTGCGAAAGTTGCGAACGGCCTATCGCAGAGCATCAAAAGACGCAGATGCTGGAGCGGGGAGAGTGGCGGGCGACCGCCGTGTCCGCCGACCCGCATTCCATCGGCTTTCACCTCTCGGCGCTCTATTCCCCTTTGGGCTGGAAGAGCTGGAGCCAGATCGCGCGCGACTGGCTGGCGGCGCAGGGCTCGGAAGAGATGCTGCGCGCCGCGCGCAACACCTTGCTGGGCGAGACATGGGTCGAAAGTGGGGATGCGCCGGAATGGCAACGGCTGGCAGAGCGCCGCGAAGCCTACGCGGGAGTGCAAATCCCCGTCGGTGGCCTGTTCCTGACCGCGGGCGTCGATGTGCAGAAGGACCGGATCGAGATCGATGTCTGGGCCTGGGGCCGAGGTCTGGAAAGCTGGTTGGTCGATCACATCGTCATTGCCGGCGGCCCGGATGATCCAGCCTGCTGGGACAAGCTGACGGGACTGCTGGGGCGCACATGGCAACATGCCAATGGCGCGGTGATGCCCATTGCCAAGCTGGCGATTGACACCGGCTATGAGGCGGCGGCGGTTTATGCTTGGGCGCGCCGGCAGGGCTTTGACCAGGTCTCGCCCATCAAAGGCCTCGAAGGGTTCAACCGTGCAACGCCGGTGTCGGGCCCAACCTTTGTCGATGCCACGATCGGCGGCAAACGTCTGCGCCGCGGTGCGCGGCTGTGGTCGATCGCCACCGCCACCTTCAAGACCGAAACCTATCGCTTCCTGCGGCTGGAACGCCCCTCGGATGAAGACCGGAGCTTGGGCGTCTGCGATGCCCCCGGCACGGTACACCTGCCCGACTGGATCGACACCGAATGGCTGAAGCAGCTGGTGGCGGAACAACTGGTCACCGTGCGCAACAAGCGCGGCTATGCCCACCTTGAATGGCAGAAAATGCGCGAGCGCAACGAGGCGCTTGATTGCCGTGTCTATGCCCGGGCCGCCGCGTGGATCCTCGGGGCCGATCGCTGGGACGAGGCGACATGGCGACGCCTTGAAGCGCAGGCCGGGGTCGAAACCCGTCCGCCAGTCGCCCCGGCCACTGTCGAAGGGATGGCCTCGGAACCGACAACACCCATCCCGCCAAAGGCGGGAACACCAACAACGCCACGGCGCAAACGCCGAGCTTACACACCGAACTTCATGAGGGATTGAGATGGATCTGGAACGGATGCGCGCCTTGCTGACAGCACTGCAGGAGGCGCGCTATGCGGGTGTCCGCTCGGTCAGCTATGACGGCAAGACGATCAATTACGGGTCTGACTCGGAGCTGGCGAATGCCATTGCCGATCTGGAAGGTCGGATCACCACCGCAGCCACTGGCACGCCGCGGCGCCGTCGCTGGGGCACGGTAGCCTCCAAGGGCCTCTGATTCATGGCCTTTGAAGCGTTCCGCCAGCGGCTGGGCTCGATCATCGGTGGGTTCGATGCCGCCCAAGCGCACCGGCGCCTGCGCGGGTTCCGGGCCAGCCGCGCCCATGTGAACACGCTGATTGCTGCCTCGGGCGATACCATTACCGCCCGCGCCCGCTGGCTGGTGCGCAACAACGGCTATGCAGCCAATGCGGTGGAGTCTTTTGCAAGCAACGTTGTCGGAGATGGGATCAAGCCGTCATCGTCGATTGCGGATGCCGACCTGAAGGAAGAGCTGCAGGCGCTCTGGCTCGCCTGGACCGACGATGCCGACGCCGAAGGTTTGACCGATTTCTACGGGTTACAGCGCCGGGCAGCGCGTGAGGTGTTCCTGTCAGGCGAGGTGTTCATTCGCATCCGGCCGCGCCGGGCGGAAGACGGCCTGACGGTGCCGCTGCAACTGCAGATGCTTCCCGCGGAAATGCTGCCGCTCGCCATGAACCGCGAACTGCCCGGTGCAGGCCTGATCCGACAAGGCATCGAGTTCGATCCGATCGGCCGCCGCGTTGCCTATCACTTCCTGCGCCGCCATCCCGGCGATCTGACCGATCCCGGTCTCGTTGGAGATACCGTCCGCGTCCCTGCCGCAGATGTGATCCATGTCCTTGATCCGGTTGAAGCGGGTCAGCTGCGCGGTGTGTCGCGCTTCGCCGCGGCCATCGTGAAGCTGTTCACCCTCGATCTCTATGATGACGCGGAACTGGAGCGCAAAAAGATCGCGGCAATGTTCGCAATGTTCATCACCTCCCCCGCGCCGGAAACCCCGCTGGAACCGACCGAGGACGATCTGGAGGTCGAGCCCGGCCAGGTGGTGCGGCTCGATCCCGGTGAGGATGTCTCTACCCCGGCCACACCGGACTCGGGCGGCACCTATGAGCCGTTCCAATACCGGACACTCCTGCAAATCTCGGCCGCTCTCGGCATTCCCTACGGATACCTGACCAACGACACCGCCAAAGGCAACTTCTCCAACACCCGCATCTCGCTGATCGAATTCCGCCGCCGCATCTCCGCCTGGCAGCATGGCGTGCTGGTCTATCAGCTCTGCCACGCGGTCTGGGTGCGCTGGATGGACACGGCGGTGCTGTCGGGCGCGCTGGACCTGCCTGGCTATGACCAACATCGGCGGCAGTATCAGGCCTGCGCCTGGCTGCCCACGAAATGGGACTGGATCGATCCGATGAAGGATGCCTCAGCCGAGATCCTGCAGATCGAAGCCGGGCTGAAATCCCGCACGCAGGCGCTGTCGGAGCGTGGCTATGACGCCGAACAGGTCGACCGGGAAATCGCCGCTGAGCGGAAACGCGAACGGACGCTGGGCCTTGATTTCCGCCGCCCTGGATCACCTGCGCAGGGGCCGGGCGCAGCCAAAGGCAATGACGATCGACAGTACGACGACGCAGACGGAGATGCGCCGGAAGACGCTGAGGCAAAAGCCGACCCGAAGGATGAACCGTGATGCATCGCGCACAGATCGCTCAGCGAGTGTTCAATACCCCGCTGATGGTCGACCCGGCCAAGGCACTGGCCTTCCTGCCGGGGCTGGGCCCGCGCATCACCGGGCAGGACATCACGTTCCAAGGGCTGGAGGTGGAAGTCGCTGACCAAACTGCTGCCAGTATGCCCGCCCGTTCGTCGCTGCTCGGCAATGACCTTGCTTTGCGTCATCAGCGCAACGGCAACCAGCCCTTTGCCATCATCGACGGCATCGCCGTTATCGAAATCGCGGGCACACTTGTGCACCGGGGCGCGTGGATCGGGCAATCCTCGGGCCTGACGTCTTATGAGGGGATCGCCGCCCAACTTCAGGCGGCGCTTGCCGACCCGTCCGTTCGAGGTATTGCGCTCGATATCGACAGCTTTGGCGGCGAGGTTGCAGGGGCCTTTGACCTGGCAGATCGCATCCGCGCCGCGCGGACACAAAAGCCCGTGCAGGCCTTTGTTGCGGAACACGCTCTGTCCGCGGGGTACGTTCTGGCCAGCCAGGCCGACCGCATCATCCTGCCCCGCACCGGGGCGGTTGGCAGCATTGGCGTCGTAGCGCTGCACACCGACATGAGTGTGGCGCTGGATCAGAAAGGCATCGCCGTCACGCTGATCCACGTCGGATCGCACAAGATCGACGCAAACCCGTATCAGCCTCTGCCCGAGGCCATACACAACCAGATGCAGCGAGAGCTGGAGGTGGTCCGTTTCCTCTTCGCAGAAACCGTCGCTGCCGGGCGCGGGGATCGGCTGACCCATGCCGCAGCCCTTGCCACCGAAGCCGCCGTGTTCCGCGGCGCTGATGCCATCGCTGCCGGACTTGCCGACGATCTTGCCGATCCCGTCACCGCCTTCCGCGCGTTCGCCGCTGCCTCAGGCGGCACCACTCCCCCCAGCAGAAAGGGTCTTCAGATGACCACCTCGCCCACCGATACCCCGAACCCGGCACCAGTCCCCGTTGCCGCTCCGCCCGAAGCGAGCGTTGTGCCGATCCCACCTGAACCGCCAAGCGCAGCAGCCCCGTCTGCACCCGACGCACCGACCATGAGCGCGGACGCCGTTCGAACGGAGGCGGCCGAGGTGGCACAGGTCTGCGCGCAGGCGGCCCGGCTCGGTGTCAACATTGACGCCGCTGATGCCGTCACGCGTGGCCTGAAGCCTGAAGCGCTGCGCGCCCGGGTGCTGGCTGATCTCGCCGCCCGCAGCGATGCCGCGGGCATCATTGCCAGTGCCCCGGCCGCGGCGGGCGCAAAAGACAGCCCGATCATCGCCGCCGCCAAAAAGGCGGCGTCTGACGCCAAGCGCTGATCACCGTTCCCAACCTACCCCGGAGACTGACCCATGACCGTCCTGACCCAACCGCCCAGCATGGGCGATGTCCTCAAATACGAGGTCAACCCGAACTACACCCGGGAAACCGTGACCCTCCTGCAGGGCCTGCCCTACCCGGTTGGCTCCGTGCTTGGGAAAATCACCGTGAACGGCAAATACACGCTGGCGACCAATAGCGGTTCCGACGGGGCGCAGACGGCCATCGCCGTGCTGCTCTACGCCGTTGATGCAACCCTCGCCGATGCAACCGGCATTGTGGTGGCCCGCGGCCCCGCAATCGTGTCGCGCGAAGGCCTCGCCTATGACGGGAGTGTGGACGACGGCGCCAAGATCACCACCAAGCTCACCCAGCTCGCCGCCGTCGGCATCATCACCCGCGACGGCGCCTGACGCCCGTTCCCCATTCAGTCCCGGAGCCCCCTCATGACTCTTGTCCGCAATCCCTTTGATGCCGGCGGCTACTCGCTGGCCGAGATGACGCAGGCGATCAACATCCTGCCCAACCTCTACACCCGCCTTGGCCAGATCGGACTCTTCCGCTTTGAGGGTGTCACCCAGCGCTCGGTAATTATCGAGCAATACGAGGGTGTCCTGAGCCTGTTGCCCTCGGTGCCCCTTGGCGGCCCCGCCACCGTCGGCACCCGCGAGGGTCGCGCGATGCGCTCGTTTGCCCTGCCGTGGATTCCGCATGATGACGTGATCCTGCCGAGCGACATTCAGGGGGCCCCGGCGCTGGGCGTCTTTGATGCCGCCGATCCATTGGTCGAGGTGATGAACCGCAAGCTGACGCTGATGCGGCGCAAACATGCCCATCCTGTCAGACAGCGACCCGAATGTCGGTTTCGTTCAAAGGCGCATGTTTAGCGTCTCATTGTTCCGAAACGCGGTCACAAGATTTCCTTCGCCATCCGCACAATGAGCGAACGTCATTCCCAGACTTGCGGTAGCATGCTGCCCAGCTGGAAGCAGCCACGGGTCCGCTCAGGACTCTAACCGGACCTTATCCGCAACTGCACTAGTGAAAGACTCATGCCCACCCCTCGCGAAACCATCCTAACCGCTCTGCACGCGCAACTCTCGGCGCTGCCCGCCACCGCCCTGCGCGGCGAGGTTCTGCCCGAGCGCGTACCATCGGCTGGCCTGCTGATCCTGCGCGACGGTGAGCCGGGAGAGCCCGAAGTCACGCTTTCCCCGCTACGATATCACTACCAGCACCGCGCCGAGATCGAGGCGGTCGTGCAGGGCGCCAACAATGACACCGCCTTCGACACGCTCTGCGCCAACATTGGCGCTGCGCTCTTGGTTAACCGCACGCTGAACGGGCTCTGCGACTGGGTCGAGGCGGAAGCACCACGGCCGGTCGATCTGCCGGTCGAGGGGGCGGCCAGCCTGAAGGCCGCCGTGATCCCGGTCATCCTGCACTATTCAACGGCCGATCCGCTCAGCTGACCTAACTCCCCTGCCCTGCGCAGGATGAGCCCAGAACGATCCCCCCTCGTTCTTTCTTCGATGAAAAGAAGCGAAGCTGACCTTGGCGCACCTGAACCAACAACTTTCTGGTGATATTCCTAAATATATAATGCGTTGCTATTCGTGCGACAAAGCCCGACGGTGGCAGGGGAATCGCGTTTGGGTTTGTCTCGTCGCATCGAGATCGAAGATCATAGAAACCTGACCACGAACGCGTCGAGAGAGCCAAGAAGTTCCCTATATGTTCGCCTTCTTGGCGCTCAGATTTCCAAACGCGATTGCCCTGCCGACGGTGGGTCATCTACATCGGTGATGGACTTTACATGGACGCAAGTAGAGATTGTCTCGATTAATAGATCGATTTGAAAAGTGACATACTCGCACCCCATAAGGAGAAGATTTTGTTCCGATTCGGTAAATCAAAGATTGATTACAAGAAAATTTGTTCTGACACGAAGGCAGTTCATAGGCTACTATACGAAGACAGAACCAAGACCGCCAAAATAATGGACGATCAGAACTTCATCAATGCGTGGTTTGATAGTGAAAATTACCAACAAATCTCGCAAATGATCAGAAAGGAAGCACTCTCTGGTGATGTTCCGTCACTCAAGCAGATGGTCTGGCTTCTTAGGAGAATACAGGAGAAGATTTCTGCCGCAAACATTGATGAAAAGGAAAGAAATTCATCTTTAGTTGACGTCCTTAAGGAACGGATATCTCACTGCAATAAGCTGATTTCAGAAGGCGTTCTTTCGAGCCACTACGACGCTATGGTGTCTGCGCATCACCTTTACCGCATACTACAAAAACTCGATGAACCATCAATAGTGAATACACGAGATGCACTAAACGAGATGGCGGATCACGCGCAGGCGGTGATCAAGCTGGGTAAGAACCATCCAGCATTTGACGGTGACGCCGGTTTTGTCTCGGACGCTGATACTGTCCTTCGAGAAGCAGCGGACTTGCGGGAGCTCCTCAACGCAATGGGTGACACTGTTTCTAGGTTCGACGACAGGCGATGACTGCAGCAATAATCTGCTTCACTAGGCGACGAGAAATTCCTTCACTCCTAGAAGAGAGGACGCTCGGTTTCCCAAGTGAGATTTGCGGATCAGATAGCCGACAATCGTGCATCGCGCCATCAAGGCAAGATCATTGTCGAGCCGCGACCTCATCAAAGCAACACTCACCTGATTCAGCCCGTCAGTGATTTGGTCTGCTGCCGATCCTTCAATCAATCTATTCATTCCACCTTCGTAGATACTCGGCGAGATACCAGTACGCAGAATAAAGGATTGGACGAATTGTCTGTCACTTGCCCTTGCAGCATCAAGCTCGTATGCAATCACATCACTTGTCGCGCCATACTGCTTGCACAAAGCATCCACAAACCGACAAGCGCAGACCATAAAAATCGAGGGCAAGTGGCCGGTGTCGTGCGACGCAGCTGCTGTCCGAACCAGATTATCCATGCCGTAGCCAGCTCTGTCTGCGGCCTCAAGCATGAAAAGCTGTTCCTTTGCCTTGGGGTGACCAGCCGCCGCCGCCTTGTAGTAACTGTCGGATGCGGCATCTAGGTCAAACGGAGAAATGTAGCCGCCACCGTGAATAAGAAATAGATTATAATAGGCTGAAGCATGTCCAGCTCCGGCAGCTCGATTGAAATGCTCACAAGCTACCCAGAAATCCTCCCTAGTTAGTGCCGCAACACCATCTCTGTAGGCTTCTTCCGAACCTTGATCTGAGCTCTTAAAGAACTGTTTTCCAAAAATTGGCATTGAGCGCCTTCCCAAGAATTACTTTCTATCAAGTGAGCTCGAGAGGGAGAAAGCAGTCGAAAGATAAAAAATAGTAAAAACAGATATCTATAGGTAAGCCCGTTCGCCAGCCTACGCCTGCAACTGTGCTCTGATTTAGGTAAAAAGATGGCCACCTGCACCCAACCATGCAGCTTTGCTTACTTGCACGCCACCCCGTCAACAACCCAAATCCCCTGCCCTGCGTCGGATGAACGCAGAACGAACACCTCGTTCTTTCATCCATAAATCGTAAGGTGAACATCATGGCGACACGCATCGACTTCAAATAGTTTCTCCGTCTCACAGCAGACTATTCGGCTGAAGCACGCAGAAGAAAGCCCAAAAACAAGTTCAAGGAGAACACAATGGCACGAGCCCAAGGGGCGCGGGCGCAGATGGCGCTTGCGTTCGAGACCACTTATGGAACGCCCCCGGTGGGTGGTTTCACGAAAATGCCCTTCGCCAGCACCTCGCTTGGCGCAGAGCAGCCGCTGCTGAACTCCGAACTTCTGGGCTACGGCCGCGATCCGCTGACACCAATCAAGGATGCGGTGACGGCGGATGGCGATGTTGTCGTGCCGCTCGACGCCGAGGCCTTCGGCTTCTGGCTGAAGGCAGCCTTTGGTGACCCGACCACGACCGGCACCGGCCCCTGGACGCACGAGTTCCAGTCGGGGTCCTGGACGCTGCCCAGCATGTCCATCGAGACCGGCATGCCCGAGGTGCCGCGCTACGCGATGTATTCCGGCTGCGTGCTCGACCAGATAACCTGGCAAATGCAGCGTTCTGGCCTGCTGACCGCAACGGCCCGATTGGTCGCGCAGGGCGAGACCGTAAGCACGACAACGAGTGCAGGAACGCCCACCGCGCTGGAGCTGAAGCGTTTTGGCCATTTCAACGGGGCGATCACGCGAAACGGCTCCGCCCTCGGCAACGTGGTCTCAGCCGACATTACCTATGCCAACAATCTCGACCGGATCGAGACTATCCGCTCGGACGGCCGCATTGATGGGGCAGACCCCTCTATCGCCGCACTAACCGGCTCCATCGAGGTCCGGTTCGCCGATCAGACGCTGGTGACACAGGCGATCAATGGCGATCCGTGCGAGCTTGAATTCGCCTATGTGCTGCCGTCTGGGGAGAGCTTTACCTTCACTGTCCACGCGGTCTACCTGCCGCGCCCAAGGATCGAGATATCCGGACCGCAGGGCGTGCAGGCGACGTTCGACTGGCAGGCCGCGCGCGACAGCACGGTCGGACGGATGTGCACGGCGACCCTGATCAATAACATAGAGGTGTACTAATGCTTACCTGTTCGGCGCGACACTGCTCTACAAGGTCAATTCCAGCACCTCGGCCCGGATGCGCGGACGGCTTGTGCTGAATGGCAGCACCGAAATCCGGGGCTCCTTCGGCGAGATCAGTGGAGACCATGTTTCCGAGGCGACCGCGCTCTGGCTGCAGACAATGGTTCCGCTGACTGCGGGCGATACTGTGGAATTGCAGGGCAGTTTCCGGGTCGCGGACGGGTATCTTGCGGCCAACCACACGTCCTTCTGGGGGGCAAAGATCGGATGACCCAGAAACCCAACCTTGCCGAGCAGTTTGGCGATGCCTTGCGCGACCACGGCATCGTCGCCGCCATCACGGCCCTCGTCGGCGGCGCCATTGCCCTGCTAGCCGCAGTCACGCGCAAAGCCTTCACAAACGACGCAATGCTGGCGCGGCTGGACAAGGAGCTGTCTGCGGAGCGCGATCGCGTCGATCGCCGCCGCGCAGAAGATCGCGAAACCGACGCCGATCGATTGGCCCGGATCGAGACCGACATGCGCGCCATGCGCGATCTGATGTTTGAGGCCTTCCGGCGAGGGCGCAGCGACTGACCCTGTGCCGGATTCCTTTGTCCATCCCCACCCGCCTCTGGCGGGTTTTTTTGTGCCCTGCGACGGCCAAGAGGAGCCCCTTTCATGAGCATCACCACCCGCGAACCGTTCCGCCTGATCCAGAGCGGTCTCGATCAACTCGGCCATTCCCCTGGTGACATCGATGGCCTCTGGGGCCGGGAGACCGCCCGCGCTTTGCGATCCCTGCTGGACGCAAACGGTCGTGCTGTAATGGTCGCTCCGTCCGGGCCCTTGCCATGGATGAGTGAGGCCAAATCCGCTCTGGGCCGCCACGAGGCCCGCGACCGAACCTGGCTGATGGACTGGCTGAAGCGCGACGGCCGAACCCTGGGTGATCCGTCGAAGAACCCCTGGTGCGGCGATTTTGTAGAGACCTGCATCCGCGTTGGCCTGCCGGATGAGCCGCTGCTCGGGGCGCTGGGCACCAATCCCTACTGGGCGCGCAACTGGCTGCTGTTCGGGCAGGAGGTAAGGCCCACGCCGGGCGCGGTGCTGGTGTTCTCGCGCGGCTCCGGTGGCCATGTCGGCTTCGCGATCGGCCAGGACACCACGCATTTCTACGTGCTGGGTGGCAACCAGTCCGATGCCGTCACGGTGGCCCGTGTCGCCAAGTCCCGCCTGCTCGGCGCGCGGTGGCCCGCGACGGTTCCGCCCCGCCTGCAAACCCTGCCGATTATGACACCCGGCGACTTCCTCACATCCACCAATGAAATCTGAACAGGAGAACATCATGCTGAAACCTGCAATCCTCGCGCTTGTGCGCCAGATCCTGACCGTCGCTGGCACAGCGCTGGTCGCCAAAGGCTATGTCGAGGCTTCCGACATCGAGCCGGTGATCGGAGCGCTGTTGACCATCGGCTCCGTGGTTTGGTCTGTCAGTGACAAACGCGGCCGATAGGCCCTCAGGGCGGATCAGCGGTCATTCGATTCCTATGCTCGAGTGACCGAACCGCGGACAATTCTACCGTTTTCTAACCTTCAACAAATGGCGGCTTAACCTCTAGCCGCCTGACTTCAACAGCCAGAAATGTATCACGCACGAGGTGGCATTTTCAGACTGCGATCATAGCAGGGTCCACCCATAGATCAGGGTCACCGTAAATGTATAGACCGCCAATATAGCGACATTAATGGGATTTCCGGACAACTTCGGTGTCTTGATTTGAGAGACGTTCAACGCGGCCAAAACAAGGCCGACGGCCGCGAGAACGATCGCAAACGCTGGGCGTTCAAAGTATCCCGCGAACATGAAGACGAAGACAAGAATGATACTGTTGTTGTCAATCGCAAGCCCCGTGTACTTCGCATCACCTGAAAGCCCAAAAGTGTTGAAATAGCTCAACCGGATCGCGCCAAACACCAACGTAATGAAGACGACTGGAAGAAAGGCGGCGCTAAAATCGGCGTAGCTCATAATCAAAATGGCAGGTGTCACACCATAGCTTACGATGTCGATCAGCAGGTCAAGCGTGCCGCCAAACGCTCGATCATCTCCCGTGCGCCCCTTCATCTTGCGTGCGATCAGGCCATCGGCCCAGTCAAATCCGACGGCCCAAATCATGCCGATCATCGCCGCAGGATAGATACCAATGATCAAAAAATAGATTGCAAGCAGCGAGCACCCCAACCCCGCCAGAGAGCAAATGTTGGGCAGATCTTTGATGTAGGACAGGATCGGCGGCTTCGGTATCGCGACGTTTTCGATTGTCATGTGATGTCCTTCGAGTTAGTGGGACAGGTCGCTCGTCAACATCTGACAAGCACATCTGCTTTCCATTCTGAGTGCTTTTGAAGCGTACAGTTTCAAAGCACCCATCCACTCCAGGCTTCTGAAAGTCTGGAAGTATCTCAGATTAATTGTTTGAATTTACTGAACAAATATCATGCGAGCGTGCATTCAGATGGCGTTCGCTAGCACCGTTTATAGGTGGATAGAAGGATAAACTGAGCAATGATCGTTTATACTGTTGGCACTTTCGACCTCCTGCACGTCGGCCATCTCGCTTTGCTGACCTATTGCAAATCACTGGGCGACACATTGGCCGTTGGCGTCGCCTCAGACGAGGTCGTGAACCTCTACAAACCAAATGTCCCAGTTATTCCTTTGGAACAACGGGTTGAGATGCTGCGGGCGCTCAGCTGTGTGGACATCGTCCGTCCCTATCACTCGCTCGAGTACGTCTCAGGCTGCAAAGCCGTCGGGGCTGATATCTTTGTCATTGGCGAAGATTGGGGAAGCAAATCCCACAACCTTGATGTCGATGCCTACTTGAAGGCCTCCGGCAAAGAAATCGCGCAGGTTCGATACAACCCGCGCACATCCTCGACCAAAATCAAGCAAATGGTAGTAGCACAGTCCCGAGCGCGAGAAATGGCCAGCTAGGCGTTGGCGTGGATGCTCTCTGACGTTGTGGGCGCATAGCCCATCTCAAAAGTAGTTAACCTTCGTAGGTTCAGGGAACGGCTGGGTGCTAAAAATCATCGGACTCGGGCACGTTCCCCAGACGCAAAATAAACACCGGCGCGCTTACCTCACCGGAGTTTGAGTCCTCGACGATCATATAGGCATCGGCACCCGCGCAACTGTCCTGGTCGTTCGCTCGTTCAGCGCGGTTTCTTGCTTCTGCTTCAGTCGAATACTGAAATTGTTTGTCGATCTTCAAACCTCCTTGCGCGCCACGCGCACCCTTGGTCACGACATAAGTCTGGCAGATGTAGTGGGTCTTGGAAGATGCGTCGTTGTCATCTGACATGATAGGGACCTTGAGAGGTTTCTGTGAGTTTGAGGAACGGTAACAGCTCTTTTGCGGCTTCAGAATTGTGATCGAGTAGAAGCTCTGCGTAACGTGCTAAAAGGCACATACACCATGTGACTTCGGGCGTCCTTTGCGAAAGTCACTCAGCATCAGTATTTTGTTGAAAAACTCGTGCTTGATCGAAGCGTAAGTTGCTGATTCAATTCTTCTGACCGGCGGGAGATTTGAGCAATGTTGGGACCGAGACAGGAAGCGCAGGCATCACTTTTCTACGAGTTCTCGCTGGAGGATCATGTTCCCCAAGATCATCTGCTTCGGTCCATTGATCGGTTTGTCGATCTGAGCAGTATCCGCACCCATCTTTCCGGTTTCTACAGCCATACAGGCCGTCCGTCAGTCGATCCCGAACTTCTGATCCGGATGCTGCTGGTCGGGTATTGCTTCGGCATCCGTTCCGAGCGGCGGTTGTGCGAAGAGGTACATCTGAACCTTGCGTATCGCTGGTTCTGCCGGCTTGACCTGAGTGACCGGGTCCCGGATCATTCGACGTTTTCAAAGAACCGACATGGGCGTTTCCGCGACAGCGAGTTGCTACGGCATCTATTTGAGACGACCGTCGCGCGTTGCATCGCTGAAGGTCTTGTCAGCGGTCAGCGCATGGCCATCGATGCCAGCCTGATAGAAGCGGATGCCAACAAACAGAACTCGACACCGAAAGAAGACTGGGACGCAGCGAGCATCGACCCGGCGGATGCACCCCGCGCCGTGCGCGAGTATCTCGAAACGCTGGACGAGGCAGCATTCGGTGCGGCCAGCGAGGTTCAGCCCAAGTTCACCTCGCATTCCGACCCGGCCAGCCAATGGACGGCCGCCCGCAAAGGCCCGGCATTCTTCAGCTATTCCGACAATTACCTGATCGACACGGATCATGGCGTGATCGTGGATGTCGAGGCCACGCGGTCCATTCGACAGGCCGAAGTCGGCTCGACACGCACCATGCTGGACCGCGTGAAGGCCAGGTTTGACCTGCATCCCGAACGGCTGATTGCGGACACTGCCTATGGCACGGGGCCACTGCTGGGCTGGCTGGTTGATCGCAAAATCGCGCCCCACATCCCGGTGCTCGATCATTCCGGGCGCAACGACGGCACCTGGACGCGGGCGGACTTCGAGTGGGACGCCAATAACGACCAATATATCTGCCCGGAGGGTCACGAACTGAAGCAGTTCCGCCGGAATTATTCCGACCCGAACCGAGGGCCGACCGGCAAGGGCGTCGCCAAATACCGAGGCCTGAAGCTTACCTGCCAAGCCTGCCCCTCGAAGTCACGCTGCTGCCCGAACATGGACTTCCGGTCCATCACCCGCGAGGAACACGAAGATGCCCGCCAGGTTGCGCGCGACATCGCCAAAACCAAGCAATACGACATCTCGATGAAGCTCCGAAAGAAGGTCGAGATGCTCTTCGCGCACCTCAAACGCATCCTCGGCTTGGGGCGGCTCCGATTACGTGGCCCATGCGGCGCAAATGACGAATTCCTGCTCGCCGCAACCGCCCAGAACCTCCGAAAACTTGCCAAGATCTTTCCTGCACCGCAGCGAATGCGCAAAGCCTGACAGGAAAGGCGCGCGCGCCCGATTTGGAACGGCTATTTCTGCGCTCGCAAACGTCTGTTTTTCCACAGAATC
>JAUIIR010000073.1 GCA_030431485.1 Alphaproteobacteria bacterium
GGCCGTAGTTTTCGCAAACAAAACCCCGGCACGGACCGTCGAGAACCTCGACCCGGTAAACCAGACCCCGCGGGAGGATCGCGATCTCCTTCGGCTCGATGTCGATGATGCCAAGCTCGGTCGCAAAACGAAGCCGCCCTTCCTGAGGAACGACAAGTAATTCGCTGTCGGCACTGAAGAAATAGCTGTCGTTCATGCTCTCGGTCACAAGATAGATGTGACTCGCCATGCCCGCTTGCGTGTTCACATCCCCCGCCGTGGTCATGGTGCGCATGCCCGTGAGCCAGGTCAGCGCCTCGCCTGTATGCGGCACTGGGTCCCAGCGGTATTGACCAAGGCTGGTCACGTCTTCGGGAATGTGCGGCGCGCTTTTCCAGTAGAGCAGATCAATCCGCGTGTAGCGGGCGGAATGTTTGACCGAAGGGCGGATGCGGTAGCACCATGTGCGTTCAGGTCGCTCGGCGGTAAAGGCCGTTCCGGACAGCTGTTCGCCGTAAAGACCGTAATTGCATTTCTGTGGGCTGTTCATGCCGCGCGGCAGGGCGTCAGGCAGCGCTTCAGTTTCAAAGTCATTGCCCCAGCCGGGCATGTATCCCGGCTCTGTCAGGGTGCCTTTGGCCTGAACGAGGCCGGATGTGTACGGAGCATTCATGACTTGTCTCCTTTCGATGCGGCAGCCAGCGCTTCGGTCAGAACCGCACGGTCGCCGATATGGTTGGCGAGGATCAGGATAAGACGGGCATTGAACGCGATGCTTTCATCGTCACTCAGCCCCTCATGGGCATTGAGCAATTCCGCGTAGAACCCGTCTGGATCAGAAATGTTTGGAGTGGTGTTCAAAGCCATCGCGTCAGTCCTTTCCGATAGCGCGCCGCAGCGCCGCTCGAACCATCGCAGTGTCATAGACAGGCCAGCGCGCGGCGACATGCTGGTCGGGGCGGACCAAGTAGACGGCATTGGCAGCATCCCCGAGGTAACGGTCCCTCATGTCGCCCTCCGCAGGCACCTTGAGGCCATGAAGCGCCAAACCTTCGGCTTCAAGCCGCTCTGGCACGTCAACGCCAACTCCCAACAGCATGAACTCTCCGCCAAGGTGATCAAGCAAGAACCCCTGCCCCATTGGCGTGTCCGGGCATGGGGCACCGGGCCGTGTGCGGGCGGGGCCATCTGTCAGCGCATCGGCTGTGTTCAGAGGCAGGTCGTCATAGACACAGGGCACAGAAAGCCGACCGGAGTTGACCAGCGGGCGGGCAAAGGCCTGATGTTCGGCCAGATCAAGCACCGCATTGCGGAAAACGTGGCTGATCTTCGACTTTGGCGTGATGAAATCGGTCGAACGCGAGGAGTTGAGGATGTTCTCATCCGCCCCATGCCGTCGCTCCAGATCATAGGTGTCCAGCAGGCTATCAGGCGCCGTGCCATTCAGCACCAACCCAAGCTTCCACCCCAGATTGTCCACGTCCTGAATGCCCGAATTGGCCCCGCGCGCGCCAAAGGGCGAAACCTGATGCGCAGCATCCCCGGCAAAGATCACGCGCCCGTGGCGGAAGCGTTTCATTCGGCGGCACTGAAAAGTGTAGATCGAGGTCCAGACCAACTCGTACTCCACATCCGGCCCCAGCATCGCATCAAGGCGGCGACGGACGTTTTCTTCTTTAAGCTCTTCCTTGCGGTCAATGTCCCAGCCCAGCTGGAAGTCGATCCGCCAGACCCCATCGGGCTGCTTGTGCAACAGCGCGCTGTCACCGGATTTGAAATGCGGTTCAAACCAGAACCAGCGTTCGGTCGGGAAATCGGCCTTCATGGTAATGTCGGCAATCAGGAAATTGTCCTCGAACACCCGACCTTCGAAATCCAGTCCCATCATCTTGCGGAGCGGGCTGGACGCACCGTCGCACCCGATCAGCCAGTCCGCTTCGATCCGGTACGGGCCGTCCGGGGTCGTGATGTCGAGGATGACGTGATCGTCCCTCACATCCACAGCATCCACCCGGTTCTTTCCGCGCAGGTCAATCGGTGCACCCGCCGCCTGCGCCTCACGAACGCGTTCGACAACGAAGCGTTCGAAATAGGGCTGTTGCAGGTTGATGAAGGCGGGGAAGCGGTGGCCCACTTCAGGGAGCAAATTGAACTCGTAGACCTGCCGGTCGTCATGGAACACCTTGCCCAGGTTCCAGACCACACCTTTGTCCAGCATCGGTTGGGCGCACCCATACCGATGTGCGATCTCAAGCGTACGTTTCGCGAAACATATGGCGCGACTGCCCTGCCCGACGCCTTCGTGATCGTCCAGCAAGACGACCGGAATGCCCTGCAAGCCCAGATCAAGCGCAGTGGCCACGCCAATCGGGCCGCCGCCCATGATGACAACCGGATGGCGCACGGGTTCAACCGCATCCTGATCGGTGCTACGCGCGTAGGGGTACAGCTTGAACGCCAGTTGATAACGGTCATCGAGCGGCATGATGGGTCTCCTCCCCCCTCAATCGGCCTTAGCCTTGCAGTTGCTCCCACATCTCCAGGTCGCGTTCCGCCGTCCAGATGCGCGGATGCACGATCCCGCGCGCCTCGTCATAGGCACGGGCGACGTTGAACGGCAGGCAGTGTTCGTAGATCGCGTAGTCCTTGAACTTGGGGTCACAGGCATCCCGCACCGCATCCCATGCATCCTTGAGGCTTCCCCCCTTCGCAGCAATCGGTTTGACCGCGTTATAGGTGCTGTCCACAAAATCGCGGGTATTGGCCAGCGCCGCATCCACCATCTCGCGCCCCACCAATGCATCACCGCGCCCGGGCGCGATGCTTTGGGGGTCATAGGCTTTGACCGCGTTCAGTGTCGCGCCCCATTCCTCGAAGTGACCATCGCCACAATAGCAGGCCGAGTGGTATTCCACGATATCACCGGTGAACATGGTCTGACTGTCCGGAACCCAGATCACGCTGTCGCCCGCCGTATGCGCGCGGCCGATCTGTTTGATCTCGACTTTCCGGTTCCCCAGATAGACGGTCATGCTGTCGCTGAAAGTCGTGGTCGGCCATGTGAGACCGGGGATACTTTCGTGCCCTTCAAACAGCCGCGGGAAGCGCTGAAATTCGCTGTCCCAATCCTCCTGCCCCCGCTCAACCACCATGCCGCGCGCAGCATCCGACATGATGATCTGATCGGCATTGAACGCACTGGCTCCCAGCACGCGCACCGCGTGGTAATGTGTTAGCACCACATGGGAAATCGGCTTGTCGGTCACGCTGCGCACGCAGTCGATGACCTTCTGCGCCAGACGAGGTGTCGCCTGCGCCTCAACGATCATCACGCTGTCATCGCCGATGATTACACCGGAATTCGGATCCCCCTCTGCGGTAAAGGCATAAAGCCCGTCTCCGATCTCGGTAAAGGATATCTGCTTTTCCGCGGTGTCGCCCTGCGATGCAAAAGCCATGTCTGCGTCTCTCCCTGAAATGCGTCCCTCGCCAACAGCAGAGGGCATCACATTCCTCATTGCACGAACAGTGAAAGTCAATATCATTTCATTTGCAACGATTTTGGAACCGGCCATGAGCATAGAGGATTTTCACCTCTCGACATTCCTGCCCTACCGCCTTGCCGTGCTTTCCGAACGAGTCAGCAAGCGGCTGTCTGTCGAATATGGCCGCACACACGGGCTGTCTGTGGCCGAGTGGCGGGTGCTGGTACATCTGCTCAGATGCGGCGCAGTGTCAGTCCGCGATATCCACAATTGCGTCAATCTGGAGAAGCCCCGTGTCAGCCGCGCCGTAACGCGGCTCGAAGCCGACGGGCTGGTGCAAAAAACCCCCGGCGCCCATGACGGCAGATTGGTGGCGATCAGCCTGACCTCGAAAGGACACACAGCTCTTGCCGATATCCTTCCCGTGGCCACAAGGATTGAAAAGTCGCTGATAGAGGCTGTTAGCCCGGATGACCTGAAGACATTCTTCAATGTGATGGAAGTCATGCACGCGGTTCTTGATGCCGACCCCGAGGCCAAGCCACGCACAGCGCTTGATCTCACCCAAACGCAAGAGTGATCCCGTCGCGCTTGAACCCATCTCAGCAGGTCAAGGCGGCCTCAAGCGCGTCCGGCGAATAGGTTCCAATGCGCTCCGGAAAGAGTCCGGAACCATCAAATCGCACCGCAACAACCTCGGTCCATCTGGCATCAGCCAGAACCATCTCAGGCCCTGACCCGCAGTCACGGACGCCGCCGGCGATATAATCCCAGCCAATCTTATGGTTGGTCACACCGTCCATTGACGTGACCTGCGTCAGAGGATCGGGCCGAGATGGATCAAAGCGCCAGACGCGAAGGACCTTGGCCAGATGCGGCCGGTCGACATAGGCAAGCTCAACCCGGCCATCCCCATCGAGATCGGCAATCGCAGCAGGGGCTAGCCAGCGAAACCGCGTGCCGATATGCGGGGTTGCCGCAATCTGCCGCAAAGTACCATCCACCAGCCCCCAGACCGCGAGCCGTGCGCCAGCGCGGGCATGGCTTTCGATCGTGACGACTTCTGGCGCGCCATCGCCAGTGACATCCACCACACGCGGAGCCAGGTCTTCGAAGACGATGACTTCGGCCCAGCGGGCCGAAACCTCGCGCCCGTCGCTCAACCGAACGGACAGCGTGTCATACTCCACGTCGTCGCCCAGAACACCGTGCGGATACCGCGTGGTCAACCCGTCATACCGCGCCGACACGATCTCAAGCGCCGCCGCCTGTGACGCCATAACAAGCGCCAGCATCAGACCCGCGCCGCGGGCGCAGCCGCTCAATGTGCGCAACGGCCGACGCGGCGCCCGCATCAGCTTAGATCTGCTTTTCGGGCATCTGGACAATCAGACCGTCCAGCGCATCCGTCACCTTGAGCTGACAGGTCAGTCGCGACCGCTCTGGGTTCGGCTCATACGCGAAATCAAGCATGTCTTCTTCCATGTCTTCCTTCGGCGGCAGCTTGCCCACCCAATCGGGATGCACATAGACGTGGCAGGTGGAACAGGCACACGCCCCCCCACAATCGGCTTCGATGCCCGGAATGCCATTGTCGCGGGCGCCCTCCATCACGGTCAGACCGTTGGCCACATCCACGACATGCTCTGTGCCGCCATGCTCAATATAAGTGATCTTTGCCATTCCAGCAGTCTCCGTCTCACAAATCGGGACATACCTAGTCCGGCCACGCGCCGCCTGCCAGCCCCTTTTCAAGCATTTTGGCGCGGCAGATCCGCTTTGAGGCATTGGCAGGCACTTGCTGTTATAAATCTTTGCCTCTCCGGGAAAGCGTTGGCCCAAATCAACTTTCCGGACTATCGTTCACCACAGCGTGGCCAATTGGAGTGCATATGCCCGTTCTGCAGATCGACGAAAGCACCCGCAGCGCACTTCTGGACGGAGGAGAGATTTCGCTGGGCGCGCGCGCTTTCGATGTGCTGAACCACCTGCACCACAATTCCAACCGGGTGATCTCCAAGGAAGAGCTTCTAGACAAGGTCTGGGCCGGGACGCTGGTCGAGGAAAGCAATCTGACCGTTCAGATCGCCGGTTTGCGCAAAGTTCTTGGCAAGGAGGCCATCAAGACCGTTCCCGGAATCGGGTACAAATTCACGCTGGCGGCCGTACCCGAAACGCCCAACGTCGAAATTCAGAAAGACGCGCCCGCAGTGCCCGCGATCCCGTCGCTCGCCGTCCTGCCTTTCGCAAACCTGACCGGTTCAGAAGAAAACGCCTACATGGTGGACGGGATCGTGAACGAAATCACATCGGCACTGGCGCGGGTGTCGTCATTCTTTGTGATCTCCAACACCTCCACCTTCACCTATCGTGGCAAGGCCGTCGATCTGGCAGAGGTCGGGCGCGACCTGGGTGTGCGCTACATCCTCGAAGGCAGCATTCAGAAAGCAGGCAACCGGCTAAGAATTTTCACTCAACTGGTCGAGGCAAAAACCTCTCGCATGATCTGGCATGACCGGTTCGATGGCAGCGGCGAAGACATTTTCGATCTGCAAGATACCGTCGCCGAAAGCGTTGCAGCGGCAATCGAGCCGAAACTGATCTGGGCCGAGGCCGCACGGGCTCAGGCAAAACCCACCGACAATCTCAAGGCCTACGACCTGTGCATGAAAGCCGCGCCGTTGGTCTACCGGCAGAATGCACTGGAAAATCTCGAGGATGGTCTGGCTCTGCTGCGTAAAGCTCTGGTGCTGGACCCAAATTATACCTACGCCAAAGCTCTGATATGCTACGCACATACCGGGGCTTTCGCGGCGCGCTGGTGGCCGTTTGAGCAGGCTCAAGCCGCGTTGCCTCTTGCGCATGAGGTTCTGGACAGCAATCCGGACGACCCTTTGGCGCTGTGCTATGTCGGGCACTACATTGCCTATATGGGTCACGACACCAATACAGGTCTCACTGCCCTGAAACGTGCGCAGTCGCTCAATCCGAATTCCGCCAATATCGAAATGCTGCTGGGCTGGGTCTACAATTACATTGACCAAAGCGACCTTGCAATCGAGCATCTGCGACGCGCCATTCGCATCAGCCCGCTGCATCCACAAGTTGGCATCATGACATCGGGCATTGGCAATGCCCTGTTTCAGAAAGGCGACATTGCGGAGGCGACCCGGTATTACGAACAAGCCCTGACCGAGTATCCCGAGTTTGCGACGATCCAGCTGGGGCTGATGGGGTGCTATTGGAAGCTAGGGGACTTCGAAAAATCTGCCCAGATGGCGGGCTGGTTCCGGCAAAAGGTTCCTGACATGTCTGTTTCCCTGTTTCGTCGGACCCGGCCCCAAAACAGCGAGTCTTACCGGGATGCCGTTATCGGCGCTTTGCGCGCAAACGGCTTTCCCGAGGATTAACGCATCAGCCGGTCAACCGCCCGGCGATGTGCTTCGACACGACGTTGCGCGGCAACGAGATCCTGCGGAGACTTGGTGGCGCGGTTCGCGCTGGCGGTGACCCGCGTCACCGCAAATTTTACCAAATGGTCAAAAATGCTCCGGAGCGGTCCAGCGGTTTCAGTGTGGATGGTCTTGCGTGTGTCGAAATATGCCATGATGCCCTCATTGCTCTGGTTGATCTTCTGTGCTCCAACACTCCCACGCGGCTGGGTCCTGCGTCCTTAAGGCCGGATTAAGCGTTCCAAAGCGATCCGAATTCTGCGGAATTTGCGGGCTTGCGCGCTTTGGTATTTGTTCTATTTTTGTTCTCATGCGTGTCGTCACCCCCCGCCCCAAACAGTCCGATTGGCCCCGTCCGCCCTCGTGCTTGCCGGCCGACCAGCTGCGCGCGCCGCCCAATGGGGCGCGGATTACAGTGGCGGGACTGGTGATCCTCCGGCAGCGGCCTGGCACTGCAAAGGGTGTGATCTTTCTCACGCTCGAGGACGAAACCGGCACAGTGAACATCATCGTCTGGCGCAAGCTCTATGAACGCTATCGCCGCGCGGTGATTGCGGGGCGCATGTTACGGGTCACCGGGCGGCTGCAAAGCGAAGGTGATGTGATCCATGTGATCGCCGAGGTGATCGAAGATATCTCGCCCCTGCTGGATCAACTTCTGGCGCCTGCATCCGAGGCCGGACCAGAGGCGCTTTCGCCAGAGGAACAAACAGGCTAGACTGCGCGAAAGCAGAAACAGGCAAACAGGCGCGCAGTCTCAGTGATCCCCTTCCCGTCAGCGATCCGGGCTCTGTGGGCCGTGGCCTTGGCCGCCCTGACAGGCTGCGGAGGCGCATCCGGATTTCCCAACGACGGGCTTGAGACACCGGTGCCGGATTTCACATCCGCCCAGATTGACCCACCGCCGGGCGTCCGCCCCGACGGTTGCTGGGTCCGCGATGTCGCCCCGGCCGAGTTGGAGACCGTGACCCGCCAGATCGAGGTTGCCCCTGCGCGCTATGACGCCTCTGGACAGCAGATCAGCCCGGCCCGGTTTCGCACCGAGACCGCACAGGTGATCCTGCGCGAGCGGCAGGAACTGATTTTCGAAACCCCCTGCCCCGAGGCGATGACCCCCACGCTGATTTCGACGCTTCAACGCGCCCTGGAGGCGCGCGGGCTCTATCGCGGGCCAATCACAGGCGAGATGGACGTGCCCACACGGCGGGCAGTGCGCCGCTATCAGACAAGCAATGGTCTGCCGAGCGGATTGCTGTCGATTCAATCGGCGCGTGGGCTGGGGCTTCTGGCGACACCGCGCGATCAGCTCTGATCGGGCGACTCAGGTCAGAAGAGTTTGCATCATGAGGTTTGCAACTTTGCAAAACCGTGCATCCTGAAATACAACTCTGCATAATGGGGTGGAGTTTGCAAAAGTTTGCAATCCTGACAGGGCAAAACTGCAAAGTTTTTGCGGCCTTCTGCCGCGCGCAAGATTGCAAGACTTGCCGCAAGGTCCCGCGCGCCGTACGCCAATGCCAACACGTTTCAGGAGGAGATCGGCATGGGCTACCAAGAGGTGTATGAGAGCTGGAAATCCGACCCCGAGGGGTTCTGGATGCAGCAGGCCGAAGCGATTGATTGGGATCAGAAACCCAGCAAGGCGCTGTTTGAGGTCGGCGACAACCTGTACGAATGGTTCGCAGACGGTCAGACCAACACCTGCTGGAACGCCGTTGACCGCCATGTGGAAGCGGGTCGCGGTGGACAAGTGGCGATCATCCATGACAGTCCGATCACCGGCACGCTGCACAAGATCACCTATGCCGAGCTTCGCAACCGCGTTGCCCGTCTGGCTGGCGCACTGCGCGCAAAGGGCATCGAGAAAGGCGACCGCGTCATCATCTATATGCCTATGGTGCCCGAAGCGCTTGAAGCGATGCTCGCCTGTGCCCGTCTGGGCGCGATCCATTCGGTGGTCTTCGGTGGCTTTGCGGCCAACGAACTTGCCGTCCGGATCGACGATGCCAAGCCAAAGGCCATCATCGCCGCCTCCTGCGGCCTCGAACCCGGCCGTGTGGTGCACTACAAGCCGCTGCTTGACGGAGCCATCGACCTCTCAACCCACAAGCCCGATTTCACTGTGATCTTCCAACGCGAACAGGAAGTGGCCCATCTGGAAGAGGGTCGTGACTATGATTGGCACGGCTTTCAGTACGGCGTCGAGCCTGCCGACTGCGTGCCGGTTGAAGGCAACCACCCTGCCTATATCCTTTACACCTCCGGAACCACCGGCGCGCCGAAAGGTGTGATCCGTCACACAGGCGGCCATCTGGTGGCACTGAACTGGACCATGAAGAACATCTACAACGTCGATCCCGGTGATGTATTCTGGGCGGCATCTGATGTCGGGTGGGTCGTGGGTCACAGCTATATTTGCTACGCGCCGCTGATCCACGGCAACACCACCATCGTTTTCGAGGGCAAGCCCGTGGGCACGCCCGACGCAGGCACATTCTGGCGCGTGATTTCCGAACACAATGTCCGCAGTTTCTTCACCGCTCCCACGGCCTTCCGCGCAGTGAAGCGGGACGACCCCAAGGGGGAATTTGTCGGCAAGTACGATATTTCTGGCCTGCGCGCGATCTACCTCGCAGGTGAACGGGCCGATCCGGACACAATCGAATGGGCGCAGAAGGTCACCGGCAAGCCGATCTATGATCACTGGTGGCAAACTGAAACCGGCTGGACCATCGCGGGCATGCCAGCAGGCATCGAAGCGCTGCCGGTCAAGATCGGGTCTCCCTCGGTGCCGATGCCTGGCTATGATGTGCAGATCCTCGATGAAGCAGGTCACCCGATGAAACCGGGCGAGCTGGGCGCGATTGCGGTCAAGCTGCCCTTGCCTCCGGGTACGCTGCCAACGCTGTGGAATGCCGAGGACCGGTTCCGCAAATCCTACCTTTCGCATTTCCCGGGCTACTACGAGACTGGCGACGCGGGCATGATCGACGAGGACGGGTACCTCTACATTATGGCGCGCACTGATGACGTCATCAATGTTGCAGGCCACCGCCTGTCGACGGGCGGCATGGAAGAGGTGTTGGCCTCGCATCCTGATGTGGCGGAATGCGCCGTGATCGGGGTGACGGATGAGCTGAAAGGCCAATTGCCTATGGGGTTCGTCTGCCTGACCACCGGTGTGAACCGCCCGCATGACGAGATCACCAAGGAATGCGTGAAGCTCGTGCGCGACAAGATCGGCCCGGTTGCCGCGTTCAAGCTGTGCGCCGTCGTGGATCGTCTGCCGAAGACACGCTCAGGCAAGATCCTGCGGGCGACAATGGTCAAGATTGCGGACAGCGAAGAGTTCAAGATGCCCGCAACCATCGACGACCCGGCCATTCTGGACGAGATCAAAGTGGCGCTGCAGGGCATGGGCTACGCAAAAGCCTGAGGCCGGATCCGGATGCGCCAACGCATCCGGTTTTCCCGTTGACGGAAAAACTCTTCTCCACGGGTGAGGGTTCTGTGGCGAATAGGCGGTGATGGTTTACAGTCACCGACTTTCGCCGCACTCTTGGTGGTCTCAGAAACAGGAGACCACCATGACCCGCCCCATCGTCTATCACATCCCCGTCTGTCCCTTCTCCCAACGTCTGGAAATCATGCTGGCGCTCAAGGGACAGAGCGATGCGGTGGACTTCCGGGTGGTGGACATCACCAAACCGCGCGACCCGGACCTGCTGCGCAAAACGCGGGGGACGACGGCGCTTCCCGTATTGGAACTGCCCGGCGAGAAGATCATCAAGGAAAGCCTCGTCATCCTTGAGTATCTTGACAGCACGATTGGCGATCAGCCGATCCGACAGAGCGACGATTATCGTCACGCCGTCGAACAGATGCTGATCGGGCGCGAAGGGCCGTTTACGATGGCCGGATATCTGTTTGTGATGAACCAGGACCGCGAGGCGCGCGAGACTCATCGCGACAAGATGCTGGGCCTCTATCGGGACATTGACGCGTTTCTGACCCAGCATGCCCCGGACGGGCCCTTCCTGTTCGAAGATTTCGGGCTGGCAGAGGCGGTGTTCACCCCGATGTTCATGCGGTTCTGGTTTCTGGACTATTACGAAGGCTTCGACCTGCCGGACACCTATGACTATGCCCGCGTGCGCCAATGGCGCGACGCGTGCCTTGCGCATCCTGCAGCGCAGCAGGTGAGCCGAGAGGAGATCGTGAAGCTTTATTATGATTATGCGCTTGGAGCGGGCAACGGCGCCCTGCCAGAAGGGCGGCAGGTGTCGAGCTTTGTATTCGAGCCAGATTGGCGGATGCGCCCCTGGCCCCCTGCCGACAAGTATGCGGGCAGTGCATCAGATGCAGCTTTGGGATTGATCGCAGCCGCGTGATGGCGGGCGCTTTGCACGTCGCAGCCAAAGAAAAAGGGCGCCGTCTCATGCGGCACCCTTTTGCGTGATTTCAGGAGTTGATCACTCGTCTTCGGCAATGCTCAGCGCGACGAAGCGCGGGTCGCCAGCGCGGCGGACCAGAAGCAGGATAGACTTGCGACCGGCGTCCTTGGCTTCGGCAATCCGGTCTTCCAGATCGCTGATTGCGAGAACCTGCGCCTGACCGGCTTCGGTGATCACATCCCCAGCGCGGAGACCCTTCTCAAACGCCTCGGATGTTTCGTCGACATCCATCACGGCAAGGCCTTTGGCGCTTTCCGGCAATTCAAGTTGCTCGCGGATCTCGGTGGAGAGCGGGCTCAGAGTGAGGCCCATTAGCTCCATCGACATTGGAGCCTCTTCCTCATCCGGGCCGGGCTGCGACGCGGGCACTGCGCTTTCCGCCTCTTCCCGGCGACCGAGCGTCACCAGAAGCGTCTGGGTTTCGCCGTCGCGGTTGACGACGACACGCACGGCTTTGCCGACTTCGGTGTTGCCCACCTGACGCACCAGACCACGGGTGTCTTCGACTTCACGGCCGTCAAAGCTGACGATCACATCACCGGCCTGCATGCCGGCTTCCATTGCGGGGCCTTCCGGGACGTCTGAGACCAGAGCGCCCTTGGCGGACGCGAGGCCGAGCGCTTCGGCAACATCATCTGTCACGTCCTGAATGCGGACACCAAGCCAGCCGCGACGGGTTTCACCGAACTCCTTGAGCTGGTCGACGACGCGGGTCACAACGTTCGATGCCATTGAGAAACCGATGCCGATCGAACCACCGTTGGGCGACAGGATGGCCGTGTTCACGCCGATCACTTCGCCGTCCATGTTGAAGAGCGGACCACCCGAGTTGCCGCGGTTGATGGCCGCGTCGGTCTGAATGTAGTCGTCATAAGTGCCGCTGAGCGCCCGATTGCGCGCCGAGACGATGCCTGCGGACACCGAGAACCCCTGCCCCAGCGGGTTGCCCATTGCCATCACCCAGTCGCCCACGCGAGCGGTGTCGCTGTCGCCGAACTTGACGAATTTCAAAGGCGTCTCGCTTTCGACCTTCAGCAGCGCAATGTCGGTGTTGGGGTCAGTGCCGACGATTTCCGCAGGCAGTTCGAAGCCTTCGAAAAACTCGATGAGCACTTCATCCGCGCCCTCAATCACGTGGTTGTTGGTCACAATAAAACCGTCTTCGGAGATTACGAAACCGGAGCCGAGTGCCGAAGAACGGCGCGGGCGGTCGCCCTGCCCGTTGCGGTCCTGGAATTCGCGGAAGAAATCCTCAAAAGGCGAACCTTCCGGAACAATCCCCTGCGGACCAGTGCGACCGGCCACCGTTGTGGACGTCGTGATGTTCACCACAGACGGGCTGATTTTTTCTGCAAGATTAGCAAAGCTTTCCTGCGCATGCCCCATGAGGGACTGCGCCACAATGAGGATCATGGATAACGAGGTCAGCCAGAACATGCGCAACGGCGTGCTCTGGTCTCGTTGGATTGTTTTTGCCTGTGAGGTCAAGGGAAACTCCTTCGTCATTGGTGCCCGGATATCACCCGACACCTGCCTGTCATGACTTCAATGTAGGTGCGCCCGCGCAACACGCAAACAAGAAACCCGCACTTCAAGCTTATGTGACTTGATCGTGACGGGCGTTACGGGAACCGGCCGATCAGAACGCCTGAACAGCCCAGAGCATCGCCACGCCCGCAGTCAGGCCAGTGAGCCCGACAAGACGGCGCATGTCGAGCGGCATGTCGCGCATCGCTTCAAGTAGTCGTTCTATAAGCGAAGGGGCCAGCGCATAGGCCAGCCCCTCAAATATCAGAACCATCGCAATCCCGGTCAGGATTGTGTCGATCAATTTCCAGCTCCCGTGGCGCTGTCTGCGCTCTCGTCAGAGCCAGCGGCTTCGCCATCAGTCTGCACAGCCGTGCCGTCTGTCCCGGTGGCTGTCGGCAGTGCGATCCGCGCGGCATCAGCCGCCGAGATCCCGCCACCAAGACCTTCAGCCGATTTCAGGTAGTTGAAGAACTCACTGTCAGGCGCCATCACGAAGGTCGAGTTGTCGCCCTGCAATGCGCGCTGATAGGCAGTGAGAGAACGATAGAATTCAAAGAATTCCGCGTCCTGGCTGAAAGCGGTCGCAAAGATGTTGTTGCGGCGAGCGTCAGCTTCACCTCGGATAATCTCGGCCTGACGGTTGGCGTCAGAGACCAGTTCGACCACTGTTCTGTCAGCCTGCGCCCGGACCCGCTGGGCGGCTTCGTTACCACGGGCGCGTTCGTCGGTGGCTTCACGTTCCCGTTCGGCGCGCATCCGGTCAAAGGTTGCGTCAAGGTTTTCCGCCGGAAGGTCCGTCCGCTTCAGACGCACGTCGATGATCTCAAGACCCAAGGCACGCGCTTCTTCGATGGCACCGTTTCGAATGCGCAACATAAGCGCGGCCCGGTCGGTGCTGAGAATGTCATTCGAAGACACGGAACCCAGCACTTCCCGTGTTTCCGCACGCAAGATCGAGTCAAGACGGCTTTCCGCTGCCGGGATACCACCAACACCCACCGCCTGACGGAACCGTTCCACATCGACGATCCGGTAGCGTGCAAACGCATCGACCACCAAACGACGATCATCAAGCGGCGTGATTTCCAACGGGTCGATATCGCGGCTCAGGATACGGTCGTCGTAGCGCACAACCTCTTGGATAAGCGGGATCTTAAACGCGAGGCCCGGGTCTTCCTTGACCGAAACCACTCGACCAAATTGGAGCACCAACGCCTTTTCACGTTCATCAACGATGAACAAAGACGACAGCAGACCGGCAACAATCAGAACGAAAACCGGCAAAAGGTACGTTGTCTTACGCATCAGTTTGTCCCTCCGCTTGTAGAGTTGCGGCGCAGTTCATTGAGCGGCAGGTACGGCACAACTCCGTTGCCTCCACCTTGGCCGTTTTCGTCGAGGATAATCTTGTCCACACGGCCAAGCACTTCTTCCATCGTTTCAAGATAGAGACGCTTGCGCGTCACCTCTGGCGCGTTGCGATATTCACCAAGAACCGCAAGGAAGCGGCTGGCTTCACCTTCCGCTTCGTTCACGACGCGGGCGCGGTAGCCTTCGGCTTCTTCGAGAACCTGCGCGGCTTCACCGCGCGCTTCGGCGAGGACGCGGTTGGCGTATGCGTCCGCCACGTTGCGCAGACGGTCGCGCTCCTGTTCCGCCGCCTGAACATCGCGGAATGCCGCGATAACCGGCTCAGGCGGGTCAGCCTTGTCAAAGTTCACGCGAATAATCGTCACGCCACTGTCATAGCTGTCGAGCGTCGACTGGATCAGATCCTGAAGACGCGATGCAATCGCACCACGATCCCGGTTGAGGATCGGTGCAAGGTCGGATTGCGCAATAATCTCACGCATCGCGGACTCACTCACTGCACGGATCGTCGGACGCGGGTCACGCAGGTTGAAGAGAAACTTTGCCGGATCGTTGATGTTCCAGACTACCTGGAAATCGATATCAACGATGTTTTCATCACCTGTCAGCATGAGGCCTGCATCAGAGCCGCGGCCGCCAACGCCAATATCTTCGGTCTGTTCGCGCGTGACCGGGATGACCTCGGCGGTGACCACGGGCCACGGCGCAAAGTTCAGACCCGGATTTCCTGTGGCGTAGTATTCGCCAAGGAAAAGTTCGACGGACTGTTCTTCCGGACGGACCGTGTAAAAGCTGGCCATCGCCCAAAGCGCGATTGCACCGACAACACCCAAGCCGATCGTCCCACGGGTGAATTTGAAGCCGTCACCGCCGCCTCCACCGCCAGAGCCGTTCATGCCGGCGCCGTTTCCGCGACCACCCATCAGAACGCGTAGGCGTTCCTGGCCCTTTTTCATCAATTCATCAATTTCGGGTATCTGTGGCTGGTTGTCGTCATCGGGACGACGCCCCCCGCCGTTGTTGCCGCCGCGCGGACGATCGTCGCCACGGTTTCCACCGTTGTTTCCGCCGCCGCCCCACGGGCCGCCACTGTTACCTGCCATCTGGTCTTTTCCCCTCTCGGAACATTCGGTCTTTCATGTCACGTTCTTACCTGTGGGCAAAGCCTGGAAATTCAAGCCGTCCGCATCGGTTTGCGCATGGTTACTATCTCTTCCGACATGGTTGGGTGAACGGCAACCGTGCGGTCGAAATCTTCTTTTGTTGCGCCCATCTTAATCGCGATGCCCGCCATCTGGATCATCTCACCTGCACCGGGCGCGACGATGTGACAGCCCAGAACCTTGCGGGTTTCCTGGCTGACGATGAGTTTCATGAGCACCCGGCCCGGTTTGTCGGCAAACGCGGATTGCATCGGTCGGAACGAGGCGCAGTAGACCTCGATCGGTTCCTGATCCCGCGCTTGTTCCTCGGTCAACCCGACGGTGCCAAGTTCGGGCTGGGTGAACACCGCCGATGGGATCAGTGTATGATCCACGGGCGTCGGGTTGCCATTGAACACGGTTTCGACAAAGGCCATGCCTTCCCGGATTGCGACCGGGGTCAGGTTGACGCGGTCGGTCACGTCGCCGATGGCGTAGATCGAAGGCACTTTGGTCTGACTGTATTCATCCACCTCAATCGCGCCACCGCGCCCGAGAGTGACACCCGCCTCTTCAAGTCCCATGTCGTCGCTGTTCGGACGCCGCCCGGTGGCGAAAAGGACCTGGTCAAACACTTTGACATGCCCGTTGGTCGATTTGACCTTGAGTGGCCCTTCTTGCGGTGCGTCTTTGGCAGGCATCGCATATTGCGTGGCTTCGACAGGGGCATCCATGCCGTCGTCATCTTCACCGCGGTAGCAGTCCATTTCGACGATATTGGTTCCGGTGTGCAGATCGACGCCCAGTTCACGCATTGACTCCGCAATGAGGCCTCTCGCCTCTTCATCAAAGCCGCGCAGGATCTGCGCCCCGCGATAATATTGCGTCACCTCGACCCCCAGACCCGCAAGAATACAGGCAAATTCACAGGCAATGTAGCCGCCGCCGATGATCAGCATGGATTTCGGCAGGCTCTCCATGTGAAAAATGTCATCTGACACAATGCCGAGATGTGCATTGGGCAGGTCGGGTCGGACTGGACGTCCCCCCGTGGCGATCAGGATATGCTTTGCGGTGAAGGTTTCGCCGCTGGACAGCTCGACCGTGTGGGGGTCCTTGACCTTGGCCCGCGCGTCATAGGTGGTCACACCAGAGCCCGCGAGCAGCTTGCGATAGACGCCCTCAAGCCGATCCAGCTCGTTGTTCAGGTGACCTGAAAAGGTAGGCCAGTCGAACCCCTTGTTCAGCAGGTCCCAGCCATAATGCGTTGCTTCTTCTACCATGCCGCCATAGCTGCTGGCAAAGACCATCAGCTTTTTCGGTACACATCCCCGGATCACGCAGGTCCCGCCATAGCGGTCTTCTTCAGCCAACGCGACTTTGGCCCCGGCTTCGCCAGCTGCAACCCGTGCGGCGCGCACCCCTCCGGAGCCGCCTCCGATCACAAAAAGATCGTAGTCGAATGTGCTCATGGTCGGCTCCTTCTGCTTGCGCGCAAAGGTATTTCATATGGCGACGAGGAACGCCAGAGAGGGATGATCACGCCATCTCACACACGCGTTGTCAGAAAATGGGTTTGCGCCTATGGTGAGCTGCATGGGGGACACGCGATGAAACGGGATCGGTACGATAATCCAATTTCCACGACATCGGACGCGGCACGAGACCACTATATCGCTGCGACGGATCTGCTGCTTGCCGGCCAACCGGGCATTTCAGACGGGTTTCAGAGCGCCATCGACAATGACCCGGATTTTATCTTGGCCCATGTGGGGCTTGCGCGCGGTCTGCAATACGAAGGGAAAATGCAGGATGCAAAAGATGCAATGGCTGCCGCCCATATTACCAAGGGCGCTTTGACCGAGCGCGAGGCCAGTCACGTTGCGGCTTTCGATCTGCTTGTTGCGGGCAACACGGCAGCGGCCTATCCGGCGATCCGGGCGCATGTAGATCGGCATCCCCGAGACGCGTTACTGGCACAGACTTGTACGTCCGTTTTTGGCCTGATCGGCTTTTCCGGCAGACCCGGACGCGAGGCGGAAACACTGGCTTACAACGCCATGCTGTTGCCCCACTATGGAGACGATTGGTGGTGCCTGAGCCAATACGCTTTTGCACTGTGTGAGACCGGCAATCTCACTGAGGCGGATTCCTATATCGACCGATCGCTTGCGCTGAACCCGCGTAATGCAAATGGCGCGCATGTGCGCAGCCATGTCTATTATGAGACTGGAGACATCGAACTTGGCGTATCCTATCTTACCGACTGGCTTACGCCCTATGATCGGGCCGGATACATGCACGGGCATTTGTCTTGGCATGCCGCGCTTTGGGCACTGGAACAGGGCGACGTGCAGACCATGTGGCACCGGTTAGAAACAGATATTCTACCAGACGTGTCCCAGAGCCTTCCGATCAATGTCCTGACGGACGCAGCATCCCTTCTGTTCCGGGCAGAGCTGGCCGGGGTCGATGTGCCAGAAGCGCGATGGCATGAGGTGAGCGACTATGCACTGGAGTTTTTCCCAAAGACCGGGATCGGCTTTGTCGATATCCACGCCGCGCTGGCACATGCGATGGCAGGCGATGGCGACTCGCTGATGCGGATCATCACGTCCCCAAATCCGAGCACAGGAGATGTGGTCACACCTTTGGCCGAGGCCTTTCACGCGTTGGCGCAACAAAAGTGGCCTGAAGCCACGTCTTTGCTGATCAGCGCGATGGGCGATCACGCCCGGCTTGGCGGCAGCCGCGCCCAGCGCGATCTGTTGGAATTTGCACTGCTTGCGGCGCTTCTCAAACAAGGCAAGGACGACGAGGCAAAACATCTGCTTGCCTTGCGCAGACCCGCGCTTGTCGGCACGCAGTCAGTACACGGCTTATCCATACGCTAGGGACCTGCCAGACATGCGACAGCAACACTGAAAGCTGTCAGATGTCCGAAAACAGATTGTCGTTTTCGATCAGATCAATTTGGCCTTCCTCAACCGTACCCTGATTTATGTCCCGGGTTTCAACGCGACCATCGCTGTAGCCGATGATCACTTTGTCACACAGGTCGATGAACAGACCGTTTTCCACAACACCCGGCATCTGGTTCAGCGCCATCGCAAGCTGGCGGGCATTGCCGATACGGCTCAGGTGCAGATCAAGAATGTAATTGCCTTCGTCTGTGACAAACGGTTTGCCAGCATTCATCCGCAAGGTAATACGGCGCCCCATCACATCGGCCGAGACCAGCAGTTCCTCAACCAGCATCTGGGTTGTGGTCCAACCGAACGGGATCACCTCGATCGGCAAGGGAAAGGCCCCCAGCGTGCCAACCTCTTTGGCCGCGTCCGCGATGATCACCACCTCTTCGCTCGCCGCCGCGACGATTTTTTCCTGCAAAAGCGCACCACCGCCACCTTTGATGAGGTTGAGATTGCGATCAAATTCATCGGCGCCGTCAATCGTGATGCTCAATGTGCCCGCTTCATCAAGCGTAATGACATCGATGCCGACCTGACGGGCAAGCTGCGACGTGCGCGACGATGTGGGCACACCTTGAATGCGCAGACCTTCGTCGCGCACGCGATCCCCAAGATGGCGGACAAGCCAAGCGGCCGTCGACCCCGTCCCCAAGCCAACACGCATGCCATCCTCGACCATATCAGCCGCACGTTTTGCAGCAGAAAACTTTGCCTTGTCGATGGGCGACAATTCTCCGGTCATAGGCGCGGCTCCTTGGGCGGTCTCGGCCGCTTTATAAAGTGTCACGCCGCATGGTGCGAGACCGAATTCGCCTTCGACCGAACCAACCGATGAAACAGCGTTCAGCGCTTCAATTCGAACGGCGCGATTGGCACCTCAAGTGGGACGGCCAAGCTTTCGGACAGAAAAGGCTTCGGGAACACAACTACATTTGCGGACACCACCTTTGGGATTATGGCCCAGGCAAAAATCGCCAGAAGGGCCGCCACCCACGCGAGTCTGTTGTAATCGGTCATCTGAAAACCCCTATTCTGCAATCAAACAGCCGAAGCCGTGCAGCTTCTGTGCCACCAACGTGCCTTTCGGAGGTAAACCCGAAGTTAAGCGTATCGCTTTTTCACCGCCACGCGCCGCTTTCGCTGCTTTCATGTGACGGGGAGCACGTTACATGATCGGCATGAGCTATGTTCTGCATTATGCCCCCGACAACGCGTCGCTGGTCGTAAGACTGGTGTTGGAGGAGTTGCGCCAACCCTATAAAACCGCGTTGGTGGATCGCACGGCGTCTGCACAGCACAGCCCGGCCTACAGGCGATTGAACCCGGTTGGCCGCATTCCGGTGCTGGAAACCCCGACAGGTCCAATCTTTGAAACGGCCGCCATTTGCTTGTGGCTGGCAGATCGCCATCGTGACGGCGCGCATTTGTCGCCCGATCCGGATGCTCCGGACAGGGGTGATTTTCTGAGCTGGCTATTTTTTTTGTCGAACACGGTTCACGCCGAGATGCGAACGCTATTCTATCCGGCGCTTGTCGCAGGCAATGACGCTGAGAAGCAAAGCGCTGCGCGCTTGCGGATCACAACGTCGCTGAAAAAGCATTTTGACCTTCTGAATATCGCGATTGCGTCCAGACGGACTGAACCCACCTGCTGCGACATCTATTGTGCGGTGCTGTTGCGATGGCCTGCTCTTTACCCAGTCGATGCTGATCGTAGCTGGTTCGATCTATCTTTGTGGCCCAATCTGCAAGCTCTTGCCCAACGGATCGAGGCGCGCGACAGTGCCCGCGCTGCTGCATTGGCCGAGGGTCTCGGCGCAACGCCATTTTCTGATCCACATCCCGCCACACCGCCCGAAGGGAGCGCGCTATAATCATGTTTCTCTCAGTCTTCGACATGTTCAAAGTCGGCATTGGCCCGTCTTCGTCACATACGATGGGCCCGATGGTCGCTGCTGCGCGGTTTCTGGACCGTTTGCGAAACGCTCCCTTCACCACCGCCGGGGTCCGCGCATCGCTGCACGGCTCGCTGGCGTTTACCGGGGTTGGTCATGCGACCGACCGTGCCACGATCCTTGGTCTCGCCGGGTTTGTTCCCGCCACGTATGATCGCGAAGCGGCAGATGCCGCGTTGGAGAGGATCAAGACAAGCAAGACGGTTCAGCCCGATGGCTTGCCGGTTCTGAAGTTTGACCCGGAAACTGATCTGGCCTTCGATTTTGGACCCAATTTGCCGGGTCATGCAAATGGCATGATACTCAGTGCCACGGATGCCCAGGGTGACGTCATCCTGCAAGAAACCTACTACTCCATCGGCGGCGGCTTCGTAATGACGCAGGCCGAGTTGTATGCTGGTAAAGACACCGATGACGGCGCAGCGGTGCCCTACCCGTTCAAGTCAGCCGCCGAGATGCTAGATATGGCGAAAATTTCGGGGCTCAGCATTGCGGAAATGAAGCGCGCCAATGAACTTTCGCGCAGGTCGGTCCGTGATCTCGACGGCGGCATTCAGCGACTTTGGGATGTGATGAACAACTGTATCGAGCGCGGGCTGCACTCCGACGGTATCTTGCCGGGTGGGCTCAAGGTCAAACGCCGGGCGAAAGGGATTCACGAAAAGCTACTGGCAGAGCGCGGCATGAACCTGACCGCGCCTCACACGATCAACGATTGGATGAGCGTGTACGCGATGGCGGTCAACGAAGAAAACGCCGCTGGCGGACAGGTTGTGACGGCCCCAACGAATGGCGCGGCAGGGGTCGTGCCGGCGACGCTGCGCTACTATCTTGATCACGTCCCCGGCGCGACGACATCTCGCATACCCGATTTCCTTCTGACAGCCGCAGCCATCGGCGGACTTGTGAAGTTCAACGCCTCGATCAGCGGGGCCGAGGCCGGATGCCAGGCGGAGGTCGGCAGTGCCAGTGCGATGGCCGCAGCCGGATTGTGTGCCGTCATGGGCGGCACTCCGGAGCAAATCGAGAATGCCGCTGAAATCGCGCTGGAGCATCATCTTGGAATGACGTGCGATCCGGTCAAGGGACTGGTGCAGGTCCCATGCATTGAGCGCAACGGATTGGGTGCGATCAAGGCCGTGAGTGCGGCCAGCCTGGCGCTGCGCGGAGATGGCACTCATTTTGTACCACTCGACTCGGCCATTGAAACCATGCGCCAGACTGGGGCGGATATGCATGAGAAGTACAAAGAAACCTCACTCGGTGGGTTGGCTGTCAACATTCCGAACTGTTAGGCTGATGTAAGTCCTGCTGAAAACATTCGTTTTGACAGGCTCGGCGCGAGCCTAAGGAGAGCGTTGACAGGAAAACACAACCAAGAGTAGCGTTTCGTATGACACAGGACCGGCCGACCCTTGGAATTGCTCTCATGCTGGGATTTTGCGTCGCCGCCCCGATGGGCGACGCGTTGGCCAAGATCCTGTCCAGCAAAGTTGCTCTTGGTCAGCTTGTGTTTGTACGGTTTGCCGTTCAGGCGGTGGTCCTTATTCCAATCATTGCAGTGACCGGGCGTACCTGGCGCATGTCGCGGCGTGTTTTTGCTCTGACCCTACTGCGCACGATCATGCACATAATCGGCATCGGCACGATGGTCTCGGCGCTTTATTACCTGCCGCTGGCCGACGCTATCGCGATTGCCTTTGTCATGCCGTTTATCATGCTTCTGCTCGGGCATTACGTCTTGGGCGAAGAGGTCGGTATGCGCCGAATGGTGGCCTGCGCGGTCGGATTCGGGGGCACACTGCTTGTAATCCAGCCCTCGTTTCAAGAAGTCGGATGGCCGGCCTTACTGCCCTTAAGTGTGGCAATCAATTTTGCGCTTTTCATGCTCGTGACCCGCAAGATTGCCAAAGAAACCGATCCGATCGGACTGCAGGCGGTCTCTGGGGTCATGGCGGTTGTGATGATGGCACCGGTGCTCTTTTTTGTGCCTGACAGCGCAACCTCGCTGCTTACCTGGGACACCGGTCTTTCCAGCACAACCTGGCAGCTCCTGATTGCCATCGGGTTTTCAGGAACACTGGCGCATCTTCTGATGACGTGGTCGCTGCGTTATGCACCGTCTGCGACGTTGGCCCCGATGCAATATCTGGAAATCCCGATTGCAACGATCATCGGATTTGCGGTCTTTGGCGACCTGCCGGACACAATGGCGTCCTTCGGCATCGCAATCGTGATCGCATCGGGTCTTTATATCGTGTTCAGAGAGCAGGCCATCGGTCGAAAGCCTGTAACAGTGCCTGTTGCAGAACGGTCCTCTCAGACACTGGCAGAATAATCAGCAACCCCGGCCCCTTCGCTTGGATCGAAACGGGTCCATCCGCCCGGTTCGACGTGCCCACACGATCGCTGGGAGACAAGTCCAGCCCGTCGATGGGCCAGTGCAACCCGGTCGACTGTCCGCGCACAAGGCGCATTGGAAAAAGCGACACACGTGTGTCCACCTCCAGCCGCAGGTCAAGTCTTGGCGGGACATGGGCAACAACGTCCTGATCCCCGATGAGCATGATGGCGCGATCCGGATATCGGCAAAGGACGGTCATCGCAGCCAATAGATGATCCACCTGCCCCCCCAGAAAGCCGAGACCTAGGATCAACGGCGCCGAAATTGAACGGATGGCTTTATCGAGATCGGTGCTGTCCTGTTCGGCAATTTGATATACTGCGGCGGGTGGCATCGCCGCGCGCGTGTCATCTGATACAGAATCCAGATCACCGATAAGCACATCCGGCAAGCGGCAAATCTCAGCCAACCAATCGGCACCACTATCGGCCGCAACCACGGTTTCGACCTCGCCCAACACCGCCAAGAGCTGCGCATTGTCGCCATGCGCGCCACCAACAAGCAGGACTGGTTCCTGCGAAAGAACAATCGGATCATCCATGTCGGATTAATGGCGAAACGCGAAACAGATCACAATCAGGTCATGAAATGATACCGTACCGGGCACAGATTCGTTGCGCTTTGGTCTTGGTAAACATGCTAGGACAACCTTCGCAGAAGTTTGGAAAGCGGGTGACAGAATGGTGAGTTCGAACAAGATACTCACGGTATCCT
>JAUIIR010000074.1 GCA_030431485.1 Alphaproteobacteria bacterium
GCCTCGAGCACCCGGACCTTGGAAATCTGATATCCCGCAATTTTCGGCACATCGAGCGACAGAGACGACCGGAACCTTGAAAGATTATAGCGTTTCCATGTCAGTGGCTTTTGCGAAATATCGTGGGCCAGCGCGACCTCGGCGAAGGCATCGCCGACCTTTTGGCGCACGACCGGGCTATCCGCGCAGACTTCGAGCTGGCGCAAGGACGGGGTGTAGATCAGTGTCGCCTCATTGGGTGGGCGGTAGTAAATCGGCGCACGACGGCCATCGTTGCGGTGATTGAACACGCTCGAAAGAGGGCCCCCGTGACGGATGATCACCAGCACGGAAGCTGGATGGGTGGTCGTCGCAGGTAGGTTGAACGCCCTGACCGTGCAGGCAACGTCCGGCCTCAGGTCAAGGCGTAGCTTCAAGCGCCCGGATAACGCGTCTTCATCAACAGCGTCGGCATCGAACGGGGCGTCTGTCTCAAGGTCTACTTCGAACGCGTCGTAGAGCTTGCGATGCTCGCGGACCTGACGCACGGCATGAAAACTTTCCGCATCCTCGAACGTGCTGCGCATGTTCAGAAATATCCACAGGCTCCGGCACATGGCATCGGGCTGCGCCTCGAATATCACGATGTTCTCATGATCGAGCTGCTGTTCGACGATGGTCTGCAGCGAAACGGGCCCCTTGCCGGTTGCGAGCCCGCAAACACGTCGTGCTCGCTGCTCCAGCGGGCTCAACTCGTCGGACCCGTAGGCGTTCAGGATTTCAACAAGCTGGCCGCGATAGTCCAGAACGGCGTCCGCGTCATCAAGGTCCGGTACCAACGCCGGCCAGTTAAAAACAGGCTCACCATCGTCTTCCCGAACATCAAGAAGCGCTCGGAGCAAATCGACACGGGCATCCTCGATCAGACGCAAAGTATCAGGGCCAAAGGGAAAGGATCTACGTGGCATCGACGCTCCTTGGGCAAGATGTGTGCAAGGGGGCAAGTGTTGTGATGATTGTCATCACCACCGCTCAGATCAAGGATTTTGTTCCCATAATGTTCTAAATGCAGATCGCTTGTCCCATTCGCGTCCTCAGATTGGCTTTTGGTCAGTAATCGATCACTCAATGCTGGAGGCCGCTGCCTTGAAACGCCCCAATCCCCTGCCCGCTGACTTGATGTCGCCCACCGAGCGCAGGGCTGAACTCTGCGCCCTTCTGGCCCTCGGCCTGATCCGTCTACACCTGCGCGAAATACCCCAACTCTCTGACCGATATGGAGAAAGTTCGCTACACAACTCAGCCAACCAGAGCGTTCATGCAACTTCGACTCACCGGAGAACCGCATGACAAACCACGATCCTATTCCTGCGCGCCTCGCCGCGCTGAAATCCACACCCACCAAGGAGCTGAAAGACCAATGGCGCGAGCTGTTCGACAGCGAACCGCCACCCTTCAACCGGCGCTACCTCGAAAGCCGGCTGGCGTACCGCATCCAGGAACTCGCCTATGGTGGGTTAAAGCCGGAGACGATCCGGCGGTTGGAAAGGCTGGGTGAGGAACTCGACGGCGGTGACCGCAAGAAAAGCCGTATCCGTGCAGATTTCCACCCGATTGCAGGCACGCGGTTGCTTCGTGAATGGCAAGGCGTTGAGCACGTCGTCACGGTCACCGTCGACGGCTTCGAATGGCAGGGGCGCCCTTACAAGTCGCTGTCGGCCATTGCCCGCGCCATTACGGGTACTCGGTGGAATGGCTGGGTGTTCTTTGGCCTGAAGTCGCGGAGGCGCACATGACCAAGCCCATCACGCGCAAACTGCGCTGTGCCATTTACACGCGCAAAAGCAATGAGGCCGGGCTGGAGCAGGAATTCAACAGCCTGCATGCGCAGCGCGAAGCTTGCGAGGCCTATATCGCCAGCCAGAAGTCTGAGGGATGGGTTTTGGTGCGCGATCAATATGACGACGGCGGAATTTCCGGCGGTACGCTGGAGCGGCCCGGCCTGAAGCGCCTTATGCAAGATGTTGAGGACGGTTTGGTCGACGTGATCGTTGTCTATAAGATCGATCGGCTCAGCCGTTCTCTGGCGGACTTCGCCAAGCTGGTCGAGGTTTTTGATCAGCATGGCGTGACCTTCGTCTCCGTCACCCAGCAATTCAACACGACCACGTCCATGGGGCGGCTGACGCTGAACATCCTGCTGTCCTTCGCCCAGTTCGAGCGGGAGGTGACAGCCGAGCGTATCCGCGACAAGGTCGCCGCCAGCCGCAGGAAGGGCATGTGGATGGGCGGCGTTCCGCCATATGGCTACCGGGTCGAGAACAGGAAACTGCTCATCGACGAAGAGCGCGCGGCCCATGTCCGCTGGATCTTCGCCCGCTTCCTCGAGATCGGATCGGGCACGGAACTGGCGCGGGAAGTGGCGAAGCGCGGCATCCGAACCCCGCGCGGCAACCGGATCGACAAGAAATATCTCTACCGAATGCTCAACAACCGCGCCTATATCGGCGAGGCGGTCCACAAGGGCGACAGCTATCCCGGCGAGCATGACGCGATCATCGACCGCGAGACGTGGGATCGCGTCCATGCCATCCTGAAGGAAAGTCCCCGCAAGCGTGCCGCCCGCACACGTGCCGACACACCCGCGCTCCTGAAGGGTTTACTATTCGGGCCGGACGGCGCGGCGTTCTCGCCGACACATACCCGGAAAGGCGACCGGCTTTACCGCTACTATGTCAGCCAGACGGTTTTGAAGCACGGTGCCGGATCTTGTCCCATCGGCCGCGTCCCGGCGCACGAGATCGAAGCCGCTGTGATCGACCAACTGCGCGTGGTGTTCCGCCAGCCCGAGATCGTGGCCGGGACATGGAAGGCTGCGCGCAAGCATGCCGATCACATCACCGAGGCCGATGCCCGCGCGGCCCTGCAGCAACTCGATCCACTCTGGGACGAACTATTCCCAGCTGAGCAGGCGCGCATTGTCGGGCTGGCAATTGAACGCGTGGATATCAACGTCGACAGCATCGATGTTCGGCTCCGAATGGACGGCTTGTCAGGTTTGGCCCGTGAGATGTTGGCGGGTGGTGTGGGGGTAGCAGCATGACACGCGCCAAGCCGATCCCCGATGTCATCACGGTTCAGGTGCCGTTTCGCGTTGTGAAGCGCGGTGGACGGAAGGAGATGCATCTTCCCGATGGGGCAACAACAGCGCGCAAGCAGGACAGCGCGCTGGTAAAGGCTCTTGCGCGCGCGTTCCGCTGGAAGCGGATGCTGGAGTCGGGTGAGTTCGCCACCATCGCCGAACTGGCCGAGCGGGAGGGTATCGCGCCTTCATACATGACCCGTGTACTGCGCCTGACGCTACTCGCGCCCGACATAGTCGAGGCGATCTTGGACGGGAAACAGGGGCCGGGGGTGAAGTTGCCGCTGTTGCTCGTACCTTTCCCGACAGAGTGGGAGGAGCAGCTTGCCCGCCTGTCTAATTCTCCTTCAACTACGAAACGCTAGCTTGCGACCCAGACGCCCACAGCGTATGTTTCAGAGTAGCCAAGAAACATTTCATGTGGAGCAGCCATGAACAAAGCAATCGATGCGTCTGAAGTACAGCTCTCTCTGCTGCCAGAGCAGGTAAACCCCCGCAAGGCATTCCGTGATGTGAGGAACTACCTAGCAGGGAGGTTCGTCGGTTCGACGCGTGACACTGCATTGTTGGATGAGGTCGTAAAGCTCCTTTTCTGTAAGTTGATCGCAGAACGGGAAGGCAAGAAAGAACTTCTTAAGATCGAAGCAGATGTGGAAAGAGCAAAGGCGGTCAGAGAAATTTTCTCAAAAGTCCGGGATGAATTTTCTGAAATTTTTGAAGATGGCGCGGAAGTCCTCCTCGATCCAGAGTCTATTCGCGTAGTTTTGGATTTGTGTGCTTTTGACGTTTCCAGTGCTGAGAGCGACGCAGTCGGAGACGCTTTCGAAGTTTTTGTCGGCAGCGAGTCAAAGAGCAGAGCCGGGCAGTTTTTTACACCGCGGATCGTGACAGATCTCCTGGTTGACGTCGTGAGTCCAAAGCCGAACGAGACCGTGATCGACCCTGCATGCGGCGCAGGTGGTTTTCTTGCTTCCACAATCCGACACCACCTCGCGAATGGAATAGACCTTTCGAATATTAGTGCAATAGCGGCAAATCTTTATGGTGTAGACAAGGATAGCTATCTTGTTAATCTTGCAAAGGTTCACATCGCATTATTGTCAGGTGGTCATCCTAAGGTCGAGAGCGCGGACAGCATTTCTTGGAAAAATGCGCAAGAAAAGCCTCTGAGTGAAATTCCCGAAGGTGGCTATGATGTTGTACTGACCAACCCACCTTTTGGCGCACGCATAGTTTCTGGCAGCGCCAAAACCTTGTCGCAGTACGAGCTCGCTAGAAAATGGCGATACAACAGCGAGAGCTGTTTGTGGGAGAAATCAAACATCTCGAAGCCAAACGTCCCCCCCCAAGTTGTTTTTGTCGAGCGCTGCCTGGGCCTTCTCAAGGAGGGTGGCCGCATGGGGATCGTTGTTCCCGAAAGCCTTATTTCAAACAAGAGCCATCGCTATGTAGTTCAATACATAAGGGATAGGGCAGATATCACTGCCGTTCTTGGAATGCCTGATGAGTTGTTCAAAACTTCAGGGAAAGGCGGAACACATACCAAAACCTGTTTGCTTGTGGCAGAGAAGCGAGAGGGCAGCGGAAGGAAACGTCGTCCCGTCTTTATGGCCGAGGCAAAGTGGTGCGGGCACGATTCACGAGCTCGCTCGATTGAAAAGAACGATCTCCCCAAGATATCTGAAAATTACACTAACTGGGTAAATGGCAGGCTGTCAGAAGAATCGCCTTTGGGCTTTTCGCTTACTTCTGAGGAAATCAATAATAACGTGCTATGCCCCCACTATTACGATCCAAAAATCGATGAGGAAATCGAGAGCGCGAGGAAGCATTCTGAAATTCTTGATTTTGGAAGCCTTGTGGAGAGTGGAGTTCTCGATATCGCCACTGGAGACGAACTCGGCAAGCTTGCCTACGGAACTGGTTCGATACCGTTCATTCGGACTTCCGACATTAGCAATTGGGAGCTAAAACACGATGCAAAACACGGTGTAAGCAGAGAGATTTATGAAAAGTTTTGCCGCAAGCAGGACGTAAGGCCAGGCGACATCCTGATGGTGAAGGACGGTACCTACCTCATTGGCACTTGCGCCATGGTGACTCAGGAGTCAGCGGAATTGCTTTATCAGAGCCATATTTACAAGATTAGAGTGAATGCGAATGAAATTGGGCTCACCCCTGAAATACTACTGGTCGGACTCAGTACAAATATTGTCCAACGTCAGATACGAGCCAAGCGCTTCACCATGGACATAATCGACAGTCTAGGCGATCGTATTTACGAGCTCAAGGTTCCAATTCCGAAGAGCAAGAAAAAGCGCAAAGAGATCTCAGCTTCGATTGAGAAGGCTTTTGAGGCGCGACGGGAAGCGCGAAAGTTAATCGTCCAAGCCAAAGCTATGGCGAATGGCGGCATTGAGGAATCTTTATACGACCTGAGAAATTCAGGTTAAATTCCGAGTTCTGCGGAGCGCTCCCTTATGCCAAGAAGAAGTTGTCTTGTCTCGTCCAGGCTTAGATCGCCTTGAATGCGGTTGCCATCGGCGGACTGCCAACTGACGTTGTCACCCACGTGGCGTCCGCCCCGCTTTAGGGGCATCATATGACCAACTTGATAGTCAGACCGACCGTGTTGAGCGGCCAGCATGGTTGCTGAGAAAGCCGGGTAATCAAGCGTTGCCAGGGTTACGGGGCAACGGGTAATTTCGGCATCTAGCGCGATTAGACCCCGTTGAACAAATTCAGCTTTGACGCCGGGTAAGAAATTTGAAAAGCAAACCAGTTGTTCGGTCAATTTCCGTTCCACAGACCAGCATTCTTGAAGCGATGCTTGCTGAAAATCGCCTGGGAGAACCTCCCAACGTTTTGCCCTGTTGGTTTTGTCTTTGCCGGTGAGTGCACGGTCGGTCTTGTACACCTTCACAGAAAGCTTTGAGTTTTCGATTTTCTTGATGGCACGCCCGTCCTCGCCCTGGACCGCGGCTAATATTGGCCGAGCTTTGGCAAGCCATCTTGCATCATCGTTGAAGCACCAACAGGTGTTATTGACACTGTGCAGTTGTGGCGAGTGTGCGTCCCGGTAGGCGATGGGAAACTCGTATGGAACTCGAGTGTTTGCTGTAAAATTCATTAGTTGCGTAGCAACCGTCGCATCGCCATCCAACGCATCTGCTGTCATTGTAAAGAAAGCCTCGAATACTTCGAAGCAAGATTCGAATGTTTCCGCCCGAGGGTCGTTCCCCGGCTCGAATACGCCTTGTACTGGCTCAAATGAACCATCCTGCGGCATCAAGATACGACCTGGAAGCCAACGAGTTTTCATCTTTGTTGAGCCCACCTTCAAGTCCGTCAACTCAATTAGGAAGCTATATCTAAGTGCACTTGCGACGACAGACGTTTGCCCTCGTTGACTCAAGTGCATCGCAATTCGGGTCAGACTAGTGCGAACATTCTCTGCGCCCGGCCGAGAGAGGTGCTGAAGCACCCAGTCTCGAATTCGAGGCACAGAGTAGCTGCGGCTCTGCCCCGTACCCCCAAACGATTTTCCAACCGACTCGCTTTCTTCCCGCTCAAGTTCTGCTCGAAGTTCGTCCGAAAATGCCATTGGCGCCTCTCTGATGTCCTGTAGGGAAGACAATCAATTGGCGACAAAGGAGGCAAGGGGTCGTTGATCGTATAGTAAGAAGATCAAGGCTGCTGCGGGCGCCATGGCGGATCGACACTTGCTCGAGCGGCGGTCGAGCGGCTTGCGATCCGGCGCCGGTGCTTCAGACGATCTGGGTAGTCCCAAGGCACAGAAACGCGTCCCTGCACTAGGCGGCGTCTGCATTTAACTGATCCATGCCATGACGCAGGCGATGTCTACGAAGGCTTTAAATGAGCTGACAGTCTTCTCGCGGTGCAAGGCAATGCGTCGGAAGCGCTTGATACGGTTGAAGAAACACTCAACCAAATGCCGCTCCTTGTAGAGCAGCCAATCGATTGGCCGATCTTCCTTTCGGGTGGGGTTTCGCTTGATGTGTGCGGTTGCGTTCAGATCATCGGCGATGAAAGCGCGCAGACGATCGGCGTCATAGGCCGCGTCCATGATGACGTGTTGCGCGGCTGTGAGGCCTTCGATCAAGCCGCGTGCTTGTGGGCTGTCGCCCCATTGGCCGGGAGTGATGACGGTGCGGATCGGCATCCCGAGCGCATCGACTGCCGCATGAATCTTGGTCGTCAGGCCGCCTTTGGAGCGGCCAATACCGGCAGCTTCAAGCCCCTTTTTTGAGAGGTGGCATCCGCGTGGGTCTTGCAGATGGTCGCATCGACAAGGACATATTCGAAGTCCGGGTCTGTGCTTAACGCTTTGAAAAGACTCTCCCAAACACCGGCAATCGTCCAGCGCCGGAATCGGGAATGCACTGTGCGCCAGTTGCCCAACTCGGGCGGCAAGTCGCGCCAGGGCGAGGCGCCCCGCGCCAGCCAAAGGATCGCGTCAAGAAACAGTCGGTTGTTGGCACCCGTCCGCCCTCGATCACCTTTCTTGCCCGGAACCAAGGGCTCGATGATCGCCCACTGCCTGTCTGTCAAAGTTCGTCTGCTCAAGGTCACCTCCCGTTTTTGATCTTGAATCAAACGGAAGGTGATTTGGGAATCCCCTAAATGCAGACGCCGCCTAGTCTGGTCCCCGAACCCGACCGCCGTTAGGCCGACCCGATCGCCCGCCGGACGCTCCGGCGACCGACCCCGCATTGCTGGCCCTCAGAGCCAACACCCGGCCGGGAGCGCATCGCCACCAGAACACAAGCCAGAGGCGACCCCCCTCAACCCCAGCCAAGCGCCGGCCCCCCGGGACGCCCGTGAACCGTCCGAAAGCAGCATCTTGGCTCCAATGTCAGCAGGCCGGTGGATATCGCGGGTTGAAACGCGCCGCGTCGCGGCAATTGACAAGTTGAGCACGATGTCAGGATCAGCGCACTTTCGATTTCTGTTCCATTTCCGAACGCGACTCCGGTCGAAGTGTTTAGGTTGGCCAACGGGAAAAGCTATTCATTACAGTGTGCTGCAAGTAATTCACCTAATCGGTGCAGTCATGAGGTCCGGAGAATATCGGCCCTGAGAGAACGCGTCCGGGCCTCATAGCACACAGGCCGGTGCTCAGCCCCTCCCGCATAACCCTCGAAAACAACGAGAAAATGCGGCCGCAGCCGGATCGGGAGAACGCTTTCGCAGGGGCAAGTGGCGGACAGGAAGGGATTCGAACCCTCGAGACGGTCTCCCGCCTACGCACTTTCCAGGCGCGCGCCTTCGACCACTCGGCCACCTGTCCGAGGCGGTGTTTAGAAGAAACCGTTGGGTGGATGCAAGGGCGTTTCTTGCGTTCTATGACAACTTTCCGTCAATCCCTGCGGCTGCGCACCCATAACCAGAGAAAAACTGAGGCGACCACCAGCTCGACAGCCGCAGCCCACAAGATGGCCGGCCGTGCGATGCCAGTGCTCCAGGCATGAAGCCCGGTGATTGCGACGCCCAGAAAAGCGCCTGCGCTGATCAGGCAAAGCCGCTGCAAGAACGGGCCACGCTCCACCGCGCACGCGCTGATCAGAAGAACGCCAAGGGCGAGAACAGCCGGGGCAAAGCGCCGGGCCGGAAAATCCATTCCAGTTGAATAGTCCGTCGCGTAGAGTTGGACGTAGCTGCCCGGAGCCAGCAGCAGGACGATCCCGATCAGCGCGACACAGCCCCCAACACTCAAAAACACCGCGCTGTGTGTCATGATTCAAGTGCGATGTTCACACGACGGTTTTGCTTACCCTTGTTCTCGATCTTGCCGAACACGATCCGACCTATTTCGCCAGTGCGCGCTACATGCGTACCGCCACAGGGCTGCAGATCGACCTGTTCATCCTCGTCGCCAATACGCACAAGGCGCACGCGACCGCTGCCACGTGGGGGCTGGACGGACATGGTCTTGACCAGCGATGGGTTTGCATTCAACTCGGCATCGGTGATCCAGCTTTCGCTGACCACCAGGTCCCGATCGATCAACGCGTTTAGCGCGTCCTCCAGCGCATCGCGGTTTTCCGGCGGTTCCGGCATCATGAAATCCAGCCGTCCCCGTCCCGAACCAATGGCGCCGCCCGTGACCGGCAAGGGAATGACAACGGACAGCAGGTGTAGCGCCGTATGCACACGCATATGCTTGTGACGCCGCTCCCAATCCAGCCTCTGAACCAAATGGGCTCCGACCGGCGGAAGCCGGCTGGGTTCCGCCGGAACAAGTACGCTCTCACCGGCGGGGCCTTTGACGGTCGTTGCGATGGCCAGTGTGGTACCGTCCCAATCGATCCACCCACTGTCCCCAGGCTGTCCTCCACCTGTGGGATAGAACAGAGCGGTGTCCAGGACAATGCCGCCTTCTTCCGTATGAGACAGCACCCGTCCCGCGCTTTCACGGGCATACGCATCGGTGCGGAAAAGCGGTTCGGACGGCTCGGTCACGATAAGGGCTCCTTGGGGTCTGAGGTCTGATCCGCCTCGGTCTTGTTACCCAGACCCGAGGACAGTGTTTCAGGATTGCGCAACCAGATATCGCGCTGTGCAAAGGGAATCTCGATGCCTTCCCGCTTGAACACTTCGGCGATCTGATGATTGATCTCCGTGCGTACAACCAAAATCTGCGTCACATCCCGCAAGATCATGCGCACGTCGAAATCGAGAGAGTCCGCGCCAAAGCCTTTGAAATGCACAAAGGGTTCAGGGTTCATCAGAACCATGTCATGGTTACGAGCGATCTTGTAAAGAATGTCTTCGACCTTGCGTGTATCGGTTCCATAGGCAACACCCACGTCCACCACGAGCCGCCCAAGAACGTTGCCACGGGTATAGTTCGTCACCGAATTCGACACCAGATCGGCATTGGGCACAATGACGTCGGTGCGGTCAAAGGTTTCAATCCGCGTCGAGCGCACCGAGATGTCCTTGACCGTGCCGTGCTGGCCGTTGACCTCAATCCAGTCTCCTTCGGAGATCGGCCTTTCGATCAGCAAAATGATCCCGGACACAAAGTTCTGCACGATGTTCTGCAAACCAAAACCGATACCGACTGACAAAGCACCGGCCACCACGGCCAGCGCGGTGAGGTCAATTCCAGCCGAGGTGATGGCGACAATGGCCGACAGGAAAATTCCAAGATAGCCAGTCCCCGATACGATGGCGGTCTGACCGCCTTTGTCGATACGGGTTTTCGGCAGGACCGATCCACGCAGGCCGCTTTGCAGCAAACGGGTCAAGATCAAGCCGATGGCAAAGACGACGGCAAACATAAGGAAGTCGGTCGGCGAAATACGCGTTTCACCAAACGAGAACCCGGCCTGAAAACGCGCCCAAATCTCTGTCAGGTCGGCCACACGGGCACCCCAGATCAGTGCAAGCACCGGCAGTGATACGAGCATCAAAATACTGCCCGAGAGAACGGGAAGAAGACTGCGTGCCTCGTCCAGCGGTGCACCCGTCACCAGATGATAAAGGTCGCGGAACAAGCGCTGCAGCAACAACAGACCGGCAAACAATCCGAGCGTCAGAATGGTCGGAAAGATCAGCGCATCCGAAATATTGACGTAGCCGACCAATGACAGGATTGGACCAACGAAGCCAACCAGCATCGCGGCCTGCCCCGCCATGCGGGCCAAACGGGACGGAAAGGACAACAATTGTGCACCGTCCTCGTCATGCTTGACATCGCCATCCAACGGCCCGGCCTGGCGCAAAATCTGCCCAAGCCGAAACAGGATCAATCCGCAAAGCAGATGAATGACAAAGCCAAGAATGGCGCGTGTTTCGCTCACCCATTCACCGATTTCACTGAGGTAAGCAAAAAGGGTGTTTAAAGCGAGCAACCATGACAGCGAATTGACGTAGTAACGTGCTTCGGTGCGCCGCTCCTGAGACAGCGAAATCGTGTTGATTTCGTCGTCGCTGGAAAACGTCTCGGCTGCCAACCATCGTGCCAGAAGCACGAAAAAGAGCATGACAGGCAAAACGAACACAATCGTCGCGCCACGTGATCCAAGAAGGCCGCTCATGCTCAGGGCCAGGACAAACAGCAGCAATCCCCCGGTCGGCAGGGTCAGCCGCAAGAGCGACAGCAAACTGCTCCAGAATCCGGTCCCGCGACGTGTCTTTGATCGCAGCCACACACCAAGCCGATCCACAAGCTTTGGCGCACGGAACACCAAAAGGCCTGCCAACACGACAAGGAGCAAGATCACCGGCAGCTGATCCAGCAGGGTCTGACGCCGCACGTCATTTGACCAGTTCGCGCGAATCTCGCTCGCAACATGTTGGAAAGGTTCAAAGAAACTGGTGAGGGCAGGTCCCCAGAGGCGTGGGTCAAGCAGCCCTGGAATGCGCTGCAAAAGGCGCTCGGTTTCACGTGATCGAATGATCTCGTCGATAGCCGCGATCAGTCCGTCGGCGCGGCTATACGCCTCTTCTGCCCGCAAGAGCGGTGCTTGAAGCTGGCTGATCTGACGTTGCAACTCCTGTCTGCGCTGCGCAATCTCCTCGGGCTCAGAGCCGTCTTCCGGTGCTGCGCCCAAGGCTTCAAGTTGCGTTTGCAAGGTGGCGAGACGGGGGTCGCCTGCACTTTCAACGCCAAGCAACCTTTCGCGATACGCAGACAGGTCGGCGCGGAGGTCTTCCAACGTATTGGTAGACACCTCGCGTGACTCGACAGCGGTTTCGGCACGAGAGGCCAACTGCTCCCATGCCGAGTAATCCATCTGTTCGCTTTGTGCCCAGAGGGAAGTCGCTGCCAGCAGGACAAGAAGCGTCGCCGCCCGAAGTACTGCCAGCAGGCGCATCAGACGTCCTCGAAGACCGTTGGGATATCGCCCGGTTCTCCGTCCATCCACGCCGGGACCGGCAAATCCTTTTCACGGAGAAACGCAGGGTTAAAGAGCTTGGACTGATAGCGCGTGCCGTAATCGCACAAAATCGTCACGATGGTGTGACCCGGCCCCAGATCCGTGGCGAGACGGATGGCACCAGCCACGTTGATCCCGGAAGACCCGCCAAGGCACAGCCCCTCTTCCGCCAAGAGATCAAACACTATGGGCAGCGCTTCTGCATCCGGGATCTGGTAGGCGACGTCAGGTTTCAGGCCTTCGAGATTGGCCGTCACCCGGCCCTGCCCGATCCCTTCGGTGATTGATCCCCCGTCGGTCTTGAACTCTCCGCTTGTATAGTACGAGTAGAGCGCCGAACCCATCGGGTCTGCCAGACCGATCTTGACGCCTTTCGGTTGCAACGCTTCTGCCACCCCGGCCAATGTCCCACCGGACCCAACGGCGCAAATAAAGCCGTCGATTTTGCCATCAGTCTGTTCCCAGATCTCCGGCCCGGTTGTCTCGATATGTGCTTGGCGATTGGCCACGTTGTCGAACTGATTGGCCCAAATCACCCCTTCGTTGCTCCGCCGCGCCATCTCTTCGGCAAGACGCCCGGAGTAGCGGACATAGTTGTTCGGGTTCTTGTAGGGCGCGGCCGGAACTTCGACCAATTTCGCTCCGGCAAGCCGAAGCATGTCTTTCTTTTCCTGGCTCTGGGTCTCCGGGATCACGATCACCGTCTTAAAGCCCATTGACGCGCCAACCAGTGCCAGCCCAATCCCGGTGTTGCCCGCAGTGCCCTCAACAATCGTGCCACCCGGCTTCAGGAGACCTTTGGACATGGCGTCTTTTATAATGAACAACGCAGCGCGATCCTTGACCGACTGGCCCGGATTCAGAAATTCAGCTTTGCCCAGAATGGTACAGCCGGTCAGCTCGCTTGCCTTGCGCAGCTTGATCAATGGCGTGTTGCCGACAGCTTCGGCCAGTTCACCCGAAAAACGCATGGTGCCCCCGTCAAATTTGGTTTGTTTGGGTGTAGGCCTGCTGAAACAGGAACTCAAGCAGCGGTGCGCAATCTGCTGCGTTCAGCGGCCAACCAGTAAAGCATCATGATCAGCGGTCCGGCATTGATCTCTCCACTTTGCACCAATGCCATCGCCTGATCGAAAGGCATCACGTGGCTGCGGATATCTTCGTGCTCAGATGCCAAGCCACTGCTTGAGGCAGAAAATTCAGAAAGATCGACAACACCAAGAAAACAATGGAAAAACTCTGTTGAGTAACCCGGAGATGCGTAGACCTGTACCATCGGCTCCAACGTGCCCAACCGCAGCCCGCTTTCCTCCATCGCCTCGCGGCGCGCTGTGTCCGCCGGGTCCTCCCCGGCATCAACCAGACCAGCTATTGGCTCGAACACCCAAGGCTGCGGATCGTCTCGCCAAAGGGGGCCAAAACGCAATTGCTCGATCAGGAGAATGTGATCGGTCACCGGATCATATGGCAGCACCAGCGCCGCATCGAAAGCCAGAAACGCCTCGCGTGTAACACGCGGGCTGCGCGTCCCATCAAACCGCCGGTGATCAAACTGAAACTCTGCCAGCTCAAAGAACCCTTTGTAACCCTCAGCCCTGTCGTGCAACGCGACATCGCCATCGCGTGCCATATACCGTTGCATGGTCGGCCCAACACCCTCTCGTGCCAGCCTCCGAGACCAATGCCGTGCCATCAGAAACGGGCGCAGGCTTGCCGCCGTTTCCGCATCATAGCGCGCACGCCGCGCCATCACATCCCGCGCCGCCCCAACGGCCATCTCGCCCCAACCATGCACCCAATCGTCCAGCACCCAGTCGGCTCCACGCACCTGTTCCGAGGACATGGGATAAAAGCACAGTGCCGTAACATCATCCCCATCAGAGATCACAGACACTTCACTCAAATGATAGGAAAACGCGCCTTCATAATATCTTAGACGCTCTTCTTCATCTTCCGTGACACCATCAAGCAAGACCCCATGCGCCGCCAAGCCGGCGGCTTGCTCTATCATCGGATAGGGCTCATCCTTGACCCAAGACACACGATGATCCGCCAAGTCAGCTTGTCGCAATCGTGGCGCCAGTGCCGATGGCACCGCTCCAAGAACCGCCTCCAACAAGGGAATGTGGCACAACGTGCCGTAGAAAAACAGGCGCGCCAAACCGATCTATTTCCAGCGCCGCGCTGCGTATTCTGCGAAGTAACCGGTCAGCAAAGCTCCGATCAGCAGGGTCGAGATGATCATCGGGTTCACCAGCAGCATACTGTATTCAATGCCAATCTCGAAGATGGCTGAAAACGCCTCAACTGGCCCATCATACCTGCGCTTCATCGACAGATCGAACATCTCAAGACAGGCATGGACAAACAAGCACCAAAAGATCAACGCGGCCACGCCGGTCAAACCATTCGCCAATGCATCTTTTGTGCCCCGCCCCGCGCGGTTTCCGACAACGATCCACCCCACCAAAGCCCCGATAGCCGCATTGAATTCAGAAAAAAGACCGAAATTCGTACTTGCCGGAAGAAGCGTTTTCACAAGCTCCGATGCCAAATACCCCAAAGCTGCCAAACAGAGTGCTGCAACGGCTTTGGCGGCGGTGGGCATCTAACTTGGTCTCGTGATGGTTATCTGCGTTACGTCACAGTTTCCGCTATGGAAGGTTGCCGCGCAAGAGGTCAGATAAAAATTCCACATCCTGCGGAATCTCTCATCAAACCCCAATCCGGCGACCTGATCCCATTTCTCATTGAAGGTTTCGTGCCAGCGACGCAGCGTTTGGCTATAGCTCTCGCCAAATTCAATCGAACGCGCAACGCTAAGACCTGCGGACTCGATCTCCTGCCGCAAGACACCTGGACTGGGCAACATGCCGCCGGGAAAGATATATTTCTGAATAAAATCAACGCCGCGATTGTAAATCTCCCAGCGCGATTCTTCGACGGTGATGATCTGCAGCGTCGCGTGCTTGCCCGGTTTGAGGCAGTTTTTAACCGATCTGAAGTAGGTCGGCCAATATTTCTGTCCGACCGCTTCGAACATTTCAATAGACGCGATACCGTCATATTGCCCGGTTTCATCTCGGTAATCCTGCAACTTGAAAGTCACACGATCCGACAAACCCGCCTTGGCGATCCGATCCACAGCATATTTGTACTGCTCTTCACTGATCGTCAGGCCGGTCACCTTGAGGCCGCGCTCCTTGGCTGCGTATTCGGCAAACCCGCCCCAGCCACAGCCAATCTCAAGCACATGATCACCGGGCTGCGTGCCCATCTGGTCGACCATACTTTTGTATTTCGCAATCTGCGCCTTCTCCGTGCTCTCCTGTCCGGTCTCGAACAAGGCCGAAGAATAGGTCATCGTATCATCAAGCCAGAGCGCGTAGAAATCGTTACCCAGATCATAGTGGTAGCTGATGTTTTTCTTCGCCTGCCGCTTCGAATTCGACTGCATCCAGAACCGCAATTGCTCGTACCAGCGAACGAATTTCATACCCGGAAAGCTGTCATAGACATCATTGTTGTCGCCATGGACGAAGTCCATGAAAGCCTGCAAATCCGGTGTGCTCCACCAGTCTTCAAGATACGCATCGCTGAAACCCAGATCGCCATCCCGGATCAGTCGTGCAAAAAGATCTGTATTGTGGACATGCACCTCAGCCACCGGTCCCGGTTCGGCACCCTCGGCTCGAAAATGACGACCATCCGGCAGAATGAAATCGATCCGACCCTTCTGAAGCCGGTCCGCCATTGCAAAGACCTGAGTGAAATAGCGCGGCAGATTGGATTGATTTTCAGTCGATGTCAGGATCATGCAGATTTTCCGCTGTCTAAGTCACGTGACACTAGCCACAGCCAGCCGAGGCAGGCAAGTGTTAACCCAAGGTAGTCCAACCCTGGCAAAGACAAGATTTTATCTGCGTTAAGTCACGGATTTTGTTCGTTTTGCAGAAATCGGGACCAACGCAATAAACCGCTCCTAAAAATCCCGGTTCTCATAAGCCGACAACGCGCGCTTTCGCCCGTCGTCCGGCCCAACGATTGGCTCAGGATACGCATCCTTCGGCGACATCGCCCACGAACGCGGGATCGCGTCGAAATAGGCCAGCGCATCGTCATGCGGTGTGCTGTACTCTTCCGCGATCCAGCGGCTGACATATCTCCGTTCCTTATCGAACTTATCAAGCTGCGTGACCGGATTGAACACTCGGAAATAGGGCGTTGCATCCGGGCCAGACCCGGCCGACCACTGCCACCCCATCGCGTTCGATGCTGGATCCCAATCAATCAAACAGTCCTCAAACCATTGCATCCCGATTTTCCAATGGCACATCAGATGCTTGGTCAGATAGCTTGCCACGATCATCCTGCCCCGGTTGTGCATCCGCCCGGTGACATACATCTCGCGCAGCGCTGCATCGACAAACCGAATGCCGGTCCGGCCCTGCTTCCACGCCTTGACCTCGGCCTTGCGCTCGTCCTCGTTCCACGGAAACGCGGCCCACTCCTCGCGCCAGTTGTCGCTTAGGATACGCGGCGTGTGCCACATCAGATGGTAGGCAAATTCGCGCCAGACCAATTCCTTCAAAAAGGTCTCCGCCCCAGACTTACCGTCCTGCATCGCCCGCTGTCCCGCATGCCAGCATTGCGCCGGGCTGATCTCGCCCAGCGCAAGGTTCTCCGACAGGTTGGATGTCCCATCAACTCCTGGCAAGTCGCGCGTTCGGTCATAGTCGGCCACCTTAGACGCCATGAATGCGCCAAGCCGCGATTGCGCCGCCTGCTCACCCAACTGAACAAACGGACGCACCACGTCCGCCCCGCGGTTCATCGCAGCGCCCAGAGCCCAGTCGTCCAGCGCCTCACTCTCGGGCCACACATCCGGTACAGGCAAAGACGACGGAGCCGCCGAAGGTGCTTCAACCGACCGATCCCGCACCGATTTCCAGAACGGCGTGTAAACCTTGTAGAAATCGCCCTGCTTGGTCTCCACCGTCCACGGCTCGAACATCAGGTGCCCGGCAAAGCTTTTCGCCTCGATACCTGCCTCCTTGAGCGCCGCCTTTACATCAGTATCCCGCTCCACCGAAGCGGGATCATAGGCGCGCTGCCAGTAGACTGCGCCCACCCCAAGCTCTTGCGCCAGCGCCGGGATCACCGCGCGTGCGTCGCCTGAGCGCAGGATTAACCGGCTGCCTTTGGCGTCCAAGGCCTTGGCAAAATGGCCAATACCCAGGCCAAGCCGCCATTTCGGAGCGGCCCCCAACCCATCTATCAACTCATCCCGAAGAAACACTGGAATGACGGGCCCGCCGCGCTCTACTGCTGCCGTCAAGGCCGCGTGATCGCTCAATCGCAGATCGCGCCGGATCCAAACCAGTGTCGGAGATGTCATCGCCCTGCCCTTTGCCGTTTTGTTTCCGCGCGACCTAGCCGCGCCGCGTCAAAGGTCAAACGCAGGACTTGTCTTCTCTGGTTCCCAAATACTTCGGGGGAGGCCGCCGCAGGCGGACGGGGGCAGAGCCCCCTAGAGCACGGCGTCCAATGCCTCGATGGCCTTCGAGACCTCGGCTTCCGACGTGTAGTGCACGAAACTCAGGCGTAGCACGCCCTTATTCATGTTCACACCCATCGCCTCAAGCGCGCGCACGGCATAGAAATCACCGCCGCCACACATCACCCCATGATGTGCAAGCTCCGCCGCCACCTCTTCACCGGGACGGTTCAGCGCCAGTGCCACAGTGGGCGCGCGCAACGCAGCTTCGGATGGCCCGATTAGCCGCACCGAATTGCGATCCCTCACCGCATCCAGCAACGGTTGCAGCAACGCCACCTCATGCGCGCGCATCAGGTCATGCACGCCACGCGAAGTCACTCCGTGATGCGCAGCGAGTGCCTCCATGTAATCCGCCATCCCGGCGCAGGCGGCGACCTGTGCATGATCCGGGCCTGCAGGTGTAAAGCGCTTATAGAGCGTATCCGCGTTGAAATAGTGCCCTTGATTCGGCAGCAACTGCCCTAAGCCACGCCGGATCACCATAATTCCCTGATGCGGCCCATAGGTTTTGTAGCTTGAGAACAGATAGATATCAGGCCCAAGATCGCCGACATTGACAAACCCATGCGGTGCGTAGCTGACACCGTCGACACAGACAAAGGCACCCGCAGCATGACAGAGCGCGGTGATCTCCAGCACCGGATTGATCTCGCCGACCACATTCGAACAATGCGGAAAACAGACCAGCCGCACGTTTTCGTCCAACAGGGCCTCAAGCGCGTCGGTGTCCAGATGCCCGGTCTCCGGATCCACGGTCCACTCCCGAACGTCGATCCCCTCATTCGCCAACCGCCGCCACGGCCCGGAATTGGCCTCGTGATCCTGATTGGTCACGATGATCGCTTCGCCAGGTCTCAGAAACTGCCGGAACGCCTGCGCCAATACATAAGTGTTCTGGGTTGTTGACGGACCAAAGCTGACCTCATCGGTCTCGACCCCCATCAGTGCCGCCAGAAGGGCCCGGGCCTCGTCCATCTCTTCGCCCCCAAGGCGCGAGGCCTCATAAGGCGCATAGGGTTGCACCTTGCGTTCGCGATAAAACCGCATGAGCCGGTCGATGACCTGCCCGCAAGTATAGGATCCTCCAGCATTTTCGAAGAACGCCTGCTCCTGCAGCGATGGCTCGGAAAAGGCCGGAAAGTTGGATCGGACGAAATCGGTATCAAGCATATCTGTCTCCCTTGCGCGCAAGTGACCCCGAGGCGCAGGCAGCGTCAAGGGACCAGAGACAGAAAACCCCGCCCCGGATTTCTCCGGGACGGGGCATGACATCAGTCAGGCTGGTTCAGCGCGCGCGACGCTCTGCAACCAGTCCTTTCCAAATCGCCCAGCACATCACGAGCAAGACAACAGTGAACGGCAAACCGGTCGAGATGACCATCGACTGCAGCGATTGCAGACCCCCTGCCGACAAAAGCAGAACGATCGCGACAGCGCCTTCAAAGATACACCAGAACACACGCTGCGGCACTGGCGCATCCACCTTGCCGCCTGCCGTGATCGTGTCGATCACGAGCGAGCCGGAGTCGGAGGAGGTCACGAAGAACACGATCACCAGTACGATGCCAATAAAGCTGGTGATGCTTGCCAGTGGCAGACCATCGAGCATCTTGAACAACTTCAGTTCAAGCGGCGCTTCCTGTGCAGCAGTGTAGCCGTCCTGAACCACCTGCTGGATCGCCACGCCACCGAAGACCGACATCCAAAGTACACAGACCAGAGACGGGATCAGCAGCACGCAGATCACGAATTCCCGCACGGTACGGCCGCGGCTCACGCGAGCAATGAACATCCCGACAAACGGCGACCAGCTGATCCACCACGCCCAGTAGAACGAGGTCCACCCCTGGCTAAAGTTGACGTCTTCCCGGCCTACCGGGTTCGACAAGGCTGGCAGATACTGCAGATAGGCCGCGAGATAATCTACAAACCCGGTCAGGATTGCCAATGTTGGCCCGGCAAACAGCACAAACAGCAAGAGCAGCGCCGCAAGACCCATATTGATTTCGGACAGTACCTTCACCCCACCATCAAGGCCGCGTACAACCGAAATCAGGGCCACCGCAGTGATCGCCGAAATGAGCACGACCTCAGTGGTCGAGCTGACAGGCACACCGAACAGTTCATTCAAACCCGCATTGGCTTGTGTCGCACCAAAGCCAAGCGAAGTTGCCAGACCAAAGAGCGTCGCAAAGACCGCCAGAATGTCGATGATGTGGCCCGGCCAGCCCCACACGCGATCTCCTAGGATCGGATAGAAGGCAGAGCGGATCGTCAGAGGCAGACCCTTATTGTAGGAAAACAGCGCGAGCGCCAACGCGACCACCGCATAAATCGCCCACGGGTGCAGGCCCCAGTGAAAGATCGTTGCCGCAAACGCCAGACGGGTCGCCGCCTGCTCATCCCCAGCCGCAGCGCCCAGAGGCGCCCAGTCGGTCCGCGGACCGCCATCAGCAGCGGTACCTCCAATCGACGAGGCAAAATGGCTCATCGGTTCGGACACACCGTAAAACATCAGGCCAATGCCCATACCAGCGGCAAAAAGCATCGCGAACCAGCCGACATAAGTATAATCCGGCGTCGCCTCAGCCCCGCCCAGACGAACCGAGCCAACCGGCAGGACGATCAGCAAAAGACAAAACAGAACAAAGATGTTGGCTGAACCAAGGAAGAACCAGTCAAATCCCTTGGTGACAGCGCTGAACATCCAGCTGAACGCCGAACCGGCCTGTTCCGGCAACGCCAGCGTATAAAACACAAAGGCAATGATGCAGATACCCGAGACCAGAAACACCGGGTTGTGAATATCAAGACCAAACGGTCCGATCTGGGTCTCAATATTGTCCTGACCGATCTCGTAGTCGGTCTCGATGATCTGGGATGGTCCCTCTGGTTCGGGTATCCCCTGATTTGTTGACGTGTCGGCCATCAATTGGCCCCCCTGATTGTTTTTCTTGAAAGGCTCAGACGCGTAAACGCTTTACGCTGCGTTAGGTTCCCGATCATTCAGCGCACCACCATCACCGACACCTTGGCGCGCTTCGCCACGGTGCCGCCGTTGGACGGCCAGATATAATCGGTGAGGTTCGGAATATGGCTTGCCATAACCACAAGATCCGCGCCGGTCTCGTCAATTGCCGAGATAAGGGTCGGATCAAGATCGACAGATGGGTCATGACTGGTCAAAGCCACCGCCTCGGTGGCCACGCCATTGGATTCCGCATGCGAGGCCGCAAACGCCTCCATCTTGCTTTTGAACTCTTCAGGTGTGTGCGCGACCGATCCCGGCGTCGCTGCGGCGACCCCGACATAGACAATGGTCGCTCCGTAAAGCTTTGCCAGATCAGCCGCGCTTCGCAACGCCCGATCCAGTTTGTCAGCATGCGCCAGATCTACCGGCACCATGATTCGATTGAACACTTTTGTCCCTCCTGCTTGATCAGCCAGCACGCAAAGCGTGCCTTTAGCGGGGCACAAACTTGGGTGAGCGATCCCACCTCGTGTCTTGGCTAATGCGCCCCCGACGTCGTCCGGCTAACCGGCGACATGGCCCAAGCCTAAACGCAACCGCCGCTCCGATGCAAACCGGAACGGCGGTTCATGTCGTTTTTGCGACATCAATACCTGGGAAAACCCTCTCACAAACAAAGGGTTGTACGTGTCTCACCAGGCAAAGATGTCGTTTTCAAACCTCTTTGGACGCCCATCAATTCAGGGCTCAGCAACAACCTGATCGGTCGGCACGCTGGCCCGGGACGCGGCCAGATGCGCCGATGTGGCAGGCACGCCCGCTTTCTCTCGCCGGCTGTCGCGCCAGATCGCCTTGAGCACCGAAATCCCCATCAGCAGCATCACCGCCGAGAACGGCAAAGCACCGATCACCATCGCTGTCTGAATGGCGCTCAGCCCACCAGCCACAATCAAACCTCCGACGACCAGCGCAAGCGCCGCCCCCCAGAAGAGAATATGCGGACGGGCTTTCGGGCCTTCGTCGCCTGCAGCATTGATCGTGTTAATGATCAAGACAGCCGAGTCCGCGGAGGTCACCAGATAGGTCAACAACAGGATCACAACGATCACCGACATGATCCACGCTAGGTTTTCAGACAACATGAATGCCAGCATTGCAAAAAGCTGATCTGACTGACCGGCCCCCACAATGGCCCCATCAGCGCCACCGTTGAGCTCCAAATCAATCGCGGTGCCGCCCACGATGGCAAACCACACAAAGCACATGAAGGCCGGGATCACGATCGCTCCCAGCACGTATTCCCGAACCGTGCGACCCTTGGAGATACGCGCAAGAAACACGCCTACAAACGGAGCAAAAGCGATCCACCACGCCCAGTAGAAGATAGACCACGCCCCCTGCCAACCGGACAGACGGCTGTCAGTTGCGGCGGCATAGGCCGCGGCGATGTCAGCTTCTGACAGAGTCGCGGCGGCTGGAGGCAGGCTTTCCGTAAATGACTGAAGAGAGCCCCATGGGCTGGTGGCAGAGCCATAGACCGTCGCAAGGTCTTCCGGGGACAAGGCCTGTACCGCCGTTGGAACCGATGCCGTAAACGCATCCATCGGCACAGGCGACCAGACAGTCAGAATATTGCCGGGGATCGAGATCACGTAGTCCCAGATGCCCAAAACCAAGGCTTGCAACCCAAAGAAGGTCGACCCGAACATCAGAAAGAAGGCGAGGATGAAGAAACTCAGCCCCATATTGATGTTGGACAGCCACTTGATACCCTTGCCGACACCAGACAGCGCCGAAAGCGTCGATGCTCCCATGATCACCGCCAGTGCAGTGACAATCGCCATGGTGGACATCTTCTGCCCGCCATCCTCGGTCGAGGTGTACAGCCAGTCACCAAAGCCTATCCGCGACAGACCCGACACAAATTGCTCGACCCCGAAACCCAGAGTTTGAGACACGCCCAGAACCGTGGCCACAACCGCAACCACATCCACGACATGGCCCGTGGTGCCTGACAGCGATCGGCCAAAAATCGGCGCAAGTGCCGAACGGATGGTCAGTGGCAAATCACGCCTATACGAGAAATACGCCAATGACAGCCCGACGATGGCATATGCCGCCCATGCCGCAAGCCCCCAATGCGTGAACGACCAGACATAGGCCTCACGTACGTTCTCTGCGCTGCTGCCTGCGTTCAAACCCTGAATGGTGCTCGGATTGCTACCCCAGTGATACAACGGCTCTGCGGTGGCAAAGGTCAGCATCCCAATACCGATCCCGGCACCGAACATCATGGAAAACCACGAAAAATTCGAAAATTCCGGTGTGTCGTCGTGATGTCCCAGTTTCAACCGCCCCGAGGCGGGAAGGACCGCAAGGATCAAACATACTGCGACAAAGAACGCCATCACCGCGACATACCAATAGTTGAACGTCGCAAGGATCACGCTGTTGATTCCCGACAGGACAGCGCCTGACTGTTCGGGAAACGCAACAGCCCACAGGATCAGCGCACCGACCAGCAGTTTTCCGGTGATTGTGACAAGCTTCGCAAAGCCTTTGTAGAACCCGTCATCCGCCGTCTTGATCGGCAGCTCCATAAGGGGCGGTTTTAACGCCATAAGTTTAGTCCTCCCAAAAAATTTTCATTATTAT
>JAUIIR010000147.1 GCA_030431485.1 Alphaproteobacteria bacterium
CCAAAAACGATGCGCATTTTGCCTCCTTACATGTTTCCAGGATGCACGTGATGTGTGCTGAAACATGGTTCAGTGTTCGAAATAGCCGTCCATTGTGTCTCGCTGTTGGACGGATTGTGGCAAAAGTGGGGAGTTGTGTTCGGCGCGGTCGTGCCACGGGCTGGGCAAAGACGAAGAGTCTGGAAGTGATGATGTTATTAAGGTGTCTACTGGCGGCGTGTCCGGTCTTCAGAAGTCGCTGCGCTAGTCGCGTCTGACACCGTTGATGCATTTGACTGCAGCATAGTCATGCCACCAATCGCAAGTCCGATCGCGGTCGCGGTTAGAAGTAGCCAGTCGACAGTCACTGCGCCGTGCTCATCCTTGAGGACGTGTCTGAAAGAAAAAGAGGTCACGGCATGCTCCTTCGTTCAGGCAAGAAAAAAGGCGCGCAAACGCGCGCCTTTCTCCGTTGATACAAATCAACAGAATTAGTCAGCAGCTGCCGGCAGCCAGTCCTGTGCGCCGAGAACCGCGCCACCGGTCGATGTCAGAACGGCGTCGGTGTTTGTCTGGATGGTGCCGTAGGCTGCAATGGCCAGGCCAACAACAGCAGCGGTCAGAACGACCCAGTCAACTGTCACAGCACCGTCTTCGTCTTTGCGGAAGTTTTTGATGAATTTGATCATTTTGATCTCCATAGTCCTAGTTTGCTCACGTTGGCCAAGCTCAGGACTTTGTGTTGAGCGCTCTCTCATTCGCTCCATCCCGTCTTGGATGACCTGTTATAGTCGCCGGATTGGGGCAGCAGTTTGACAGCATTGGTCCGATTTTGCAGCTTGCTTTGAAACCTCTGGTAAATGTTTTAAGTGCTTGAAAAATAATAATATTAAATTTCAATTTTTTGCAGATTTCTTCAAGAAGCTCCTCGATTCACCCGCCGAATCCGCATCATTGGCCTGAATTGAGAAACGAAATGGCCTTCAATCCGAGATTGTGTCATAGTCCGCGTAAACAAAAATGGGCATCGAGCAGGAGCCTGTACATGAAACGGTCGTTCGTCATGGTGCTTGTCGCCTTGAGCTTCAGTTTGGGCAGCGTTGCGGCTGACCCACCCCCGTTCCCCGAATTTTCAGCGAAGCGGGTCAAGTCGCCGTCATCAGGGGCCAAGAAACGCATTACAGTCCAGATCGCGCCTCAGGCACCAAGCTTGCCATCGGCTGCGCCGAAGGCAACTCTACAACCGCGTGCGCCGGGTGCAGAGACGCTTGCATGGTTTTGGAGTGATATCTCCCCGTCGATTGATGCGCAGGGACCCGGTCGGCTGGAACCGGCGCTGAACCGCTTGTCAAATCCTCCATCCGGTCAGGGCGTCCCGGGACCGCGTTTGCAGGACTTGCAATCCATTGCAGAGCTGCACGGCAAAGACATCCTGCTCCATACTGTGGGTACGCGGATTTCTCCGGCTTTGGCGCTGGCGGTGATTTCAGTCGAGTCGGCTGGGCGCGTCAATGCGCAAAGCTCAGTGGGTGCTCAGGGCTTGATGCAACTGATGCCGGCGACGGCAGAACGCTTTGGTGTCTCCGACAGCTTTTCTCCGGCTCAGAACATCAAAGGCGGGGTCGCGTTTCTCGATTTTCTGATGCAGAAATTCGACAATGACGTCATTCTTGCGTTGGCGGGCTACAATGCTGGTGAAAACGCCGTTGTGCGGTCCAACGGCGTGCCCGATTACGCAGAAACCCGCGCCTATGTGCCGAAAGTGCTCCAGGCGTTCCAGACGGCGAAAGGGCTATGCCTCACGCCGCCACAGTTGGTTACGGATGGGTGCGTATTCCGCGTGGCGTCAAGATAGGACGGCCCCGGGGTTCATGATGCCCTTCGGGTCCAGCGCGTCCTTGATTGCGCGCATCGCGGCCAGTTTGGCAGGATCGCCGTACCGTGCCAGATCGGCCTTTTTGGCGCGACCGACGCCGTGTTCAGCACTGAACGTCCCGCCGAGGTCGATAGCAATGTCATGCACCAGCCGTTTGATCTTTTTGGTTTCGTCGAGGAACAGATCGCGTGACTTGCCCTCTGGCGGGAAGACATTGAAGTGCAGGTTACCGTCACCGACATGACCGAAACAGTTGATCCGAAAGTCTCCAACCTGCGCAATCGCCTGACGCACGCGTGCGATGAAGGCGGGCAATTCGCCCAGCGGCACCGAAACATCGTGGCTTGAGACGGCGCCAATGCGACGATTGGCTTCGGGAATCTGTTCGCGGACAGACCAGAATTCATCGCGTTGGGTCTCGGACTGAGCGATAACGGCGTCCGAGACCAGACCTTCGGCTTCTGCAGAGACAAAAAGCGTTTCCAATGCATCCTGCGGGTCGAGACCTTTGGGCAGGCCAATATCCATCAGAATCATCCATTCTGGATGATGGTCACCAAACGGCTTGCGTACATCAGGCAGAGTCTGTGACAGGAAATCGAGGCCTGTCCTGTGCATCAATTCAAATGCGCTGATGCTTTCGCCAAGTTGAGACTTTGCCAGCGACAGCAGATCAAGCGCTGCTTCGGCATCGCGGATCACAAATACCGCAGTGCCGATGCTGGCCGGGCGTGGGAAGAGTTTCAGAGACGCACCTGTGATGACACCAAGCGTGCCCTCGGATCCGATCATCAGGTTACGCAGGTCATAGCCAGTGTTGTCTTTCCGAAGCCGCTTCAAACCGTTCCAAATCGATCCATCCGGAAGGACGACTTCCAGCCCAAGGCAAAGATCGCGCGTGTTTCCGTACCGCAGAACGTTGACGCCACCGGCATTGGTGCCCAGCAGTCCACCAATCCGTGCAGAGCCTTCTGACGCCAGTGAAAGCGGGAAAAGCCGATCAACCTCTTCAGCGGCCGCCTGAATATTTGCGAGGATCACACCTGCATCCGCGATCAGCACATTCTCCTGCGGATAAACAGCGCGAATCTCCGTCATGCGTTCCATTGACAGGATCAACGGCATTTCGGGCTCTGCCTCCGGGGAGATCTGACCGGCAACCAATCCGGTGCCGCCACCATAGGGCACAATCCCGACGCCAGCCTCTCCACAGGCCTTGACCAGTGCAGAGACCTCTTCGGTCGAGCGCGGCCGGGCAACGTACCCGCGAGCGCCTTGAAATCGGCCACGGGGTTCTTCGAGATATGATTGCTCAGCGCGGGAGAACATATCCGCAGGAAAGTGGTGCGACAGGGCGTCGATAAAGCCGCTGTCGGCAGAGTCGCGAGGCATGCAAGAATCTCCGAGTGAATCAGTTCGGTGCGTCGCGAAGCCATTCGGGACGCAGAACCACAACCGTAGGACGGGATGGCAGGTCGCGCAATGACACTTCGAGGAAAGAACTGTCCCGACGGTCGACAACGAAACTCTCCTGCACTTCCTCCAGGAAAGCCTCCAGTGCAAAGCCGGAGAACCAGTGCATCGGGATGACAATGCTGGACTTCAACCTGTCGACTATCCGCACCATGACGTCGCGCGGCAGGGTATAGCCGCCATCTACAGGCACCATGACGACGTCGAGCCGTCCGATTGCGGCGTATTGCTGTTCATTCGGTTCGTGATGCAGGTGGCCAAGGTGGCCAATGCACAAGCCCTCGACCTCGAAGATAAAGATCGAATTGCCATTGTCTTCGCGCCCGCCGAATTGTGAACGGATGTCGGTGGAGACGTTCCGCACGAGCATTTCACCAAGATCGACATGGTGTTCGATGCCTTCACCGAATGGCCCCCAGCCGGGCAGAACATGTGGAATAGTCGGATCGGGATTGGCGGTCCAGTGCGTTTCATGTGCGTGGTTCATCGTGACAACATCGGGAATCAACGTTGTGTTGCCCAGAAACCCCGTGAAATCTGTCGCTACGTCCAAACCGCCCGGGGTCTGCAACAGGAAGGTCGCATGCGCGACATAATTAATGCGTACCGAATATTCCGGCACTGCCTCAGTCCATGATGCTTTCTGGATATAAGCCGCGCCTGGAGTTGCGTCAGCAATGGCGAGACAATGGCTGGGCCGTCTGGCCTCTTGCGCAAACGCAGTGCTGCCCAAGGTTGCGATGGCGAACGCCATCCAGAGTGGCTTGAAACGCATGTCTTCACCTCCTGTC
>JAUIIR010000148.1 GCA_030431485.1 Alphaproteobacteria bacterium
CCAACTGCGTCATAGCTGCGCTGGACCTTGGCCCTGAAAGCGCCCTATAACGGCGCAGAACCAACCCCGAGGAGTCGTTCATGGGCATCCTGAATACCCTTCTTCGCGCTGTCACCTGGTGGAACGGGCAGACGCTTGGCACACAGTTTTATACGTGGCGCAAAGGCGAAAAGGTGGGTGAAGACACCCAAGGCAATGTCTTTTACCAGTCGAACGACGGTAAAAAGCGTTGGGTGATCTACAATGGCGAAGCCGAGGCAAGCCGTGTGGACCCGGATTGGCACGGTTGGCTGCACCACACCTTTAAAGAGCCGCCGACGGAACGGCCCTTGCCGACCAAGGGTTGGGTTAAACCGCACCAGGAAAACCTGACTGGAACGGCGCTGGCATACGCTCCCGCGGGTTCGATCCGCCGCCCTGACCCCAAACCGCGTCAGGATTACGAGGCCTGGAGCCCGGAATAAGTCGCAGCGTCTCGCAGTGCGAAAGGTGGATCGTGATACCACGCCTGACGGCTATACTTGTCTTTATCACGCTGGCCACGGCCAGCATGGCGCAGCTTGCCACGACCAATGGCTCGGGCGTCACGCTTCGCGCTTTGGACAAGCTCACAGGCAAAGTGTCTGAATTCGAAGTAGCCGCCGGACAATCGACCGAGGTCGGACGGATCACGATACGCGCCAATGAATGCCGGTATCCAAACGGCAACGCTGCGGGCGAAGCATATGCGTCCTTGACGATCACCGAGATTGGGAAGGACGCGCCAGTCTACCAGGGTTGGATGATTGCGTCCTCGCCGGCGCTGAACCCGATGGAACATCAGCGCTACGACGTCTGGGTGTTACGCTGCACGACGTCCTGACCCGAAGCTGCCAGTGGAGCCGATGTGATGTCGGCACTGTGCTCAAGGGCCTCGGCAAGGCGTGCGCGATATTCGGACCGTGTGATCTCAATGGCGCCCAGAGACGCAAGGTGGTGTGTCAGAAACTGCGTATCGAAAAGCAGAAATCCGGTTCTCCGCAGTAAGTCGATCAACCATGCCAGAGCGATTTTGGACGCGTCGCGCTCTCGTGAAAACATGCTCTCGCCACAGAAGGCTGCGCCGACAGTCACGCCATAGACACCGCCCACCAGACGGCCGTTCATCCAGATCTCCAGAGAATGTGCATCGCCTTGATGATGCAGCCCTTCATATAGCATGCGAATGCTTTGATTGATCCATGTCTCACTGCGATCTGCGCAGGCGTCTATCACGTCTCCAAAGGCCGCGTTTAATGTGACCTGATACGCATTCCGTCGTAGGGTTTTGGCCAGACTGCGGGAAATGTGAAACGCGTCCAGTGGAAACACCCCGCGTTTACGTGGATCGACCCAGAAGACCTCCGGATCGTCCCGATGTTCCGCCATTGGAAAGACGCCCGCCCGATACGCTTGAAGCAGCAGCTCAGGGGTTACCGTCATGGAGCACCACCGGGCGTTTCATTTGGTTTCGTATGACTGGACTGCCTCAAGGCGCCGCGTAGGTGCGCTCCAGCCAGTGCTCGAGCCAATGGATGTTATAGTCGCCACTGTTCACGTCCGGGTCTTGCAGAAGGTCGCGGAAGAGCGGAACTGTGCTGTCCACGCCATCCACAATTAACTCGCCAAGTGCCCGGGACATCCGCGCCAACGCTTCTTCACGATCGCGGCCATGTACAATCAGCTTGCCGATCAAACTGTCGTAATAGGGCGGGATGGTGTAGCCATCGTAAAGCGCGCTGTCCATGCGGACACCGAGACCACCTGGAACATGGTACTGCGTGATCCTGCCCGGAGAAGGCGCAAAGTTTGGCAGCTTTTCCGCATTGATCCTGGCTTCAATAGAGTGGCCGTTGATAACCAGATCATCCTGTTCAAAGGAAAGCGGCAGACCCGAGGCGACGCGGATTTGTTCGCGCACAAGGTCAACTCCAAAGATCGCTTCGGTAACCGGATGCTCGACCTGCAGGCGGGTGTTCATTTCGATGAAATAGAACTCCCCGTTCTCATACAGAAACTCGATGGTTCCTGCGCCCGCGTAGTAGATCTTGGCCACCGCATCTGCGCAGATCTTACCAATCCGCGCGCGTTCTTCTTCTGTGATACAGGGGCCGGGGGCCTCTTCCAGCACCTTCTGGTGGCGACGTTGCAGAGAGCAGTCGCGTTCGCCCAGATGGACAGCTTTGCCTTTGCCGTCGCCAAAGACCTGCACCTCAATGTGCCGTGGCGTGGTGAGGTATTTCTCGATATAGACCTCGTCATTGCCAAACGCGGCTTTGGCCTCAGAGCGGGCTGTCTGAAACGCGCGCTCCATGTCTGCAGCGGTCTGGGCAACTTTCATGCCGCGACCACCACCGCCGGCTGTCGCTTTGACAATGACCGGGTACCCGATCGCGTCGCCCACGGCCTTGGCTTCGGCGAGGTCAGCAACACCTCCGTCGGACCCGGGTACGCATGGCACGCCAAGCGCTTTGATCGTATCTTTCGCGGTGATCTTGTCGCCCATGATCCGGATGTGTTCGGCGGTCGGACCGATAAAGGTCAGGCCGTGATCTTCGACGATCTGCACGAACCTCGCGTTTTCCGACAGGAAGCCATAGCCCGGATGGATGGCCTGCGCGCCAGTCACTTCGCAGGCCGAGATGATCGCGGGGATCGACAGGTAGCTGTCGGTAGAGGAGGGGGGACCGATGCAGATCGCCTCGTCTGCCATCCGCACGTGCATCGCATCCGAGTCGGCTGTCGAATGAACCGCTACACTCGCCACACCCATTTCCCGACAGGCACGGATCACACGGAGGGCAATCTCGCCCCGGTTGGCAATCAGGATTTTGTCAAACATGCCAGTGTCCCGTTATTCGAGGATCACAAGCGGCGCGCCGTACTCGACGGGGGCACCGTCTTCGACCAAAATCCGCTTCACCGTTCCGCTGCGCGGGGCAGGGATGTGGTTCATCGTCTTCATCGCTTCGACAATCAGCAACGTGTCACCTTCGTTTATTTGCTGACCAACAGAGATAAAGGCGGGTGCGCCGGGTTCGGCCTGCATATAGACCGTGCCCACCATCGGAGAGGTCACCGCGCCCGGGTGCGAGGCCGGGTCTTCGGGTGTGCTTGGCGCTGCGGGAGCCGCTGCCGGCGCAGGCGCTGCAGGCGCCGGTGCCGCGATGGCGGCCGGTTGCTCTGGCACGGGTTGGGTCATGCGGCTGACGCGCACATTCAGGCTGTCATCTTCGCCATATTCGCGTTTGACCTGTAACTCAGTCAGATCGTTTTCCCGCAACAGCTTTGCCAGCGCTTCGATGAAAGCCACATCCGCTTCGTGGTTGGTCTTGGTCATGCTGTCCCTCGCCCGCTTCTTGCTCTTTGCGCAGTCCGCCAAGGATTGGTGTGAACGCGCTTGCCATGCGGACATAGCCCGCAAGCTTGCCTTTCCTTGCACCGATTAGAGGTCAGGAGCAAGGGGCTGCGGTGATCAAAGGGCGTATTCAGGCGATGCCTGGTCGGGACATGTCGCGCTGTTTCACCTAACCGTCTTGCTGGCTTCGTTTGTCGCCTGCGACAGTGACTGTTCTGAAATCAGCGCTTTGATTTGCATTTGAACTGCAGACGGCGGGGCCACATGCGGTACGGTCTGATCCTTTCCCACGCTGCTGGGAAACGGCGAAGGATGTGCCAACCGGCCACCAATGGATGTAGCTGCCTTGGTTGAGGCTGGCGTGGTGAAAGCGTGTTGGGGTGCCCGGCCCAGCAGTCGTGTTGATGTGATCAGCATTGTCGCTCCGTTCTTCTTGGAGCCCCCGCAGAGCCAATCTACGCCTTTTCAGCTCGGAAATCGCCTGAAGAGTGGAAATAGGGTTAACCGGACTTTCATAAAGAAAGGGCGGCCAACAGGCCGCCCTTTCTTTAATTTTCCAAAACAATCAGGCTTTATTCATCCGGTTTTCGATGAGGTCATCGACGACGGATGGGTCGGCGAGGGTGGAGGTGTCGCCGAGGGCGCCGTAGTCGTTTTCGGCGATCTTGCGCAGGATGCGGCGCATGATCTTGCCCGAGCGGG
>JAUIIR010000075.1 GCA_030431485.1 Alphaproteobacteria bacterium
CCCCCGGGGCGGCCCAACCCGTATTGTGGCCAAACGATCGGCCGTTAAATGGAGATATCCTCGTGTCCAACGCAGAACACCACGAAGGCACCCGGAGGGACTTCCTGTACTACGCGACAGCTGGCGCAGGCGCGGTTGCTACCGGTGCCGCGGTCTGGCCTCTGGTCAACCAGATGAACCCGTCGGCTGACGTTTTGGCCCTGTCCTCGATTCGAGTGGACGTGTCGGGCGTCGCAGAAGGCTCTCAAATCACCGTCAAATGGCTCGGTAAGCCGGTTTTTATCCGTCGCCGTACCGAAGCCGAGATCGAAGAAGCGCGCAGCGTCGACATTTCCGACCTCGTCGACCCGGTCGCGCGTAATGCGAACCTTGACGGTTCCGCCGAAGCAACAGACGAAAACCGCGCCTTGGATGAAACCGGCGAGTGGCTGGTTCAGATGGGCGTTTGTACTCACCTTGGCTGTGTTCCGCTTGGCAACGCTGGCGATTATGCGCTGGACGGTGGTGTCGGTGGCTGGTTCTGCCCGTGCCACGGGTCGCACTACGACACGTCCGGCCGCATCCGCAAAGGGCCGGCACCGGAAAACCTCCCGGTTCCGCCTGCGGAATTCGTCGACGACACAACAATCCTGCTGGGATAAGGAGACGCGCGAATGTCTGGAATTCCTCACGACCATTACGAGCCGTCGACCGGCGGAGAAAAGTGGCTGCATTCGCGGCTGCCGATCGTTGGCTTGCTCTATGACACATTGATGATCCCCACACCCAAGAACCTGAACTGGATGTGGATCTGGGGCATCGTTCTTGCGTTCTGTCTGGCGCTGCAGATCATCACCGGCATCGTTCTGGTGATGCACTACACGCCGCATGTCGATCTGGCCTTCGGGTCGATTGAGCACATCATGCGCAACGTGAACGGTGGCGCGATGCTGCGTTACCTGCACATGAACGGCGCGTCGCTGTTCTTTGTCGCCGTGTATGCGCATATTTTCCGTGGTCTCTACTACGGCTCTTACAAGGCGCCACGCGAAATCACGTGGATCGTCGGTATGCTGATCTACCTGCTGATGATGGGTACAGCGTTCATGGGTTACGTGCTTCCGTGGGGACAGATGTCCTTCTGGGGCGCAACCGTGATCACCGGTCTGTTTGGTGCGATCCCGTTCATCGGTGAATCGATTCAGACATGGCTGCTTGGCGGACCGGCTGTGGATAACGCCACGCTTAACCGCTTCTTCTCGCTGCACTACCTGCTGCCTTTCGTGATTGCCGGTCTCGTGATCGTGCACATCTGGGCGTTCCACACCACGGGTAACAACAATCCGACCGGTGTCGAAGTGCGCCGCACCTCGAAAGCCGATGCCGAGAAAGACACCCTGCCGTTCTGGCCTTATTTCGTGATCAAGGACTTGTTCGCTCTGGCAGTGGTTCTGGTCGTGTTCTTTGCAGTTGTCGGCTTCATGCCAAACTACCTTGGGCACCCGGACAACTATATCGAAGCAAACCCGCTCGCGACACCCGCGCACATCGTTCCGGAATGGTACTTCCTGCCGTTCTACGCGATCCTGCGTGCGTTCGACTCTGAAGTTTGGGTCGTGATCGCTGCGAACTTCGTGACCGGCGGTATCGTCGATGCGAAGTTCTTCGGTGTTCTGGCGATGTTTGGCGCGATCGTTGTTATGGCTCTGGTGCCGTGGCTCGACACGTCGTCGGTCCGTTCCGGCCGTTACCGCCCGATGTTCAAAATGTGGTTCTGGCTGTTTGTCGTGAACTTCTTTGTTCTGATGTGGGTTGGCGCAATGCCGGCGGAAGGCATCTATCCGTACATCGCCCTTCTGGGCTCCACCTACTGGTTCGCCTACTTCCTCGTGATCCTGCCGCTGCTTGGCGTGCTTGAAAAGCCGCTGCCGCAGCCGGACACTATCGAGGACGACTTCAAGGCGCACTATGGCAAGTCCTCGTCCAACGACGGCGCTACTGCAGCGACCCCGGCCGAGTAAGAAAGGACAAGCGAACAATGCTTAAGAAACTTGCCCTCGCGGCCACTCTGGCCCTGGCTCCTGTCTCCGGCGCATTTGCCGCCGGAGCATCAGGCCACGTCGAAAACTTCGACTTCTCGTTCGAAGGCCCATTTGGCACCTTCGATCAGGCACAGCTGCAGCGTGGTCTTCAGGTCTACACTCAGGTTTGCTCGGCGTGCCACGGCATGAAATACGTGCCGCTGCGAACGCTGTCGGCTGACGACGGCCCCGGCATGCCGGAAGACCAGGTGCGCGCCTATGCGTCCCAGTTCTTTGAAGTCTATGACGAGGAAATCGAAGACTTCCGCCCGGCGCGTCCGACGGACCACTTCCCGGAAAATAACGCCGCTGGTGCGCCTGACCTGAGCCTCATGGCAAAGGCACGTGCTGGTTTCCACGGACCGTACGGTCTGGGTATCAACCAGTTCTTCAAAGGCATGGGCGGCCCCGAGTACATCGCATCGTTGCTGCATGGCTATACCGGTGAAGAAAAAGAAGAAGCCGGTGCCATCCTCTATGAGAACACCGCCTTTCCGGGTGGCTGGATTTCGATGGCACCGCCGCTTTATGGTGATGATGTCGAATACTCGGACGGCACCGAAGCTTCCATCGAACAGGAAGCGCAAGACGTTGCGGCCTTCCTGATGTGGGCGGCAGAACCCAAACTGATGGCCCGCAAACAGGCTGGCTTTGTCGGTGTGGTTTTCCTGACGGTTCTGTCGGTGCTTCTCTACCTGACCAACAAGCGCCTCTGGGCACCGGTCAAGGCCCGCGCGAAAGACTAAGATTTCGAGATTTTCGAACTCTCGAGAGCCCCGCCAACTGGCGGGGCTTTTTGTATGGGTGGCAGATACGTGCCCCAAAACCGTCGGCAATGGCGGAACCTCATCCCGGCTTTGACGTTGATGAGGCATGTTTCGAATTTTGCTGAGCGCCGGACTGGCGTGCTTTTTGTTTTTTGCGGCTCCCGTATCTGCGCAGAGCGACGACGCCTGCAATACTTTGTGGTATTGTGTATCCGAACTGAACCCCGGGTTAGGGGCAGCAGATGAAACGCTTGATCGCGAAACACCACGCGCCACGATGGAGAGCCTGATCACCGCGGCGCGCAATGATGATTGGGAGAGCGCTGCGCACCTCTTAGACCTGTCAGAAATCCCGGAAGAAGAGCAGGCGCAGCGCGGCGCGATTCTGGCCCGGCAACTTGAGACGGTGATCAGTCGGAAAACCGTCATCAATTGGGATGACATTCAGGACCGTCCGGATGCCCTTGTCGCTGACGGGTCATCCGATCGTCCGCAGAGCGGGGAACCGCGCAAGTCCCTCCTGCTCTGGACGCTTCACCTTGACCGTTACCCGGCATCGGTTCGGCTGAACCGGATCAAACCGGATGGCGCGGATGCAGTCTGGGTCTTTTCGCGCCAAACTGTTGAGAACGTCCCAGCTCTCTACGAACTATACGGTCCGGGGCGCTTCGAGGAAATGTTGCCACCCGCGCTGAAAACGCAAGCCACCTTTGGCTTGATGTGGTGGGAATTCCTTGGCCTGCCATTTCTCCTTGCCCTTGCTCTCGCGATTGGCCGGCTTGTCTGGATCGCGGTCGAGTGGCTGTCCAACCGCACACACCAACCACTGAGCAGAGATATCCTGCGTTCGATCCGTGGCCCTGCATCTATCGGCGCCGCAACCTTTCTGTCACTGGTGGTCGTATCCAATCTTTTCGTCTTCTCGGGACAGATCAATACGATCCTCTCGCCGCTGGCCTGGACGGGTGTTGTCGGCTCTTTTCTTTGGCTGGTGGTGAACAGTGTGGAGGTGGTGCTCGACCGTTTCACGAATTTCGACAACACCGACCTGACGCATCGCCAGCAAGATCATAAGCGCATGACGGCGACGCGCATTGCCGCTGCAAGGCGGGCGTTTGTCGTGGCGGTGATCCTTGTAGGGGGCGGTCTGATCCTCACCCAGACAAATGTGTTTGAGAACCTGGGACTGACCATCCTCGGTGCGGCGGGTGCGTTAACCCTGATCCTTGGTTTTGCGGCACGCCGGGTGCTGGGGAACATCATGTCGTCGATGCAGATCGCGCTTAATCAATCGGCGCAGATCGGTGACCGGATCGTCTACAAAGATCGACTGTGCCACGTTGAACGGATCAACTTCACCTATGTCCAGCTTTTGGATTGGGACGGCACACGATTGGTTGTCCCTGTTGAGGAATTTGCGTCCACCCACTTTGAGAACTGGACGATGAAAGAACCGCAGATGCTGCGAACGATTAAACTCAAATGTGCTAATGAGGCGGATGTCGATGCCTTGCGGGACGCGTTTGACCGCATTCTGACCGAGCTTGATCCCGAGGAGCTTGGTGACCTTGATCGCGCGTTCGTGCGTGTCGCCCACCAGGATGTTTTCGGTAAAGATGTCTGGTTTGCCTTGCCTTGTGCCGATCCAAATACGTCCTGGGATCTGGCTTGCGAAGCGCGGGAAAAGATCATCGCAGCGGCTGCAAAAATCGCCGAGGACCGGGGGGTTGATGTGTTTCCATCGGTAACCCCAGGCGAAGCCGCATAAAACGGACTTTGGCGCAACCTCTGTCAGCCTTCCCCGAGATAGGCGCGGAGGCCTTCGGGTGGATCGTTAAGCAGATCTTCGGTGTCCTTTGGTGACATTGCCTGCCCGGCCTCAACAACAATTGTATGAGACGCAAAGCGACGGGCGTCTTGCGGGTCATGCGTGACAAGCAGAACCGTGAGGGCTTCGGCCGCGGCGACCTCTGCCACAAGATCCAGCATCTCGGTCTTCAGCGCCGGTCCAAGGGCCGCAAACGGCTCATCCAGAAGCAGAATCGAGCGATCTTGCAAAAGCACCCGCGCGAGCGCCGCGCGACTTTGCTGACCACCTGACATGGCGGACAGGTGGCGGTCTGCAAACCCGCTCAAGCCAACCCGCGTCAGGCTGGCTTCGATCCTGTCATCATCCCCGGCGCGCAAACGGCCCGTGGCCGGGTTCAACGCCAGCGCAAGGTTCTGGCGAATCGTCAGATGCGGAAATAGATTTGTGTCCTGAAAGAGAATGCTCACCGAGCGCTGGTTGGGCGATAGCTTGGTGATATCTTGTCCGAGCCAACGAACCGCGCCGGAGGTTGGCTGTCGGAAGCCCGCAATGACGTCAAGCAAGGTCGATTTGCCAGAGCCGGACGCTCCAATAATTGCGACGCGCTGCTTTGCCGCAACGGTCAGATCGGCAGACAAAACGAATGCACCTGCGCGGGCTTCAATCTGATCAAGTTCAAGAGCCAACGCGCCCTCCTCTGTCGAACATCCAGAAAAGCGCCAAGCTGACGATCAGCAAAAGCAGCGCGGCACCGGCAGCCTGATCCATGCGATACGCCCCCATCAACTGATAGACTTTCAAGGGCAAAGTCGCGCGATCCGGATTAGCAAAGAGCGCAATGACTCCCAGATCGCCCATCGACAAAGCCGCTGTCAGGCCGGCTGCAAATCCCAAAGGGCGCTTCAATCGTGGCAACAACACCCAGCGTAACCATGCCCATCCAGACAACCCCATTGCTTCACGCAGTCGCGCAAAGTCGGTGCGGATTGTCTCTGCTTCAGGTCGCAAAATGCGCAAAACAAATGGCAAGCTGACAAATGCATTCACGGTCGCAGTCACGTAGAGCGCCAGTTCAAACGGATTGGCGAAGGGCCGCACGATCATAAAGAGACCAATGCCCAGCACGAGCGGTGATAGGGCGATGCCAGCAAGACCGAGCCATTCGCCCCAGCGCGTGGCCAGGGGGAGCGCCCAGAGCAGGCAGAGCGCCGTCGAGCCCAAGGCCACAAGTATCGAATGCCCCGCCGCCTGCCATACCGATGCGCCCAGTGTCGTTATGCCAGAAAGGCCGTTGAGTGTGACCATTGCGAGCGGTGTCAGCAAGAAGAGGGCCGCGAGGCCGATCGAGAGTGCATCCGTACAGATGGCGCGCTTGTCCGTACGGTCCCAACGCGGTACGTGACGGTCCAGCCCCTTTGCGGCAACCGGCACCGAGGTGACACGCAGGGCGATCATCCCGGCAGAGAGCGCCAAACCCAATTGCAGCAGACCCAGCATTGCAGCACGCGCCAGATCAAAATCGAACCGCATGGATTGATAGATTGCCAGTTCCAGCGTCGTCGCCCGGGGACCGCCCCCCAGCGTGAGCGCGACCGCAAAGGATGAGAGACAGATCACGAAGATGACTGCAAAAGCTCCCGGAACGATCCGCCGCAGCATCGGGTATTCGATGAACCGCCACATGGCATTGCGCCCCATACCCAGTGTTGCCGCTAGTCGAAACTGCTCTGCCGGGATGGCCAGCCAGCCCTGAAGGATCAAGCGTGTCGCCAGCGGCAGGTTGAAAAACACATGCGCCAGCAGCACGCCTTGCAGACCATAGATTTGCAATTCGGGCAGGCCCAGCGGCTCTAAAGCGCGATTGAGCAGGCCTGACTGCCCGAAGACGGCCAGCAAACCCAGCACCGCCACGATCACTGGCAGAATGAATGGCGCACCCAAAAGCGCCACCAACACCGCCCGTCCAACGAACTGGCGTCGCGCCAGAGCGCGCGCCACCGGAATGGCGAAGAGAACGCTGATCGCCGCCGACAGCGTGGCCTGCAACAGCGTGAAGCGCAGCGCTTGCCAGTCCGCGGGGCGGAACCCGCTGAACGCTTCGGCCCGCAAGATCACCGCTGTGACCGGGCCGATCACCAGACCGGCCACGGTCAGAGCGGCGATTATTGAGACAAGGCGCGCCGCCATGCCTCGACCGTTTCATCACGCAGGGCTGCGGCTTCGTCTTCGGAATAGAACAGCACCTTTTCCGGCAGGTTCAGTTCCTTGAACCCTTCGGGCCATTTTGATGCGTCGAGCTTGGCCGGGAAAGACCAGTTGCCCGTGGCAATCATGGTCTGGAAATCTTCGGAAAGCTGTAAGGCGAGGAACTGATCTGCCAGCTCGGGCACATCCGTTCCTGCAACCTTGGCCGACAGCTCGACCATGAAGTAATGCCCTTCCGGGAAGATCGCCGCTTTCTTGGTACGGTCCTCTTCAGCGATGATGTGGTAGGCCGGGGAGGTCGTGTAGCTCAGCACCATGTCCGCCTCACCGTCGGTGAAGAGACCATAGCTTTCCGACCAGCCTTTGGTGACGGTGAGGATCTTGGGCGCAAGCTTTTCCCAGATCTGTTCGGCCTCTTCCCCGTAGATCGCCTTGACCCACAGGACAAGCGCCAGCCCCGAAATCGACGAGCGCGGGTCCTGGATCACGATCTTAAGGTCGTCCGGAGCGTTGAGAAGTGCGTCGAAGCTTTCCGGCACGTCCGAGATCCGCTCTTCATTGTATATGAAGGCGGTGTGACCGTAATTGTAGGGCAGGAAGACATCGTCAGTCCAGTCCACCGGCAGGGTCAGGCTTGACGTGTCCTGCCCATGCGGTGCAAACAATCCACTTTCCCGGGCGCGCTTGGTCACATCTGTGTTGAGACCAAAGACGATATCCGCATCAGTTTGCGCGCCTTCCAGCAAAATCCTAGGCAAAAGATCGCCCGGCTTGAATTGCAGATCGCAGGCGCATTGCGCCTCGAACATTTCTTCGATCTTGGGGCCGGGTCCCCATTCCGAGACAATGTAGTCGCCCGCATAGACGGTCAGAACGGGTGTGTCCTGTGCAGCCACCAAAGTGGTCGACGCAAGAAGTCCCGCAGCAAAGGTCAGGGCCTGTTTCATGGCATCCTCCTGTTTTGCGACGAGAGGGCAAAGCAGGAGCGTATCCAGACCTTCCCTCCGCCAGTGTTAACTGGTTCAGGTTCAACGGGTTCGCATCACGCATCTCAGCCGGTGGTCCGGCACCCCGAGGTATCGCAAGACGTAGACCTGCGCGAGGCCGTCTTCAAGCCGAAATCTCTGCTCTTTCATCTTGCCCGATAAACTCCAGGGGGTTTGGGGGACTGGTCCCCCAACCTGTCGGACGGGCGCAGCCCGCTCGAAACACCTTGAGACCGGACCCGCCCTGCCCTAGGACACAGTCCAAGCCAAGGAGACCGCCATGAGCCTGAACACATTTGGACATCTCTTCCGTGTCACCACATGGGGCGAAAGCCATGGGCCTGCGCTTGGGGCGACGGTGGATGGGTGTCCTCCGGGTGTGCCGATCGACGCGGGCATGATCCAGCACTGGCTGGACCGGCGCAAACCGGGGCAGAACAAATATACCACGCAGCGGCGCGAACCCGATGAGGTGAAGATCCTGTCAGGTGTGTTTGAAGGCCAGACAACCGGAACGCCGGTACAGCTGATGATCGAGAACACGGACCAGCGGTCGAAGGATTACTCTGACATCATGGAGAAATTCCGTCCCGGTCATGCGGACATCACCTACTGGCAGAAATACGGCATCAGGGACTATCGCGGCGGCGGGCGATCTTCGGCGCGCGAAACTGCAGCGCGGGTGGCGGCGGGCGGACTGGCGCGCGAGGCGATCAAGGCAATGCTGCCGGGGGTCCAGATCACCGGTTACATGACCCAGATGGGGCCGCATCAGATCAACCGTGATCGGTTTGACTGGGAAGAGATTGAAAACAACCCGTTCTGGGTGCCCGATGCCAAGGCAGCGGTAGATTGGGCCGATTATTTGGACGGGTTGCGCAAGTCCGGCGAAAGCGTGGGCGCGATCATCGAAGTGGTGGCACGCGGCGTGCCTGCCGGTCTGGGCGCACCGATCTATGGCAAGCTGGACACCGATCTGGCGGCCGCGATGATGAGCATCAACGCAGTGAAGGCTGTGGAAATCGGCGAAGGCATGGCGTCGGCCACTTTGACCGGAACGACCAACGCGGATGAGATTTTCATGGGTCCCGACGGTCCTGAATACAGCTCTAACCACGCAGGCGGCATTCTGGGCGGCATCTCGACCGGTCAAGACATTGTTGTGCGCTTTGCAGTCAAACCAACCTCGTCGATCCTGAGCACGCGCAAGACGATCACCAAGTCTGGCGAAGAAACCGAGATCATCACCAAGGGGCGTCACGACCCATGTGTGGGTATCCGGGCAGTTCCGGTCGGAGAGGCGATGATGGCGTGCGTCATCCTTGATCACCTGCTGCTGCATCGCGGACAGGTGGGAGAGAGCCGGGGAAAGATCGGCTGAGCGCGGCTCAGGTCTTAACCGTCTGGCGGGATATCTGAACCGCAAGAATGCCGAAGGTTATGATAACCACGCCAAGGATGTCCGTGGACCCGAGCTTTTCGGACAGAATGACGGCTGCAATGGCGACCCCAAGGAACGGGTTAAGGAAATGGAAGGTCGCTGCTTTGACCGCGCCAATGCGATTGACCAGCCAAAACCAGACAAGCGTTGCCGCAAGGCCCGGAACAAGCGTTGTGTAGAGGAAGGCCAGCACCAACTTGGCCGACATGGTCACCTCCGCCGTTTCCAGCCAAAGCCCGACAGGCCAGAGCACAGCGCTGCCGATCAGCATTTGTAGACCGACCACCATCATGAAATTCCCGCCCGAACTTGCATTTCGCAAAGACAGTGTCGCGACAGTCAAAGAGATCACCCCAAGAATGCACAGAGCGACCCCGTATAGGTCTGCACCCGCGCTCAGACGGGCGCTCATGATAATGACCACGCCGCAGAACCCGGCAATCAGACCTATAACACCCAGAACCGAAATACGCTGTCCCGCGAACATCCATCCGGCGACACCGACAAGAAGGGGCATCGAAGACGCAATGATGGCTGCCAAAGATGCCTCGATCCTTTGCATGGCCACAAAATTGAGACCGAGATAGAGCGCGTTCTGGCAAATGCCGAAGATGATCGTTGCTTTCCACTGGTTGCGTGTCAGGTGCCACGACTGACCCGTTGCGCGGGCGATCACGACGGCCAAAGCCCCGGAAATCGCAAAGCGCAAGGCCAAGGCCATCAGCGGTGGCGCGTCTGCGACGATGATCCGCGCCGAAGTGAAGGCAGAGGACCACATGGCGGCGAAAGCCAGTCCCATAAGGATTGCGCGAATGTCCAAGGAGGCCTCCGATCCGGGATGGGTGACGACAGCCGGTGATCGGGGTCGCTTCGCGCCCATCTACACATTGCGGCACAGGAACTTCAATGACCGCACTGCGCGCAATTTGCAGTTGCGTTTGGCGCAGGCCGGGTGCGCGCGTGATGCAACCGGAATATGCGGCATCCTTGCCATGCTTTTTCAGCACAATTGCGAGCAGGCTTGCGACCTTGGCGCGCTAGTGCAACTTTCGCGGACACCATCACATTGTAGAATGAGTACGATATGACCAAAGCGAAGGCATTATTTGCGGCCCCCCTGTCCCTGCTTGCTCTGGCAGCCTGTGAACCGGTCCCCACAGGAAGCTCAAGCGGTGCAGGACTTGTCACTGTGCCCGAGTCGGTCACGTCTATCGCTGCTCCGTTTCAGGACCTGACGACCGCGCGGGTGCGCGCTGAAGATGGGTGTTACTGGTATACGCATCAAGGTCCGGTCGAAACAACAGAATTGCCGCTCAGAACCACGAACGGCAGTCCGATCTGCGTCAGACCTCAAAGCTAGGATGAGGCCTGATTAAAGGCGCCCGCCATCAGTTGGATACAAGTAAGCGGTCACGCCGGTGTCCACTTGATCATAAAGCGTGTTGATATGCGCCATGACCATACGCACGCATCCAGAACTTGCGCGGGTTCCAATTGAGCGCGGTGCTGGTGTTCCGTGGATACGTAGATAGGTATCGCGGTTTCCGACGTACAGATAGAGCGCACGAGAGCCGAGTGCATTCTCAGGACCCGGCGGCATGCCGTCTTCCCAGCGCGCATATTTTTCTGGCTCACGCTTGATCATCGCCGGAGTGGGTGTCCAACCCGGCCACTTTGCCTTCCGCCGAATGGTATATACCCCCGGTTCGTAAAGTCCGTCACGACCGATGGCGACTCCGTAGCGCATCGCTGAGCCGTCATCCTGAATGTGGTACAAATACCGAGCCACGGCATCGACATGAATATCACCCGGCGTCAGGCCGTCATTTGCCCGCACGCGCTGCGGAAGATAGCGCGGATGCAGCCCCCAGGGATTGGTTGTGTTAAGGTCAAAGTCCGGCGGCGTGATCTGCGCATCCCATTTGCCCCATTCGCCGGGCGCCGCAAAAGCAGGTCCTACAAGCGCAGGGGCCGCAAGTGTAGCAAGGGAACCGATCATCTGACGTCTTGTGAACATACTACAGCCTTTCAAATTTTCCATACCGCCCAATGGCTTTGATCGCATTTGGATAATAATCGCTCACATCATTGGAACTGCCAAAAGTGGTTTTGGTTCAATCAATTAATTTCAATCTCACGGAGATTTGTGCCCGATTCTCATCACACAGCCAAGATGCCGGGGAAACACGGCATCTTGCTTTGATAAAATGAATTATTTGGCCAGAACGCTGATCAGACCTCTGACGGTGAGGCCAGTGTTGTGCTGACACGTCCAATGCCGTCGATCACAACGTCCACCTCCATACCTGCTTTGACCGGACGAGCGCCGAGCGATGTCCCGCATGCGATAAGATCTCCGACGTTCAGCGTCATATCCTGCGACAGAAGGCTGACAATTATGGCTGGTGGCAGGATCATGTCCGCTGCTGGATAGGATTGCCGTTCCCGGCCATTGACCAGAACGGTGACGGTTTCGTCCTGCCAATTCAGGTCCGTCTCAATCACTGGACCGACGACGCCAAACCCGTCAAAGCTTTTGGAGCGGTTCCATTGCGGGAACGATGGATCCGCGTTGAGGATATCAAGAGATGTAAAATCATTGATACAGGTGTATCCGAAAATGGCGGCTTCGGCCTCTTCCACAGTTGCCGCTTTGCAGGTCTTGCCGATCACGATCCCGAGTTCGCCTTCAAAGACCACGCGCCCTGCAGATACGGGCAGTTCGACAGTTTCGCCATGCCCCGACAGCGACGTGTCGGCTTTGAAAAAATAAAGTGGATGTTCGGGATGGGTGTGACCGTTCTTCTCGGCGGCGGCCCTGAAGTTGTTCCACAGGCCAATGAACTTGCCGGGCACAATTGGCGGGAGCAGTTTGACGTCTGCAAGTGGGATTGGATCGCCTGCAGGTGTGTCATCACCCAATGCGACCCTCGGATGGAAGGCCTCTCCGTCGATAATGCCTGTCATTGCGGCGCCATCGGCCACCAAACCTCTTCCCCATTTCATGGACGTTCCTCCCCTTTTGTCATGTGATAGACGTGCACATTGCTCCCGTGCGGTTGTTATAGTCCGCACCGCGCCATGCGCCATGCTAATCGTCGTTTGGCAAACAACGAAAAGACCCCGCCGTGGCTCGGCGGGGCAAGGTGTAGTGCCGCGGGATCATGGCCGCAGGCACCGGCGGTGTGTCGTGGTAATCAGCTCATTTCCGAGCGGATCTGTTGACGCAGAACATCAATCGGAACAGTTTTTCCATCTCGCTTGAAGCACCAGTAGGTCCAGCCGTTGCAGCTTGGTGCGCCTTCAAGATGCGCGCCGACCTGATGGATTGAACCCTTGATGTCATTTCCGATCAAAGTGCCGTCCGCACGAACCTTGGCTTTGTGCCGTCCATTCATGCTCAGAAGCTCTTCTCCCGGCCGCAGCATGCCTCGCTCGACAAGCTGACCGAAGGGAACGCGCGGTTCCGCGCGCTTGCTTGTCGAGGTCTCAAGCGCAGCCTTGTCGAGACGGCGCACAGACGCAATCCGTTGTTCCGCCACCTCGCGATACTTTTCCTCGCGCTCGATGCCGATCCAGTCACGTCCCAGCATTTTTGCAACGGCGCCTGTGGTGCCGGTGCCGAAGAATGGATCAAGTACGACATCCCCTGGCTTGGTTGATCCGACGAGGACGCGATGCAAGAGCGCCTGAGGTTTTTGCGTTGGATGCGCCTTTTCACCTGCAGCGTCTTTCAGCCGTTCACCACCATTACAAATCGGCAGGACCCAATCAGATCGCATCTGAATACCTTCGTTTAGAGCCTTTAAGGCTTCGTAGTTGAAGGTGTACTTTGCGCCTTCGGATTTCGACGCCCAGATCATGGTTTCATGCGCGTTTGTGAACCGCTTGCCTCGGAAATTCGGCATAGGGTTCGACTTGCGCCATACCACGTCGTTGAGGATCCAATATCCTGCATCCTGGAGCGCAGCTCCGACCCGGAAGATATTATGATAGGAACCAATGACCCAAATCGCTCCATCCGGCTTCAGCAACCGGCGGGCCGCCTTGAGCCAAGCCCGGGTAAAGTCGTCATAGGCTCTGAAGCTCGAAAACTGATCCCATTCGTCATCCACCGCATCAACGCGGGAATTGTCTGGGCGATGCAGATCCCCTTTGAGCTGCAAGTTGTAAGGAGGGTCCGCAAAGATCAAATCGACCGACGCGGCGGGCAATCCGTTCATGATATCAATGCAGTCGCCCGCAAGGATCGTGTTTATCGGCAGCGCATCGGCGCTGTTCGGCTTGGTCATCTTTGTCATTCTCTGCCTATCGTCCCGGCGCAGTTATTGCGCTCTGTCATTGGCTCAAAAGATGAGTCAAAGCCGATTCGCGGTCAATTTCTTTTTTGAATCAAGAAGTTAAGTTTTTATCTTGTCACAAGATATTGTGGACCGGCTTAAACGAACGTCTATGATGTGGGGTCACACCAAGATTTTGAAGGGCTTCTTTGTGACACTTCGTTGGGTATCCCTGATTTCTCTCCCAACCATATCCGGGGTACTGTTGCGCCAAATCCCACATGATCGCATCACGCCTTGTTTTGGCCACAATTGACGCCGCCGCGATGCTGAGAGACAGACTATCTCCCTTCACAATGGCCGTCGCCGGTATGCGCATGTCCCGTGGCACAAGATTGCCATCGATCAGGACATGTGCAGGCTCGGCATTCAGCGCCGCCACAGCGCGCACCATTGCCAGATGGCTCGCATAAAGGATGTTCAACGCATCGATCTCTTCAACGCTGGCCAAGCCGACGCCAACCTCGGCCCGCGTCAGTATATCCTGCAGAACCACGTTGCGTTTTTTCGCTGTCAACCTCTTTGAATCGTTTAGCCCGTCTGGAACTTGGTCTGGATCAAGGACGACCGCCGCAGCGACCACAGGCCCAGCCAAAGGCCCCCGCCCGGCCTCGTCGACACCGGCAATTCTGGGATATCCCGCCCGCCACAATCGGGTTTCGAATTCAAAACTTGGTCCCATGACACCAGCTTTACCATATAGCTGATGAACGCAAGCACACCCGGCCGATTTCAAAGCCAGATCCGTGCCGCACACGCATCGCCAAGCCTTTTTACGATTTAGGTCGAAAACCCACTGGACACGCCCCAAACCGTCACATAGAACGCCGCCACCCGAACGATGATCGTTCACCCGTGCCCGGGTAGCTCAGGGGTAGAGCAGTGGATTGAAAATCCTCGTGTCGGTGGTTCGATTCCGCCCCCGGGCACCATTTAAGACAACACAAACAATAACATAGGCATCGCACAGTTTTACACTATGTGTTGCACAGTTTGGCTGTTCGTTAATGGGTGGGCTTGGGTGATTTGCTGTGTTGAACACAGTGTCTGCAGAATCTGTGTCCAACACAGTGTTTGCAACCTCGTTTTCAAACACAGTAGTGCACACTCTGTTCAGCAACACAGTGGTTGGCACTCGTGTTTGGCAACACTTTCGCAACCACACTCACCGTAAAAGCTGGTTTCGCAATCGGCTGGCTTGATGCATTCTCGCGTAAAGCCTTGGCAAAGTGCGTGTGGCGTAGATGTCGAAGAAAACCCTGAATAAGCAGAACCTTGAACGCTTAGGTGCTGAGAAGCTGGCTGAACTGGTCATGGAGCTTGTGCAGGGCAGCGCGGGCTTGCAGCGGCGAGCAAGCATGGAATTGAGCGCAGCACAGGGTCCGAAAGAAATCGCCGCTGATGTTCGCAAACGGCTTGTGTCGCTGAGACGGTCAAAAAGCTGGGTCAACTGGCGCAAACAACGAGCGTTGATCAAAGAGCTCGACGCACTCTTGGACATGATTGAGAACAAGATCGCGCCACATGATGCCAATGAAGCTTTTGAGCTTGCGTGGATGTTCCTGAGCGTTGCGCCAGCTCTTTATGAACGAACCGACGACAGCAATGGGTCAATCGGCGATGAGATGTCTTTTGCCGTCCGCTTGATTGAGAAAATCGCACCGGAAGTTCAGTTGGACGCGGAAGCGCTGGCAGAGCGCATATTGGATGCGGTGGTGGCTGCTGGCTACGGGGAATTTGATGGCATTATTCCCGCTACTGCGCCGATACTCGGTGATACGGGCCTTGAGCACCTTAAGAAGATCACCAAGACGTGGGCTGAAACACCGCCTGAAGAACACGAGCTAGAACGGTATCGCTCATGGGGCATCGGTTCGACAACACCCGAAGAGATAGTTCAGCAGAACCGCAAAGGCACCAGCTCTGTCATTTTGGCAGATATCGCCGACGCTCAGGGCGATGTTGATGCCTACATGGCTCGATACAGCGACGAACAGCTCACCTACGGCACCATTGCACCCGATGTTGCTCGTAGGCTTTTAGATGCAGGGCGGGTTGAAGAGGCCATGCAGATTGTTCTCAACTGTCGCGAAGCTGAAAAGAGTGGCTCATATCGCATGTTTCGGTACGACCTGGACGCTGTGTACGAAGAATGCCTTGAGAAACTGGGGCAAACCGAGGAACTGAAACAGCATCTTTGGGACACATTCACCAATACATTGATGGAAAGCGCCCTACGGAAGTACCTTAAGTTGCTGCCAGATTTTGATGACATTGAAGCTGAGGAACGTGCTTTGGATTTTGCAGAGCAGTATCCATATCTCAGCACGGCAGTCAGCTTTCTGTTGAAGTGGCCAGCGCCAGCTCGTGCTGCCAAACTCATTGAAGCCCGTGCTGATGAACTGGACGGTAACAGCTACTACACCATGACGGAGGCCGCAGAAGCTCTGGCAGCTGAGTATCCGCTGGCTGCCACATTGATGCTTCGGTCCATGATCCAGGACACGCTGAATGGGGCAAAACACAAGCGATACCGTTACGCAGCGAAGCACTTGGCCGAATGCGCGGCCAGTGATGTCGCGATCACAGATTATGGCAGCTTCCCTTCGCATGATCAGTTTATGCAAGCTTTGAAAGAGCACCACAGCCGCAAACATGGGTTTTGGGGTTTGGTTGAACAATAGACCATTGCTTGCTGAAGATAAGTCGCCCGGTAGCTTCGAGCTATCGACATCCAATTTTCCAAGCTCAAGCAAACGGATAGTCCATGAGTGATGCTGATCCGCTAACAACTGATTGCTCCAAATGCGCTGCGCTGTGCTGCATGGTGTTTGCGTTCGACCAGGGTAGAGACTTCGCATTCAGTAAGAACCCTGGGGAACCTTGCCGCAACCTTGCGGGGCATCGCTGCTCTATTCACAGCAATCTCACCAACGAGGGCTTCAGCGGATGCGTGGCTTATGACTGCCTGGGAGCGGGAAATCGTGTCGTGCAAGAGGTTTTCGCAGGACGGTCGTGGCAACAAGATCCTCGACTCATCGGTCCCATGATGGAGGCCTTTGCTGCGATGCGAGAAGTGCATAAACGTATCGACCTCTTACGGACCGCAAACGACTTCGCGCTTGATCCGGAAGATCAACAAACGCGAACTCAACTCCTGACACAACTTGAGCGACAGCAATGGAGTGGGGATAATCTCAACGACTTTCATACTGGGCTGGCATTGGATGTAGACATGTTCATGTTCAAGCTGAAGGAATACTTCCCTGCATCACTGGCAGACGAATTCTTGGTGTGACTGATCTGCTGCCCATAGATCAGCCCTTCACATCAAGTTTCCGACTGTCATTTGCGACACAAAATCGTACTGTGCGATGAAGCTGCTGGAAAGGAAGCATGGTCGCACTCAGCCCCAACACGCACGTGCTCATGGACGGCGAGGTCAAAGTGTACAAGCGCGGCAACAGCAAGCGCTGACAGGCCACGTTCAAGATCGAAGATCATTGGATCAGGATCAGCACCGGCAAGACTGTGCTGGAAGACGCCAAGCAAGTCGCCCGTGATCATTATCTGGAATACCGCTTCCGCGCCAAGCATGACTTGCCCATCGTCACCAAACGATTTGAAGATGTGGCCAAGCTGGCGATTGCGGACATGCAGCGACAGCTGGATGCAGATGCAGGGCGCAAGGTCTACAAAGACTACATCAAGGCGCTGAACCTGTATTTCATCCCGTTCTTCGGCAAGACCTTCATCACCAACATCGATCACGAGCGCATTCAGGATTTCAATCGCTGGCGGATACGGCAGATGGGACGCGAGCCCAAAGCATCCACACTGAACACACACAACTCAGCCATGAACCGCGTGTATGACGAAGCTTTCGCGCGGGGTTTCGTGGCGCAGGGCAAGGTGCCGATATTGTCCAACAAGGGCGAAGGCGCAGAACGCAGACTGGATTTCAGGCGAGACGAATATCGCACGCTGATCCGCAAGCTGCCGCATTGGATCGACCGGGGCAAAGGCGGCAAGTCACGCGACATGCGGCATCTGCTGCGCGACTATGTGTTGATCTTGGCCAATACCGGCATGCGACACGGCACCGAAGCACAGAACCTGCGCTGGAAGCATGTCACCGTGTTCGAAGAGAACGATCTTGAGTACGTGGAGTTTTACCTGCACGGCAAAACCAAGCCGCATGAAGCCATCGGTCGCGCCGGAACCATCGGCTATCTCAAACGCATTCACGCCCGAACGGAGGCCATCAAACACATGGATTTCTACGCAATGCTTACAGCAGAAGCTGGATTTGCCAGTGTTTTGTTTGCCCGATGGAACGGTCACCGAGCATCTGCCCCAGACCTTCAAGGCTTTTCTAAAGGACGCTGGACTGCTCAAGTGCCCTAAGACTGGGGAAGATCGCACACTATACAGCCTACGCCACAGCTACGCGACGTTCGCACTGGTCAATGACGGTATGGATATCCACGCTTTGGCCATACAGATGGGCACATCAATCGGCATGATTGAGCGGCACTACAGCCATCTGATGCCACGGCTGAAAAACGACATGCTCACTGGCAAGCGATATGAACTGTCGGTAGAAGAGTACTCGGAGCGCAAAACGCCGTAGTCTTCTACCAGATTTGTCGGCCTTCGAGCCAAGGTGTGATGTTTGCCTTTGGAAGACGGTCGTCCCGTTCGATTGCCAGAACTCTAGATATCAGCCATACTTATTTGAAACGAGCGCAACGACCACTGACACTGTGACGAGTGTTCAGGCAAGCCCTAGACAATTGTAATGTTGAAGTTTCTGAAGAATTTTGGCCTGCCAGTTTTGGAGGCGATTGCCACACTGGTTTTGGCGTTGCTGACCATCTTGATTGGCTTGTGGCTCAGGGCCAATCTCGCAGAGAGTGACGAACCAAGCACCTTCGAACTCGCGCTTACCACGCTGAAGGGTAATGTGACGAACTTTGAAACCCCGGTCCCGTATTTTGGGTTAGCTTTGCTGGCCGCGCTCGTTGGGAGGATTGATGGCTTCATCAATAGGTACCGACTAGGCGAACTCAAAGAGAATGGGATCGAGCTACAAGATGCTAGGGAAGCCCTTCGCGACGAGGCCCAAGCGCACGCGGATAGCAAGAGCAGCTATTTGGAGACTCTTGGTAGCGCTTTGAAGTATCTTCTTACATCTAAAGAGACCGGTTTTGACCATCGATGCCGAGTAACGATTTATCGTCTCCAACAAGATAAAGACCATTATCTCAGGCAGATTTTTCGCCATTCACCTACGAAGGTCTACGAGGACAATGGTCGAATTCGCATTCCAATTGATGAAGGAATAGTTGGGGCTGCTTGGGGCAACCATGGCGTGAAGGAATTCACTAATCACGCCGACCCAAGCTCCGAAGAGTTCATTGACGAGATGAACCGTATTTTGGGGCCCGAAAAGTGCCGGCATCCAGAGGTCGAGCTGTCAATGTGTTTCGCCAGTTCCTGTGCCACGACGCGGTTGAACGGGACCGTGATCACCTTGCGGTTAAAAGCTTCGACCTCGAAGTTAATCTCGTCAGGGGCTGAAACTTGATCGACTTCGCCGGTTGTTGTGTCGACTGCCTCGAACTCTTCGCCTTTCTCAAACTTGATACCTTCGGCACTGAGCGCCGTCTCAATACGAACAGGCGGTTCGTGGTCGATCAACCAACCATCAACCACAGCTTCACGGTATGTGTAGGTGTAGATTGGGTCGCCAAAGATTTGTGCTGTGTGGAGCGCTGGCGTCGCGGTGAGGCCAATCTTTACGGCATCGAAATACTCAAGCACCCGGCGATACTTTGAAATGTAGTCGTCTTGGCCACGGAAGCTCAGCTCGGCATCCGACATTTCCCGATCAAGCAGGTACCCACGGTGGCATTCATCGACGACGATCAGGTCGTATTGATCTATGGGGGGTGTGTCGGCTGGGTCGTCGGTATAGAGAACACGCTTCACAAGCCCTTGGATCGTACAGATGTGAACCCGTGTTTCCAGGTCGGGCTTCACGTCCTCAAGGCCCTGAATGCCAAATAGCTGACCGAAGGTTTTTGGCCCTTCAATGGGCGTGCTCATGAACTCGTCGCCGGTCTGATTGCCGAGCGCTGAGCGGTCTACAACGAAACAAATGCGACGGAAGCGCTTCGAGGAAAGGAGGCGGTATAGCATCGCAATGGCGAGCTTGGTTTTGCCCGTACCCGTAGCCATCGCAACGAGAATCTCGCGCTGCTCTGTCGATAGGGTTTCCTCGACCGCCTCAATCGCTGCCTTCTGGTATGGGCGGAGCTGGAAACCGAAGTCGAAGGGGCGACTTTCAAGCGCCTTCTGCGCCGTCTCTCTATCGGTATCAAACTTCGCTTCGAGACCTTCAGGTGTGGGCCACTCGACAAGCGCTCGGCGGTGGTTGGTCGCTAAGCGCACATCGCGAAACCAGATGCCGCTCTCGGTTTCGATCTGCTTCAAATATGGTCGACCATTCGTGGCGAACACAAAGGGCACACGATACCCGCCATCCCAAGCGCCAATGGAGCTTTCATGGTCGAAATCCATTGAATAGCGCTCGGATTGATCAATCGCAGCAGAAATATTCTTTCGGTAGCGCTTGGCCTCCACGATCCCAAGGCAGCGTTCGCCGACAAACAGGGCGTAGTCGGCTGGGCCGCTCTTGGTCGGCCACTCTGCGATTGCCATAGAACGCCCTGTTGCGGGGCGAGTGCCCTTCGAGTGTCGGAGATTGACGCTGTCTGCTTCCCAACCCCAGTCGCGCAATTGCTGGTCGATCAAGTCACGTGTTGCCGTCTCATCTAGATCAATGGACGAAGATGCGGCTTGCGCCGTCTGAACAAACTCAGTGCGTGTGTTTGCGGATTGAGAAGTGGCAGCTTCCTGTAGCTCTTGGAGGTGCCTTTGAAGCTCGGAACGGTCTTGCTCGACCTCTTGGGCCAAAGCTTCCCATTGCGCCCGTTCTTCCTTTTCGCGCTGCTCACGTTCTGAAGCCGTCTCCGCCTGACGCTGAGCCAGCTCGGCAGCTTCTTGGGCCAGTTGCGCTTCATTGAGAGCTGCGTCCCGCTCGCTGCGCAGCCGAGCAAGCTCCTGCTGTAATTCTTCAGCTGCGGAGGCTGGGTTTACTGGTGGCACGAATGGGCCGGGAGAAAACTTGGGGTCTCTGCGAACAACGCGGTAGTGCCAGATGCCGAGCTGAACAGACATCTTGAGCGCCGTGAGTGCCTGCCTGTGATCGCCTGCTCCTTCATGGACGGCCGAGTTGCCGGTCTTCCGAATGTGATGAAGGACATCGAGCACTTTGTCGGGAATGGCCCGTTCAAACTTCAGGCGGCGCAGCAGATCGGACTGCGCCTCGGCAGGCTCAGGAAGCAAGCCGGCATGGGCGGCGTGGAACTGTGTCAGGATTTCAGAGAACTGCCGCAGCTTGATCAGCGACGTGCTTGGGTCAGCATGAAAATAGTGCTCGGCTAGAGTTCCCAGCTTCACGAGCTGGGAGCTAATGGGCTGAAGAAACTGAAAATTGCCTGTCGTTCGTTCGCTCGTCATTGAAATACCGCCCTTCGCCTCGGGACAGTATGGCGCAAGCCTTTGTAAAGCAAGGAAACGGAGCGGCCTTGGCGGATGATCGGCTTCAAATTTGGCTACTTTCCGCGACCAAGCTTTCTGGTCACTTGAACCAAACCGAAAATGCAGCCTAACATTTGAGTCAAGCACCCTCCGGTAAACCCGGGGCGATTCAGAATAATACCATCAATGCCCCCACAACCTACTTTGCCCATAACCTCCGCAAGCGTATCGGATCGTCCGTACGCCCGCGATACCTACCTCGAATACAAGTTCCGACACAAAAACGATCTGCCCATCGTCACCAAGAAGTTTTCAGACGTGGCGAGACTGGCGATTATGGATATGCGAAAACAGCTGGACGCGGGTTTGGGCAACAGGCAGCGGCAGGCACGAGGGAGTTAGAATGCCTATCACGTTGTCAGAGTTACTGAGAAGGGTCGATCCGAAAACCGAAGAACGAGTCGAAGGGGCGCGCCGAAGAGCGAACACGACTGTCAGAAACCTGCTGCGCGACCGAACACGACTATCGTTCTCATTCGAAGACGAGGGTCAACGCCGTGTCCGTCAAGTATCCGTCACCCTAGATCCCGGGCGCCCACACAACCTGCAAGACATCGAGTTCGATGATGACATTCTGGTGCTGCTCGAACTCTCGAAGGTTCGTACGCTGTTAGAAGCTGGGGCATTACGCTGGTCTAACTACCAGAGCGTCAATCAGATGCTTGCCGCCAACGAAAGCATCCAGATGCAACCACTCGACGGTGCGTTATTCGAACACCACCAAGAACGTTTCAAGGAGTTGCTTCAGGTTCTAGATACACGCGATCCACTCCAGAAAATCCTGCATCTAGAGCATGACATACTGGGTGAGTATTCATACGGAACCAACTTCTACGGCGAAGAAGTCGGTGAGGTCTTCATCTACTGGGGTATTATTGGACTGGTCAGCGATCTTCTGGGCGTGAATGTCGAAGACCTTACTATCGTCGTTCTCGCACATGAGTTGGCGCACGCATACACCCATCAAGGGTTCGAAATCGACGGAACGCAATGGGAATCGAAGAGATTCAAGAGCGTCGATAAGTCAGTGAAAGAAGGTCTCGCGCAATATTTCACGCATCTGTTCCTGACCTCAAAGCAAGACTCTTTCCCTGATGCATTCGACGCCTTCGAGAAACTGCGAGAAAAGCAGGCAGCGTGCTACTCTACTCCCGCCTTATTCATCCAATTCATTTCGGGAAGGTTGCGTGCGCCAGAAAGCGCTGTAGAATCAGGCTGTTGAAACAAAATCCGCAGCAACCACGGACGCACGCATGGGTGAAAGCTTACGACCAGT
>JAUIIR010000004.1 GCA_030431485.1 Alphaproteobacteria bacterium
GCTGCGGACAGGTAGGTCGGCAGAGCAAGACCCGCCCCTGCTACAGCACCGGTCTTGAGCACGCCGCGACGTGTCAGGTTGCCTTTGGACATATAATCCTCCCAATGTCTTTAAGGGTTTGGCGGGGTTCCTCCGACCGCCAACACCGCACATATGTGCAAATCAATTATCGGCTATGCATGGAAAACATAGCAATAAGCGCTTTGCTCCAAACGTTTTTTCTGTCAAAAAATGAACAATGCGCCGCAGAAAATTGTAAATTTCTTTTTTCCGCAGTGCAGAAACGAGTTGATTCAGCACGGGAATTTGCCATGCCCCGCGACACTCTGACAGGAAGCCGGATCCGTGAACGGCGGGTGATGGCGGGCATGAAGCAATCCGAGCTGGCGAAACGGGCTGATATTTCGCCGTCCTACCTGAATTTGATCGAACACAACCGTCGCAGAATCGGCGGTAAATTGCTGGTCGATATTGCCCACGCACTTGGCGTTGAACCTGGTTCTCTGACTGAGGGCGCAGAAACCGCCTTGCTCACAACGCTACGCGAGGCGGCAAGCGGCGCAGACATGCCCGAGGCAGAGTTTGCGCGCGTCGAGGAATTTGCCGGGCGCTTTCCCGGGTGGGCGGGACTTCTTGCTGACACCCAACGCAAAGTGGAAGCCCTGCAAGGCAGCGTCGAGGCTCTGACTGATCGTCTCACACATGATCCCCATCTTGCAGCTTCATTGCACGAGATGCTGTCCACCGTGACGGCGATCCGGTCTGCGGCGTCAATTCTCGTGGAGCCGGGGGATATCGAACCTGAGTGGCAGCGCCGCTTCAATCGCAACATCTACGAGGACAGTGCGCGGCTGGCCGAAACCAGCCGAAGCCTCGCACAATATCTTGAGGAGGCGGATTCTGACGCCTCTGAGACGAATGCACCGCAAGACGAACTTGATGCCGTATTCCAGCGCTCCGGGTTCCATCTGCCCGCGCTAGAAATGCGCGAGGCTGATGTCGATGCCGTGACGGACACTTTGGGGCAGGATTTATCTCAGGCGGCGCGGTGGCTGTTACGGCGTGTTTTGGTTCGGTACCGCAGAGATGCCAGAAAAATGCCGCTGGGGGCATGCGCAGATGTTGTGGCGGTATCAGGACATGATCCCTTTGCCTTTGCAGCAAGGTTTGACTGCGATCTGACCTCTGCGATGCGGCGGTTGGCGCATCTGCCAGAAGATATCTTGCCAGAGGCGGTTGGCCTTGCCATTTGCGATGGGTCTGGGGTGACCACGTTCAGAAAGCCGTTGCCTGAATTCCCCTTGCCCCGATTGGGCGCAGGCTGCGCGCTCTGGCCGCTGTATCGCGCACTGGCCCGACCCATGATGGTGCATGTGGATGTGATGGAGCAGTCCGCGCGTGCCGCCGCCCGGCACCGGGGCATCGCGATTTCGCAGCCCATCGGGCCCGTACGACCGAACGAGGACGTTCTGTTCGAAAGCCACATGTTGATCGTGCCGGAACCGAAGCGCGACACAGCAGAGCCGATCCGTCAGGTTGGCTTGACCTGCCGCATCTGTCCTCACGCCGCCTGCGACGCGCGGCGCGAGCCGTCGATTATGGTCACATCTGAATCGCGGAAGCTTTGACACATTGCCCGCACTTCGTAATAGTTTATGCAAGCTGGCCAAAAATAACGGCAAAAGCCGATCAGCTTCTTGCGGCACGGGGGAGGGCGCGCATGTCGAAACAGGTTTTGTTGATCGAAGACGAACCTAACATCATTGAGGCGATTTCGTTCATTCTGTCGCGTGACGGTTGGAGCGTGAAGACCCACTCCAACGGAGCGGATGCGGTCGACATCGTGAAAGAGCGTAAGCCAGATGTAGTCATTCTCGACGTGATGCTGCCGGGCAAGAGTGGTTATGACATTCTTCGGGAACTGCGCGAAGATCCCGAGAACAGAGGGCTGCCTGTTCTGATGCTGACCGCGCGGGGGCAGACGAAAGACCGGGAAATTGCCGAGCGTGCAGGTTGCGATGCGTTCATGACCAAGCCGTTCTCGAACGCGGATGTGCTTGAAACCGTGCGCGCCCTTGCCGCCAAATGAGAGATCCTGAAAGCAGGCCAGGGACGCCGACTGTTTTCCACGAAAGGCGAACTTATCGCAGGCGCCGGATTATGGATGCCGCCTGTTTTTCGCCTCTTTTGGCGCTGATCCTATGGATGATCCCTTTGATTTGGCCGCAGACCGGTGAGGCCTCGGTAAGTAGCGCGACTGCGCTGATCTACATTTTCCTCGTCTGGGCCGGGATCATTGTTTTGACTTGGGGCCTGTCGCGCCTATTGGCGGATGAGGTCGACGACACGTCGGACGCGGACACATGAGCACGCTCAACCTGCTTGTCGCGGTCTGCACGGCCTATGTCTTTTTCCTTTTTTTCGTGGCCTTCGTAGCAGATCGGCTGGCGCTGCAGGGCAAAAAAGCCTGGTTACGTTCCCCTCTGATCTACACACTGTCCTTGTCAATCTACTGTACGGCGTGGACGTTCTACGGAGCCGTCGGATCCGCTGCGCGCAATGGGTTCGAGTACCTGACGATTTATCTTGGTCCGACACTGGTGATGATCAGCTGGTGGTGGCTCTTGCGTAAGCTGATCCGCATTGGACGGACACAAAAGATCACGTCAATTGCGGATCTGATTTCGTCGCGCTACGGAAAATCCAGCTTGCTGGCGGCAGGCGTCACCATCCTCGCGGTGATCGGCACAACGCCTTATATCGCCTTGCAACTGCAATCGGTAACACTGTCTTTTTCCGTCTTTGCTGGCCAATCAGGCGGTATTGATCCGCAAGACAAAGCGGGTCTTGCCTTGTGGTTGTCGCTGGGTCTTGCGGTGTTCACGGTGCTGTTCGGAACGCGGAACCTTGATGCAAAGGAGCGGCACGATGGTGTTGTCATGGCCATTGCCGTCGAGGCGGTGGTCAAGCTCGTGGCACTATTGTCGGTCGGCATATTTGTGGTCTGGGGGGTCTCGGGTGGTCTTACCGAGGCGCTCGCCCGGATTGATGCGTCCGAGTTCGGCGAGTGGCACACGGATCGGGGCCGCTGGGCTGGTCTGATTTTCCTGTCCGCTGCCGCGTTCCTCTGTCTGCCTCGCACCTTTCAGGTCTTGGTGGTGGAAAATGATGACGAGAGCCACTTGAGGACTGCCAGTTGGGCCTTTCCCCTTTATCTTTGTCTGATCAGTCTTTTTGTTGTCCCCATTGCGGTGGTGGGTCTGGACGTGATGCCAGAAGGGTCAAACCCGGACTTGTTCGTTCTCACTGTTCCACTCGCCCTGGGCGAAAACGGCCTTGCGATGCTGTCTTTTTTGGGGGGCTTCAGTTCGGCAACGTCTATGGTGATCGTGGCGGCTATTGCCTTGTCCACAATGGTGTCAAATCACATCGTGATGCCAATCTGGCTGCAATTGCGCCCCAGCGGAGCTTCGGTGTCTGGGGATGTTCGCAATGCGGTGCTGATGGCGCGGCGGATTTCCATCGTCGGCGTCGTCATGCTCGGTTATCTCTATTACCGGATGTCGAGCGGAGGTGAGGCGCTGGCCTCCATCGGTCTTGTCGCGTTCTGCGGCTTGGCGCAGGTGTTGCCCGCGTTTATTGGCGGCATGTTCTGGCGCGGGGCGACACGGTTGGGCGCGATTGCCGGACTGACCGCCGGTTTCGCGATCTGGCTCTATACGCTTTATCTGCCAAGCTTCGGCGTAGGAACGATTCTGCCGGTGTCGATTGTCGAAAACGGCCTCTTCGGTCTGGTGTGGCTCAAGCCAGACGCGCTGTTCGGCATCAGCGGAATGGATCAACTGATGCACGCGCTTCTTTGGAGCATGGTGTTCAACGTCGTTTCCTTCGTTGCGGTGTCTCTTGTGACCTTTCCCTCGCCCCTTGAACGGCTGCAGGCGGCACAGTTCGTAAACATCTTCGATCACTCGACCAATGCACACAGTTGGTCTGGTGGGACAGCCCAAACAGAAGATCTGATGGTCATGGCGCAGCGCATCCTTGGGTCCGGTGAGGCACAGGCGCTTTTCATGCGTCATGCCAGACGGCAAGGTGCGCGCGGCAATCTGCCGGCGCCAACGCCCGATTTCCTTGAGGCACTGGAGCGGGAACTTGGCAGTTCGGTGGGCGCCGCCACAGCGCATGCGATGGTGGGGCAAATCACGGGTGGCATGGCGATTTCAGTCGAAGACCTGATGGCGGTCGCCGATGAAACTGCGCAGATGCTTGAATACTCGGCGCGACTTAAGGAGCAATCCGAAGAGTTGAGCCGCACGGCGCTGGAATTGCGCAACGCAAACCAGAAACTGACACGGCTCTCGATTCAGAAAGACGCGTTTCTCAGTCAGATCAGCCACGAACTGCGCACTCCGATGACGTCGATACGGGCTTTCTCCGAGATTTTGCGGGACACGGATCAGATGACCCCGGACGAGCAATCCCGGTATGCATCGATCATCCATGACGAGGCGCAGCGTCTGACACGGCTTCTGGATGATTTGCTGGACCTGAGCGTAGTGGAAAACGGACAGGTGAACCTGAACCTGCGCGAAGGCACGCTTCGAGACGCGCTGGATCGTGCGGTGTCTTCGGCCGCCATTGGCGAAGATGGCGTGCGCCTCGAAATCGAGCGTACCCCGGCAAAAGAAGACATTCTGTTGCACACCGACCTTGATCGTCTCAGCCAGGTGTTCATCAACCTGATCGCAAATGCGCGGAAGTACTGTGATGCGAAAAGCCCTCGGCTGGTGATCCGTGTGATGCAGGACGCCGACCGGGTCGTGGTCGATTTTCAGGACAACGGTTCCGGTATTGCACCCGAGGCTGTTGACATGATCTTTGAGAAATTCGCACGGGTCAGCGATCAGAAGGCCGGCGGTGCCGGGCTTGGCCTCGCAATTTGCCGACAGGTCATGACGCGGCTCGGGGGATCAGTGGATTATGTGCCTGCTGCCCGTGGCGCGACATTCCGGGTTGTACTGCCATATCGCACCGCGCTGGCCGCACAATAAAACCAATGCTTCATCATCGCTAAGCCCTTGGTAACCAATTCGGTCGATAAACGACTGGAAGGCTCAAGGGGAATGCCGCATCGACATGACGGACGCCGCCGCAGATACAGTCCTGCATCGCAAAGCTCAGGCACAACGCAAGTCGATCGGGGGTGGTCGAATCACAGCGTGCCGCGCCCTAGGGCGTGCCTTATCAATCGCGGCGGATGCACTTTGGGCGCTGGGTTTTGCAACCCGCTCGACAGTCGACAAAAGTCTGACAGCAGATCGGGCCATGTCTTGTCTCGGGAGGGATCAATTGCTGGTCCTGCTTGAGAATGACGACGCACCTGCGGCACTGGCCGCGCTTGACCGCGAGATCGTCACTGGTCTGACGGACATCCAGGCATTCGGCCGTGTCACCCAATTCCCATCTGGGGAACGTGCATTCACCGTAACCGATGCCGCGATGACCGCGCCGTTGCTGGATGCCGCGCTGCCTAGATTTGCGTCTATGTTGGCGGTCCAACCAGAGATGGTACATCTGCAAGGCTATCGGTTCGGTGCACGTGTCGAAGATGCTCAACTGGCGAGCCTGTCACTTGACGCTGAGCGGTATCAGGTGATCGCGTTCGAGGTGAACTTGGCGCAAGAGACACGCACGGGATCGATCTTGTTTCTTTTCCCAGAACCTGTCGCCGTGATTGAGCCCGAAAGCTCCGCACCCGGGAAACACGAGGCTGCGATGAAAATGGTGCCTGCCACAATGAATGCCGTTCTGACACGCATCCATCTTTCGTTGGAGCGCGCGCAGGCGCTGCGCCCCGGTGACGTGCTGCCGTTGTCACCGTGTGCAACATCCTCTGCCGCTTTGATGTTGCCCTGCGGCCATATCGTGTCGCGCGGTACGCTTGGTCAAATGAACGGCTTTCGGGCGATCCGGATCGGGCAGGGCGATACTTCTTTGCACAAACCCGATGCCCGGGCAGCGCCAGAAGACCCGTCTCCGAACACACCAGAGTTGACCAATGCTGCTGTGCCAATGAACGTTTCGTCGTCCAGCGATGTTGATGTGGGCGCATTTGATTTGGCGCTCGACGATATTGCCGCCGGGCTGCCGAGTGTACCAGAACCCATCAAGCCTTAGGCTTGCTGCGCAGCAATCGCATCAAGGGTCGGGCGCAGCCCGGACAAATCGTATCCCGCTTTTGCAACCGCGCCAAGAATATCGTCCGCACTTTGCTGACCAGCCTGGCTCAATGCCCAGAGGATGGAACAACGCGTGCCAGAGGCGCAATAGGCCAGCACAGGCCCGTCCGAGGCGTCAACCAATGCTGCCTGCTGTGCGATGCGGTCCGGCGTCATGGTTTGGTGCGTGATGGGCAGCACTTCGAAATGAAGCCCGGCCGCCTCCATCGCGACGCGCATTGCGTCGGACTGATGTGATGGCGGTACTTCTGCGTCTGGGCGGTTGCAAATCACCGTGGTCACGCCCGCCGCCTTGATGGCGGCGGCGTCTTCGGGGTCGATCTGCGGTGACACGCTGTAGCGGTCAGAGATTGGTCGAATATCCATGATCTTGATCTACTGCGCTGTTGCGGGCCTGTCCAGCCAGCTGCGAAGGCTGGGCATGGCGCTCATTCCGGCGATCATTGCGCCGAGGAACACAAGCCCTTCGACGCCACCATAGCTGAGCGAGGCAATCGCTGGTCCCGGGCACAGGCCCACAAGCCCCCATCCCATGCCAAACAGCACAGAGCCCATAACAAGGTTGCGGCCGAGCTTCGGTTCAGGCGGCGGCGGCATGGCGTCGCCTGTCAGGGCAAAGCGCCGCTTTGCCGCAACACGCCATGCGATGGCCATCGGTATGATCGCTCCACCCATGACGAACGCCAGAGTTGGATCCCAATTGCCAAAGATATCGAGCCAACCCTGCACCTTTCGGGTGTCGGTCATGCCAGAGGTAAACAGTCCGGCTCCGAACAGGCTGCCTGCAAGAAGAGCAAAGATATTGCGCATCAGATGATCCCCAACATGTGGCGGAAAAGAACGACGGTCAGACCGCCCGCCAGAATGTAAAAAACGGTTGCAACGATACCGCGCAAAGACAGGCGCGATATGCCACAGACGCCGTGTCCGGACGTACAGCCGTTCGCCAGACGCGTGCCAACCCCCACAAGTAGGCCAGCGGCGATCAGCAGGGCAAAGTTGTCGGTAGCATGTGTTTCTTTCGGTCCAAACAGCGCGAAGAGCACCACCGGGACCAGGGCAAGACCGGCAAGAAAGCTGATCCGTTCCCACATCGTGCTGCGCCCACTGCCATCGACGAGACCGCCGATGATGCCGCTGGCGCCCATGATGCGGCCATTGGCCAGCAGATACACTGCGCCGCCTGAGCCGATCAGCAAGCCGCCAACCAGCCCGTAAATCCAATCCGGGTTCATAGTCTTATAATCCGTTTACAGGAACTTTGAGGAAGACCTTGCCATCTTCATCCGCCGGAGGCATCTGCCCCGCGCGCATGTTGACCTGCAAGGACGGGATGATCAGCTTCGGCATGGCCAGTGTCGCGTCGCGCGCATCGCGCATCTCGACAAAGCGTTCTTTCGTAGCGTCGCCGCCGACATGCACGTTCTTGGCTTTCTGCTCGCCGACAGTGGTCTCCCAAGCGTAGTCTTCGCGACCGGGCGCTTTGTAATCGTGTCCGACGAAGATGCGGGTGTCATCCGGTAGCGCGAGAATTTTCTGCACCGAGTCGTAGAGTTGCTCTGAAGAGCCTCCGGGAAAGTCGCAGCGCGCCGTGCCGAAGTCCGGCATAAAGAGCGTATCGCCGACAAACGCCGCATCGCCGACCACATAGGTCAGGCAAGCGGGCGTGTGGCCCGGCGTGTGCAGCACATCTGCGCGCATCTGTCCGATGTGAAAGCTGTCGCCCTCGACAAAAAGCTTGTCGAACTGGCTGCCATCACGCTGGAATTCGGTGCCTTCGTTAAAGACCTTGCCGAATGTGTCCTGCACCACTTGAATGCGGTCGCCGATGCCAATCTTGCCGCCCAATGCGTCCTGCAGATAGGGCGCAGCACTCAGGTGGTCGGCGTGGACGTGGGTTTCAAGCAACCACTGCACGTCAAGGTTATGTTCCTTGACGAAGGCAATGATGGTGTCCGCCGATTTCGTGTCTGTCCGGCCCGAGGAATAGTCGAAGTCCAGAACACTATCGACAATGGCGCAGGCGCTGCCCTCGGGATCCTGCACCACGTAAGAAATCGTGTTTGTCGCGTCGTCAAAAAAACCTGTGACTTTGGGTGTCATATCTCAGTCCTCCGTGCTTGGACAAACATATAGAGAAAATTGAATACGTAGCAAGAGGTGCCGTACAAAAAATGTACGGCACGCGCAGCTTTTCCGCCAAGGACAAGTTTAGGCTGGCTGCACGGCTCCCGCGCCCGTTGGATCCGAAAGGTATGCCAGAACGTCGTTCTTCCCGATCACCCCTATCGGCGTGCCATTTTCGACCACCGCCAGATCGGTCGTGCTGTTGACAAGCGTTGTCATCACTTCCTGGACACGTGCATTTGCATCGACAGGCGGGGCTCCGTCCCTGGCTACACCAGAGCGCATCACATCCCGGGCACGCAAGACGCCAAGCGGGTTCATATGTTTGACAAAATCCGCAACGTACTCATTCGACGGATTGCGGAAGATCTCTTGCGGGGTGCCACACTGAACAATCCGTCCGCCTTCCATGATGGCGATCCGGTTGCCGATCTTGAACGCTTCATCCAGATCGTGGCTGACAAAGATGATCGTGCGTTTCAGACGTTGTTGGAGCTCAAGCAATTCGTCCTGAAGCTTGGTCCGGATCAGAGGATCCAAGGCAGAAAACGGCTCGTCCATCAGAAGGATCGGTGCATCCGTTGCAAAGGCCCGCGCCAGCCCGACGCGTTGCTGCATGCCGCCAGACAGCTCGGCCACCTTTCGGTCTGCCCAGTCCGCAAGGCCCACAAGCGCAAGCTGCTGCTCCACGCGCTCTTTCCGCTCGGCCTTGGATTGTCCACCCAGTTCCAGACCAAGCCCGACATTTTCGCGCACCGATCGCCAGGGCAGGAGGCCGAACTGCTGAAAAACCATCGCGACATGGCGCAAGCGAATGCCCCGCAGCACGTCCGCGCTCGCATGGGTCACATCCACCAGACCAGAGCCGTCATGCACGCGCACACACCCACGCGCCACCGGGTTCAGCCCGTTCACGGCGCGCAGTAGCGTGGATTTTCCGGATCCCGACAGCCCCATCAGAACAAGGATCTCGCCCTCGGCCACATTCAGCGAACAGTCATGCACGCCAAGCACCTGTCCGGTCTCGCGCTGGATCTGCGCGCGGTCTTGGCCGGCATCCATCAGCGGGAGAGCCGATTGCGGCTTGTCTCCGAACACGATGGACACATTGTCGAATTCAACGCGTGTGTTGCTCATTTCTGGCGCTCCATCCGTAGCATGCGGTCGAGAATTATCGCCACCACAACAATCACAAAGCCGCTTTCAAAGCCGCGCGCGGTGTTCACCTGATTGAGCGCGCGCACCACCGGTACGCCAAGACCGTCGGCGCCCACGAGCGCCGCGATCACCACCATCGACAACGACAGCATGATGGTCTGGTTCAGCCCGGTCATGATTTGTGGCAGCGCAGACGGCAATTCGACCTTCCACAACAATTGCGATTTCGTGGCGCCAAAGGCCTCTGCCGCTTCGATCAGGGGCAGGGGCGTCGAGCTGACGCCCAGATGTGTCAGGCGGATCGGCGCGGGTAGCACGAAGATCACTGTAGCGATCAGCCCCGGCACCATGCCGATGCCAAAAAATACAATTGCCGGAATGAGGTAGACAAAGGTCGGCAGCGTCTGCATCAGGTCCAGAACCGGCCGCATCCATGCATAAAGCTTTGGTCGATGGGCCACCGCGATGCCGATTGGCACGCCCACACCCATACACACCACGCAGGCCGACAGAACCAATGTCAGGCTTTCGGTCGTTTCTTCCCAGTAGCCTTGATTGATGATGAACAGAAATCCTACGGCGACGAACAGCGCGACTTTCCAACTGCGCTGGAGGTAATAGGTCAGAGCCACAAAAAAAGCGATGATCACCAGCGGATGGGGCGTCTGAAGCAGCCACAAGAAACCGTCAATCATCGCCTCCAGCCCGTCCGAGAGCGCATCAAAGAAAAACGCGCCATTGCTTTCTAGCCAGTCGAAAGCATCCCCGGCGATCTGACCAACCGGGATCTTGTTCTCTGTCAACCAATCCATGAAAGCGTCCTGTAGGTCCTGAAGAAAGGGCGGCCCGTGGCCGCCCCTGTCGTATTTGGGTTACTAAAGGGCGGCCTTGACCGCGGCCACGGCATCGCCACCGTCCTTGGTCGTGACACCATCCAGCCAGCCCATGTAGGCGTCTGGGTTGGCCTGCAGCCATGCAGTTGCGGCGTCACGCGCCTCTTCACCATCGTTCAGGATCGCGCCCATGATTTCGTTTTCCATCGCGAGGGTGAATTCGAGGTTGTTCAGCAGTTTACCGACATTCGGGCACGCATCTACAAACCCTGCACTGGTGTTGGTGTATACGGTTGCACCGCCAAGGTTCGGGCCAAACCAGTCATCGCCGCCTTCAAGATAGGTCATCTCGAAATTGGCATTCATCGGATGCGGCTCCCAGCCCAAAAACACAACCGGCTCGCCGCGATCATCAGCGCGCGCGACCTGTGCCAGCATCCCTTGTTCCGAGCTTTCGACAACTTCGAACCCTTCAAGGCCAAATGCATTCGCTTCGATCATATCCATGATCAGGCGGTTTCCGTCATTGCCCGGTTCGATGCCGTAGATCTCGCCATCCAGCGCATCCATCTGGGCGGCGATGCTGTCAAAGCTGGTGATGCCAAGGTCGGCACCTGCCTTGTTTGTAGCCAGCGTATATTTCGCGCCTTCAAGGTTTGCGCGCACCGTGTCGACGGTGCCCGCCTCGCGGTAGGGTGCGATGTCGGCTTCCATCGTCGGCATCCAGTTGCCAAGGAAGACGTCCACATCGCCTTCCGCCAGCGCGGTGTAGGTGACGGGCACCGACAAAACCTTGATGTCTGTCTCATATCCCAGCGCGTCCAAAACGACAGTTGTCGCTGCTGTCGTCGCAGTGATGTCGGTCCAACCCACGTCCGAGAATGTGACGCTGTCGCAGTCTGCCGTGGCGGCGCCTGCAGCACAAATCGCAAGTACGGAAAGTGAAGATTTCATCATGTCTCAAGTCTCCCTGTCAGAAGGTGTTTGTTTTTGTTGATTGACGAGTCAATTAAAAACGCCATACGGTCCCGCACGTCAAACACTTAATTTTTCGGAGTCGAACGTGCCGAAGCTCGGGATGGAGCCTATACGCCGAGAGGCGTTGGTAAAAGCGACGATTGCGGAGATCGGGCAGGCGGGGTCACTCGACGTGACTGTGGCCCAGATCGCGCGGCGCGCTGGCATGTCCTCTGCGCTGGCGCATCACTACTTTGGCGGTAAAGACCAGATTTTCCTCGCCGCGATGCGTCACACGCTGAGCCTCTACGGTGCAGAAGTGCGCGGCGCTCTGGCCATGGCGCAGGGACCTCGTGCCCGCACCGAAGCGATTATCCGTGCTGGGTTTACCCGCTCCAACTTTCGTCGCGAAGTTGTTGCCGCGTGGCTGAATTTTTACGTTCTGGCCCAGTCCGATGATCAGGCGCGGAGGCTGCTGGGTGTGTATCAGCGTCGCCTGCACTCGAATCTTCTCTACAATCTGCGCGCTCTGATCGGGCCGCGCGCATCCGAAGCCGCCTTGCGGATCGCCGGTTTGATTGATGGCCTCTACCTGCGTGAAGCGCTCAGCAAAGACATACCGTCCGGGGATGAGGCCACGCGGCAGGTTTTAACACTGCTCAACTACGAAATTGCCCAAGCTGACAGGGAGCCGACACCATGAGCTATGACACTCAGCCGAACGCCAGCCACTTTATCGACGGCACCTATGTCGAGGACACAGCCGGTGTCCCGATTCCGGTGATTTATCCTGCCACGGGTGAACAGGTGGCGACGGTCTATGCCGCCACGCCAGCGATAATCGACAAGGCGCTCGCCGCGGCGCAACGCGCCCAGAAAGCCTGGGCCGCGATGTCCGGTACAGAACGTGGCCGTATCCTGCGCCGGGCTGCGGACATGATGCGCGAGCACAATCACGACCTGTCCGTGTTAGAAACCTACGATACCGGCAAACCCTATCAGGAAACCATCGCGGTCGATGCAACCAGCGGTGCGGATGCGCTGGAATATTTCGGTGGTCTCGCCGGTAGCTTGACCGGAGAGCACATTCAGCTTGGCGAAGACTGGGTCTACACCCGTCGCGAACCTTTGGGCGTATGTGTCGGCATTGGAGCCTGGAACTACCCGACCCAAATCGCATGCTGGAAAGGCGCGCCGGCATTGGCCTGTGGCAATACCATGGTGTTCAAACCCTCCGAGACAACACCGCTATGTGCTCTCAAGGTCGCCGAGATCCTGCACGAGGCGGGTCTGCCGGCTGGTGCTTACAATGTTGTTCAGGGGCTGGGTGAGGTCGGGGCGTCGCTCGTTACGGATCCGCGGGTGGCAAAGGTATCTCTGACCGGTTCTGTACCAACTGGTAAAAAAGTCTACGCAGCCGCGGCCGAGCAGATGAAGCATGTGACAATGGAACTGGGGGGCAAATCTCCCTTGCTGATTTTCGATGACGCGGATCTGGAAAACGCGGTCGGCGGGGCGATCCTGGGCAATTTTTATTCCTCGGGTCAGGTCTGTTCGAACGGGACACGGGTATTTGTGCAGAAGGGTATTAAGGAAGAGTTTCTAAAAAGACTGACAGAGCGCCTTTCTAACGCTGTGATCGGGGATCCGTTGGACGAAGCGACCAATTTCGGACCTATGGTTTCCGAGAAACAGATGAAAATCGTCCTCGATTACATTGATAAAGGCGAAAATGAAGGCGCGCGGCTGGTCACGGGCGGCAAGCGTCTGGAGCGTGACGGTTTCTATCTGCAACCAACTGTTTTTGCAGATGTCACAGACGATATGACCATAGCGCAGGAAGAAATTTTTGGCCCGGTCATGGCCGTGCTTGATTTTGAAACTGAAGTTGAGGCGATAACCCGCGCAAATGCAACGGAATTTGGCCTTTCAGCAGGTGTATTCACCCGCGACTTGTCGCGGGCCCATCGTGTCATTGCTCAGCTCGAAGCGGGCAGCTGCTTTATCAACTCCTATAATGATGCTCCGGTCGAAGCGCCGTTCGGCGGCACCAAAATGTCAGGTGTCGGGCGCGAGAATTCAAAAGCCGCGATCAATCACTACAGCGAGCTGAAATCTGTCTATGTCCGCATGGGCGACGTCGAAGCTCCGTTCTAAGGCTCTGATATGAAATCTGATTATGTCATCGTGGGTGCAGGCTCTGCTGGCTGTGCCCTGGCGTACCGTTTGTCCGAGGCGGGCAAGTCCGTGATCGTCATCGAACATGGCGGCACGGATGCCGGGCCGTTCATTCAGATGCCTGGTGCGCTCAGCTATCCGATGAATATGAAGCGCTATGACTGGGGGTATCGAACGGAGCCGGAACCACATCTTGGAGGGCGCCGCTTGGCGTGTCCGCGTGGCAAGGTGATTGGCGGGTCGTCCTCAATCAATGGTATGATCTACGTACGCGGTCATGCGCGCGATTACGACAATTGGCGCGATCAGGGAGCAGCCGGGTGGGGCTATGCGGATGTCCTGCCATATTTTCAGAGGCTTGAGAGCTGGCATTCAGGTGGTCATGGCGGCGACCCTGACTGGCGCGGCACGGGTGGCCCGCTGCATGTGACGCGCGGTGCGCGCACCAATCCACTGACCCAAGCCTTTGTCGAGGCGGGCGCGCAGGCGGGGTATGGCGTTACAGGCGACTACAACGGCCACCGTCAGGAGGGCGTTGGGCCATTTGACATGACGGTGTGGCAAGGCGAACGGTGGTCGGCGGCGAAGGCGTATCTTCGACCGGCCATGAAGCGCGAGAACTGCAACCTTATCAGGGGTTTCGCGCGGCGTGTTGTGATCCAGAACGGCCGTGCTGTTGCGGTTGAAATCGAACAGGGCGGTCAGATTACGCAAATCGCTGCCAATGTTGAAGTGATACTTGCAGCATCGGCCATTAACTCACCGAAATTATTGATGCTTTCCGGGATTGGCCCGGCCGCGCATCTGCGCGAGCATGGGATCGACGTGGTTGCTGATCGTCCGGGTGTCGGGCAGAACCTGCAGGACCATCTTGAGGTCTATGTGCAAGCCGCCGCAAGCCAACCGGTGAGCCTTTATAAGTACTGGAACCTCTTGGGCAAAGCCTATGTCGGTGCGCGCTGGTTGCTGACAAGAACCGGACCCGGAGCGTCTAACCAGTTTGAAAGTGCTGGATTTATTCGGTCTCGGGCGGGGGTTGAGTATCCGGATCTTCAGATTCATTTCCTGCCCATCGCAGTGCGGTATGACGGGCAAACGGCGGCTGAGGGGCATGGGTTTCAGGCGCATATCGGGCCGATGCGGTCGCCCTCTCGGGGGGCGGTTTCGTTAACGTCATCGGATCCGAAATCCGACCCCCGGATCTTTTTCAACTACATGAGCCACGAGCAGGATTGGGCGGATTTCCGGCAGGGTATCCGGCTGGTGCGCGATATCTTTGCTCAAGACGCATTCAAACCGTTCTACAGCCATGAAATCCAGCCCGGTGATCACGCGCAAAGTGATGAAATGCTTGACGATTTCATCCGCGATCATGCCGAGAGTGCGTATCATCCCTGCGGGACCTGCAAGATGGGCGCAAAAGAGGATCCGATGGCTGTTGTCGATCCGGAAACGCGCGTGATCGGGGTTGATGGATTGCGTGTCGCCGACAGTTCAATTTTTCCGCGGATTACCAACGGAAATCTTAACGCACCGTCGATTTTGGTGGGTGAAAAGGCGTCGGATCACATTCTGGGCAAGTCGCCGCTTCCGTCCGACAATCGGCAACCTTGGATTCATCCCGAATGGGAAACCGCGCAGCGTTGAACAGGACGGTTCGTACGCTTGAAACGTACGGTTTGTCGGCACCGGCTATTGGATTAATGTGTTCTGGTTTTTAGATCGAAAAATTGAATTCGTTCGATTTTTTGCATCTTTCTGGCAAGGCTTTTTTTAACGCCTGTCGACTACGGTGCTCCCGTCGGCACCGCCTTCCGGAACTCCCGGCCCAAGGGTCTCCAGGTGGTGATGCTTAGAATGAGAACGCCGGAGGCGGCCACGATGAAAGGAACAGCCAAGGCCGCATCACGGGAGAGGACGGAACTGGCCATGTTCACCAATGCGCCAGACAGAATCAGGCCGATGGGCATCATGCCCCATGCCAGCAAACGATAAACGCTGTTGACGCGTCCAAGCAGGGCGTCCGGAATCGTGCGTTGGCGGTAGGATACCGAGACTGTGTTCCAGACAATACCCGAGAACTGAAACGCAGCGAGGATTAGGGCGACAGAGACTGCATCCGGTGCAAAAGGTATCGCAATGAAGGCAAATGCAGAAAAAAGCTGTGCCCATTGGGCGGTGCGACCGGGGCCAAACCGACGCACGATCGTGTCGCCAACCAGCCCGCCCGCAATACCGCCAACAGCAGCGAAGGCGAGCATCAGTCCGTAAGACTGTGCGCCAAGTCCAAGGACCTCTTGAGCGTAGAGGACGAGGGCGATCATCACCATTTGGTCAAACAGGTTCCAAAATCCGGTTACAACTGCAAGAAGCCGGAGAAGAGGCGCGTTGCGCAAATAGGAGAGACCCTCGCGCAGTTCTGACGTCCAGTTGCGGGTGGCATGCCTGCCCGGAGAGAATCTGCCCTGAAGGCCGATGATCATAAGGGCCGCAAGCGCGAAGGCGACTGCATTTGCGGCGAAGGGGAGCCAAACGATATAGGCGATCAAAACGGCACCAATCGCGGGCCCGATCAGCGCATTGCCAACCAGTTCCACGCTCCACAAACGTCCGTTGGCAGTTTCCAAGTGGTCGTGAGCCACCAACGCAGGCAGCATGGTCTGAGCTGCATTGTCCCGAAAGACCTCGGCAGTGCCAATAACCAAGGCTGAAACCAGCAGCATCGTGAATAAGCCCGGCTGCGCAATGCCCGTTTCGGAGGGCGTGGCAGGAGGCAGAGCCAAGGCAACCGCAAGCGTCGCCCCACCAAAGGCCACAGCACGGACAATATCCATCGCAAGGATCAGGTGCTTGCGGTTGACCCGGTCCGTGACAAGCCCGGCGGGCAAAGCAAAGACAACCCAGGGCAGGCGCAACGCGACCGGCATCAGCGAGATAAGGAATGGGTCACGGGTCAGCAGGGTTGCTACCCATGCCCAGACAACAATCGCGATGCCGTCAGCCAGATTTGTAAGACCGCTTGCTATGATGAAACGCGGCAAATGTGAGCGAGGCGCGGCGGGCATCGGATGTGAAATCTCGGTCAGGTTGTGCCCGGCGGAGAAGACGCGCGCCGACGAGGAAGTGCAAGCGCTTAATCCTTGTTCATGTTTGGGAACCGATATGGCGGATTGCGCGTTCGCTCTGCAACCTCCTGTAACCTGCAATGAGGATGGCGTATCACAGCCACATGACCGACTCGCTCTCTGACATGATTGCCTGTCCCAAGTGTGACGCGCTGCATCGCGTTCCACTGTTGGACAAAGGTGCTGAGGCCAAATGTGTGCGCTGCGGAACCGTTTTGATGGCACCTCGCGATGGTGCGATGACGCGGATCGTCATGCTGTCGCTGACCGCGCTGATCCTGATGATTGCAGCGGTATTTTTCCCGTTTCTCAAACTCAGCATTCAGGGGCTTGGTCGCGAAAGCTCGGTTTTTGACGCGATCCTTGCCTTTTCGGATGGGCTGATGCTGCCGCTGTCCTTCGCGGTCGCAGCGTTGATTGTGGTCCTGCCGATGATGCGCTTCATCGCGCTGATCTACGTGTTTGCGCCGATGGCGCTGGGTTGGGCGCCGGCGCGCCATGCGAAAGCGGTTTACAAGCTGGCTGAAACGGTGCGGCCCTGGGCGATGGCAGAGATTTTTATCATCGGTGTGGCGGTGGCTTTGGTGAAAGTGGCGGGGCTTGCGCAGGTCACTTTGGGTCCGGCCTTCTGGGCCTTTGTGGGACTGGTGATCGTAACCGTTCTTAAAGATAACTTCATGTGTCGGGTGACTGTATGGCAAACGCTGAACACGCGCAGCCCGTCCTGACCGCGCGCGCGGCGGGGCTGGTGGGCTGTGGTGAATGCGGCCACGTGTACCCGATGGGGACAGAGGCGTGCTCGGTCTGCGGGACCGAGCTGATCAGCCGTGACATGGCCAGCCTGCAAAGGGTCTGGGCGTGGTTGTTTGCCGGGTTGGTGGTTTATGTTCCTGCCAATGTGTACCCGATGCTGCGCACCTCAACGCTGGGTCGCACTCAGGAAAGTACAATTGTGGGCGGGGTGTTCGACCTGATCCATCACGGCTCGATCGGTGTGGCGCTGATCGTGTTTGTTGCATCGGTGGTCATCCCGGTGAGCAAGTTCATCGCCATCGCCTATCTCGCGATGCGCGTTCACAAGCGCAAACCCGGGACTTCGAGCCATTTCCATCTATATGAATTTGTCGAATTCATTGGCCGATGGTCAATGATCGACGTCTTTGTGGTGGCCATTCTTTCGGCTCTTGTGCAGTTGAATTTCGTGGCCACGATCAATCCCGGAATCGCCGCCGTCAGCTTTGCGCTTTCGGTTGCATTCACCATGATTTCGGCCAATAGCTTCGATCCCAAGTTGATTTGGGATGCGCCTGAAGGAAAACCGGTTTGAGCGATCCAACCCCTGCAGATATGACTGTCTCTCCCCCCCGTAAGTCGGTGTTTCGGAACCTGTCGATCGTCTGGCTGGTGCCGCTGCTGGCGCTGGGCGTGTCCCTTGGGATTGCGTGGCAGAGCTTTGCGGATCGCGGCACATTGATCGAGATTTCCTTCGACAATGCGTCAGGTGTGGTGTCCGGAGAGACCACGCTGCGGTACCGCGATGTTGTCGTGGGCACGGTTGAGGAAGTGCGCTTCAGCGACGATCTGGGGCGGGTTCTTGTGTATGTGCGCGTGGACAATGATGTCGCGCCCTTCATCGACGGCGAGGCAGCGTTCTGGGTTGTCCGGCCCGAAGTGTCCGCACGTGGCATCAGCGGGCTTTCTACCGTGCTGTCAGGGGTTTTCATTGAAGGCGCGTGGGACAATGTCGCCGGAACGCTAGCCTACGAATTCCAGGGAACCGATACTCCGCCACTGAATCAGCCGGGACGGCCGGGGCAGCGGATTACGCTGGCAACAGATGATGGCACGACGATCTCGTATGGCTCGCCCGTGCTGTATCGCGGGGTTGAGGTCGGGCGCTTGGAGACGCCGCGTTTGTCGGCGGATGGGCGTTCGGTGCTGGTGGATGCCTTTATTGACGCGCCGCATGATCAACGGCTGACACAGGCGACCCGGTTCTGGGATACGTCCGGGTTTGAGCTGTCCTTTGGCGCATCGGGATTTTCGGTGGATTTCGATTCACTTGCGTCGCTTGTCACGGGGGGCGTTGTCTTTGACGATGTCTACGAGAACGGAGAACCGCTCCCTCAAGGGTATGTGTTTACGCTTTACGAGACCGAAGAGGATGCCCGCCGCAACACGCTTGTGCGGGGGCCTTCGCAGGGTGTGCCATTTGCGATTGAGTTTTCGGAATCCGTGAACGGTTTGGAAGCCGGTGACGATGTCACCTATCAGGGGCTTGAGGTGGGCGTTGTTACGGAATTGCGCTCGCGGGTGATCGAAACGGCGCTGGGGCCGGAATTGTCTTTGTTGGTCAATGTGTCGATCGACCCCCAGCGGATGGGGCTGCCTGCGGGGTCGAGCCGTGAAGACACGGTCGAGTTCTTCCGCTTTGCCGTAGAAACGGGCATGCGGGCGCGTTTGGCGACTGAAAGCCTGTTGAGCAGTGATCTCCGGATCGAGCTTGTGGTGCTGGACACTGCGCCGCTGGCCCGTCTCAGCGAACCTGAAGGGGAACCGCCACGCCTTCCGAGCATCGAGTCGAACCTGTCGGATTTCACGGCGACGGCGGAAGGCGTGCTGGAGCGGATCAATGCGCTGCCCATTGAAGAAGTGATGCAACAGGCGATCAGTTTGATGGAGGCGTTTGAGCAATTGGCTCGAAATGAGGACCTGCAGCGCGTGCCGGGGTCAACGGTTGCGCTTCTGGACGACACGCGTGCACTGGTCGGGAGCGAGGCCATTCAAGCCATTCCGGCGCAGCTCGAAGCCGCCGTCAACGACCTCACGGCCCTTGTGGCCGAAGTGCGGGAGGGCGGTGCGGTGGAGTCGCTCAACAGCGCTTTGGCGCAGCTTGATGAGGCAATGGCCGGCATCAACACGGCGTCCCAGTCGGCACCGGCGCTGGCCGAAAACCTTGCCAAGCTGACGGAAGAGGACATCCCCGCTGTGCTGGCCGAGTTACAGGGCGTTGCGCAGACGGCGCAGGAGCTGGAACTGGACGAGTTGGTTGCCAGCGCCACGGCCACGCTGAATCGGATTGATGCGCTGATCGCGCAGGAGGCGGTACAATCGATACCGGCAGCCGTGACGGCCGCAATCGAGGATGTGCGCACGATCGTAGCGGATGTGCGATCCGAAGGTGCGGTGCAGGCGTTGGGCTCGTCACTGCGCAATCTTGACCGCGCGATGGCGGACATCAGTGTCGCGTCGCAGGATGCACCGGCGCTGACGGCCAATCTGCGCGAGATCACAGAAACTGACATTCCCGAGCTATTGGCCGAGCTTGAAGCCGTTGCTCAAACCGCCAATGAACTGGAGTTGCAGGCCTTGGTGGACAGCGCCAGCGGCACGCTGAGCCGTGTCGATGCCCTTGTCGGATCGCAGGAGACGCTGGAACTGCCCGGTACGATCAATGACGCGCTTACCGAGATGCGCCTTGCGCTGACCGAATTGCGCGAAGGCGGAGTGGTCGAAAACCTGAACGCGACGCTGCAATCGGCCTCGGATGCGGCCGGGTCGGTGGCGGAATCGGTCGAGGACCTGCCACAGCTGACCGCACGGCTTGAACGGCTTGTCGCCGAGACAGAAACCGTAGTCCGGTCATATGGGGAACGGTCGGATTTCAACACGCAGACGCTTTCGGCGCTGCGGGAAGTGCAAAACGCCGCGCGCGCGATTTCTGATCTCGCGCGCGAGATAGAGCGCAGCCCCAATTCCCTGATCTTTGGGCGCTGAGGAAGGATGATGAAGATGATCCATTTCAACTGGCGGGGTGTCGCCATTTCATTGGCGCTGCCGCTTGCGGCCTGCGGGTCGGCGGACACCGCGCGCTATCTGATCGACGCGCCAGCGCCCACCGCTGCTGAAGCGCGGGTGTCAGTGCGCAGTGTTGAGCTGCGCGATGTGTCGCTGCCAGATCATGCGTCCGGCACATCGATTTTTGTGCGTGAGGCCGATGGTGCTTTGCGGCCACTTGGCGAAGCGGAATGGGCTGATGATCCTGAACGCGCGGTCACCGGAACGCTGGCGCAGCTTCTGGATGCGCGCAGTACGGCCACTGTTGCGGCCGAACCTTGGCCCCTGCGCGATGGACCGTCGGCGCGGCTTGATGTGCGAGTGGACAAGATGCTGGCCAATGCGACTGGCGTGTTTGAAATCACAGGTCAGGCCGCTGTCAGTGCTGTTGAGGGCCGACCGCGCGAGCGGGTTGAGCGCTTTGCTGTCTCTGCTCCCATCACCGAGGTTTCGGCGGCCGGGATCACCGATGCGCAGGCGCGCGCGCTTGCTTTGCTCGCTGACGAGTTGATCGGGCTGTTGCGCTAAAGCAGATGCCTTTGACCCCCGAAACGCTGCCCGACCTTCTGGATCACGGGTTCGACACGGTCATAGACGTGCGCAGCCCGGCGGAGTTTGCCGAAGATCACGTGCCCGGTGCCATCAACCTGCCGGTTCTCGACAATGAGGAACGGGCCCGGGTGGGCACGATCCACAAACAGGTCAGCCCGTTTGATGCACGCAAAATCGGGGCGGCTTTGGTGTTTCGTAATGCCGCTAACCATATCGAAACTTCTTTGTCTCACCATGAAGGGGGCTGGCGGCCTTTGGTCTATTGCTGGCGCGGCGGTCAGAGGTCGGGGTCGTTTGCGTGGCTGTTGCGGGAAATTGGCTGGCGGTCTGATGTGGTTCAGGGCGGTTACAAAACGTACCGTCGGCTGGTTGTGGACATGCTGCACAACCGTCCGGTGCCGTTCCGCTTTGTGCAGCTTGGTGGCTATACCGGCACCGCCAAGACAGAGCTTTTGCCTCTTTTGGCCGCGCGGGGGGTGCAGGTGATCGACCTTGAAGGTCTGGCAAACCATCGGGGCTCGCTGCTGGGGTCACTGGGCGAACAGCCGTCGCAAAAGGCGTTTGAAAGCGCTCTTGCGAGGAGCCTGTGTCGTCTTGATCCAGCCCGGCCTGTGCTGGTTGAGGCGGAGAGCAGCAAGATCGGGCAAATCCTTTTGCCGCCGTCGCTGTGGGATGGCATGAAGGCTGCGCCGTGGATCGAGCTGTCTGCGCCTTTGGAGGCGCGGACGGAGTACCTGTTGCGGGCCTATGATGACATTCTGTCGGACCGGCCGACGCTGCATGCGCGGCTGGCGCCGCTCAAGGCGCATCGGGGGGAAGCGCTTGTTGCGCAGTGGATCGGGTTGAGCGCTGCCGGGGACAAGCGGGCGCTGACCCGGTCGCTTATGGAGGACCACTACGATCTGGCCTATGCCAAGTCGATGAAGGCGATGGCCCCAAACGTGATTGCGCAGGTCGCGGCAGAGGGACTGATGTCTGCACATCTGGAGCATGTTGCGGCGCAGGTCGAAGCGGCGCTTCAGGCGATGGAGATCTGACCCGTCGGACCGGCCTGCAATTGGCCAATGACGGCGCTGTCGGGGTGGCCATTCTCGTGCAACGCGTCGACCAGCAGCCTGGCCTGATCCGCCGGAACGGCTGCCAGAAGGCCACCGCCGGTTTGTGGATCAAACAGCAGGCGGCTGTGTGGACTATCTTCGATAGTCGAAAATCCGGCGCGATTGTTCTTGTACAGCGAAGAATGCTCTCCGCGCTCTGAGAGCTCCAGCGCGCCGGGCAGGAGAGGGATCGCGTCGAGCGTTAATGTGGCTGACAGTCCGGAAGCGCGGCAGATGTTCTGCGTGTGCCCGGCTAGACCGAACCCGGTGAGATCGGTCATCGCTTGTGCGGCGTCACGCAGGATGCGGGCGGCGGTTTTCTGGCTCTGCTGCATGGTTTGCAGCGCGCTGGCAATGTGGGCTCCGCGCGCTTTGCCAGACATCAGGGCAGCCATGATCACGCCGGTCCCGATGGGTTTTGTCAGGATCAGCGCCGCGCCATCCTGTGCACCTTTGAGGGTGACAGGATCGCGGTCGAGCAGGCCGGTGACAGAGAGGCCGATGGTCAATTCATCCCCCAACGTGGAATGGCCTCCAACGATATCGGCGCCGGCGTCCTGCAGGATGTATTGGGCCGAAGTGAGGATCTCGGTCAACGTGCGTTCGGCCAGCGTTTCTGACAGGCGGGGCAAGGTGATCGACAGGGTCGCCGCCTGCGGATCGGCGCCCATTGCCCAGATGTCGCCCAACGCGTGATGGGTGGCGATGCGCGCCATCACCGCTGGGTCAGACCAAAAACTGCGCAGATGGTCGGTGGTGAAAACCTGCCGCGCGCCGCCGGTGGCAAGCAACGCCGCATCGTCGCCGGGCAGCGGCGTGATGTCGGCGCGCTGGGCGGGTTTCAGTGTAGCAAGCGAATTTGACAGCGCATCGCGACCCAGCTTTGCGCCGCACCCACCGCAGAGCGGTTTCGGCTCCATCGCCTTTTGCACGCCTTTGGCGCGGGGATAGGGCAGCTTCGGCGTGGGCATCTTGGGCAGGTCGTCAAACTGGTCCATGAACTTGCGGTCAATGCGGTCTTTCCAGTCCCAGACCCACGGGCCGGAAAAGGTGAGACCAAAACGGTCACCCAGCGCCGACTTTTTCCCAAGTGAGATAAGCTTCAGGTAATCTTTCTGTGGCACATAGGTCTTGAGCGGACCACCCGAGAGAGAGGAGGCGAGATTGTGAAATAGAACCGGCGCTTGCCGCACGGCATAGACGCCCGCCTTGGGACGGGGGGCGTATGTCATGTGTGCGCAATCGCCGACAGCAAATATGCGTGTATCGCTGGTCTGCAGACGGTTATTGACGGTTAGAAATCCGTCATGCGTGGTCAAACCTGTTTTTGCCAGCCACGGATAGGGGCGTGCACCAGCCGCGCCGGTGATGAAGTCGGCCTCAATGGATGAGCCGTCCTTCAGATGAAGGGCGCCAGCGGTGAGATGTGTGATCTGCGCGTTTTCATGCAGCGTTACGCTTTGGGCGCGCAGCGCATCACGAAGCCGGTCAGCGCTATTCGGGGGCAACGCGGACAGCGCGGTTGCATTGTCGATCAGATGGATTTCTGAGGCGCGTTTGCGCTTGGACAATGCGTGCGCCATCGCCATAGACAGTTCAACGCCTGCGACGCCGCCGCCGATAATGGCAACACTGGCTGGGCCTTCGCCCTGGCGATACGCGTCCCATTTGGCGGCAAAGGGGCCAAGCGGTTTGGCGGGGACGGCGTGATCGGCAAAACCGGGCAAAGACGGCATGTCGGACGTGATACCAACATCGACAGAGGCGATATCGAATCCGATGGCTGGATGCGTGTCGATGTCGATTGTGCTGCTGGCCAGGTTGATGCCGGTGACGGATCCGATGATCAGGCGGGCATTCGCGGCCTGAGCCAGGCGGACAAGGTCGATGTCCAGCTGATCGCGGCTGTAATGGCCGGCGACAAATCCCGGCAGCATACCGGAATACGGGGCTGTCGGGCCGGGGTTGATCAGTGTGAGACGGGCACCGGGCAGAGGCTTCATGGCCCATTTACGCAGCACCAGCGCATGGGTGTGGCCGCCACCGATAAGAACGAGGTCCTGAGTGAGGGGCAGAGGCGGCTGGTGCATGGGGCTGTCCTTTGATCGTCAGGTGTCGCTTACCACGGTCCGTGCTCATCGCCCATGCGACGGGCGGTCAACTTTTGTCATCTGCACGTCATCAGATCGGTTGGGACGCCTGCTTTGATGGACTGGCGCGCGCCGGCAAGAGAGTGCGGTCGCCGCTGGAAGGGCATTCTGCGTCATGGGGCTTGGGCAGGTGTTTGGAAATGGTGTTGAGCTGAGCTGTGGTCGGTGTTCTGGGGCAGGCTCAAAGTGCTCACCAGACGCAAGGTGCATTTCGTATGCTGATGAACTTAACGTTGGCAGTCAGGGGTTAAAGAGCGGCTGCATTTCACGATGACGGGTTTGGACTTCGGGGCGGCTTTTCCGCTGACGGTTTATCGCACATCGATCCCGGTCAAGTGTCACTCAAGCGCGGTCTGGGCTTGGGGCTGTGGTGCGACACCTCAACTCTCGTAGCGTGTTTGGCCGCGCCGGTTCGCGTCAACGGGCAGTGTGACGTGCAGAGGTTGGTGTGCACGCTGGGGACACGCGGTCCGGGGGCAGACATGGCAGCTTGTCCCGATCTGCGCGAAAAGGGTCCTGTCTTCCATGTTGAAGCGCTGGGCATACCCCACCTGATGCGCCTGATCGATGTCGCAGCCGATCGCTACAACCAGTCGGCGGTCTTGCAGACGTTGCCCGACAAGCGGTCTGTCCGAGGTGCGCGAAATTGTAAAGAAACGGCCGCCATCAGGCATCTCGACAAATTGAGGCAAGAGTTGTCCCGGCACCTGAAACGCGCCGTGGATATCCCAAACGGGACATGCGCCACCCTCTTCGGCAAGGGTTATGGTGGTGGCGTTGAAGCGTTTCGAAACGTTGCCCGCGCGGTCGACCCGCAGAAAAAAGAACGGGATACCGCGCTGGCCGTCGCGTTGCAGCGTGGTGAGCCGCTGGCAGACCATTTCGAAAGTGACACCAAAGCCCGAGATAATTCGGTCTATGTCATAGCGCGTGGCCTCGGCCAGAATGAGAAATTCCGTATAGGGCATGAGCAGGGCGGCGGCGAAGTAATTGGTCAATTCAACCGTCAGCCGCGCGCGACCTGCGTCTTCGCTGATACCGCTGGCCGCGACATAGCTTTGCACGGTGTCTCTGGCCTCGAGCAGGCCAACTACATGGGCCAGCTGAAACACACGATTCGGGTGATCGAGGGCTTCTGACAGATGTACGATGCCATCGGTTTCACGGAAGAGGCGCAGTGCGCCGGGCATGTCGGACAGCCTTTGCACCGTGGATGTGACCCCGTGCTCCAACCGAAGATGCCGCTTGAGCAGGGCGTACATGTCGTCATGGGTGCCCCCCAGACGGGCGCGCAGCTCTTCGGCCTGCCGTTCCAGCGGGTCAAAGTGATTCTCGTGTGCGCGGAAGACGTCATGAATGGCGGTTTCGGGGGTTTTCAGACGCAGATCGTTGCCATCGGTTTGCCCGGCGATGCGGCGAAACTGCTCGGCCATCGCGCGATGCGCCTGATTCAACTGGAGGAAGCGGTCGACGAGGGTGGGTGCGTGGTCCAATGCCGCGCGCAGTTCGGTGAGATCGGGTGGATCATCGCCGAAAATCGGATCGCGCACAGCGGCGCGCAGATCGGCAAGCTTTGTCGCCTCGGTATTGGTCACAAGGCTGCGCATGTCGACGCCATAGGCTTCGGTCAGCGCCACGAGAACCTGTACGGACAAGCTGCGTTGGTTGTTTTCCAACAGATTCACATAGGCCGCAGAGATGCCGAGGCGCTGGGCCATCTCAGCCTGAGTGTGCTTCATTTGGCGGCGCAACTGCCGCAATTGTGGGCCAACAAATGTCTTACTCATGTTTACAACATTACAGATACTTTATTTGTTGTGGCAAGAATTAACATCGTGACCGCATTAATCGTGAAATTATATTTCGTCACGATATCTATTCTCCAAGTCCGATGGAGGAGTGGCGGCGAGAGCGGCTGACGGGAGCGGGCTTTTTGGATTGGGAGGATATTACATGATCTACAAAATGACACGTCGTGCAGCGCTTGCTGGTGTTGCATCCATCGCGATGATTGCAGCCGGGGCCACGTCTGCGCTGGCCGAAAATTGGAAGCCGCAAAAGCCGGTTGAAATGGTTATCATGGCCGGACAGGGCGGCGGTGCAGATCGTCTGGCGCGCCTTTTCCAGTCGATCATTCAGAAAGAAAAGCTGTCCTCCATGCCGGTCCTGCCGGTGAACAAGGGTGGTGGCTCGGGTGCGGAAGCGCTGCGCTACCTCAAGGATAATGCGGGCGATGCGCACAAGATCATGGCGACGCTGAACAGCTATTACACGACGCCGCTGCGCACCGATATCGGTGTCGATATCGAAGAGTTCACTCCGATTGCGCGTATGGCGCTGGACACCTTCGTTCTCTGGGTGAACGCGGACAGCGATATTCACACACTTGACGACTATGTCGCGGCGGTGAAGGCCTCGGGTGGCGAGTGGAAAATGGGCGGGACCGGAACGGGTCAGGAAGACAGCCTTGTGACCGCGATGCTGGAAAAGGAATTCGACATCAAGGTGACCTACGTGCCCTTCAAAGGGGGTGGCGACGTGGCGAAGAACCTTGTTGGCGGTCACATTGATAGCACCGTGAACAACCCATCCGAGGCGCTGGGTTTCTATCAGGCTGGCAAAGTGCGCCCTATCGTGGCCTTCACGCCGGACCGTATGGAGGTGTTCCCGGATACGCCGACTGCGACCGAACTTGGTCATGACATTGTCTACTGGATGCAGCGGTCTTTCGTGGCGCCCAAGGACATGCCTGCCGAGGCCGTGGCTTATTACACCGAGATGTTCCGCCAGCTCTCCGAAACGGAGGAATGGCAGACCTACACCAAAGATAAGGCGCTTATGGCAGATTTCCTCACCGGGGACGAACTTCAGGCATACTTTATCGAAGAGCGTGAAAAGCACGCTGCCATCCTGGCTGACATGGAAGGCGACGGATCTTCGTAAGGCGGCTTTGTTGAGAGCCAAAGCCAACGAGAGCGGCCGGGGGCATTTCCCCCGGCCCTTTTTGACCATCCGGACGGGGTGATCCGGACAGACTATACAACACTGGGGAGACTGCGATGCTTGTTGCGGACAGAGTGATCGCCATCGCCATCATGGCGTTATCCGCTTATCTCATGTGGCATGCCACGGCTTTGCCGATCGGGTGGAACGGCATGACAGGTGGACCGGGAGGCGGGGCCTTTCCGTTCTGGCTGTCGTTGATCATGTTGCTGTCGGCGGGAGGCGTTCTGGTTCGGAGCCTCGGACAGGAAAAGTCGTCCCAGCATTTCTTTGACGGTCAGATGCTGCGCAGCGTGATCGCGGTCGTAATCGCGCTTTTCGTGACGATCGCGCTTATTCCTTTGGTGGGCGCCTATGTGGCGCTGCCGCTGTTCCTTTTCTGGTACCTCAAGATCTACGGCGGACATGGCTGGGTGCTGACCGGCATCCTGACGCTTGGCGCGCCAGTGTTCGTATTCTTCTTCTTTGAAGCGACATTGAAAATCCTTTTGCCAAAAGGCGTGACAGAGCCGCTGTTCTTCCCGCTTTACGCAATGTTCTTCTGATCTGGGCTGAGACATGGATACGCTTGCACTTCTCGCGGACGGTTTTGCGACCTCGCTTTCTCCGCTCAATATCATGATTGTTCTTCTTGGCGTGACGGCCGGGCTGTTTATCGGCGCGATGCCGGGGCTGGGTTCGGTGAACGGTGTGGCCATCGTTCTTCCGCTGACCTTTATCGTGCCGCCCAGCTCGGCCATTATTCTGCTCTGTGCCATTTACTACGGGGCGATGTATGGAGGGGCGATTTCGTCGATCCTGCTTGGCATCCCCGGAGCGTCAACAGCGGTGGCGACCACGTTTGATGGCAGGCCCTTGGCGCAACAAGGCAAGGCAGGGCTGGCGCTGATCGCTGCTGCGGTGGCCTCTTTCATCGGTGGGACAATCTCGGTTGTTCTGTTCACGCTGTTTGCCGTGCCGTTGGCTGATCTGGCTCTGGCCTTTGGTCCGGCCGAGGAATTTGCGTTGGTGCTGATGGCCTTTACCACCTTTGTTGGGCTTGGTGGTGACGACAAGCTGAAGACCATCATCATGATCTGCCTTGGCCTTGTGCTGAGCACCGTGGGGCTTGACCTCATTTCGGGACAGCCGCGCCTGATCTTTGGCGACATGCCGGGGTTCTACTCGGGCATCAGCTTCCTTGTGCTGGCCATCGGGGTCTACGGGATCGGTGAAATCCTCTACACCATTGAGTCATCGCGCACCGCGCCACAGGTGACACCCGCGCGGATCACTCTGCGGGATCTCGGGGATGGCATTCGGACCATGAACCGGATGTGGCGGACGATGAGCCTAGGATCGTTCCTTGGCTTCTTCGTGGGTATGCTGCCCGCTGCTGGCGCGACACCGGCGGCTTTGATGGCCTATGGCATTGCGCGCTCGACGTCGAAAACTCCTTCCAGCTTTGGTAAGGGCAATCTCGAAGGCGTTGCCGCGCCGGAAACCGCGAACAACGCCGCCTCGACCGGGTCGCTTTTGCCGATGTTGACATTGGGTATTCCCGGCTCACCGACAACGGCACTTCTGCTTGGTGGTATGGTGATGTGGGGGCTGATGCCGGGGCCGATGCTGTTCATCGAACAGCCGGAATTCGTCTGGGGTCTGATCTCGTCTCTCTACACGGCAAACTTTGCTGCTGTTGCGATCAATATCGCGCTGATCCCGCTCTTCGTCTGGGCGTTGCGGATGCCGTTTACCGTGCTATGCGCGCTGGTGATGGTTCTTTGCATTGTGGGTGGCTTCGCGCCGAGCCAGAAAATGCACGACGTCTGGCTGATCGCAGGATTCGGGGTCGCGGGCTATCTGCTGCGCAAGGCAGACTATCCGCTGGCACCGCTGGTTCTGGCGCTTGTGCTGGGTCCGTTGATGGAAAAAAGCTTCCGTCAGACGCTGATTGCGGAGCAGGGCAACATCCTTGCCTTTGTCGAAAGACCGCTTTCGGGGACATTTATTGCACTGGCAGCGCTTTTCTTTGTGCTCCCGCTTGTTAAGTATCTGCGCAAGGGTGGCGCTCGGAGTATCGCTCCGGCGGAATAAACTGAACAAAACTGACTGAAGAGGGGACAGGGCTATGGCTACCAACGTCAAGGCACTGCTGGAGGGACACGCGTCTGATGCAAAAGCATTGGGGGCACCGGGACGGGACTGGCTCAGCTATGGCGGGCTGCGGGACCTGTCGGCACAGGTAAGCGCAAGCTTGCGCGGCTTCGGGATTGGGCCAAGCGACCGGGTGGCGATTGTGCTGCCGAACGGGCCGGAAATGGCGTCCGCCTTTGTGACCATCGCGCAGGCGGCGACAACCGCTCCGCTGAACCCGGCTTACCGCGAAGACGAATACAAGTTCTATCTAGAGGACCTGGGCGCGAAAGCGATTGTTCTTGCCGATAGCTATGATGGCCCGGCTTTGGCCGCGGCGCAGTCCCTGGGATTGATGGTGCTGCGCACGGTTGTGGCAGATGGCGCCGCGGCTGGCTCGTTCACCCTGTCCGCCGATGGTGCGACGGGCGCTGCGCTGCCTGCCAGCGATCCGAGCGATGACGATGTGGCGCTGATCCTACACACATCGGGCACTACGTCACGTCCTAAGATTGTGCCGCTTTTGCAGTCGAACGTCGCGGCCTCGGCGCACAACATTGCAGCGTCGCTGAAGCTGACGTCGGATGACCGCTGTCTGAATGTGATGCCTTTGTTTCACATCCACGGGCTTTTGGCCGCAGTCTCGGCATCGCTTTCGGTGGGGGCGTCGATCTGGTGCGCGCCGGGCTTTGACGCGCTGCGGTTCTTTGGCTGGATGCGTGATGCGACGCCGACTTGGTACACCGCTGTGCCAACCATGCATCAGGCGATCCTGACCCGAGCGGGCCGCAATGCGGATGTGATCGCGGAAGTGCCGTTGCGTTTCCTGCGCTCGTCCTCGGCGTCATTGCCCGCACAGGTGATGGAGCAGTTGCGCGAGACCTTCAATGCGCCGGTGATCGAGGCTTACGGTATGACCGAAGCGGCGCACCAGATGTGCTGCAACCCGTTCGACAGGCAGAAACCCGGTGCGGTGGGTGTGGCCGCTGGCCCCGAAGTGCGCGTGGCGCATGAGACCGAGAACCGGCTGATCGACGGGACGGGTGAGGTGGTGATTTCCGGCCCGAATGTGACGCCGGGCTATGAGAGCAACCCAGATGCAAACGCCAAGAACTTCTTTGAAGCCGATGGCAAGCGCTGGTTCCGCACCGGCGATCAGGGGGCGTTCGATGCGGACGGGTTCCTGCATCTTACCGGGCGATTGAAGGAAATCATCAATCGCGGCGGCGAGAAGGTCTCGCCGCTTGAGGTGGATGGCGTGCTGCTGGATCACCCGGCGATCGCACAGGTTGTGACCTTTGCGCTGCCGCATCCCAAGTTGGGTGAGGAAGTGGCGGCGGCCGTTGTGCTGAAGGACGGCACCGAGGCAACCGACCGAGAAATCCGCGATTTTGCGGCGAGCCGCATGGCGGATTTCAAAGTGCCACGCAAGGTGATCATTCTGGACGAGATCCCGAAAGGGGCCACGGGCAAGATGCAGCGGATCGGTTTGGCGGAAAAGCTGGGGCTGGTTGAGCCTGCGTGAGTGTGTGCCGGGCGAGAGCCCGGCCCACGCTTTTGATCGGCGGTCGTGTCGGATGGAACGTGAGGGAGCCTCCGGCGGGAGTTTATTTGGCAAGATGAAGGAGGAGCGGTTCGCAACGTATCGGCGGATCGCTTTGGGATGAGCGATGAAGATTTGCGTATTCGGAGCGGGCGCCATCGGCGGCTATATGGGTGTGAAGCTGGCGCAGGCCGGCGCGGATGTGAGCCTAGTGGCGCGCGGGCCGCATCTGGCGGCGATGCAGGCCAATGGTCTCAAGCTGATCGAAGAAGGTGGGGAAAAGACCGTCGTGTCTGTCACTGCGTCGGACAATCCGGCGGATCTTGGGGTTCAGGACTACATCATCGTGACCTTGAAGGCGCATTCGGTGCCGCCGATTGTCGACAAAATGCAGCCGCTGATTGGGCCAAACACCACCATTGTGTCGGGCGTGAACGGCGTGCCGTGGTGGTATTTCCACAAGATCGGGGGCGAACACGAAGGTACGCGATTGGAGTCGGTCGATCCGGGCAATGCGCAATGGGACGGGTTTGGCCCGGACCGGGTGCTGGGCTGCGTTGTCTATCCGGCGGCGGAGGTGATCGAGCCGGGTGTGGTCAAGCATATCGAGGGCAACCGCTTTTCTTTGGGTGAGCCGGACGGTTCGAAGTCGGAGCGGGCTGTGGCGCTGTCGCAGGCGCTGTCTTCGGCGGGGCTCAAGGCGCCGGTGAGGCCGCGTCTGCGGGACGAGATCTGGGTGAAGCTTTGGGGCAACCTGTCGTTCAACCCGATCTCGGCTTTGACCCATGCGACGCTGGATGTGCTTTGTACCGATCCGGGCACGCGGGCGGTGGCCAAGGGCATGATGCTTGAGGCGCAGGAGATTGCGGAAAAACTTGGGGTGAAGTTCCCGATTGATGTGGAGAGGCGCATTGATGGCGGTGCGGCTGTTGGCGCACACCGGACGTCGATGCTGCAGGATCTGGATCAGGGCCGTCCGATGGAGATCGACGCGCTGGTCGGATCTGTGCAGGAGCTGGGACGCGTGGTGAATGTGCCAACACCGACAATCGACACGGTGCTGGCGCTGGTGCAGCTTCGGGCGCGGACCGCCGGGCTTTATTCGTAAGCGGCGGTCACGATCACTTCGACTTTAAGCTCGGGGCGGGCCAGCTTGGCCTCCCCGCAGGCGCGGGCGGGGGCGTGGCCTTCGGGCACCCAGGCGTCCCAGACCGCGTTCATTTCGGCGAAATCGGCCATGTCGGCGATCCAGATGATGGCTTGCAGAATCTGTTCGCGGGAGGACCCGGCCTGTTTCAGCAGGGCATCGACGCGGGCGAGGCAGTCCTGCGTCTGCTCGGTCACGCTCTCGCCTGAGCCCACCTGACCACACAGATAAACCGTGCCGTTGTGTTTGACGATCTTGCTCATGCGCTGGCCGATTTCTCGCCGTTCGATCATGGGGTATCTCCTCTTCAATGTTTGCGCTGACACTTGCTGTTGGCGCGCGGATTGTCCAGAACGCTTGGGACAGATGAGGAGAGAGATCAGATGTCCGACACGCGCGCCAGAAAGCGATTCCGGTCACAGGAATGGTTCGACAATCCCAATAATCCGGGCATGACCGCGCTTTATCTTGAGCGCTATCAAAACCAGAGCTTTACCCAAGGCGAATTGCAGGCGGACAAACCGATCATCGGGATCGCCAATACCGGGTCTGATCTGGCGCCCTGCAACAAGATCCATGTGTTCCTGATGGATCGGATCAAGGCAGGGATTCGCGATGGCGGGGGCATTCCGATGGAGTTTCCGGTGCACCCGATTCAGGAGACCGGCAAGCGCCCGACGGCGGCGTTGGACCGGAACCTGGCCTATCTGAGTTTGGTCGAGGTGCTGCATGGCTATCCCATCGACGGGGTCGTGCTGACCACGGGCTGTGACAAGACCACGCCGGCGCAGTTGATGGGCGCGGCGACGATGGATATTCCGGCGATTGTGCTGAATGGCGGACCGATGCTGGATGGTTGGTACAAGGGCAAGCGCGCAGGCTCCGGCACGACCATCTGGGAAGGGCGGCGGCTGATGGCGCGGGGCGAGATCGGCTACGAGGAATTCATGGAGCTTGCCTGTGCGTCGTCGCCGTCATTGGGGCATTGCAACACGATGGGCACGGCTTCGACGATGAATGCGATGGCAGAGGCGCTGGGCATGTCCTTGCCGGGCAATTCGGCGATCCCGGCGCCGTTCCGTGAGCGGATGGCGATGGCCTATGAGACGGGCAAGCGCTGTGTGCAGATGGTGCTCGAAGATCTGAAGCCGTCGGACATCCTGACCCGCGAGGCGTTCGAGAATGCGATTGTGGTCAATGCGGCGATTGGTGGGTCGACCAATGCGCCGCCGCACTTGCAGGCGATTGCGCGTCATGCGGGGGTGGATCTGGACGTGACCGATTGGGAAAAGATCGGGTTTGATGTGCCGCTGATGGTGAACATGCAGCCGGCGGGCGAATATCTGGGCGAGAGTTTTTATCGCGCGGGTGGGGTGCCGGCAGTGATGGGAGAGCTGCGCAAAGCCGGGCGGTTGCATGAGGGGGTGATGACCGCCTCAGGACAGCAGTTGGGCGATGTGCTGGCGTCTTGGGAGAGTTTGGACCGGGATGTCATCACCACCTACGACGCGCCGCTGCGTGACAAGGCGGGGTTTAAGGTGTTGTCGGGGAATCTATTTGACAGCGCCCTTATGAAGACCAGCGTGATTTCCGCCGATTTCCGCAAGCGTTTCCTGTCCAAACCCGGAGAGGAAGGAGTGTTCGAGGCGCGCGCCGTCGTGTTCGAAGGACCGGAGGATTACCACGACCGGATCAATGATCCGGACCTGGCGATTGATGAGGAGTGCATACTCTTTATCCGCAATGTGGGCTGCGTAGGCTATCCCGGATCGGCCGAGGTGGTGAACATGCAGCCACCCGATACGCTGGTGAAAGCGGGTGTCAATCACCTGCCGACCGTGGGCGACGGGCGGCAATCCGGGACATCGGAAAGCCCGTCGATCCTGAATGCCTCGCCTGAGGCTGTTGTCGGCGGTGGAATGGCCTATCTTCAGACCGGAGACCGGGTGCGTCTGGATCTGAATGCCTCAACCCTGAACGCGTTGGTCGATGATGCGGAATGGGAGGCGCGCAAAGCGGCGTGGGAGGCACCGGAGATCGTCAACCAGACGCCATGGCAGGAGATTTATCGCCGGCATGTCGGGCAATTGGCAGATGGCGGCTGTCTGGAACTGGCGACGGCGTATCAGCGGATCGCCAAGGATCTGCCCCGCGACAACCACTGACCGGGTGGGGTCGCTGCCCCTGTCCGCCTGCGGGGGAGTCCGCCGGAGCTTATGAGAAACATGAAGTCAGGGAGGCTGCATGGAACAGACGATCATCATCACGGGCGCGGGCAGTGGTATCGGCCGCGCCTGTGCCGAGGCGTTTCTTGAGGCGGGCTGGAATGTCGGCCTGATCGGGCGGCGTGTGGAACTGCTGACGGAAATCGCGGCAGGATCAGAGGCGGCACTGGCGCTGCCCTGTGACGTAACGGACGAGACGGCGGTGGACGATGCGTTTTCCATCGCGATGGAGCGCTGGGGTCGGCTTGACGCGCTGTTCAACAATGCCGGCACCGGCGTGTTCGGAGCCACCATTGACGAAATTCCGCTTGAAGACTGGAAGCGCTGCATCGACGTGAACCTGACGGGCAGTTTTCTTTGTGCCCGGGCAGCTTTTGCGCGGATGCGGATGCAGGACCCGCAAGGCGGGCGGATCATCAATAACGGGTCGATCTCGGCGCATGTGCCTCGATGGGGTTCCGTGCCATACACGGCGTCGAAACATGCGATCACCGGGCTGACCCGGACGCTGTCTTTGGATGGGCGGCCGTTCAACATTGCCTGTGGGCAGATCGACATCGGCAATGCAGAGACTGAGATCGTGCACGGGTTGCGTGCGCAGGCCATCGAGGCAGGCACGCCGGTGGAACCGGTAATGGACGTGTCGCATGTGGCGTCTTCGGTGTTGCATATGGCCAGCTTGCCGCTTGATGCCAATGTGCAGTTTATGACGGTAATGGCGACCACCATGCCCTATATCGGACGGGGCTAGATTTCCCTTGGAATCGGCGCGCGCTTTGTGCGTTTATGCCGAAAGACAAAAGGGAGGAATTACCATGATCAAGCGCGCCTTTCTCAAGCTCGCTGGAACCACGGCACTGGCTTTGACGCTGGGCACAGGGGCGTTTGCGCAGGAGGTGACGCTGCGGATGCATCAGTTCCTGCCTGCGCAGGCGAATGTGCCGAAGAATGTGCTCGTGCCTTGGGCCGAGCGGGTGATGGAGGCTTCGGGCGGCCGGATCGAAATCCAGCATTTCCCGTCCATGCAACTGGGCGGCACGCCGCCACAACTGATTGACCAGGCGATAGACGGTGTGGCCGACATCATCTGGACCGTGGCTGGCTATACGCCGGGCCGCTTCCCGCGTGCCGAGGTGTTCGAACTGCCCTTCACCATGACGGATGCGGGCGACATGTCCGCAGCTTATTGGGACCTGGCCGAAGAGCAGATGATGGATCAGGACTTTGCCGATTTCAAAGTGCTGGGCGTTTGGGTGCATGGACCTGGTGTGATCCATTCCTCGGATCCTGTTGAAGCGCCTGGAGATCTCAATGGGGTCAAGCTGCGTGCCCCGACGCGTGTGACAAACAAGTTGTTCACCAATCTTGGCGCAACCACCGTGGGTATGCCGGTTCCGGCAATCCCGGAGGCGCTGTCCAAAGGTGTGGTGGATGCGACCGTGATCCCGTGGGAAGTGACGGGCGCCTTGAAGGTGGCGGAACTGGTCGAGAACCACACCGAGTTCGAGGGACCCGCGATCTATACGACCACCTTCATATTCGCGATGAACAAGGCAAAATACGAAAGCCTTCCGGATGATCTTAAGGCGGCAATAGATTCCCAGTCAGGGGCCGAATTCAGCCGTATGGCGGGGGCACAGATGCAGGCCGATGACACGCCGTCGCGGGAGGCCGCGCTTGATATGGGCAACAACCTGATCACGATTTCCGAAGCAGATGCCGGTCCGTGGCGCGAAGCTGCCGCTTCCACGACAGCCGAGTGGATTGCCGAGATGGATGAAAAGGGCATCGACGGAAATGCTCTGATCGCGCGGGCGAAAGAGCTTTTGGACAAGCACAACACGCAGTAAAGCGTGCGGCGTCGTCCGGCCAACGGGTCGGGCGGCGCGCAAGAGGGCGAGGGGCAGTGCGGCATGAAGACGGCGATTGAGCGCCTCGCGCGGGGTATGGCGATCCTTGGCGGTGTGGTGATGGTGGCGCTTGTGCTGCTGACCTGCGTGTCGGTTCTGGGGCGCGGCCTCAATTCAATGGGCCATAGCGATTGGCTTGTTGCGCTTTCTGAAGGCTTCGCCGATGGGCTGATCGCCAGCGGTGTCGGTCCGGTGACGGGCGACTTTGAAGTGGTCGAAGCGGGAATTGCGTTTTCCATCTTTGCGTTCCTTCCGATCTGCCAGCTCTATGCTGGTCATGCGACGGTGGATGTGTTCACATCACGGTTGTCTGACAGGGCCAATGCTTGGGTTATCGCGTTCTGGGACGTGGTTCTGACGCTGGTGATCTTGTTGATCACCTGGCGTTTGTTTGCGGGTCTTCTGGATAAGCTTGGCAATGGTGAGACGTCGTTCCTGCTGCAATTCCCGGTCTGGTGGTCTTATGCGGCGAGTTTTGTCGCCGCGTTGGTGGCTTCGGTGACGGCGCTTTATTGTTCGGTCGGGCGGGTGACCTATGCCGCGACCGGACGGTCGATCCTTCCAACCTCGGGGGCCGACGCGGCATGAGCATGCTTGAACTGGGTATCTGGTCCTTTCCGGTCCTGCTGACGCTTATTTTTCTGCGGGCGCCGATTGGTCTGGCGATGATGCTTTGCGGCATTGGCGGGCTGTGGATGGCGCTGGGCAGCCCGGATGTGGTGCTGGCGCGGCTCAAGTCCGAGACATATTCAACATTTTCCAGCTATTCGCTGTCGATTATTCCGATTTTCTTGTTAATGGGCCAGTTTGCGACCCTGTCGGGCATGTCTTCGGCGCTTTTCAAGGCAGCCGAGTCGTGGCTGGGGCACCGCAAGGGCGGGGTGGCTATGGCTTCGGTCGGGGCGTGTGCAGGGTTTGGGGCGATCTGCGGATCATCGCTGGCGACCGCTGCCACGATGAGCCGGGTGGCACTGCCCGAGCTGCGGCGCAACGGGTATTCTGGCGGGTTCTCAACCGCGACGCTGGCGGCGGGGGGCACGCTTGGCATCCTGATCCCGCCCTCAGTGATCCTTGTGATTTATGCGATCCTGACCGAACAGAACATCGCCAAGCTGTTTTTGGCGGCGTTCATTCCGGGTGTGCTGGCCGCCATCGGCTACATGATCACGATCTCGATCTATGTGCGCCGCTATCCCGAAGCGGCCGGGCATCGCGACCCGGTGCCTTATGGCGAACGAGTGCGGGCGTTGATTGACGTGTGGCCAGTGTTGCTGGTGTTCGGGCTTGTGGTCGGCGGCATTTATCTGGGGTGGTTCACACCGACCGAGGGTGCGGCTGTGGGGGCGGCGGGCACCGGGCTGATCGCGCTTGTGTCGGGCAACCTGAGCTGGGACGTGTTCAAGCAGAGCATCATTCAGACGGCGGTGAGCACCGCGATGATCTTTTTCATCGTGTTGGGTGCCGCGTTTTACAATGGGTTTCTGGCGTTGACGCAGGTGCCGCAAGAACTGTCGAACTGGGTGGTCGAGATGGGTCTCAGCCCGTTCATGGTGCTGTCACTGATCCTGCTTTTCTACCTCGTCTTTGGTTGCCTGATGGACAGCCTGTCGATGATCCTGTTGACGATCCCGATCTTCTTCCCGGTGATTTCGGTTATGGATTTCGGCTTTGTCGATCTGGCGGTCATTCAGGCCGATGCGGCGCGTGAGGTGCTGGCGGCGGGCATTCCGGAGGGCATGACGCAGGAGATGCTGCAAGGCATCGAAAGCGCCATAGCCAGCGGTGTGGAACTGACGCGGGATCAGATGCGCGCGTTGGACATTCGTGTCACGCAAGGCATGGCAAACCGGATTGAGGCGGAATGGGTGGCGATCTGGTTCGGCATCCTTGTGTTGATCGTGGTCGAGGTGGGTCTGATCACTCCTCCTGTGGGGATGAACCTGTTCATCATCAATTCGATGGACCGAAACACGCCGATGATGGAGACCTACAAAGCAGTGATCTGGTTTGTCGCCTCTGACTTGTTGCGGGTCGTGCTTTTGGTGGTTTTCCCGGCAATTACACTGTTCTGGCTTTATTGATCCCCTAGTATGAATGACCGCAAAGGGCTTTCTTATCGGTGATTGCGCTTGCCACTGGAAAACTGAACTAATCAGTTTAGATTGTGCCAGAATTTTGCGGGAACGTCATAAGACATAAGTCGTTGCTGTGTTACAATCGCGCCATTACCGGAGGCCTGCCATGCACCGTCTGTCTATCGTGCTTTTCCTTGTTTTCAGCCCGCTTGTGGCCTTGGCGCAAGACATACGGCTGGCCAAGATCATTGAGGTTCAATCCGGCGACAGCGCGGTCACACGCCAGTTCTTCGGTCATGTGGTCGCCAAAGAAACTGTGGATCTGGCGTTTCAGGTCGGCGGGCAGCTCGTAGAACTTCCGGTGATTGAAGGCGCGCGGATCAACGAGGGTACGATGGTGGCGCAGCTTGATCTGGAACCGTTCGAGCTGGCGCTGGATCAGGCACGTGTGCAGAAGGATCAGGCCGAGCGAACGGTGGACCGGTTGCAGAAGCTGCAGGGCAGCACGGTCAGTCAGGTGACGGTGGACGATGCCGAAACCTCGTTGCAACTGGCCGAGATTGCAGTGCGAAATGCGGAACGTGAGTTGAACAATGCCACGTTGCTCGCGCCATTCGATGCGCTGATTGCGTCGCGGAACGTGGCGAATTATTCGACCATCGCGGCGGGGACGCCGATTGTGCGATTGCACGACATGTCCGATCTGAGGATCGAGATCGACGTTCCTGAAGTGCTGTTCCAGCGCGCTGGGACCGATCCGAACCTTGAGCTTTGGGCACAGTTTCCGACCGATGAGGCCCGCTATCGGGTCACACCCAGAGAATTCAACGCAGAGACGTCGCAGGTTGGGCAGACATATCAAATCACGCTGGGCATGACCCCGCCTGAGGACCGTACGGTTCTGCCGGGCTCGTCTGTGACGGTCTATGCCACGCTGAACGGCGAAACTCAGGACATCGTGATTCCGTCTTCCGCAGTGAGCACCGCAAATGATGGGAGCACGTCGGTCATGGTGTTCACACCGACGGGTGCAGATGAAGGAACGGTGGCACGGCGCCCGGTGACGATAGAGCCGACGATCCGGGGTGATGTGCGTGTGATCGACGGGTTGGAGCCGAGCGAAGAGATCGTCGCCAGCGGGGCCAGCCAGTTGTCCGACGGGGATCGCGTAAAGCGCTTCACCGGTTTCTCGAACTGAGCGCTGCGCCATGAACATCGCAAGAGCCTCTATCGACCGCCCGATTTTCACATGGCTGATCATGCTGGCTGCTCTGCTGGGGGGCATCTGGGGATTCTTCACGCTGGGCCGGTTGGAAGACCCGGCCTTTACCATCAAGACAGCCGTCGTGATCACCGAATACCCCGGTGCCAGCGCGCAGCAGGTGGCGCGCGAAGTGACGGAGCCTCTGGAGTCCGAGATTCAGAAGATGTCCGAGGTCAAGGAAGTCCGGTCTGTCAATCAGCCCGGTCTGTCGCGCATCAGTGTGGACATGAAAGACACTTATGACGGCGATGAATTGCCCGAGATCTGGACCAAGCTGCGAAACCGTGTGAACGCGGCGCGGCTGCCATCCGGCACGGGGCGACCGTTTGTAAATGACGGGTTCGGGGATGTGTTCGGCATCTACTATGGGGTGACCGCACCCGGATTTTCCGACGCCGAGATTTACGAGCTCTCTACCTTCCTGCGGCGAGAATTGCTGACCGTGGACGGGGTCGCCGATGTGGCATTGTCGGGTGTGCCGAATGAGGTGATCTATGTCGAACCGGATTTGGCGCTGACGACAAACCTCAACGTGCCACCAGCAGCCATTCAGGGCGCGTTGGCGACGGCGAATTCGGTGGTTGATGGTGGATCGATTCAAGAGGTTGACGGACGCACCTTGATCCAGGGGCCGGATGGATATGACACGGTGCAGGAGATTGCCGGCCTGACCGTCGGTGTCGGGGGCGAGATCCTCAACCTTTTCGATTTTGCTGAGGTGACCCGCGCCCGCGAAGACACGCCGGACCTCATCATTCGGCACAATGGGGTTGAGGCGTTCACGCTGGGAATTGCCGGGATCGCATCCGAGAACATCGTCGACGTGGGCAAGCGCGCCGATGCCAAGCTTGCCGAGCTTACGCCGCAAATCCCTGTCGGGGTCGAATTACAACCGATTTATCAGCAGCATGTGGTGGTCGAGGAAGCCTCCAATGCCTTTCTGATCAACCTGGCCATGTCGGTCAGCATCGTGGTGATCGTGCTGGCGCTGTTCATGGGGTGGCGCGCGGCGGTGGTCGTCGGGGTGACGCTTTTGTTGACTGTGGTGGGTACGCTGTTCTTCATGGCGATTTTTTCCATCGAGATGGAGCGCATTTCATTGGGCGCGCTGATCATTGCAATGGGTATGTTGGTGGACAATGCCATCGTGGTTGCCGAAGGCATGCAGATCGCCATGCGGCGCGGAAAGGATTCACGCGCGGCGGCGGATGAGGCGGCGAGCAAGACGCAGATCCCGCTTTTGGGCGCGACGGTGATCGGGATCATGGCCTTTGCAGGCATTGGGCTCAGCCCGGACGCGACGGGGGAATTCCTTTTCTCGCTTTTCGCGGTGATCGGGATTTCGCTGTTGCTGTCGTGGGTGCTGGCGCTGACGGCGACGCCATTGCTTGGCCATTACTTCTTCAAGCGGGGGGCCGAAGGTGCGGAAGATGACGCCTATGGCGGGGCCTTGTTCCGCATGTATGGGGCAACGCTGCGAGGCGCGCTCAAGGCATGGTGGCTGGTGATCGTTGGCCTGATTGGGATCACTATTGTGTGCTTCATGCTGTTCGGTCAGATCACGCAGCAGTTCTTTCCCGACAGCAACACGCCGCTCTTTTTCGTACATTACAAGCTGGAGCAGGGCGCGTCGATCCACGAGACCTCGCGTGATCTGGCCATGTTCGAAGAGTGGCTGGCCGGGCAAACAAATGTGGTCGCCGCAACAGCCTTTGTCGGGCAGGGTGCGGACCGGTTTATGCTCACCTATCAGGCGGAAGACCCGAACCCGAGCTATGGCCACATCATCGTGCGAACCGAGACGATCGAGCAGATCGCGCCGTTGATTGCCGAACTTGAGACCTTTGCCGCCGAGACACTGCCGCAGGGCGAGTTTCGCGCAAAACGGCTGGCCTTCGGGCCGGGTGGCGGTGATCCGATCCAAGTGCGGTTCTCGGGGTCTGACCCGAAGGAGTTGCGTGATCTGGCGGACGAGGCGATGGAGCGCTTTGTTGCGGCGTCTGAAAATATCGTTGCCCCGCGCATCGATTGGCGAGAACAGGAACTGGTGCTCAAACCGGTCTACGCAACCGATCGGGCGCAGGAGGCGGGGATCACCCGCGATGACATCACAAGCATCCTGCGCTTTGCCACCACCGGCATTGATGCCGGGGTATACCGCGAAGGCGACCGACAGATCCCCATCGTGCTGCGTGCTGACCCCGACGCGGGTCTCGCATTGACCGATCACGTCGTCTATTCGCAGAACGCCCAAAGCTTTGTTCCGCTGGAGCAGGTCACCGATGGTCTGACGTTTGAGGCTCAAAACACGCTGCTTATGCGCCAAGACCGGCTGCTGACGATTACCGTCGGGGCCGACATCGTCAAAGGGTTGACCGCCGCACAGGTGCAGGCTGAAGTGACCGACACGATCGAGGCGATGGAACTGCCGGCAGGCTATAAAATGGAATGGGGTGGAGAGCTGGAAAGCTCGTCTGATGCGCAGGAGAGTCTGGGGCGTCAGTTGCCGATGAGTCTGATCATCATGGTGGTCATTTCGGTGCTGCTTTTCAACGCGCTGCGGCAACCGCTGATCATCTGGCTTCTGGTGCCGATGTCGGTCAACGGGGTGAGCCTCGCTCTGCTGGGGACAGGATTCCCGTTTACCTTCACCGCACTGCTGGGACTGCTGTCGTTGTCGGGAATGCTGATCAAGAATGGCATCGTTCTGGTCGAAGAAATCGACATTGTCCGAGCCGAGAAACCGGATCAGGACCTGAAGGCATCCATGGTTGAGGCGTCTACATCGCGTCTGCGGCCGGTTGTACTGGCGGCGGCGACGACCATTCTGGGGATGCTGCCGTTGATCTGGGATGCATTCTTCCGGTCTATGGCCGTGACGATCATGGGCGGCTTGGCCTTTGCGTCCGTTCTGACACTCGTGGCAGCGCCGGTCTTCTACTACGCGTTCTTCAAGCGAAGCGCGAAGTCGCAGGCCGTTGCTGCATAGACGGGCAACGCGTGTCGGGGCGCCACCCGAAAGTCTTTCGTCGCTGCCAGACTTGGGTCAGCCAGATCTGGCACAGAGAACGGGCAGGGCGCTCGGAGCAGTCGACCGGTCGGAAAAGGCGGCAATCTGTGCGCCATCGCGAAGGCACTGTTGTGCTTCCCTGACTGTGGTCAGCGGGCGCGCGGGCGGGTAGCCACCTTTCGACGCACCGGCGTTTGCCGATAGCAAATAGGGCCGGATGACCGCGCGTTGCTCATCAGACAGATTGCGCAGAGCGATAGGTCCCGGGAAAAAGCTCTCGGCAGCGATGCCTTCCGCGTTGAGAATGGCGTGGCGATCAAGAGCCACGTGAATGTAGCGGACCGACCGGCAGCCGCGCATCTGGCGGATCCCTGGCAAACCAGTCAGTGCTTTGGCAGGCACAAGTCGCTCTTCGCCGGTTTGCGGGTCGCGGATCAGAACCCGGTGCTGCGGCGACACACGCAAATCCCGGTCCGGCGTGGTGCCGTCCAGTGCCCCTTTTGTAATCAGGATCGGTTTGTCCTTGTGGGGCTCTTTGCTCCATTCGTGATCCGTTGAGCGGGTGAAAAGCACGGGCAGCAAGCCATGATCTTCAGTCATGACCAGATCGCCGGGACCAAGGGTATCGACGGTTTGGAAGCCTTTGGCCATTTGCAGCCGTGTTCCTGCGGCAAAGCAGACCACACCGGTGTTTTCGACATTGAAGAAGCTGGTGCTGGCAACTGCGTCGCTGAAAACGAGGCTGCCGCCGCCAAAGCTTGCATTGTCGGAATAGTCGACACCATTCACGCCATCGTTCGACTGGTTCAGAATGCCGTCGTCGCGTTGGTCAGCGGTCAGTTCCCAAATGTTGTCATAGAAGGCCGAAAGATCAATGAAGTCGTTGTTCGTGGCATCGCCATCGGTCAGCGTGCCGGTGTTGCCTGTGTTGAAATCATTGATCGTGTCGGATCCGTCACCGGCCGCATAGACAAACGTATCGTTGCCCCCACCGCCAAAGAGCGAATCTGCGCCGTCGCCGCCCGAAAGTGTGTCGTTCCCTGCACCCCCGACTAGGGTGTCATCGCCGCCGCGCGCGTCGATGTCGAGGCCCGCGCCATCGGCGGTGCCGTCCACGGTGTCCGCGCTGTCGGTCAGGATCAGCCGTTCGATTTCCGAGAAAGTCAGGGTCGACGTGCCGTCGGTGATCGAGCCGCTTTCGTCGCCGTTATAAAGTACGGAGACAGGGCCGGTGAGGGCCGAGAGGTCAAGGCTGTCGTAGTCTGGTCCGGCGCCGCTGGTGCCTTCGCCGCCGCCGATGCTGTCATTGCCGAAATTGTCCTCAAGGATGAACACGTCGGCATCGTTGCCGCCCAGCATCGTGTCGTCGCCTTCGCCGCCGACCAGCGTGTCGTTGCCGTCGGTCGCGACCATCGAGTCGTTGCCAGCGCCGCCGACGAGGCTGTCGTCGCCAGCCGCGTTCATGAGCGTGTCGTTGCCTAGACCGCCGATCAGCGTGTCTTGGCCCAGGCCGGTCGTCAGGACGTCATCACCGGCGCCGCCTTCGATATAGTCATCGCCATCGCCGCCCGCGAGCGTGTCACCGCCGGTGCCGCCGATCAGCGTATCGTTGCCCAGAGCGCCGGTGACGTTATGCCCCCTGGCCGATCCTGTGCCGTCGAAACTGTCGGCTTGCGAGGTGAGCGTAAAAGTCTCGATCTCGGCGAAGGACACTGAATCGATGCCCTGGATCAGTGATCCGGTGCTGTCGGTGGCAAAGCTGACAGACACGGCATTGGACAATGCTGAGGCGTCGATTTCGTCGCCGCCGTTAACATCGCCTTCGCTTGCCGAGGCACGAATCGAGTCATTGCCGAAATTGTCTTGCAGGACATAGGTGATGTCGCTGTCGCTGTTCCATATGTCATCGTTGCCCGCGCCGCCGTCGATGGTGACCCGCGTTCCGCTGTCATAGAGGTGGATCGAGTCATTGCCCGCTCCACCGTCGATCCAATCATTGCCGGTACCGGTGCCCGTGGTCTCGATGTAGTCGTCGCCATCGCCGCCGTAGACGGTCTCGGCACCGCCCTGCAGGTTGATCGTGTCCCAAGTGGCAGAGCCGGTGACAAGGTTGTCACCGCCATTGGTATAGACCGAGATGCCGTTGAGAGTGGCCGCAGAGGCATCAAAAATGTCGTTGTTCAGCGTGCCATGGATGCCTTCGACGTCAGAGAACGTCCCGATGGCGGTGCCCGCAGCGCCGTTGAAACTGTAGCTGCCGATTTCGCCATCGGTGTAGGTGACGGTGACCCCGTCGCTGGACGTGGTGGCAAAGAACTGAATGATATCCGGCGCGGCGCCGCTGCCGTCAAACCCGGTGATCGTGTCATTGCCGTCGGCATTGTCGATCCAGAAGTACGTGCTGTTGAAATCGTCAACCGCTTCGAGCCAGTCGTTGCCCGTTCCGCCGATCAGCGTATCGGCGCCGTTGCCGCCATAGATCGAGTCATTGCCTGCGCCGCCATCCATCAGGTCGTTGCCGGAGTCGTTGGTCAGCGTGTCGTTGCCATCGCCGCCGCGCAGGGTGTCGCGGCCAATCCCGCCGATCAGGCTGTCATCGCCCAAGCCTCCCTCGACGGAGTCATTTCCCGAACCGGCATTGAGCGTGTCGTTGCCGTCGCCACCAAGGATGCTGTCCGCCCCGGAGCTGGTCACGATGCTGTCCGCGCCTGCGCCACCGTCGATGGTGTTGTTGCCTAAGCCCCCGTCAAGCGTATCGTTGCCCGTGCCGCCGCTGACGCTGTCATCGCCGCCCGCCGCGACGATCTCGATCCCGCCGGCATCCAGCGTGGCGTCGACCACCTCGGCGGCATCGGACAGGATCAGGCGTTCAATCTCGATGAACGTCGCCGTGCTGGTGCCGTCGCTGATGGTGCCCGCCCCGGTGCCGGTGATGGTGATCGTCAGCGGTGTCGTGACCGCCGACAGGTCCAGCGTGTCGGAGTCGGTGCCGGTGTTGAAGGCACTGCCGCCGTCGATGGTGTCGTTGCCGAACCCGTCTTCAAGGATGATCGTGTCGGCATCGTATCCCGCGTTGATTTCGTCGGCGCCTGTGCCGCCAAGGATCGTGTCGGCGCCCGCTCCGGCCCAGACCGTGTCGTTGCCTGTACCAAGGTCGATATAGTCGCCGCTGCCGATGGAGTTTGGCCCGCCGTCACCGACGATCTGGTCGTCGCCTGCGCCGCCGAGCAGGGTATCCGCGCCGGTATCGCCTTCAAGATAGTCGTTGCCGAGACCACCATCGAAATAGGCTGTACCGCCACCCGAGTAGTAGTACATTTGATCGTCGAAATCCGAGCCGGTGACAGTGTGATCGCCAGACCAGGTGTTATATTGTATCCACTGACCCGCGTTTGATGCGTCGATGACGTTGGTCGTGCCGTAGGCATCGAATTCATAGATGCCCTCAAGCGTAAGGTTGTAGGTGCCGTCGCTCGACGACGCATTGAGCCCATCCGAGAAGGTCAGGTTCCAGTTTTCGTCGATCCCGACATAGCCCCGACCGCTGGTCATCGACACGGTATCGTTGCCGATATCGCCTGCCAGATAGACCGCTTCGACATCGACGATCAGGTCGTCGCCGCCACCCGACTGGATCGTGGCGCGGTCATTGCCGGCGCCGCCATAGATTGTGTCGTTGCCCAGACCGTCGCGGATCGAATCGTTGCCGCCCCCCGCGTCGAAGTTCAGCCCGGCGGTTTCCGCCGAAGCATTGATACTGTCGTTCAGGTTCGTAAATACGATCTGCTCAATATCGCTGAACGTGATCGTATCCGCACCCGAGGTGACGGTCCCCGCCTCGGACCCGGTCCAGTCCACCGTGACGCCGGTGGTGACAGCGCTCAGGTCGAGCGTGTCGAAATCCGTCCCCGTCGTGACCGTCCCACCGCCCAAAATGGTGTCATTGCCAAAACCGTCCTCGATTAGGAAGGTATCTTCATCCGCGGCGCCCGTCAGACTGTCATCGCCGGCGCCCCCGGCTATGATATCGGCCCCGCCTTCGCCGAGGATCCAGTCATTGCCCGCGCCGCCGATGATCGAATCCGCGCCTCCGTTGCCACGCAGTTGCAACCCTGCGCTGTCGGCGCTGGCATCGATCGTATCATTCCCGCCACCCGCAAGAATGCGTTCGATCTCGTAGAACTGCCAGTTGGTGGAGCCACCTGTCACCGTGCCTTGTTCGTCACCGGTAAAGGTGACGGTCAGGTTGTCGGTGACGACCGCTCCGTTAAAGTTGAGCACCAGCCGGTCGCCCAAGCTGCCATTGGTCAGGTCGGCGCCACCCTCGTCGCCCTCACCACCCCAGACGGTGATCGTGTCGCCAACCCCCTGGCTTACATAGTGGTAAAAGTCGTCGTCGCCGTCGCCACCCCAGCCGAAATCATTGCCTGATCCGAGGATCAGATTGTCATCGTCGCCGTCGCCATAGAGAAGGTCCGTTCCGGTAGAACCGGCCCAAAGCTGATCCGACCCACTACCGCCAAGCACGGTATCGTTACCCTGGCCGCCGATGACCATATCGTTTCCAGCGCCGGCTTCGATGGAGTCGTCGCCTTCCTCGCCCCAGATCGAATCGTTTCCATCGCCGCCATAGACGAGGTCGTTGCCAAAATCGGCCGCGATCGAGTCGGACCCCGAGCCGCCATCCAGCGTATCGTTGCCCGAGCCGCCCGCGATATCGTCATCTCCGTCGCCGCCCTCAGCGCGTCCACCTGACGCAGCGGTGAGGGTCAGAGTGTCATTTCCGCCCCAGCCTTTGAGTTCGAAAACACCCGCATCGCCGACGAGGGTGTCATCGCCGATGTTCGAGCCGTCGATCTGTTCAATCCCGGTCAGCGTGTCGCCTTGGGCGTCGCCGCCTGTTTCGGTCAGGGCATCCGTGAGGTTGATACTTATCGCGCTGGCCGAGTTGTAGTACGAGGCAATGTCCCAACTACCGGCGGTCCCGTCGAGAGTATCGGCCCCTGCGCCACCGTCCATCTGGGTGAACCCGCCAGCATCCAAGGCGCTGCCGACAAGACTGTCGTTCCCTTCGTTGCCGAAAAGATAGTTTGTCCCATCACCGCCGGTCAGCGTATCGCTGCCGGTGCCGCCATAGAGCGTGTCATTGCCTTCCTGACCTTCCAGCAGGTCGTTTCCGTCGCTGCCGAAGAGTGTGTCATTGCCCCAGCCACCCCAGACCCGGTCGTCTCCGGTGCCGCCGTAGGCGGTGTCATCCCCAGCGTTTGCAGCGATGTCCATGCCCGTTGCGCCGAGCGTGAAAGTGTCACCGTACTGCGAGCCGAAGATCATCTCGAAATTGCTGAGAACATCGCCCTCGGCATCTCCGCCCGTTTCGGCCAGTGAATCGAGAAGGTTGATGTTTACCGCAGCTGAACTGTTCGAATAATCGACCGTGTCATACCACGACACACCACCGTCGAGTGAATCCGCGCCGGCACCGCCCGCAACGGTATCGTTGCCGTCACCGCCAAAGATCGTGTCGTTGCCGTCATCGCCTGATAGCTGATCTTCGCCGCTGCCACCGAGAATGCTGTCTGCACCCAATCCGCCCGACACCGTATCTGCGCCGTGTTGGCCGAGAATCGTGTCGTCGCCCGCGTCGCCGGTGATCGAATCCGCCAAACCCTCAGCACCATAGACGACGGTCTGGTTCGGCGCGCCCGCGATCAGTTCAAGGTAATATCCATCGGCGTCGCGGAGCAGCCAGTTGTGATCCGTAAAGGTTGGCTGATTATACGTATCTCCCGGCTGGATCGTGGCGTAGTATTGCAGAACACCCGACCAGTCGATCCACCAGAGATCGATCTGGCCGTCACTCGAATTGGTGACAGTCAGGTTCGTTGCGGATGTTCCGGGGCCCGACGCATACAGAACAGGGTCATACCACTGACCATCGCCAAGGATCAGGTCATTGTCGTTGCCACCGATCAGAGTGTCATTGCCCTGACCACCCTGAATCGAATCCGTGCCGTCGCCGCCGTGAATTTCGTCGGCACCTTCGTTGCCGCTAATTGTGTCGGCACCGTCATCGCCGTACACGACGTCATTGCCGCCTTCACCATAGACAAGGTCGTTTCCGCCCTGGCTGTAGATGGTGTCGTTGTCATTGCTGTCGGCGGTCAGAAGATTGCCGTCGCCGCCGTAGACAGAGTCGTTACCTTCGTCGGACCAGATGATATCGTTGCCAGCATATCCGTAGACAAGGTCCTGTTCACCGCCGCCAAGCGCGTCGTCATTGTCGATCCAGTCGCCGTCGGCATCGACGGTAAACACGCCGATCTGATCATCGCCGCTCGTCCCGTCGACGATGTAATTGTTTGTCAGGACGTTGACGTTTTCGATGTTCTGGAACGTTAGCGAACCACCGCCGTTGAAGAACAGCGTTCCAGATTCCGGCCCGGAATAGCTGACCGAGGACACGTTGGACACGTTGAGCGTGTCGTTGTCTAGACCGCCTTCACCACCATCAATGAAGTCGCCTGAGCCGCCCCAGATGGCGTCGCTGTCATCTCCGCCGCGAAGCACGTCGGTGCCTTGTCCACCCGTAATCGTGTCGGCACCAGTGTTGCCTTCGATTGTATCTGCGCCATTCTCGCCGACAAGGCGGTCGGAATCTGCCTGCCCGTCGATCAGGTCATTGCCCCAACCACCTTCGACCCAGTCGTCGCCGGTGCCACCATAGGCAAAGTCGTCGCCGCCACCGCTGAAGATCAGGTCGTTGCCTGCCTCGCCATAGATCGTATTGGAGGCGGCATCTTCCCAACCGCCTTCAAGTTGGTCGTCACCAGCGCCGCCATAGATGATATCCGCGCCAGCATTGCCGGTCACGTAGTCGTTGCCATCCCCGGCAATAACGGAATCGTTGCCGTCACCGGTAAAGATCTGGTCTGCACCCGAACCGGTCACCACGGTATCATTGTCGGGCCCGCTGTTGACGATGTTGTCGCCGTCTCCTGCGTTAATGCTGTCTGCGCCCGCGTTTGCGAAGATCGTATCGTTGCCTGCGCCAGATGTAACGACATCACCATTGTAGCTTCCTGCGACATAGGTCGGGCCGCTGTTGAAGCTTAGGGATGTGAAGAAATGCCAACTTGTAGTTCCGCCGAGTGTGGCGTCTGCCGTGCCCGTGTAACTGCTGTCGCCAATGACATAGGTGGTTGACCCGTCAGAGATGGTCACCGCTCCGGTGTCAGTGTCGTATGAGATTGTGAAATTGGACGGCAATCCCGAGAAATCGAGCGTGTGGCCAGATCCGGTTTGACTGATGCTTGACCAAAAAGCTGCCGAATTCCAATTCGACGTCGTGACGCTATACGCGGCCATCGTTACACTACCTCACACGAATTCGAGAGCACATCTTCTAACGGCGCAAACGCTGTGTGTGTTACGAATGGCGGCAAAACAGGCCTGTCTGCCCTGCGTCGAAACTTCACGTCACTCATATCCACTCGTGCTCCCATTCGGGTTAACCTTGCTGGAAAGAGCCTTTGATCGTGTCACGCGCGACCGGACAGGGACTCCCCCGTCGCGATCATTAACGGGGAATTGCGGCCACATTTCTAAGCGACTGGGGCAGCGCTGTGGTCCTTTGACTGGAGGTTTGGAAACAATGTCGGGAAAGATTCCCCATTGTTCGGACTGGCTGGACATTGTGCCGAGACAGGGAACTTGTTTGCAGTCTGTCACAACGGACAACCGCGCGTCTTCATCGGCGGGTGCTGGGCGCGCTTAAAGGGGATGTGCGATACGTACACGGCCCGCATTTGTCGTCTCAAACCGCCGGTGCCGCGCGAGGTGAGGTGTCCAGTTGGTCAGCATTTTGCGTGCAGCAATCGCCAAAGTTGCGTGACACGATGCTTCTGGCCCGCACCAGAATGAGACTATGGGTTATGGGTGTCTAGCTCTTGAAAACTTTCACTGCCTCTTAGACCGAAAGGCGCTTGTATCAGGGACGGTCTTCCAGCGGTGGGAACTCTCCGGGTGCGGAGCTTCCGTCGCAAGTTGGTTGGAAATGGTAGCTTTGCAGGTGCAGGGTTCCGTCCTGGTAGAGCCAGGTTCCGATTGCACCGCAATCTCCCAGACTGCGACCTTTCCGAAACGTGCTCAGCGTACTCTGCTCTTCGAACCATTCCACGTTAAAGACCTCTTTGGTCGTGTTCCAACCGTCGGGCTCAGAGTAGGTGTCGAACGTATGCAGGATCGTTTCTCCGGCGCTTTCCAGAAAGACCACAAATGACAGATTGTACCCACCGCCACCGCAGGGTACGATTGCCAGACGGGAGAAGGCGCCCGGATCGTCGACAATCATGGCCTGATACCTATGACGCATGTCCGCAAAGGGTGTGCAGAACCCCAGAGCATTGCGCAGTTCCGAAATGTCTTCTGGCAGGTCCGAAATGTTGACCAAGCGAGCAAATGCCGAGGTCTCGCTCGTTGCGTCAGAGGCGAGGGCGTTTGAAGCCAGGCCTACCGTCGAAAGCGTCACGATCACCGCAACGCAGATGATGCGCGTGTGTTGGAACCAAAGGGTTTTGAACTGGCAGCCGTCGGGCATCGGAGGTGTCTCAATCTATTTGTAGGTACTTATTTAGATTAACGCTGAGATAATGTATCATACTATTGTGCCGCGCGCTTGGACAAAGCGCGCCGCCGATAGGTCTTGAAAGTCGCGATGAGTCCAATTCTCGCCCGCGTTCTGTCCAAGCGGATCGCGTCGGGTCCGGTATTCTCGTGACCGACAAAAGCAGTTTCATACGAAGAGGACCAGAGGATGCAGCCTATAGTGACCCGAAGAAATCTGGCAATCGGTCTTGTTGCTCTGGTGGGGATTTTTTTTGGTATCAGATCTTTCGCTCCCGACCCCGAAAAGGTGGGGCATCAGGTATTTGAAGTGTATGTCGATGCGATGGCGGAGGCCAATACATTGCTTGAAGGCACACCGCTGGCGTCCGAGGTGGAAAGCGACCTTGCTGGTGTGAAAGAACGTGCGATCGAGAAACTGGTGGTGCTTGGGCATGGTATTGCCGAGATGAGTGAGGGCAATCGTGCCATTGTGGAAGCGACTGTCCGCCAATCCCTGTCAACCATGCGGCAGGACCCCGAAACCAAAGGCATATACGATGCGTATCAGGCCGTCTGGAAGGCGTATCATCAAGGTGATGCAGCGCTCTTTTACGACATCAAATCGCTAAACATCTTGACCCAATATGCTTTCTTCGACCTCCTAAGAGCGGAGGAGCCTGCAGAGGCGGATCGGTTGGGTGTTTGAACGTTGTGATCGTGTTGATGTGCACATGACGCGCTCGGCTGTTTGCCTGGGGCTTGCTGTTTTCGCCTGCGTCTCGTCAACACCCGTCGGTGCAGGTTTTCTTTCGGATCAGGTCCCCGAGATGCGCGGTGCGGGCGCGTGTTGGGAGCGCCGGTATTCGGATGCTCATTTTTCAAAGCATCCGGGCCAGAAAGTGACCGAGCTGCGCTTATTTCTCTCTTATGATGGTGTTAGCCAAAATTACGTTTTTGACTTGGACATTGCGACACGCGAGCGGTCCGGTGCGGTTTATGGCGCTTGTCGTGACAGGCAGGGCGGGGCTGCCGAGTGTATGATCTCTTGCGCCAATGATGCGTTCCAGCTCAGAGCGGCAAAAAGAGCAGGGTCGATCATGGTCGATATCAGCGCGGTCGGACGTCTGGCGATCAATGCGCGCTGTCCGGATCAGGACGAAGGCGCGCCGCCTTTTGTGATTGATGCGCTGCCGGATGATGAGCTGTTTCTGCTGTTCCCCGCATCGGTGAAGACCTGCAGCGTGCAGCCCTTCCGCCCGTACTTGAAACAAGAGTGAGGTCAGAGGTGCGCATTTCGATCAGTGTTCTTTTTTGCGCCAGCGTGGTGTCGCTGACAAACGCCAAAGCCGACAGTCTAGATGTCATCCTTGCGCCAATCCAGGGGACGTCAGCCTGTTGGGAGCGAAGCTATACAGCCGATCACCTTTCGAACCATCCACGCCAGAAAGTAACCAATGTCCGGTTTGATCTGGGATACCGTGAATGGGAGGACGATCAGGCCGGGCAGGGCGAATATACCTTCTCCATCGCGATTGAAACGCGAGAGCGCCGTGGAACAGAAGGCGGTCTATGTCACTCCGATGATAAGGGAAATACGGTGTGTGCGGTGGATTGCGATGGCGGCGCTATTGAACTGCGACGTCGTTCTCCGGAGGAGGGGTCCTTGTATCTGGAGCTTCTCTTTGGCGGACTGCGCCTTGAGGACTGCGGCAGTGATGAGGCTTTCTGGCTGTCCGCAGAGCCGGATGATCGCGTGTTTCTTGTCCATCCCGTCGCCTGCCAAGAATGAGTGATCTGGTGTCCAGTGAAGGGCGGCTTCGTCGGTTTGATCTGTGCGCAGGACTTGCTTCCTTGTTTTGGTTCGTCGTTCTGGCCTCTGGGTATGATCTTGGTCAGATCCTGTATGGTCTGCGCATATTGGTGTCCGATGTCCCGCAGGAGTCAGATGTAGCACGGGGTCTTGCGCATTCAGGCATTGCTGCACTGACCGTTTGGGTCGTTCAACTTGCCGGCTTTGCGGGCATGGTTGGGTCTGCTGGATTCCTCCTGCGGCGCGGATGGTCTTTGATTGCGCTTGTCGCTGGCGCCGTTTGTCTGGTTTGGCCGATCCTCGTATGGGGTGTTGCACTGACTTTCTGGACTGCCCTTGACCCACGTGGGGCAGGGGTCATGGCAGTGCATACCGCGCTCACGGCGAGTGTTGGATTTGGAATGCCGCTACTGGCCTACGTCCGGCACTGACTGCATCAGTCTAGCTACTGACCGGTCAATTTAATCCGTGATCTCAATTTGGATGTTCTTCGCGGGGCCATCTGGTGCCACGAGCACAAGATAGAAATCACCCGCCAAAGACAAAAGTTCTGCAGAAAACTTCTGAGTCTCCCCGGGTTCAATCGTGTGGGCGAGGTAGCCTTTCAAATGGAGACCATCTTCAGGTGGCGGCGCATTCCGGTCCGTTCCGTCGACCAGAACGGCAGCCAATGTCCAGAGATTTGTGTCGATGGGACTGTAGATCACCACCTTGTTGTCCTTGGTCGAGATTGTCCCGGACACTTTGACTTGTCGGCCATAGTAGAGCGAATTTCTGGTGCTGGCGAGTTCGAGGCGCAGCACTCCGTCCAGTTCTTCGATCTTGCTGTTTCCACTGACTTGGGTGCCACCATTTGTTGAAAAGGAAGATACCCATTTTGATTTGACATTTCGGGCAACCCCATCGCCGTTTACCGGTACGGTTTCGACAAATTTTTCACTGTAGCGTGCCTTGATGTCCAAAGCCCAACACCATCGTTCTTCGAGCTTGTCCCGCGGGGGAGTGTTCTTGAAGTCGGTGCAGTCCGGCGGCGATGCAAAAGCGGGCGCGGCGCAAAGCATTGCCGCAAGACTGAGACACCGCATCCAATTTCGGAAACCGGAGGCGCGGAGGTCTGCGGTCTGATTTGAACAGGGGGGCATAATGCTACATTTCTCGTTGGGCGGTTTTTCCAATGACGCTGGCGCGATGCTGGTGACAATTGTAGACCGATTCATCAAATAATCGCTGTGTAACGGATGGGGTGAAGTAGAGGCCGACATTCAAAGACGGCCACAGAAATCCTCGTCGTTTTCAGCCTCTTCCGACACGGCCTCCATCATGCGGCAATCTCCGGGCGCAGATGTCGGGTTGAACGTGTGCGGTGTATAGGACCAAGCCTTGCATCCGTCTGTCTGCGTGCAGGCATCTTTGCAGGCCTCCGGACCGATCAATTCATATGACCGCTTGAGCAATCCGCCTTCGGGGTAAAATTTGCAGTTCTTTTCTTGCGCGGTAGCTTGGGAGGCCGCCGAAATGGCCAAAAGTATTGCTGTGAAAATTGCTTTCTTTAAACGCATCGCTATTCCTCCGTTTGCTGTTGGTCAGGCGTCATCCTAGCCAGCCAGTTGCGATGCTCGCTTGGACTCAACGCGCCAGAAGCCTTGTCGCGAATGCGACTGATGGTGTTACGTCAGTGATCCGGCATCCCGTGCCTCACCGGGGGTCATTCCAAAGCGTTGTTTGAAGCAGCGGTTGAAATAGGACAGGTCATTGAAGCCGGAGTTGAATGCAATTTCTGTGATTGTGAGATCGTTCATCTGCGGCGTCGAGAGGAGCCGATGCGCTGCATCCAAACGCGTTGATCGCACGAGATCGGAAAACCGCTGGCCCTCTGTCGCCAGGATTTTCCGGATATAACCGGGTGTGACACCGATGACGCGGGACAAATGGTGTATTGAGTAATCAGGGTTCCTGGCATGTTTCTGGATGTCTTCCCGGATGGCGGACAGCCGCAGCGCAAACAAGCCGCCACCGTGTTCACTGGAATGTTCCCACAAGTCACGAGAGGCACTCAGCAAGAGACCGAAAACTTCATGCACATGGCGCGAAATCATCTCAGCGGCGTCCTTGCTTAAGCCGTCGTTTAGCTGTGTCGGTGCGTTTGACATCAGCATGCGTAAGTATTGTTTGAGCAGGCCCAACGTTGCGTCGTCAGAACGGATCGCGGCGAAGGCGAACTGTTCCGTGTTGCCGACATATCGCGCCAGGGCTTCTCGGGACACCATAAGGGCAAGATGATCGCCGCGTGTGGAATACGTGTCTCCGGTTTCGCAGGTACGGCGAATGAGAGCGTCGCCTTGATTGATGTGCGCTTCTTTGCCTTGCTGGTCGAGGTCAATCGACCCTGTCTCGGGGATCAGGAGCGTCACGTTATCTTCTGCTGACTTGATCAAATCCGGCGTCAACGAGTAGCGTACTGCGCTGACCCGACCTTTCGAAACACTCAGCTCCGGCAAGCCCAGAAAGTCGATGTCATGGTGAAATTGGGTATCGTCCAGCGGGTCGATGTCGAGGTTGAGAAATTGACGGCCGAATTGTTCTTTCCAGGCGTTGAGCCGGGCTGCTTCGGGAAACACCGATGCAGAGAGACGCCCGCGAAATGCGATGGGTTCCTGTGCATTCATAAATAAACCTTGCGAAAACGCAGTATTGGACAAAAAATATGTGCAGTATTTCGGCAGGTTTTCTGCGCCAAATCAAGCTCTTTGAGCGCTTGCCGCGCGTGTTGCATTTGATCTTACGCAAACTGCGCAAGGTATCGGCGGTCATCGGCATCAAGTCGTGCGATGGCTATGCAACGTGGATAACGAGCCGAAACAGAAAGTCGTGCGGCAAGGAGAGCGGTTTCGTGCCGTGATCCTTTTGAAATTGGATTGGTCCTATGGGTGTCTCAAATTTCTTGTCCAACGGTCGCCGACGCCAATATCCCCGGTTGGGGAGTGTTTTCGGGGCGGCACTCTGTGCCATCCTTTTGCACAATCCCAGCCATGCTCAGGAGCATTTTGGCGCGTCTTTTGGCGTTTGGCACACCTTGTGCGATGCTGATTTGAATTGTGCCGCATATACCTATGCAGGCACGCCTGAAAATCCGAAAAGTGGTCATGTCTTCAACCTCGACCGGAGAGCCGTGACAGCCGCATGGACGATGTCGCTCTGGTTGGACGGAATTCAGCCGAATGTCGCCTACGGCGTAATGGCGAGCGTGATCCGGTACGGACATGACAGTGAGCCCATCCAAACGATCGAGACGGCCGATCTTGCCGTGAAACAGGATCAAACGGAGCCGGGTCAACCGGAAGCCTACACGTTGTTTATGACGGGTCCCAATGCAGAGATCGTGATGGAGCGGCTCCGTCCTGGCGACATTCTCGATTTTGAGTTTGGAGGCTGCAAAGACGAGTTTTTGTCCGCAACCTTCCTTCTGGACGGTGTGACTGCGGCCTTGGCATGGATTGATCAACAGCAAAAACAGCCGGGCGGCAGCGTCACTCTGACCCCGCTTGCCCTCGACGGCACCTCCCGCGATGCGGTGTCTTGCGTGGACTGAAACCGATCAAAGCGCGCATTGCTTGATGCGAGCTCAATGTGCCAGACAATTCTGCGGTGAAATGGTGCCCCCACACGGACTCGAACCGCGGACCTACTGATTACAAATCAGTTGCTCTACCAGCTGAGCTATAGGGGCTCTGCAGGCGTGATTACTGAGTGTGGCGCGGCTGTGCAAGAGGCAATCTGGGGAAAATTTACGATTTGCTGTTCTTCGCCTGAACACGGTTTTCATCCAGTCTCGCAGGGGTATACTGATGACAGGTGGCGGGTAATAACGAAAACTGATGCAAGTCGTCCTTCACACAGGTGTTCACGAGACCGGCGGTGACCGGCTCTTCAAGACGCTCTTGCGCAATCGCGACGGGTTGCGGTCTGAAGGTATCGCTATTCCGGGGCCTGGAAAGTACCGGCAGCTGATTTCTGAGATGCTGAACGCGCTGGGTGACGGCGCCCCGGCGCAGGATACGCGCGACATTCTGCTGGACAGCATACTTGATCAGGACACGGGGCATGTCGACCGTCTAATCCTCTCGCACGAAAACCTTTTTTCGGTTCCCAAGATCGCGTTTCAGGGGGGAGTGGTCTACCGCAAGGCCGAACAGAGATTGACGACGCTGCGCCAGATTTTCTCTCAGGATAGCTTTGAGATTTTTATCGGCCTCCGAAACCCGGCAACCTATCTGCCGGCCTTGCTAAAGGCGACGCCGCTTGAGGATATTTCACAGCTTTTGCAGGGCTTGGACCCAGCGCAGCTCAGATGGTCTGATTTGATTGAACGGATCACCGAGGCGCTGCCGGGTGTCACGGTGACGATCTGGTGTGATGAAGATAGCCCGCTCATTTGGGGCGAACTAGTGCGCGAATTCGCGGGCGTGGCTCCGACCCATCCGATCATCGGAGCCTATTCGCGGATGGCTGACATCACGACGCAAGAGGGGATGACCCGGTTTCGCGCCTATTTGGCAGAAAGGCCGGATCTGACCGAAGTGCAAATAAGACGCGTGAAGGTTGCGTTTCTTGACAAGTATGCGGACGATTCCAAAATCGACGACGAGCTTGATTTGCCGGGATGGGATGCTGATTTGGTTCAGGATCTGACCGAGCAATATGAAGAAGACCTGTACGACCTGGGCCGCATGCCGGGTGTCACGCTGATCACTCCATAAGTTCTGCGATCTGATCTCCGCGCTACCGTGGCGGTGTGCGAACTGGAAAATCTGCTGGGGTCATCTCGGAAAACACCGGCGCGCCCAACTGGCCCATGGCGCGCGAAAGTTCGAGCTTGAGAATGTCCATGGCACGTTGTGCACCGTCTTTCCCACCTGCGCCCACACCGTAGGCAAGCGCGCGTCCTGTGAGCACGAAATCGGCTCCCCAGGCTTTCGCTCGCAAGATATCTGCGCCGCGCCGGACGCCGCTGTCCAGAACAACCGTCAGCTTGCCGCCCACGGCTTGGGCAATGGCCGGCAGTGCTTCAATGGTCGGAGGACCAAACGCCACCTGCCGCCCGCCGTGGTTTGAGACAACGATCCCATCCACGCCAAGCTCGGCACATTTGACCGCGTCCTCGGGATGCAGGATTCCTTTGACCAGCAACTTGCCTTTCCAGCGCGCGCGCAAGGCCTGCAGGTCTTCCCAAGTGAACCCGGGTGTGATGAGGGTCTTCTGTACATCCGCATAAGACGTCGCCGATTTCAGCAAGTCTGCGTAATTGGCAATATTCGGCGTGCCATGCATCAGACTGGTCAGCGACCAGACCGGTTTGGTCATCAGTTGCAACAACACGTCCGGAGTGAATTTGAACGGGACCGACAGTTGATTGCGAATGTCACGGTCCCTCTTGCCAGCGGCAGGGACATCCACCGTGACCATCATGACGTCGTATCCGGCTGTTTCTGCACGGCTGACGAGGCTGTCAGTTACCGTATGATCGCCTGATACATAAAGCTGAAACCAGCCGTTCCCGTCTGCGGCTTCGGCAAGGCGTTCCAAACTGGTGGACGCTGCTGAGCTTGCGACATAGGGTATGTTTTCGCGCTTGCAGAGCCGTGCGAGAGTCACATCGGCATCTGGCCAGAACGCATTGAGCATCCCGATTGGAGCCATGCCGAACGGCAGGTCGAACTGCCGCCCGAAGACGGTCGCACGCGTGTCGATGCTGGACACATCCACAAGGTATCGAGGGGTCAGTTCGATGCCTTCGAAAGCGCTGCGGTTGCGCTGCATATTGCGTTCATTTTCCGCCCCGCCATCGACAAGATCGAATGCGAAGCGGGGAATACGGCGCTTGGCGCGCCGTCGCAAATCCTCGATCGAAGCAGCGCGGTCCAGTCCCATCAGATCGACCAGCCTCCATCAATGGCCAGAGCCTGACCGGTGGTGAAACCCGCCATGTCGCTGGCCAGATAACAGACCATTTCGGCAATCTCTTCCGGGGTGCCCAGACGGCCCATCGGTTGGCGATCCTTGAAGGCAGCGAGTGCCGCATCGAAATCACCCGTGGCGCGCAGGCGGTCTTCGAGCGACGGGCTTTGCACCGTCCCGGGGCAGATTGCATTGCAGCGAATGCCTTGCTTCACGAAATCCGCAGCGATGGATTTCGTCATCCCGATAATCGCAGATTTTGAGGCCCCGTATGCAAATCGGCGTGGTGCGCCTTTTTCACTCGAAACGATTGAGGCGATATTGACGATCGATCCTGCGCCCTTGTCCAGCATACCGGGGAGGACTGCCTGCGTCAGGCGGAAGAGTGCTTTGGCGTTGAGATTGAAGGACCGGTCCCAGACGTCGTCATCACAATCAAGGATCGTGCCGTCATGCACCCAGCCTGCGCAATTGACGAGAATGTCGAACGGGGCTGCCTCAGATACAAGTTTTTTGACTGCAGCGGCATCCAGCACATCCAGCTTGTGGGCTGAGACCCGGTCCGAGGTCTTGGCAAGAGCTGCGACGCCGTCACCGTCGATATCGGTCGCAATGACATGCGCACCGCGAGCAGCCAACGCTTCGGCAGAGGCGCGGCCGATACCATTGGCAGCGGCTGTCACAAGCGCGGTTTTTCCTGTAAGTGTCTGTTCCATATTTTCTCTCTTTCAGCGCGCCAGCCAGCCGCCATCCACCGTCACCACGCTTCCGTGGCAATAAGCGGCGGCGTCGGATGCCAGAAAGACGGCCGCGCCCGCAATCTCGGATGGTTCAGCAAATCGACCGGCCGGGATACGTTCCAGCAATGCCTTCGAGCGGTCTGGATCGTCCCGCAGCGCCTGCGTGTTGTCCGTGGCTGTGTAGCCGGGCGCAATGGCGTTTACGTTGATGCCTTGCGGTGCCCATTCGTTGCACAGCGCCTTAGTCAATCCCAGAACAGCGTGCTTGCTTGAGGCATAGGCCGGAACTCGAAGGCCGCCCTGGCTGCCCAGTACTGAGGACACGATCAAGATCTTGCCGGACCCCTGTGCCAGCATCTGTTTGCCCGCTGCCTGGCTTAGCAGCCAGACGGAGTCGAGGTTCACGGACAAAACTCGACGCCAATCGTCAAGTGGCATCTCGGCCGAGTCTTCCCGGTGGATGATACCAGCGTTGTTTACGAGGATGTCGAGACCACCAAGCGCATCACTGGCAAAGCTCACGACTTCAGCGGCTGCGGCCTCGTCCATGCCAACAAAGTCCGCTTTGACCGCAGCGCCTTTGCGTCCCACGGCTTCGATTTTTGCTAGCGTGTCTTCAGGTGCGTGGCTGCGATACGTCAGGGCCACGTCGGCCCCGGCTGCGGCAAGGGCGAGGGCAATGCCCTCACCAATGCCGGTCGCCCCGCCGGTGACGAGGGCCTTGCGGCCCGTCAGGTCGAACAGGTTTGCCATCGGTCAGTACCGGTTGGCGATGGGCAGCTCTTCGGCAGGGAAGAGACTGATCACCTCGCAGCCTGTCTCAGTCACGACGACCTCTTCTTCGATCCGCGCGGCGGAATAGCCATCTGCGGCCGGGCAGTACGTTTCCAGCGCAAAGACCATACCGGTCTGGATTTCCATCGGGTGATCGAGACTGATTGCTCGGCTGATGATCGGCCGTTCGTGCAGGGCAAGGCCCAGACCGTGGCCGAACTGCAAGCCGAAGGCAGCATCTTCGTTCGGGAACCCGAGGCTTTCCGCCGTCGGCCAAACCTCGGCCACCTTGTCCGTCGTCACACCTGGTTTGATCATCGCAATCGAGGCGTCGATCCATTCACGCGCTTTTACATAGGCGTCGTTCTGCGCAGGCGTTGCTCGGCCGACGTTGAACGTGCGGTAGTAGCAGGTTCGGTAGCCTTGGTATGACTGCAGGATATCGAAGAACGCCTGGTCACCCGGACGGATCAATCGGTCGGTAAAGTTGTGCGGGTGCGGGTTGCAGCGTTCGCCCGAAATGGCGTTGATCGCCTCAACGTCATCCGATCCCATTTCGTAGAGCATTTTATTCGACATGGCGACGATGTCGTTTTCGCGCACGCCAGGTTTCAGCTCTTCGTAAATCATGTGGTAGACGCCATCGACCATCGAAGCCGCTTGCGTCAGAAGCTGGATTTCATCCCAGTTCTTGATCTCACGCGCCGCCAACATGATCTGTTGGCCGTCAACGACGTTGATGCCTTCTTCCTTGAGCGCATGAAACATGGCGGTTTCGGCGTAGTCCACACCCACCGGCATATTGGCCATGCCCGCGTCTTTGATGAGCTGGGCGATCATCTTGGCATATTTCTGCATGAGACCGAAATCTGGCGGGATGGTGCCGCGCATGCCAACAACGCCCGCCAGACAGTGATCCGGTTCAAGCCAGTCGGAATACCGTTTGTGGTGCACAGCGGCCGAGCCGAAATCCCAGACGTAAGGGCTGTCGTCGCCCGTCAGCAGGCAGAAGCGACACATCTTGTCCCTTTCCCACTCGCCGATCTTGGTGGCGGAGACATAGCGGATGTTATTGACGTCAAACAACAACAGCGACCCGGCGTTCGAGTTCTTCAATGACTGCCGTGTGCGGGCCAAGCGGTAACGGCGTAGACGGTCGTGATCGACGCGACGTTCGAAATCGACCGAAGTGTGGCCCCAGGCAGGCAGGCGGTCGCGCCATTCCCAGTTTGGTTCCAGGTCCTGCGGGGTGAGCATGTTGGGCATGAGTGCGCGAGACATGTAAAACTCCTTTCGGGTGCGTCCCAGCGCACCCGGTTGGTTCAGTAAGTGCAGTTAGGTGAAGGGTTACTTTGTGACCCAGCCGCCATCGATGGAGATCATCTGACCGGTCATGTAGTCGCTGTCGTCAGATGCCAGAAAGGAGGCGGTGCCGACGATGTCATTCGGATAGGAAACGCGCTTGATCACCAGGTTGTTGGCGACGATGTCGTCATAGGCCTGGCCTTCGCGCTCCTTGAAGCCAATCTCGACAAGGTCCTTGTCCAACTGTTCCCAGAGCGGTGTCACAACAACCCCGGGCGCGTATCCGTTTACGGTGATGTTGTGCTCGGCCAAACCAAGAGCGCCACATTCTGTGAGGGCGAGGCAGCCGTATTTTGATGTACAGTAAACGGTCACATCCACCAGCGGTTTGCGCGACGCGATGGAGCCAACATTGATGAGCTTGTAGGGGTGATCTTCCATCGGTCCCTGAGCAATCATCTGCTTGGCGGTTTCCTGCATGCCAAGCCACATCGCCTTGGTGTTGACGTTCATGATCATGTCCCAGTTGTCTTCATCGATATCCATGAAGAACCGGGGCTTGTTCAGGCCCGCGTTGAAGAGACCCACGTTGATGGAGCCGAACGCCTCAACGGTTGCGGCAACCGCAGCGGCGTTGTCCTCGCGCTTGGTCACATCCATTTTGATCGCAATGGCCTTGCCATTCCCGGCGGCATTGATGCTGTCGGCAACCATTTGGGCTTCATCGCCATCCAGATCGCCGATGCAAACATTTGCGCCCTGCGCTGCAAATGCTTCGGCATTTGCAGCACCCATTCCGCGCGCCGCGCCGGTGATCAGGATGTTTTTACCTTTCAGGCGATTGGGGTCCATGGTTTCTCCTCCTCATGTCACGGTGTCCCGTTGTGTTGAATCAGCGCTTCGGCCCGCTTTTGGGACCGGCGCAATGCCTCGCGCGGTGAGACGATCCCGCGCAGCATGTCATGAAATTCTTCTCCGCAGATCTGGATGATGCCACCGATCTCGGGGACGGGCGGGCGCGGCCAGAACTGAAGCTCGTCGCGCCAGGACATCGCGTCTACTGCTTCGAAAATGGGCGAAGAGCGGCGGACCTCGGGGTCGGCGGCAACAGAGTACCGCGGATTGGTCCGGCTTCCGTTTTGCACGAAAAGCTTCTGCGCCTGAGGTGAGGTGAAAATCCGCAAGGCCTCGGCAGCTTCGGGCACGCGATTGGGGGCCAGATTGGCCGGTATGCCCATCACGTAGCCACCAACCGGCGCAATCTGTGTCGCGCCCGGTCCTGCAGGGTGTGGCAAGTACCCTGTTTGCCCGTATGCAGGCGAGCTTTCGTCACGCTCGAAATACGGGGCCAGCAAGGTATAGCCATAGGCCATTGCGACCGTACCCGCAGCGTAGGGCCTGACCCGTTCGTACCACGACATTGACAGGATGTCTGGCGGCGAAAATTTCAGCAGTTCCATCAGGAACTCGGCGGCGCGCAATCCTGACTCCGTGTCGATGGTCGGACGGTAGTCGCGGCTTGACAGGTGATCGGTTTCGAAACCGCCCGCGATTTCGGGAAGATCGAGGATCGGTTGACCGAAATCGGCCATCGTCATGAGAACGGTGTGCCCAAGCGCCGTTCCCCGAGCCGCATTCCAGGCGATCCCGTATTGGCCGCGGCGGGGATCATGCAACGTCTTGGCGGCGTGCAGGAGTTGGTCAGTCGTCGCTGGCGGTTCAAGCCCAGCTTCGGCAAACAGGTCGCGCCGATAGAACAGAAGTTCCGGTGTTGTCTGCGCCGGAACACCGTACGGCTGCTCGCCCCAATACGTTGCTTTCCAGCCTGCGGTGTGAAAATCCGCTGCATCAAGCTTGGCAAGGTCAATCACCTTGCTCAGCGGCATGAGGACTTTTTTTTCCGCAAACTCGCCAATCCACGGCAGATCGACCGCAATAATGTCGTATCGGCTGGTCTCACGCTCAGCGTTCCGAAGCGCTTCTTCCCGCAGACGGTCGATGGAAAAGGCGCGCTGGCTGATCTCGGTGCCCACGATCTGTTCAAACTGACGCTTCAGATTGTCCATGACCATGAAGGTGGGATCACCATGCACCAGAACTTTGAGGCCACCGGCAAGTTTCAATGGCTGCGGAAGGACCCGTAGAGGCGGTATCGACTGTGCCGCCGAGTAACTGCCGCCAAAATAGTAGTCTTCGGTCTCGGCGGCGGCGTCTCCGTGACCGAATTCGGATTCCGCCAGTCTGCGCACGCGACCGGACAGTTGCATCCACTGCGACAGAAGCTTTTCGCTCGGGTGCATGGAAAAGCTTTTGCCGGTCTTGGTGCGGGGACGCTGTTCAATCAGGTCAGCATCCACCATCTCTCTCAAACGGCGGTTTGCGGTCGCATAAGGCACTTGGCTGGCGCTGATCAGCGACGTCGGGGTCACGATCTTGGCATCGAAATGTCCCTTGAGAAGATGCACTGCCATCCGCAGATGAGCATTCGGCGTCACCAAATCGAGCGCCGTGTCCATCTCGTCCATCAATTCGCTGACAAAGGTCAGGGCGTCCAAAGCATCCGACGACACCTGGGGAGGCGCGCTCGTTGTTTGGCGATGTCCTGTCAACGCATTCATGCTGGCGAGTTGCCTTTTTCTCTTCGGTGGGTTGATGGCGCTGTCTTGGTCATCCAATTTGGATGAAACGGGCGACTTCATGATTCCTCGCTCCAAAATGTCCAAAGTGATATCGGCAGCGTATCCTCAAAAAGTCCAAAACGGATAATAAAATATCCAATATGAATAATATTGGTGCATTCTGGATGGAGCTTTGGCGGCAGGTTCGTCGCAATCGCCTGGGCCGCCGGGTGATGCACCGGCACCAGGAGGGGTGTCCGACGGAATAGTAACCAACAGTGTACCTTCTCGGGAGGAGAACCTAATGAAAATTCGCAATATTCTTGCTGCATCTACAGCCGCTGTGGCCATCGCGGGCACTGCATATGCTGCAGGTCACGAGACCATGAAGATCGGCATCACGCAGAACAACGTTGGCGTGGACAGCTATCAGACGACATATGAAAAGGCGTTCATCGCTGCAGCCGATGCCAACGACGCAGTTGAAACTGTGGTTCTGGACGCGGGCGGTGACGTTGCACGTCAGATCGCGCAGATGGAAGATTTGATCCAGCAGGAAATGGACGCCATCATCATCTGGCCAACCAATGGCGAAGCTGTAATCCCGGCGGTGCGCAAAGCGCATCAGGCAGGCATCCCGGTCATCGTGACCAACTCCAACATCGCCGAGCAGGGCTTTGACTTCGTTAAGTCGTTCTCCGGCCCCGACAACATCACCCAAGGTGCTCGTTCGGCTGAAATCATGTGCGACAAGTTCAAGGATATGGGCATCGAAAACGAAGCCAAGGTTGTGCACATCACCGGTCAGCCGGGCTACACCACTGCGATTGAACGTGCGAAGGGCTTTAATGACCGTCTGCCGGAAGTCTGCCCCAACGTCGAGCAGATCGACCAGCAGCCAGGTGACTGGAACCGCGAAAAGTCCCAGCAGGTGATGGAAGCCTTCCTCGTCAAGTATGATGACATCGACGGCGTCTATGCTGGCGACGACAACATGGGTGTTGGCGCTCTGAACGCGGCCAAAGCAGCCGGTCGTGACGGGATCATCTTCGTCGGTGCCACCAACTTTGCGGTTGGCTACGAGGCGATGGCTGAGGGCGACTATTGGGGGTCGATCTACCAGTCGCCGGTTGACGACGCCGAAGCGGCTCTGAAGACCGCCATTGACGTTCTGAACGGCGAAGACGTTCCGTTCCTCAACTACTTCGACACTCCGAAGATCACCCAAGACAACATGGGCGACTTCACGAAGCCTGTATTCTAAGGCTCCTCCCTCGCGGGGCGCAGTCTTGCTGCGCCCCGTTCCTTTCGATCCAAACATGACTATTTAGGGAGACGCGGCATGGGACGTGTTTCTGAGCGCGTCTGTATTGTCACGGGCGCCGCGCGAGGCATTGGCCGCGCCATCGGTGAATCGCTTTTGAACGAGGGCGCAAAAGTTTGTTTTGCAGACATTAACGGTGATCTGGTGGCCGAAGTGGCCGAGGCAAACCGGTCCAGGCTGAACGGCAATTCTGGTAACGTGACGTCGGCGGCCGTGGATGTAACAGACCGTGAACAGGTGCGCGCAATGGTGGCGCATACAGTCGACACATTTGGTCGGCTTGATGTGAAGTTTAATAACGCCGGCGTCAATAAACCCATGAATTTCATGGATGTCACCGAAGACAACTGGAATTTCATCATGGGTGTAAACGGGCTCGGCTGTATGATTGGCATGCAGGAAGCAGCTCGTCAGATGATCGCACAGGGCGGCGGTGGCAAGATTATCAACACCGCCTCAATCGCCAGCCGGCAGGGTTTTGACAATGTCGCACCATATTGCGCTTCGAAGTGGGCCGTGGTGTCTTTGACCCAATCTGCGGCGCGAGATCTGGCCAAGCACAACATCACTGTGACAGGTTTTGCGCCGGGCGTCGTGGCCACGGAGATGTGGGAACAGGTCGATCAGGATCTCATGGAGATCGGAGCGTCTGAACGGCCCGGCCAGGCGATGGATGAGTTCTCTGCCGAGATCCTCAGAGGGCGCGTCGCCACACCGGCGGATATCACAGGGACGACGACGTTTCTTGCGTCCAAGGACAGCGATTACATGACCGGACAGATTGTGATGATCGACGGGGGCATGACGCTGGTTTGAGGCTTTGGCTGGGAGGGTCAGATGTCAGACATGTCGCAAAATGCCAGCAACCTGAGGGAGGGGATGATGGCTTCAATGAGCAAACAACAGATTGGACGCGTTCTGGCAAAACAGGGAATCCTGATTGCCTTCGCGGTCTTCATGATTGCGTTCGCAATCGCCAGCCCAAAGTTTCTGAGTGTGGACAACGTGTTCAGTGTGGTCCGCTCGTCCGCGATTATCGGTGTGATGGCACTGGGTGTGACTTTCGTGGTGATCAGCGGCAATCTTGACCTGTCTGTTGGCTCGATGATGTCTTTTTCGACCATCGTTGTGCTCGACCTGCACGACAAGCTTGGTCCGGCTCTGGCGATCCCTGCGATGTTCGCCATGACGCTCTGTCTGGGGGCTTTCATCGGCTTCCTTGTCGGATATCTCAGGCTCAACTCCCTGATCGTCACACTTGGTATGTTGTCGGCCATTCACGGGCTGACGTTGACATATTCAGGTGGCCAGAACATGGACATTGCCGATAAGGAAGGGACCTGGTTCAGCGTCTTTGGTCAGGGCACTGCGCTGGGTATCCCGGTGCCAATCCTGATCTTTCTCATCTTGGCGGCTCTTCTCGGAATGGTTCTTGCCAAAACGCCCTTTGGCCGCAAGGTCTACGCTGTAGGCGGCAACGGCACCGCAGCAACTTTCTCTGGTATCCCAAGAGCGCGCACAGTCTTTTATTGTTACCTGATTTCCGCCACCTGCGTTGCCACCGCAGGCCTTATTCAGGCAAGCCGGTCTTTGGGGTCACAGAACACCGTGGGGCAGGGGCTGGAGCTCGAAGTACTCGCCGCTGTCATCCTTGGTGGTGCGTCACTGCTTGGCGGCTCCGGCACAGTTTTCAAAACCGTCATCGGTGTGCTGATCCTTGGATTTATCCAAAACGGACTTTTGCTGATGGGGCTTCAATTCTACGTCCAGTTCGTTGTGACCTGGATCATTATCATCCTTGCTGTGTGGCTCGATATTGCAGCCAAGCGCGGTAAGCTCTGGTCACCGATTGCGTAAGGGAGGGCGGACACCATGAAAAGCGGAGCTGTGTCCAAAGCGTTGGCAAACGGCGCAATCTGGGGCTTTATCATCCTGCAACTGATCTTCTTCTCTGTCGCTGGTGAATACCTGTCTCTTTCTGACAAGGCGTTTATGGACTGGGAAAACATGCTGCTGCTTCTCAAGCAGTCTGCGCCTATCGGGATCATTGCAATGGGCATGACGCTGGTGATGGTCAACGGCAACATTGACCTGTCCGTCGGCGCCACCTTTGCTATCGCCGCCATCGTCATGCTGGACAGTATGACATGGCCAATTTTCGCGGGCCTTGGTGATGGTGTCATTCCCATCGCGTGGTTGCTGGCCCTGACCGCGGGCACCGTGCTTGGCGCGTTGAATGGTCTGATCGTGTGGAAAACCGGTGTCGATGCGTTCATCGTGACGCTGGGGTCTATGCTTGGCTACCGTGGCATTGTCTTCATGTTCAATGGAGAGAACCCGACAAGCCACCTGAACTGGACTCTCGTGGATTTCGCTGAAGCCGAGTTTCTGGGCCTCGCAACGGCGTCTTGGTTTTTGCTGCTGGTGACGTTTGCGATCTGGTTCCTGATGACCAAAACAGTGCATGGCCGCAATGCATATGCCATTGGCGACAACCGCGAAGCCGCTGTAAACGCCGGTATCCGTGTGGGTCCGCACATGATGATCAATTTTGCCATCATCGGTTTCCTCGCAGCGCTGTCGGCCGTGGTGTTTTACTCGGAATCTGGCTCGGTCAATCCCAACGACGGCCAGCTCTATGAATTGTGGGTGATCACCGCCGTCGTTCTGGGTGGCACAAAGATCACCGGCGGCGCCGGCAACGTGATCGGCACATTCGGTGGCGTCATCGCAATCCAGTTGCTGCGCAAGGGGCTTGGTCACATTGGCGCGGACACGTCGACCGTAAACCTCGTGATTGGTTTGATCCTGATCGCTGTCCTGTTCCTGGATCGCCAGCTCAACGTTAAAGGCAAAGAGGAGTTGAAGGTATGACTGATGTGAAACCGGTCCTTCGGCTTGAGGATATCGTCAAGACCTTCCCGGGCGTACGGGCTTTGGATGGGGTGTCGTTTTCAGTTCTTCCTGGGGAAGTCCATGCGCTGATGGGCGAAAATGGGGCCGGAAAATCCACTTTGATGAAAGTCCTCGGTGGCATTTACCAACCTGATGGTGGCGCAATCTTCATGGGCGATCAGCAGGTCGTAATGGCTGGCCCGCTTGAGGCGAAAGCCAAAGGCGTCATGTTTATCCACCAGGAACTCAGTCTTGCGGCTGAATTGAGCGTGGCGGAAAATATCTATCTTGGCGAATTGCCCCGCAAAAGCTTTGGCCGTGTGGACTGGGCAAAACTGACAGAACAGACAGACGCCATTCTGAAGAAACTGAATGTCAGCTTTGATGCCAAGACCCGCGTTGGCGACCTTTCCATTGCCAACCAGCAAATGGTCGAAATCGCCCGCGCTCTGACGGTCGATGCCAAGGCCGTGATTTTTGACGAGCCGACCGCGTCCCTGACAGACGCCGAAAAGGTCGTGCTGTTTGATGTGATCGCGGATCTCAAGCGCGATGGCGTTGGGATCATCTACATTTCTCACCGAATGGAAGAGATCTTCAAAATCACTGACCGTATCTCGGTGCTTCGCGACGGCCAGTATCAGGGCACCGTGAACACGGCAGACAGTACCGAAGAGTCGATCACGCAGATGATGATCGGGCGCAAGCTCGACCTCAGCCGCAATGCATCGCATCACGAATTGGGCGATGTCGCGCTTGAGGTGCGGGGCCTGAGCTGTGGCAAGCTGTATCAGGATGTCAATTTCGAGGTCCGCCGCGGCGAGGTGGTGGGCTTCTACGGTCTTGTCGGGGCCGGGCGAACGGAAATCGCCGAGACCTTGTTTGGGCTGCGCGAACCCTCTGAGGGTCAGATCCTGCTCGATGGCCAAGAGGTCCGCATTCATTCGCCCGCCGATGCCATCTCCCGCGGGATCAGTCTTGTTCCAGAAGATCGCAAAGGTCAGGGGCTCGTGCTTGGCATGAACTGCCGGGACAACATGACCCTGCCACAGGTGGATGACCTCAAGGCGGGTCCATTTGTTGCTGAAGGCGCTGAGGTGGCGATCTTTGATCAATACCGGGATAGACTGGACATCCGCACGCCGGGATGGAGAGCGCAGGCAGGCAATCTCTCAGGTGGCAACCAGCAGAAGATCGTCATCGGTAAATGGCTGTCGATGCATCCCAACCTGCTGATCGTCGACGAACCCACACGTGGTATTGATGTCGGCAGCAAATCCGAGATTCACAAACTGTTGCGTGAATTGGCAGCCCAAGGATACGCAGTGATGGTTATCAGCTCGGAAATGCCCGAGGTACTGCACGTGTCTGATCGGATCATCGCGATGTATTCGGGGCGGGTGATGCGGACGTTCAATTCAGAAGAGGTCACTGAAGACAGCCTTATCAAGGCGATCTCTGGACTGTCCGACGACAAGGCAGCTTGATGCGGGTTGGGTTCGCCGGACTGGGTCGGATGGGCGTCCATATGGCGCGCAATCTCGCGCGCGTCGGTCAGTCTCTTACTCTCTGGACCCGCTCTGGCGGAAAAGCGCGGGATCTCGCTGCGGAACTGGGCTGTCAGGTTGCCGACACTCCGAAAGCTCTGTCAGATGCGGCTGATGTTGTCGTCACGATGCTGGCCGACGACGCTGCGTCTGACGCCGTCCATCATGGGAATGACGGGCTTTTTGCGGGCGGCGCGCAAATCTTTATCGAAATGGGCACCATGAGCCCGGACCACATCGCTGCGCTGGCCAAACATGCGCCCAAAGGCGCGGTGGTGATTGACGCGCCTGTTTCCGGTGCCACACAGGCCGCACAGGATGCCGCTTTGCTCATTATGGCCGGCTGTTCCGAGGCAGAGGCCAAGCCTGTCATGCCGCTCTTCGACGCAATGGGAAAGCAGACCATTTGCCTTGGGGAGCAGGGACTGGGCGCTGTTATGAAACTCTCGGTCAACTCGCTGATCCATGGCATCAATCAGACGCTGGCAGAAGCCATGACATTGGCAGAGGCGTCCGGCATTCCGTCAGCCAAGGCATTTGACGTGATCGAAGCCAGCGCGGCCTGCGCGCCGATGCTGAAATACCGTCGACCTTTATACCTGGACGAAGACGCCAATGACGTGACCTTTACCGTGGCTTTGGCCCGGAAAGACATGGAGGTGACGGCGGCACTCGCCGGGACGCTCGGCACGCCGATGGCGCAGGGGCAGGCCACTTTGGACGCTCTGCTTCGGGCCGAAGCACAGGGCTATGGCCACCGTGACATGGCGGCGATGCTGGCATTTGCACGAAAGGATACTTCATGAAAGCCGCGCTCTTTGTTGGGGGATGGGAAGGCCATGCGCCTACCGCTTTTGCCGATTGGTACAAGGCACTGCTCGAAGAAAACGGCTTTGAGGTAGATGTCTATGACACGCTTGCGCCCCTCGAAACGCCAGATGACCTGCGTGATCTCGACTTGATCACACCGATCTGGTCATCGGCCCGGTCCGGACATCGGGAAGAGTTCGGCAACATGACAAAGCCGCAGGAAGATGGGTTGCTCGACCTGATTGGGAAGGGTTGCGGTCTTGCCGGATGGCACGGCCACATGGGAGACGCGTTTCGCGATCGCCCGACCTACCATTTCCTGATCGGCGGCCAGTTCGTCGCGCATCCGCCAGGATGGCCGGACAATCTGCAACCGGCTGAAGATTACATCGACTATGATGTGACGATCTGCAAACCAGACGATCCGATTGTAAAGGGAATCCGCAGCTTTCGTCTGACGTCAGAGCAGTATTATATGCTGACTGATCCCTCCAACGACGTCTTGGCCACAACGACCTTTTCTGGCGATCACCTTTGGTGGATTGAAGGGACCGTGATCCCGGTGGTCTGGAAACGTCGATGGGACAAGGGTAGGGTGTTTTACTGCTCGATCGGGCATGAGCTCGACGATCTGAAACTGCCTCAGGTCACGGAAATCATACGGCGCGGCGCGATTTGGGCCGCGCAAGGAAAGTCAGAACAGACCTAAATTTTCACTGCACTCAGAAACGGAAAAGAACAGCATGAAACTGCTTCGCTACGGTGCGCCCGGTGCCGAAAAACCGGGCCTGCTCGATGCCTCAGGCCGGGTTCGCGACTTGTCTGGAGTTATTTCAGATGTGGCTGGTGACGCCCTGCGTCCGGATACAATGGGCAAGCTCAGCGCGTTGGATCCGGAAACTTTGCCTCTGGTCGATGGCACTCCGCAGGATGATCTGCGCCTCGGCGCGTGTGTCGGCAATATCGGCAAATATGTCTGTATCGGTCTCAACTATGCAGACCATGCGGAAGAGGCCGGGATGCCGATCCCGAAAGAGCCGATCATCTTCAACAAATGGACCTCGGCTGTTGTTGGGCCAAACGACGACATTCAAGTCCCGCGCGGATCTGTGAAGACCGACTGGGAAGTCGAGCTGGGCGTCGTGATTGGCGAGCCCGGTGTGTATATCGACGAAGCGGACGCCATGAAGCATGTTGCCGGGTTCTGCGTGATCAACGATGTTTCGGAACGGGAATTCCAGCTTGACCGCGCCGGGACATGGGACAAAGGCAAAGGCTGCGACACCTTTGGACCTACAGGCCCATGGTTGGTGACACCCGACGAGATCACGGATGTCGACAATCTTGATATGTGGCTCGACGTGGACGGCGAGCGTATGCAGTCAGGCTCGACCGCGACTCTGATCTTCAAGGTCCCGCACCTGATTTCTTATTGCAGCCAGTTCATGAGCTTGCAGGCCGGAGATGTGATTTCTACCGGTACACCTCCTGGCGTAGGTATGGGGCAAAAACCGCCCCGCTACCTCAACGGCGGCGAGGTTGTCACGCTTGGCATTGCGGGGCTGGGTGAACAGCGCTCGAAGGTCTTACCTGCACGGGGGTAAGCACGGGCGAGGGCGTTTTTACGCGTCATCGCAACGCTCCATAAAAGAAAGGCGGCGCATCCCACTGATGCGCCGCCTTTTTCTTCGTCCGTGTCTGCGGAACTGCAAGCTCAGGACATGCCCAACGCTTCCTTGTACATGTCGAGTACGGCCTCTTCTTCGGCGATATCGTCAGGCTCGCGCTTGCGCAGTGCGATCACCTTGCGCATCACCTTGGTGTCGTAGCCGCGTGCCTTGGCCTCGGCCATGACCTCTTTTTGCTGATCGGCGATGTCTTTCTTTTCCGCTTCCAGACGCTCAAACCGCTCGATGAACTGACGCAGCTCATCTGCTGTGACGCGGTAGTTGGCTTCGATTGCGCTGTCGTCCATCTCGGTGCTCCTTTTCGGCCTGTGAGGTGTCGTAGCGATGGCTGCGCGCGCCTTCAAGGGCTTGTCAGCGGGCGGTCGATGAATTACCGCCCCGATGGATCACGACCATCGCAGGAGCATATCATGGACATATTGATCTGGTCAGGAGCCGCGCTCTCGTTCGCGGGTCTGTGCGGGCTGATCTATTGCATTCTGCGGGTCAACAAGGCGCGGAAAGCGGGTCTCAGCGATGAGGAGCTTCGTGCTGAGGTCAAATCCGTGATGCCGATCAATCTCGGCTCACTCTTTGTTTCTGTGCTCGGGCTCATGCTGGTGATCGTCGGGATCTTCCTCGGCTGAAAAGAGACCTCAAGTTTCAAGCCTCGCCTGATCCGTTCTCCAGCCAGTCGCGTTCCGATGGCGTAAGATGCGCATCCATCATCGCATCATAGGCCGCCAATTCAGGCTCTGACAGTTTGCCCAGCCACTTGCGATTGCTGCCGCTGGGAAAGAACCCGGCATCGGACTTGAAAAAACCTTTGCCGCCAGACGGGGCAAATCGCGTTGCATTGCGTTTCATGTTTTCAAACGTGGCAGCATCCACCAACGCGGCCATGACGGTGTCGGAATGTGAAATGCCCAGAACTCCGGCCAATCTGTCGAACGTGCCAGCCAAGTCCCTCTTCATGTCCGCGTAGTGAAACAGTGCTACGTTTGGCCGGTCCGAGACGGCCAAAGCGGCTTTGTAATGCTGCAGGATATGCGCCAGCGGCATCGCGTCGGTATCAAATCCCTCCGGCCCACCGTCCAGGAACCGCCGGAACGTCACGCCATCTGGATCGTTCTCCGGATACCAATGATCGAACCAAGACATAGGGATGTTGCGCACATGGGACCGGTACGAGAAATGCGCATCAAGCGGGTGACGGAATACGCAGATATATTGCGCCTTCTCATGTAGCGGCAAACCGTCCAGTGGCGTATGGCTTTTCATGCTGCGCCGGTGAGGCATCGCGTCCAACCGCGTCGCCACTTCGGGCATTTCACGGACGCGGATGTCGACCCATGGCATTTTGACGGACAGTTCCGGTTCAATATTCGGGTCGCCGGACAACAGGAGCGCGACAATCGTTTGCATCCAGGTGGTCCCGGACTTCGGCGGTGTCACAACGATCACATCGTCGGATCGGATCGTGACCATATCCCAGCGTCGGTTGTCAGTGAGCGGCCCGAGGTAAAGTTTGCGCTGCGTCATACGTATCCCGCGTCAATGAGCTTGGACACAGGAGACGAGCCTGTCGCCAAAAACTCAATAGAAATATGATACGCTTCCCGGGAGGCGTGCAGTGCTAAAGATCGTCGAAGCTGCGCCCGTATTTGATCAGTTCAGCAAATACGGGCTCAGGCGTCCACAGATCCCGGTCGGGGTGATCCAACGCCTGCATGTCGCGGGTTGTGCGCAACAGGCCTTCGGCGCCAATGGCATGCATCATACCGCCACGCCAGTTTGGCACAAGCTGAGTGAAAACAGAAAGCACATCAAGCTCGGCTGCGCGTGGTACAACTCCTTCGCGCAAGACTTTTGCCCCAGTGTTTGCCATCGCGCCAAGGATCAGTCTGACGATCTGCGGCGGTGGCATTGAGGTTTGCGGCGCGCGCTCCGAGTTAATCTTGTAAAGCGCGTCGGGATCGGATTGCGCCACTCCTTGAGCATCGTATGTGTAAAAACCCCGTCCGCTGGACCGTCCGTCACGGCCAAGCTGGAACATAAAGGCAGACCAATTGCGGGCACCGTCAGCCCGCTCAAACGCTACCACATCTTTCAGCCCCAGCGCGTCGGCCGTTTCAAAGGGCGGGTGGGCCATGCCCCATGTGCGCAACGCGTCATCAACTGCATAGGGAGATTGGCCCAAATCGACCAACGCGTCAGCGGCGCGCCAAAGCGTTTGCTGAAATCTGTCATGCAAAGACAGCGTCGGTGCGGTCTCAACAACTGCGAGCTTTCCAATGCGACGGGCCAGGGCCAGTCCGATGCGGCGGTCGTCCTCGGTGGCCTCCGGCCCCAGCATGATCTCGACAAGCCTTGAGGCGGATGCTGCAGAGGCAAAATGCAACGCCAGTCGTGGGTCGGCTCCGGGCAGGCAATGTGCCACAGGCACCCCGGCCGGAATCGGAACGCCTCGCTGTCCGCGTGTTGCGCGCAAGACGAGGTGCGCGCCCTCGAGTATTTGCGGATCGGCCCCGGTATGCAGGGCTGACTGTCTGCGCTCAGCGCGATCACGTGACAACCGCCCGGACGAAACAGCGGCGTCGAGAACAGTTCTGACATGCGCCACGCTATCGCGTTGTTGGTTGGGGTCCCGGATCAGCCATTTTACCTGCAATCCCGCTTCAAGTCCCGCGAGAACAATCTGAAGCGCCGTGGCACTTCCCCCTAAAACGCCAATGGTCGAGACCTCGGGCAGATCGCTGCGCCGGACCTGCATCGCGACCACTTGTTCGGCATGAAACAGATGTGACATGGCCTTGGATTGTTCCGTATCCGAGCAATCCTCCGCCGCAGCCTCCTCAAAGGCCAACCCGGCCTCAATGGGCAGGAGAATGGCCGCTTCGACCGCTGCCAGTATCTTTTTTGGCGCAATTTCCGGAGATGCTTCGACGCGTTTCCGAAATCGGTTCACCGCCTGTTGGTAGGCGACCGCGTCAGCAAAACCGATGCGGACATCTGCAGTGGATCGGGCGCGTGCACCCTTGGCAGCTAGAGCCTTCGCAAATTCGGCAATGGCCGTATCGGTGTCGCCCTCGAAAAACCGGTCCGAGATGCCCTTGAGTGTGCCCGAGGCAACGGGAAGCAATGCACCAAAGATTAGCACCTCCAGTGCCGAGGCAGATCCGACCAACCTTGGCAACCGCTGCGTCGCCCCGGCGCTGGGCACGAGGCCGAGGCGGGCATTGGGAAATCCAACCCGCGTGTTTTGGTGGACCAGCCGATAGTGCGCGGCCAAGGCCAACTCCGCTCCAGCCCCCACGATGGCACCTGTCAGCACCGCGACCACTGGCTTCGGACTTAACTCGATCCTGCGACACATCTCTGACAAAAGGTTGTCGGTGTCGTCACCTCCCCCCTGTGGCGTCGTGATGCCGGATGGGAAGATGTCGCCCTTTCCACGCAGAATAATGATTTCAATGCTGTCATCGGGCGCGCAGCGATCCAGATCGCTTTGCAATGAGACCAATGTGGATCGCATCAGCCGGCCTGACGGGCCCGGCGTCATCACGATCTGAGCGATCCCGTCTGTGACGGTTATCTCCGTTGCTGCGCCCATCTTCTGCTCCGATGGCCTCGTCCCGGCATATTTGCCTGTTCTTTGACGGGTATTAGAGGCCAAACAAAGCGGTCTGGCAAGAATCCTGCGTTATTTGCCCCGCTTGTGCATCATTCGCGCGACATCCAGCATACGCGCAGAAAAGCCCCATTCATTGTCGTACCAGCCGAAAATACGGATCTGATCGCCGGTTTCGAGGGTCTCGTTCGGAGCAATGACAAGCGACTCAGTGCGTCCGCGCAGATCGACAGAAACACAGGCGTCTTCAACGAGGCCGATCACCGGATTGGCGTTTGCCAACTGCCGTAGAGCATCCGCAGGCGATGAGGGGGGGGTGCTGAGGCGCGCCACGAGGTCGACCGCTGAAACGCTGATGGCAGGGACGCGCACGGCGGCCCCTGTGACGCGGCCCGCGAGATCGGGTAGAACACGGTCCACAAGTTTGGCGGCACTGGTGGTCGTGGGCACCATGCTGACAGCGCCGGCGCGATTGCGCGCAAGGTCCGGTCCGCGCGGCGCGTCCACCATCGGCTGGCTGCCCGTGTAGCAATGAATGGTCGTCATGTGTCCCTGTATCAGGCCGAAGCGGGTGTCGACCTCTCGGAGCAGTGGGGCAACCGCGTTGGTGGTACAGGACGCGTTCGACACGACGGAGTGATCTCCGAGCTCATCTTCGTTTGCGCCTTTGACAATCGTGACATCCGCGATGTCAGATGGTCCGGAAATCAAAACGGCCTCTGCGCCAGCAGCCAGCGCGTCTTCAATGCTCGCGCGGTCTTTGGTGGCGCCGGTGCAATCAAAAAGCAAATCGACGCCATCCAAAGGAAGCTCGGCCATCTTTACGCCGGTCAACAGCGGTATGGCCCGGCCTCCGGCCTGCAACGTGCCGTCAGCATAAGCTGCGCCACCTGGCAACGGACCGAAGACGCTGTCATATTTGAACAAATAGGTGCAGGTCTCGGGGGCGGCCAGGTCATTGACCGCGACAACCTCAATATCGGCATGCTGTGGTGTTGTCAGGATTTGCCGCAGGATCACCCTGCCAATTCGCCCGAATCCGTGAATGACGATGCGCATATGTGTGTCCTCTGCCGCTTGCCGCAGAACCTGAGTGTTACCGGTTGCATTTCAATCTTTATTTTTTCACATTGTAAAAATGTTTTTTGTATCGAAACAATGCGCTGTGGGGAGGCGGGCATGAACGCGGAAACAGGTCCTGAACGTCGTGCGCGGGGTCGGCCGCGCGCTTGGAGCGATACAACCGAGCAGAACAAGATCAAATCGCTTGATCGCGCGCTTGTCATCCTTGAGCGGCTTAGCGAACGGGGCGGGGCGACTCTGACCGACCTTTCCGAAGACCTAGATCAATCGCCCGCCACGGTCTACCGCGTGTTATCGACCTTTGAAGGTCGCAACATGGTTGATTTCGACCCGGTCGCGCAAACCTGGCATATCGGGGCAGGGGCGTTTCACATCGGTTCGCGCTTTCTGCGCCGCACCTCGCTGGTCGAACGTGCCCGGCCCTTCCTGCGAGAATTGATGCAGAAGACCGAGGAGACCGCCAATTTGGGTGTGTCGCGCGATGGGCTGGTTCTGTTCCTGAGCCAGGTCGAAACACACCACAATATCCGTGCCTTCTTTCCGCCTGGCACCATGTCGCCAATGCATTCGTCGGGAATCGGCAAGGCGCTTCTGGCACAGATGGACGACAAAGAGGTCGCGTCGATCATCCGTCGCCACAAGTTGACGGCCTTTACCGAGCACACGCTGGTCACGCCAGAGGCCTTGGCAGAGGACTTGGCAAAAACGCGAGCGCGAGGCTATGCGTTTGACGCGGAAGAGAAAAACGACGGTATGCGTTGCATTGCAGCCCCCGTTTTTGACATGCATGGCGAACCCATAGCAGGCGTGTCCATCTCTGGCCCGTCCGCCCGCATTCCGGATGAACGCATCGACAATCTGGGTGCGTCGGTCCAAGAGGCGGCGGCCAAACTGACCGCCGCTTTGGGGGGTGCGTTGGATTAAGCGACGTTCTTAAGATCAAGCTTGGGCGTCACGCCAAGCGCATGACACACGTCGCGCGTCAATTCCGGGCGGTTGAGCGTGTAGAAATGCAACGTATCCACACCGCCTTCAATCAGGTCAGAGCACAGCTCGGTACAGATCGCGGTCGCAAGCAGGTCTTCGCGTCCATCGCGTTCCGCCTTCTCAAAGGCCTCCACAACCCAGGCCGGGATATGCGTGCCGCAGCGCTGGGCAAAGCGGACCGCACCTTTCCAGTTCTCGATCGGCAGAATCCCAGGGGTCACCGGCTTCTCGATCCCCGCCTTTTCGCACGCATCGCGGAAACGAAAGAATGTCTCGGCCTCGAAGAAGAACTGAGTCAGCGCTTCAGACGCCCCCGCCTCGAATTTGCGCTTGAGATACGCGACATCCGCCTGGGCATTGGCGGCTTCGGGATGGGTGTCCGGATAGGCGCCAACGCGGATCGTGAATTCGCCGGCATCGCGCAGCCCTTCGATCAGATCTACGCTTGACGCGAATCCGTCAGGGTGAGCGACAAAGCCTTCCGCGCCTTTGGGCGGATCGCCTCGCAAGGCCACAATGTCTGTTACACCAGCCGCCTCAAAATCGCGCGCAATCGCCAGCGTCTCGTCACGTGTGGCGTTCACGCAGGTCAGATGCGCGGCCACCGGCAGACCCGAGGATTTGTGCAAAGTCGCAACCGCCTCGCGCGTCAGGTCGCGGGTGGTTCCACCGGCGCCGTAGGTCACGGAAACAAATCGCGGCTGCAGTGGCGCAAGCACCTGAACCGTGTCCCACAGGCGGAACGACGCTTCCAGCGACTGTGGCGGGAAGAATTCGAAAGAAACAGACGGAACTGGCATTGGAGTCATCCTTGATGGTGTTGAAGCTCTTGTCGCACGTGCAGCATTGTGAGACAAACTCATAAATCTAATCTTCAACATGAGATCAGTTGATAATGCACATCGAGTTCCGGCACCTGCGCACCATCAAAGCCATCCACGAATACGGTGGGGTCGCCAAGGCCGCAGATCAGCTCAACATCACGCAATCGGCGCTCAGCCATCAGATCAAGGCGCTTGAGGATCAGGCAGGGGTAGAATTGTTTGTGCGCCGCTCAAAACCCATGCGCCTCTCGGCCGCTGGAATGCGGCTTCTACGGTTGGCCAATCAGGTCTTGCCGCAGGTCGAGGCGCTTGTAGCTGAATTCGAAGGGCTGCGCGGTGGTTCAACGGGCCGCATGCATATCGCCATCGAATGCCATGCCTGTTTCGAATGGCTGTTCCCGGTTCTCGAAGCGTTCCGCAAAAGCTGGCCGGATGTGGATGTCGACATTCGTCCGGGCCTTGCGTTTGACGCGTTGCCCGCGCTGCAGCGTGAGGATGTTGACCTTGTGGTCTCCTCTGATCCCGAGGAGATCCCTGGTGTGACCTTCACTGAACTCTTTGATTACAATGCAGTCTTTGTTGCCTCCGCAGCACATCCCTTGGCCGAAAAGCCCTTTATTGATGCGGAGGATTTTCGCGGACAGACATTGATCACCTACCCGGTGGAACGCTCGCGTCTCGATGTCTTCAGCCAGCTTCTGATCCCATCCAAGGTCGAGCCGGGGGCTGTCCGTCAGGTCGAGCTGACAGCGGTCATTTTGCTATTGGTCGCATCCAATCGGGGCGTATCGGTCTTGCCGGATTGGGTTGTGCGCGAGGTAAAATACAGCTCGGATTACGTCACCCGGCCGTTGACGGAAAATGGCATCACAAGACGGCTCTATGCCGCCACCAGAACGGTGGACACGGACAAGCCGTTTGTTGCTGAATTGATCCGCCTCGCCCGGCAAGAGGCGCAGCGTCTTCAATCCGCCTAAAATGTCAGAGGGCAGTCAGGTTCGAAGCCATCATCCGGCCATCGCGCCCCTCGGTCATCTCAAAGCTGACCTTCTGGTTGTCGCTCAGACCCTCCATCCCGGATTGCTGCACTGCGGAAATGTGCACAAACACATCCTTGCCGCCATCTTCCGGGGAAATAAAGCCGTAGCCTTTTGTGGCATTAAACCATTTCACGGTACCGTTCGGCATGATCCCGTGTCTCCTTCTGTCGTCCTGTCTGACCGCAAAGGGTCGCTTCTGTTGCGACCGGGCCTGCAATCTGCGACACCCCGTCACAGGATAAGAAATTGACCGAAAAGTCCCAAAAACAAGGTCCCCAAGCATTTTTAGCGCAACGGGGCAGGGCTGCGGGAAAACAGATCAAGGAGCGAGGCATGATCCTATATGGGCTGAAGAACTGCGACACGTGTCGTAAAGCATTGAAGGCGTTGCCAAACGCTGAATTGATTGACGTTTCTGTTACTCCGATACCCGAAAGTATACTGGACCGGGCGATGTCTAAGTTTGGTGAAAAAATTCTGAATACGCGTTCCACGACATGGCGCGGGCTGGATGCAACCGAGCGTGCGAGCGACCCAAAAACACTGTTGGTGGCGCATCCAAAACTGATGAAACGGCCGCTGATCGTGGATGGGGACGCACTGTATCTCGGGTGGGACAAGACCGCGCAGGCGGCGCTTTTGGATTAATCCCGCATCTGCAACCGGTGCAGGGCGGCAAATGCGCCGTCCTGTGCCAGCAATCCATCATGAGTGCCCTGTTCGACCACACGACCCTGATCCATCACCACAATCTTGTGTGCGTCCCGGACCGTTGACAAGCGGTGGGCGATCACCAATGTCGTGCGCCCCTTGGACAATTCGTCCAGCGCGTCCTGAACCTTAGCTTCTGAGCCGGTGTCGAGAGCCGAGGTCGCCTCGTCCAGCAGAAGAATAGGGCGGTTGCGCAGCAACGCGCGGGCAATCGCCACGCGCTGGCGCTGTCCTCCTGACAAGGCCGATCCGCGTGGCCCCACGGGCGTGTTCAGACCATCCGACAGTTGCGGCAAGAAATCAGAGACATGCGCTGCGTCGAGCGCCTGGCGCAGATCGGCATCTGATACGTCGGTCTGACCAAGCAGGATGTTTTCGAGGACCGTATCGTCAAATAGCAAAGCTTCCTGCGACACCACGGAAAAGAGACCGCGCAAATCGCCAAGCGCGATTTCCGAGACAGGAACGCCACCTATGGCCACGTCTCCATGCGACGGATCAACAAGACGGGTCAGCACATTGAAGACGGTAGACTTTCCGGCGCCCGAGGGGCCGACTAAGGCGGTGGTCTCTCCGGCCTCAGCCGTAAAACTGCAGTGGGACAAAACATTTGTGTCTCCATAGCTTAGGGACACATCATTAAAGCTTATCTGAGGAACATCGGCAGGTGCGGCTTTTGGCTGTGCAGGGCTGCGCAGCGACGGTTCCGTATCAAGGATCTGCCGGATGCGTTCAATGCCGGCAGCCGCCACCTGCCAGACCCCGGCGACATTGCCCAACCGGCGCAGCGGCTCAAACGCAAGACCGATTGCGGTGAAGAATGCCATGAAATCACCGACGGTCTTCTCGCCCGACAGGATCTCGCTGCCACCGTAGAACAGCACCCCCATGAACCCAAGACCAGCCATGATGTCGATCAGGCCGGGTATCGTGGCTTGCCCCAACGCACTGCTGGTTTCCACCTTCACCCGCTCTTCGGTCAGAGCGCGGTAGCGATCCGACTGATACTGTTCCAACGCGTTCAGCTTGACCGGAATGATACCGTGAAACGCTTCATTCAGACGCACCGACAGTTTCGCCGCAACATCGCGTGCCCGCCGCGCTTTTTTGCGGACATAACGCTGCAAGATCATCGACGGCGCGATCAGGATCGGCACACCCAGAAGAGCCACCAGCGTCCAGCGCCAATCAACGGAAATTGCCACCGCAAAAAGCGAGACAAGCGCAATCACATCGCGACCCGCTCCAGTGATGATCGTGCGCCAGACCTTGCTGATCGCATCCACATCCCCTTCGACGCGCTGCATCAGGTATCCCGGCGAATGGGTTTGGTGATACGCGGTGTCCAGAACCATCAGATGCGCCAGCAGATCCTGCCGGATATCCGCCACAGACAGTTGCGAGATGCGCGTCAGAAGAACCTTTTGCACAATGCTCGCGACAGCCCGCACGACGAAGATTCCCAGAAAGAGCAGGCCGACCCAGATGATCGCATCTGCGTCACCTCCCACGAAGACCCGATCAAACATCGGTTTCATCATGTAGGAGAGCGCGCCGAACATACCGCCCTCCAGCGCCATGAACACCATCGCGACAATCAGAAGACGCCAGTGTTTGGCCAGATAGCCGCGCCAGACCCAAAGCAGCAGACCGCGCGGATTAACAGCCGCGTCAGTCACGTCGCCAGCGCGGCCGGCAGGTTCACCTTGTGCGCCGGCACCTTGTTGTCAAACGCGGACTGGATGGCCGTGCCGTCATACTCGGTGCGGATCCAGCTTTCAAAACCGATGGGGCTTCGTGCAGTGCGCGCGGCATAGACGTCGAGAATATAATCCTGCACGCCTGTGGCGGTGAAATCGAGGTGGATGTACTTCAGCGACAACTGTTTGCGGGCCACTTCGACAGACTGGTTTTCGAACACCATCAGATAAAGTGCCGAAACAAACCCCGCCCGGTCCGCACCGGATTTGCAGTGGAAGACAAAAGGTTTCTCTGCCATCCGCAGCGTGTCGATCACATGCACGATCTTCTTGCGGCTGACCGCATTGCGCGCCTGCAGCTTGGCATTCAACAAGGTCAGCCCAAGCGCGTCGCACGTCTCTTTCTCAAAGAGGTAATGCGCGTATTTGTCTTCGCCGCGCAGGTTCACCACGGTTTTGATGCCCATCGCCTTGTATTTTAGAAATCGCGCATGGGTCGGCTGGTTCGACCTGTAGACACCTGGAGCGACCTCAAAGAAGTTGGTCCAGAAGGTGCGCAGGAACGCGTGATCGAAGACGTGATAATGAAAAGCAGACCAGCGCCGCGATCGCGGGTCGGTGATGTCCTTGCCAAAGGACCGACGCAGCTTGCGCTCTGCGTCTTCGATCTTTGTCCAGAGTCGTCCCAGCATCCGGTCCCTTTCGCGTCAGGCGCGGATGTAGAGACTGCAGCACGCGCTGGCAAGGACCGCGCGTTATTGACGGTGCGGCTGATCCGGGTAGGGTGCGCGCAAACCGGCCCTGTGGCCGGGAATCCCCGCTCACATGAGGTCGTTTATGTCGCTTGCCAATGGTCGCACCTATCTTGCCATTCCCGGTCCCTCGGTGGTGCCGGACGCGGTCTTGCGGGCAATGCATCGTGCATCCCCAAATATCTACGCAGGCGAATTGCCGGACATGATGCCCGATCTTCTGCGCGACCTGAAGCGCGTGGCGCGCACCGACGGGCATGCGGCGATCTATATCAGCAACGGTCACGGTGCTTGGGAAGCGGCTCTCGCAAATACGGTCGCTGTCGGGGAAAAGGTGTTGGTCCTCGCAACCGGTTTCTTTGCCAAAGCGTGGAGCTGGATTGCCGAAGCCCGCGGGATCGACGTCGATCTGCTTGATTTCGGCAATGGCGGCTCCTTCGATCTGGCCAGGGTCGAGGCCGCCCTGAAAGCCGACAGCGCGCATGCCTACAAGGCGGTGCTCGCTGTGCATGTAGACACGTCAAGCTCCAACCGGAATGAGTTCCTGCCCCTGCGCCAAATCCTGGACGATTTGAACCACCCGGCGCTTTTGATGGCCGATTGTATCGCGTCGATGGCCTGCGACCGGTTCGAGATGGACGCATGGGGGGTCGATGTCACCGTCACGGGGTCGCAAAAAGGCCTGATGTGCCCGCCAGGGCTGGGATTTGTTTTCTTCAACGATAAGGCGGCGCAGCGGCGCAAAGAGCTGACACGGGTCAGCACCTATTGGGACTGGACCCAGCGTGCCGCGCCAGAAGCCTTCTACCAGTACTTCAGCGGCACCGCGCCCACGCATCACATCTATGGTCTGCGCACCGCGCTCGACATGATCCACGACGAGGGCATGGAGGCGATCTGGGCCCGCCACGCGACGCTCGCCCGCGCAATCTGGGCGGCCGTTGAACACTGGGGGCAGGATGGCCCATTGCAGCTGAACATTGCCGACCCGGCCTTGCGCAGCCACGCGGTGACGGCAATGGCGATCGGCAAACCGCTTGGTGCAAAGCTGCGCCAATGGTGCGCCGAAGAGGCGGGTGTCACGCTGGGCATTGGTCTTGGGATGGCAACTGACGAAGACCCGAACAGCGATGGCTATTTCCGGTTTGGCCATATGGGCCACGTCAACGCGCACATGATCCTTGGGCTGTTGGGTGTTGTCGAAGCTGGCCTCGGCGCGCTCAACATCCCGCACACACCGGGCGGGGTAAGCGAGGCTGTCAAGGTGATCTCAGGCGTCTGAGGGCCACTGGATTTCGCGGCTGGCCTTGTACTGGGCCAGTCGGGTGATCCCCTGATTCAGCGCCCATCCCGTCAGAATTACAGCGAGAAGACCGAACTGGGCCCAGATCACACCGAAAATCCACAACAGGTTGACGAAGATCAGGATCAGGTTGGCGGTCGTATAATCCTCGACCCGCTTTGGCTGGCGATGCTCCATCTGCAGCTCCACACTCGGTTTTTGCACTCTCTATCTGCGACAGAATAGCGCAGATTGATCGGCCGTCAGCGTCAAACTGGCAGAAATCGCGAAATTTTTCGTGAAGAATTACGGTTTTGCCTATCCGCGCGCCTTTTCAAGCGCTCTGGGCAAGGCGGCCTCGAAGATATCCAGATCAGAAGCACGACCCGCGCTTATGCGGATACAACGGTCACCCGGCGACACGAAGGGCATCCGGACAAAGACACCCTCTTCAATCAGCGCCGCCAGAACCGCCCGGGCAAAATCGCCGTCCTGTCCGCAATCGACGGTGACGAAATTGGTGGCCGAGGGCAGAGGCGTCAGCCCATTGGCCTTGGCAATCGCGCCGATCCTGTCGCGCGCCTCTGCGACCAGTCCGACGACCTCTTCAAGCCAGGCCGTGTCTTCATAGGCTGCCAGCGCACCGGCTTGGGATATCCGTGACATGCCGAAATGATTGCGCACCTTGTCGAAGCTCTTGATCAGGTCGGGCGCACCTATGCCATAGCCAACCCGTGCACCGGCCATGCCGAACGCTTTGGAAAAAGTGCGCATCCGGATCACCCGAGGATCGTCGGCGTCGATCACTGGGGCCGTGCCGTCCGGGGCAAACTCGATATAGGCCTCGTCCAGCAGCAGAACCGTCCCATCGGGCAGGGCATCCAACGCGCGTTCAATATTGGCACCGCTGTGCCAGCTGCCCATCGGATTGTCGGGATTGGACAGGTAGACAATCTTAGCGTCCACGTCGGCCGCCTTTGCCATCAGCGCGTCGAGGTCCTCGTGGTCATCCCGGAACGGGACTTTGTGCAATGTCCCGCCATATCCTGCGACATGGTAATTGAACGTGGGATACGCCCCGTCCGACGTGACCACCGAATCTCCGATGGTCACAAGAAGACGGACCAGATACCCCAAAAGCGAGTCGATCCCTTCGCCGATGATCACGTTGTCGGGCCGCACCCCCATATGGGACGAAATCGCCTGAATGAGATCGTAATTCGTGGCGTCGGCATATTGCCAGCACTGCCCCGCCGCATCCTGCATCGCGGCCACAGCAAAGGGCGAGGGACCAAACACGCTCTCATTTGCGCCCAGCCGTGCCAGAAATGGCGCACCGCGTTGGCGCTCCTGCACTTCGGGGCCGACGAACGGCACGGTGGAAGACAACTTGGCAATCAGGTCGGGGTATCTGGGTCCGGGCATGCCCTGTCTATGCCAAGCGTTTTTCTTTTGAACAAGCAGGAAGACCCGCCGTGTGAAGATTCCGGCTACAGAGATTTTTCGTACGAAAAATCTTGGCGTTGTCCCGGAGGTATTGCTTAACGGTTAACAAACCGTGCGATGGGGTAAAAAATTCGGGCATTTGAGCGAGCGTTTGGATTGTGAAAGCCAGACAGGTCAGTCTTTCTGTCCCATTGTTTCGCGCGCGAAACATTAGGTCCGAAACGGACCCGTTCCCCGCGCCTTGACCCGCCGGTGCCAAGCGGCCACTTATCTGGCAGAGCAGCAAGAGACCAAGATGGCCCAGACCCCTCCACCGTTTGCCCCTTTCGAATGGATGATCGCATGGCGCTACCTGCGCGCACGTCGCGCCGAGGGCGGGGTGAGTGTAATGACCTGGATCAGCCTTATTGGCATCACTCTGGCCGTGTTTGCACTGATCGCCACTCTGGCAGTCCGGTCAGGGTTTCGCGCCGAATTTGTCGATACGATATTGGGCTCAAATGCCCATGTGACTGTCTACTACACGCAGCAGGTTGACGAATTTGGCCGCTCCAGCAGAACCATCGCCGACTTCGAGACCCTCGCACAATCCGTGGCGTCCGTGCCCGGCGTGACCCGCGCCGCGCCGCTCGTTAAAGGGCAGGTGATGGCCACGGCCAACAGCCGGAATGCGGGTGTCGAAGTCTTCGGAATTTCTGCTGACGACCTTACCACAATCCCACGCATTGCGGATCCAGACACCGCGCGGGGTGAACTTGACCGGTTTCAGGACGGTATCGCCATCGGCTCCGGCGTGGCGCGGGAGCTGGGGGTTGGTTTGGGCGACAAGGTCAAGCTGATCTCGCCAGACGGCGTGAAGACCGCCTTCGGCACCAGCCCGCGGGTCAAGTCCTACGAGGTGGTCTATGTCTTCGCCGCCGGACGCTACGATATCGACCGGACCCGTGTGTATATGCCTTTTGGCGAGGCGCAACTGTACTTCAATCGCGAAGGGGTTGCGGATGAGATCGAAGTCATGGTTTCCGATCCCGACCGCGTGGAAGAGACGACCTTGCCAATTGTGCAGGCCGCCGGACAACGCGCGTTGCTTTGGACATGGCAAGACGCAAGCGGCGGCTTTCTGCGCGCGCTTGAGATCGAGGACAATGTGATGTTCATCATCCTGTCGATCCTCGTGCTGATCGCTGTGATGAACATCGTGTCCGGGTTGATCATGCTGGTGAAAAACAAAGGACGCGACATTGGCATTTTGCGAACGATGGGTCTGACCGAAGGCGCGGTGCTGCGAGTGTTCTTCATCTGCGGTGCCTTTACCGGTATCTTGGGAACGGTGGCTGGCGTGATCCTTGGATGCCTTTTTGCGCTGTATATTGATCCGATCTTTTCCTTCGTGAATTACGTCGCCGGTGGTGGTGTGTGGGATCCGGCAGTGCGTGGCATCTACCAGTTGCCAGCACAGTTGCGACTGCCTGATGTGCTGAGCGCCGTGGCCCTGTCCTTGGGCCTGAGCTTCGTCGTCACAATCTTCCCGGCCCGCCGTGCAGCGCGCATGAACCCGGTTGAGGCGCTGCGATATGAGTGATGTTTCGCTGCGATTGCGTGGGGTCACGAAGACCTACAATTCAGGCACAACGGCGGCCGTCGAGGTGCTGCGCGGCGTAGAGCTTTGCCTGAAGACGGGGGAAGTTGTGGCGTTGGTGGCGCCGTCCGGCGCAGGTAAATCGACGCTGCTGCATATCGCAGGATTGCTCGATACACCGGATGGTGGAACGGTTGAGATCGGTGGTTTGGACATTACCGGGGCACCGGACAAGCGGCGGACTCTGGTGCGGCGCGACGAGGTGGGTTTTGTATATCAATTCCACCACTTGCTGCCGGAGTTCACGGCTCAGGAAAATATCGTACTGCCTCAGCTCGCAGCGGGTGTCGCCCGTCAGGATGCCGATGCGCGCGCGATGGAGCTTTTGCAGATCGTCGGCATTGCGCATCGCGCGCAGCACCGGCCCGCGGCACTCTCAGGTGGAGAGCAGCAGCGGGTGGCGTTCTGTCGGGCGCTGGCAAACAGACCGTCTGTTTTGTTGGCGGATGAACCAACGGGCAATCTTGATCCCGCGACCTCGGACACGGTGTTTGATGCGTTGATGACGCTGGTGCGCGAGACCGGTCTGTCTGCGTTGATTGCCACGCACAATATGGAGCTGGCAGCGAAAATGGATCGGCAGGTGCGACTTGATCAGGGGATGGTGTCTCCGGCTTGACGTCTCGACATGGGCTGCCACTGTGCCGCGACGGGCAGAGGAGGACAGCATGGCCGAGATTGACGTTTCGCAGATCAACGAAGTGAGCGGGCGGGCCTTGCGCGCGCATGGTGCGTCGGAGGCGGTTGCGCGCATCATGGCCGATGCGGTGTCCTGGGCAGAGGCACGCGGAAACCGGATCTGCGGGCTGTACTATCTCGAAAGCTATTGTCAGCAGCTTGTCTCCGGGCGGGTCAAAGGCGATGTGACGCCAGTGGTCACCAAACCCCGCAGCAGTACGGTTGAGGTGGACGCAGCGTACGGTTTCGCTCAGCCAGCCTTTGCCGCCGCGCTTGAGACCGCAACGGATGCGGCGCGTGAAACAGGTATCGCAAGTCTCTTCATTCGCCATGCCCACACCTGCACCGCGCTGGGGTGGTTCACCGAAGCCATTGCGACGGCTGGGATGATCGGGATGGGCTATACAAACGCCTCACCCATCGTGGCGCCGCCGGGTGGCAAGACGCGTGTGATTGGGACAAATCCAATGTCTTTTGCAGTTCCCAATGGGGAGGGTGGTGTGGCCATGTTGTTCGATCAATCGACCACTAGTGTTGCACTGGGCCGGATCACGATGGCCAAGGCGGCGGGTGAGGCGATTCCCGAAGGCTGGGCGGTGGATGCTGATGGCCATCCCACCACCGATCCAGAGGCAGCTTTGGCCGGCTCGCTGTGCAGCACTGGCGGGTACAAGGGGTGGGGGCTTGGGCTGATGGTCGAGATCATGGCCGCCGGACTGGCCGGCGGCACACCCAGCCGCGATGTCAAACCGCTGAAGGCGCCCGAGGGTGCGCCGCATGATCTGGCGCATTGCTTTTTGTTGATCGACCCCGGTGTCCGTCCTGACTTTCATGCGATGGTTGCTGGTCTGGCCGAGGCGGTGGCGCAGGATGTGGGCGCGCGATTGCCCGGGCGTGGTAAGGTTTTGTTAACCAAGGTTGATGTGCCCGACGCGCTTTGGGAGGCAACCTGCGCTTTGGCGGCGCGGTGACATGTGTCTCACGCGAACGTTTGATGCGAGTGAACGCGACAAGCTGCTAGAACGGGAGAAACCAAAAAAGGTGTCTTCTATGTTTCGCTTTCTCGCTGCAGCCGCGGCCCTGTCCTTTGCCGCCTTGCCAGCACTGGCCGCGCCGGTGTCGTTCGACGGGTCCTGGAAAACGCAGAAATTCTCGCTGTTCTCGTCAAACACGTATGGGTTCAATGGCAGTTCGGTGAGCGTATCGTCGAACGGCTCAGTCTCGCTGGCCTATCGACCGCTGCCGGAAAACTATTGGGATGCATCCTCGGCAAAGTGGTCCTGGTCGGTTCAGGAAGGTGTGCCCGCCACGGACCTGCGCAAAAAGGGTGGAGATGATCGCAACCTGGCGCTTTACTTCGTGTTCCTGCCCAAGGCGGAAGCGGCGGCGTTGAAAGGAGCCAGCGTGCGCAAATTGCTGACCAATGATGCGGCACGTGTACTTGTGTATGTCTGGGGTGGCGCGCACGACCGCGGCGCTGTTCTGAGCAGCCCGTATCTGGGCAACAGAGGCAAGACGATTGTCCTGCGCGGCTCTGGCACAGGTCGTGCCAATGAGAGTGTCAATCTGGCCCGTGACTATGCCAATGCTTTTGGTGGTGGGGGTGCTGCGCTGGTGGGATTGGCGCTGTCGGGGGACAGTGACGATACCGACACTCGCATCCGCGCGTCGATCAGCGGGCTGAGTGTCAACTGACGCTCTAGGCCCGTTGAGTGATCCAGACCCCAAGCGCCATCACAGCGATGCCGGTGGTTCGGGTCAGGCTGAGCGGACTGACGCGTGCGCCGAAGAGGCCGAAATGGTCGATCAGGGCGGCAGAGATCAACTGGCCTAACAATACGAAAAACACCGCATTTCCGACGCCGAAATGTGGTGCAATGTAGGTCACGGACAGCACGTAGAACGCCACGAAAAGTCCGCCTAGTAACAGGTGGCGAGGTGCGAGAGGGATGTTTGCCAGCGCTTTTGGGCCGGTGATGAGGGTTGCTGCGGTGGTGGCCAGAAGAGCCACGCAAAACAGCACCATTGCGGCGGCAGCCGGAGATCCGATGCGCACGCCAAGCGCGGCGTTCAGTGCGGCCAAGAGCGGAATGCCGATCCCGGCGGCCAGCATCGTCAGGGCGTAAATCGGCATCGTGGATCTCCGTCAGGCGTGGTTTTTTCGCAGACTGCGCCGAGGTGCGCCGATTGTCACCACTGATTGCGTATCCCGGCTGCGTCGGATGGTTGCGCGGGCGCTCAAAGACAGGCACTCTGATGCTATCGAGCAAGGAGGCCGAAATGCGCCCAACTCTATTCAGCCTGACCCTTGGAGGCCTCGCCGCAGGACTGATTGCGGCCTGCACTCCGGAAGAAATGCCCGAAGCTGGCGATGGTCGCGCTCTTTTTGTCGAAAATTGTGCGGTCTGTCATGGTGCCAATGCTAAGGGCGATGGCCCGATGGCGCGTGCGATGGCAAAGGCGCCAGCCGACCTGACACTGATTGCAGTGCGCAATGGTGGGACCTTCCCAAGCGTCGACGTTTTGTCGACGATTGACGGCTACACCAAGAGCAATATGGACGGTCCGAACATGCCCGAGTTTGGCACTTTGCTTGAGGGCGATCTGGTGCCACTCGATACTGGCGATGGCGTGATGACACCAACGCCGCGCAAGCTGGTTGCCTTGTTGGAATATATCGAAAGCATTCAGCAGTCCCGCTGACAGGCCTGATCGCATAAATAAAGCCCCGCTTAGAGGCGGGGCTTCAGTTGTTGTGGCTTGAAGTGAACGGGGTCGAGGCTCAACGGTTGCGCAACGCCTCGATCAATTCATCTTTGGTCATGTCAGACCGACCGTCGACATCAAGTTCTTGCGCGCGGGAGTAGAGGTCGTCTTTGGTCCAGTCTTCGTAGGGAGATGCCTTGCCACCTTTTTTGGAGGGGTTTTGGCTGTCATTTGCCTGCGCGTTGGCAATGCGCGCGGCGGCCTCTTTGCTATAGCCGTCGTCGCGCAAGGCTTCGTATGTCTCGTCGTCCTTGATGGAGGACCCGTGGGACTCGGCCATGCGACTTATCCGTCCGTGGTTGTGGCAGCGGCGGGTGCGGCTGCGCCCTCGCCTGGTTCATTCCCGTCAGCGGCAAGGTTGGCGAGATATGCGAAGAACAAGATTGCGGCAAAGACGATGGCCGCGACGATGCCCCAAATCGCGGGACGATGACGTTTTGCTTGTTTCTCAACATTCGTGGATGGAGCGGACATGTTGCACCTCTCGTTTCTTATCTAACTCGGTGATGAAACGCGCGGCATTGGGGCAGGGTTCCCAAAAACCGCTTTGGAACAGCTTCGCGTCTTTTGCGTTAAGGGCCGAAGGCGGCAGCTATTTTTGGCGTGTCGCGCCCCCGAAAGACGAGAAGGATACCCGCGTATGGCGACGGCCGATTTGACCCAAGGACCGGTTTGGAAAGCTCTGGCATGGGTTTCAGCCCCGATGAGCTTTGGCATTCTGGCGGTCCTGAGCGTCGGACTGGCAGACGCCTATTTTCTTGGTCAATTGGGACAGGCGCCGCTGGCGGCGGTTGGATTCATCTACCCGGTGACAACCGCACTGACGTCAATGTCGATTGGATTGTCCGCGGGGGCGAATGCAGTTGTGTCTCAGGCGATTGGCCGGGACCTCGCAGACGACGATGCGCCGGTGCGTCTGGCCCTTCATTCGGTCGGTTTGGGTTTGTGTCTTGCCCTTGTTGTTGCGTTTCTTTTCTCCGTTTTCGCTCCAACGCTGTTCGCTTGGATGGGCGCGGGAGATGCGGCTCTTGAAGAGACCCGGGCCTATGTACCGTTCTGGTCGATGTCGTTCCCGCTTCTTGTTTTGATGATGGTCTGCAACGCCGTCTTTCGGGCGCATGGCGACGGGGCAACGTCGGCGGCGATCATGGTTCTCGCGGCTGCAGTGAATATTACCATCAATCCGCTGTTGATCTTCGGCTGGGGACCGGTGCCCGGATTGGGCACGGAAGGGGCCGCGCTTGCGACCCTGATCGGTCGGGCCGTCGGTGCGGGCGTGGCGCTGTGGTACGCGTGGTATTCGGGGTTGTTGACCGTCTGTGGCAAGCCGCTGAAAGGGCTGGCGTCGAGTTTAAAGGACGTGATTGCGGTTGGGCTGCCGGCCGCGGGGTCGAACGCCATTAACCCGGCCGGAATGGCCCTGGTCACCGCGGCTGTCGCGACATTGGGTGAGGCGGCAGTGGCCGGGTTCGGTGCAGCGACACGTGTGCAGTCGGTGGCTTTGGTTGTGCTCTTTGCGCTGTCCGCCGGGATCGGCCCCGTCGTGGGGCAGAACTTTGGCGCTGACAAGCAGGACCGGGCGCGTACCGCGCTCAAGCAGGCCTGGGGCTTTAGTGCGGTCTACGGGCTTGTTCTTGCTGCGGGTGTCACGGTGTTTGCGGAGCCGATTGCCGGTTTCTTTGCGGATGGATCAGAGGCAAAAGACTATGCCGCCCGGTATCTGCGCATCGTGAGCTGGAGCATCATGGGCTATGGCATCCTTGTCATCACGAATGCGGCGATGAATGCGCGCTCGAAAGCGGCCTATTCGCTGGGGCTGAGCCTGAGCCGGATTTTTGTGGTGTATGTGCCATTGGCCTGGCTGGGCATGTGGCTGTTTGACTATACCGGTATTCTGATCGCGGCTGTCCTGGCAAACGGATTTGCGATCGCTGGTGGCGTATTCTGCGCGCGGGCGACCGGGTTGATCAGCGATGTTCGAGGACATTCCGTGCCCAAGATTTTGCCGCAGGCCCAGGGCTAGAGCATCAGGCCATCTCGTTGCGCATGGCGCGGGTCTGATTGCGCTCGCTGCGGTAAGCATCGGCGGCGGTCACAAGCGCGCGGAAAATCGCGCGCTGCCTGTGTGCATAGAAGAGATGTTCCGGATGCCATTGGACGCCAAGCGCGAACGGGTCGCGCACGCGTTCGATGGCTTGCACCATGCCACCCGTATCGCGCGCTGAAACCCGGAGGCCCTGACCAAGCCGATCCACAGCCTGAGAATGCAATGCATTTACCTTCATCGGCTGTTCGCCACTGATCAGGGAGAGATGCGTGGCTTCCTCGACGCACACTTCGCGCTTGGGCAGGATCGTTGTGATCTTGCGATCAGGTCCAAAGGTTGTCCACGCATCCTGATCCAGCGTTCCGCCGAGCGCCACGTTCAGCATCTGCGACCCGCGACAGATGCCGAGGACCGGGATATTTTGCTCGAGCGCTGCTTCGGCAAGGCATCGTTCCAATTCGTCGCGCTTGGGATCAAGCCGTGCGGACACGCCCAGCTTGCCGCCGTAGAGTTCGGGACCGATATCGTCGCCGCCACCGATGATCAGGCCATCAACACCCTCAAGATCTGCAACACGCCCAACCCCCCAGCGCACGCCACGTCCACCGGTGATCCAGAGATTCAGGTTGATCAGCGGATAAACCCGCCAGCCGGTGCGGGATGATGTCGTTACGGCGATCAGCGGTCGGCTCATAGGTCTGCCTTTGCGTCGTTTGATACCAAGAGGGCGTCAATTGTCTGAACCCAGACCGATTTGCGTTCGAACCAAGCTGCGTCATGGGTTTTCCAAGCGCTCCGCAGCGCGCTTAGCAACCCATCGTTAGCCGCCACCAACTCGACCTGACGCCAGAGCTGCCAAGGTTGGAGAAGGCTCCAATCGGGTTCGTCTATGCGGCTGTCGGGCAAACGGAAATGAAAGGTTGGTCGCGCCGACGTTTTGTCGTCGACGTTAAAAACCTTCGCGAACAGGTCCGGTTCAGCGTGTTTGAAAAGCGGAAAGAGATCGAGGCTTTGGTTGCGGCTTGTCACATGTCTGGCAAAGATACCCATGACATCTGCAAGACTGTCGTATGTCGTGTTGGCCAATTCAGAGATCAAACCGCGCGGCCATGCTTCGACGAACGGCATCATTCGCCGGGTCGTGTCCACTTTTTCCTTGTCGCGGAGCCAAGGTTCAAGCAGCGCATAGGCGGTTATGGTGTCAAGGGTGTGCCGGTGATCGGGTGCCACCACTTCGGGGTTGAGGTGCACACCAAACCCCAGCAGAACGCCGCTGCGTGATCCCATCGCACCTGCTTGGCGAAGGGCTGTGCACAGCGCGTTGAAACGTTGCAACTGAGCACGACTCAACGGTGGCGTTACGACCTCAACCGGGATCAGTCCGCGAAACGCGTCGAGGCCTTCCTTGAGGAACGGCAAGTCGTCGCGTTTGCGCAGGGTGATGTCCAGTTCGACACCGATTTCGCCGAATTCCGTATCGCAAACGGTCACACTGTGATCGCCACCGTCTTTGACCGTTCCTCCGAACTCCCGAGCAATCAGATCGCCGGTTTCATGTTCGGTTGGACCCGCGAATTCGATTTCCACCCCGCAGAGACGTTCATCATCGTCTGCGGTCTGCTCCAAGGGCAAAGGAGGAAAAGTTGGATAGTTCTGAGTCATGTCACGCCTGCGTCGGAGCCAGTGTCTTTTCTGTATCCAGTCGAGGTTCCGGTGCATGTGCCATAAAGGCGGTGATCCAGACCAGAACCGGCAAGGACACGATACCGCCGATCGGACCCCAGAGCCATAGGCCGAACAGGATGGCCAGAAACACAACAAGTGGGTTGAGTTGCAACCGCTGGCCAACCAGTGTTGGCGTCACGAACTGTGCCTCGGTCATGTTCATCGTGAAATAGGCGAGGGCGGGTAGAACGGCGTAGGGTCCTGTGAATTCGGTGAAGCCCACAACGCCCAAAGACACCAAAAGCAACACCGGTCCGAGGTAAAGCACGAAGTTCAGAATGAAGGCCGCAGCGCCCCAGAGGATTGGGTTTGGCACGCCAATGGCTGTCATCGCCGCAAAGACGGCAACGCCGAGACCGGCATTGATCGTCGTGACGGTGATAAAGTAGTGCGACACCGCGCGGTCCGCTTGCCGCAGTGAAGCCGCATGATGTTTGAAGGCGGCGTAGATCTCGTTCTGGGTCAGAGTGAAAAAGAAGAAGGTCCCCGCAAGGGTCAAAAGCTGCGCGGCAAAGTTGGGTGCAACCCACAATGCGTCAAGCAGGCTGGGCATGGCCTCTTCGACCGCCTGCCCATCTTCCGCCAGTGATTTTTCAAGCTCGAACTGAACGGATTCAAGTCCGCGAATGGCGCGGCTTGCGTCGATCACCCAATAACGGATTTCATCTTCAATGCGGGGAACCTGACCGATCAAATCCATCGCAATCGGGCCAAGTCCAGCGATCAGCAAGACCGTGAACGCACCGACGCAGATGAGGCTGATGCTGGCGCTGACCGCCCGCGGCACACCGAGCCGTGCCAGCAAGCGCATGCCAGGCGCGGCGACGACGGCAAGGACCAGACCAAGCGTGACAGGCGCGAGAAGTCCTTGCGCCAGTTTCATTGCGGCAACAACCGCCACCACGGCCAAAAGGACGATGGCGACGGTTTGGATGGTGCCGCGCGTCGGAATGCGCGTGCTCATCAGGCGGTCTGTTTCGCGTCCGAAAACTCGGCGCGCGCTTCGCGAATGCCGCTTTCAACGGCGGCTTTGCCTTGGCGCTCGAGCTTTGACACTTCGTCGCGCAAGACCGCTTCGGCATCGCGCATCATCTTGTCGCGCGTGGCGCCCATCAGTTCTGTTTCGGCCTTCGTGGAGGGCAGCAAAGCTCCGATCAATGCGCCGATCCCCGCCACGATGGCACCGGTCAAAAACGGCTGACTTTGATGTGCGTCCTGTGCCCTTTGCGACGAGCGGCGGGCGTGGCGTTCAAGCTTTTCCTGCGCGTCGATCACCTTGAGACGCGCTTCCGTCACGCGGGCGCGGGCCTCGGGCGACAGCTTGTCCAAGCCTTTGTCGACAGATTTGCGCAGGGTCGAGGCGGATTGCGTATTTGCGAACCGTCCGGTCTTTACCCTCTGGCGTGTTTTCATTTGGCGGTCTGCGCGGGCAATGCGGTCGTCGTGCCCCCCCCATCTCGTTATACGAGGTCAGGCCCGGTTCCCGCTTTTGACCGCTGTTCAGGGCAATCAGGGCTGCACCGATCCCGATCAAGGCAAGACCGGACGGCGCGTTTTTGGCTTTGTCCAATGCCGCAGCAACAACGGTCTGACCAAGATCGGCGGTCTGACCGACGGCGCGTTTGGCGCGGGCTTCGGGATTTACCGATGACGCGAGGTTGCTGATGTGGTCGGTCAGCTGTGCGCGATGGCTTTCTGCATTGCGTTCGAGTTGATCTGCATTAGGCACGGGACATCTCCTTAATGATTTCGATGTCAGATTTGACTTGTTTCATGGTGCGTGTCGGCGTCAGTGCACTGGCTGACAGGCGGGATTTCCCGATCAAGGCAAAGACCAAGGCAATCGCGAGACAGGCAATGGCCACGATCAGAGCGGCCCAATGATACGCGACGCCAAGCGCTGCGATCCCGAGAATGGCGGCAACCGAAATCGCGACGAGGCCGACCAGAGCGACGAGCAGGGCAAGGGCAAAAAGAGCCAGTCCGCCGCCGGCGCGTGCTGCATTGTCCGACAGTTCCTGCCGTGCCAGTTGCAACTCGGTGCGCAGCAACGCGCGCCCTTCGGCGATGATGCCAGCGATCATGCTTCTGAAGTCAGACGGTTCCGTAAAGCGCTGGGTCACTGTTGCACCTCTGCGTTGTGCAGGTGTCCAGACCAAGGGTCGGACTCGTCCTCGCGTGCAGCGTGAGACCCCTCACCGGATTTGATGAAACGCGCGGCGGCAAAACCGATGAGTGCGGCCCCGCCCAGGAACAGGAGCGGATTTTTACGGGCAAATACAGCGACGTCGTCCACCATTTCATCGACCGGCTTGTCGCGAAGCTGTGCCGCGACGGAACTTATCTGGTCACCGATCTGGTTTAGCGCGGCTGCCTGCAGACTGTCGGAGTCAAATTCGCGGCCTGCGGCGTCTGCCGCGCTGGCGGCAGATTCGACAGTATCAATTGCTTCACTGCGCGCGTGTTCTGCCTGTTCTTGCGCAGCGGTGGATACATAATCTGTCGCGTCATTGGCGAGTTCAGTGGCACGGTTTTTTGCTGTGTCGATGGTGGATTGTGTGTTGGGCATTATGGCCTCCTGGAAAAAGCCGAATTAAACGGTCTGAAGGATGTTGTTAATTTTGCTCTGCAGCGTATCGCGTTGACCCAGCAGCGTTTCGCGCAAGGGATCTCCGGGCGACAAGCATTTGATCGCGTCGTCGTAGCGTTTCACGACCGTTTCCTCGCCATCGGCCACCGCTTCGAGCGAGTCGCCGTCGAGGTCGGTGAACATATCGCGAAGCCGGACAACCGCCTTGTGTACGTCAGCCATCAATGTGCCGGCGCGGTCGAGTTCCAGACCTTGCCTGGACGCGACACGTTCGATTTCAGCGATGTCTTCAGAGTGCTGGCTTCGTAGGTCTTGAATGCTGCCGCGGATCGAAGGGTGAGCCCGCTCAACAAATTCTTCATAGCCTTCGCGGATGTCGATGAGCGTGTCGAACAAAGATTGCACACAGTTATGAAGATCGTGTCGTGTCGTCTCGGACATATTGGCCTCCTTAGCTTGTTTGAGAACGCAGCAGGGTGGGCAGAGTTCCCTCGGCATGTGTGCAAATCCGAAGTCATGCGTGTGTTTGGCGCTGGGGAAAGGCGTGGAGCTTGGCTATGTCATGCGCGCAGTAATTGAGTCCGATCGCACGCGCGCACGACGTCAGGTCAGAAAGAGGCTCGACTTGGAAAACCTACGTCAAATCACGCAGTTGGGCTGGTCTTGCCGGTGGGAATTGTGCCGTCTAGATCAGAGGGCGAGCCGTTGACATGACGTTGCTTGAGAAGCCCAGATCTGCCAATTCTTTGGGCTGGTGCACGGTGAGCGTGTCGTCCGACCACGTCGCGATTCCCTGGCTGCGCAACTTGGCCAAGGTTTTGTTTGTATGAACCAGTGAGAGACCCATTGCGTCGGCGATATCCTGCTGTCGATAAGGCAAGGGCACCTGATCATTTTCATTGAGACCCAGTGCGGAAAGGCGCGTGAAGAAGCGGTTCAGGACCCAAGCTATCTTGGCCATTCCGTCCATCTGGCCGACAGCGGCGAGCATTTCTCCCAATAAATACTCTTCTGTTGCCGCGACATGTGTCAGGTCGAAAGCGCGTTGCGGCTGTTGGCTGAACAGGTTCCAAAGCTCGGATCGGTTGAAGACGCACATTGTCATGGGCGTGGTCGCCTCGACAGAATGGCGCATCACACCCATCACGCCACTTTGCAAGCCTATGAAATCACCGGGTAAAATGAATCCAACCACTTGGCGGCTTCCGTCTTCGAGCATCTTGTAACGCAACCCCATCCCATCAAGGGCCGTGTAGAGTTGAGACGATGACGCGCCTTGGGCCAGAATTTCAGTTCCGGGCTGAGCGACGAACTCACCTGTCTTGAATTTTGACATGAATTGCACTTCGTCACGTGACATAATTTCGAACAAGTCGAGCCTTCTGAGAGGGCAATTTTCGCAATTCGTTTTCATAACTCCTCGCTATGTCATAGTTTAATGCAAAACTTATCGTTCGATGTCATGTGTGGCGGAATGTTTAGGGATAAGGCACAATGACCGGGTTGTTTGAGACAGCTCCAAAAGCATTGATTGTATCGAACAATGTAGTTGAAGCTGATGATCTGACCGAGATGTTGACGGAACAGGGCTTGGCCCCCGTTGTCCACGTGCGTGATGTCGAGGGCGCTCAGGCTGTTTTGGAACAGCATATGGCCAGCCTGCGACTCGTGGTGTGTGGACTTTTGATGCACGAGACAGAGGTAAGTTCATTTGTTCAGGCACAAGAGCGTAGCGCATGGTCTTTGGTGTTGATTGACCCACCTGCCGCGCAGAACGGTCGAGAGGGCATCAATGTTTTGCTGCGTCCCTTCTCGACCGCCGACGTAATGGCCGCATTGTTTCGGCTCGGTTTAAAATCTTAAGAGCGCTTCGTCAGAGCAAGACCTAAAGCCAATCCAACGCCCATGGCACCCAACACGGCAAGTGTTGGATTGCGGCGAACGGCGCTGTCAAACTCGCCTTGGAACGTTTGTGCATAGTCAGCGCCTGCCTGAACGGCAGTCGTTGCGCTGTCGCGAACGGATTGGGCTGCTTGGTTCACACTGTCCTGCGCATCTGCAACAGTGTTGCGTAACTGGTCTGAAGCGCTTTGTTTTCTGCTTTTGTGGTCAGTGGGTTGAGCGTGCGTGATTGTGTCAGTTGCTGTCATGATACCTCTCCTTCTTTTCAGCGGCTCAACGTGCCGCACGCTGCAAAGTTCCCCGGAACCTTCTCGTTGCTTTTTGGGTTGAGGACGCATCACGGAAACAGAACCGGAGGGACGTATCTATGCTTTACTGGGCGGTTATTTTCCTTGTTATCGCTTTGATTGCGGCGCTTTTTGGCTTTGGTGGCATTGCCTCGGCATCAGCCGGGATCGCACAAATTCTATTTGTCGTTTTCCTCGTGCTGTTTGTTGCCACGCTGATTGTGCGCGCACTGAGATCATAAAAAAAGCCGGAGCACAGGCTCCGGCTTTTTTTCAGCAATGACCGTCTATCTCAGGCTTTCAAAGTCTCGGTTGAAGAGAAGAACATGGCTTGGCTCACTGCCGAGCGGACCTGGTCCTCGGTGTAGGGTTTTGAAATCAGGAACGCCGGTTCAGGTCCTTCACCGGTGAGCAAGCGCTCGGGGAATGCGGTGATGAAAATAACCGGTAGCTCAGGGTCGTCCGCGACAATGCTGTTCACGGCGTCGATCCCGCTGGAACCGTCGGCAAGTTGGATATCCGACAGGATGAGATGCGGCTTTTCCTTGTTGTAGAGGTCAACCGCCGCGTCCGCAGTACGGGCGATACCGGTGACCACATGGCCCATGTCCGCGACAATCGCTTCGAGATCCATTGCGATGATAGCTTCATCCTCAATGATCATGACCCGACCCGCGAGCGACTTCGCCATTTCACTGTAGGCGATATCAACCAATTTCTGGGCTTCGTCTTTGCTGATGTTCAGGACACTCGCCACTTCGTCAAAGGTCATTTCTTCGATAGTGTGCAGCAGAAGCGCTTCGCGGGTGCCAGACGTCAGGCGCGACAGGTGGTGTTGTGCCTTGGCAGCGACACCGGTTTCAGAGTCGCTGAATGTGGCGCCGGATGTGGACCAGATGGAATGAAACACTTTGAACAGAGCGACCTTGTCTGAGACCTCATGGTCGAAGAGGCTCATATCACTCAAAATGGCCTCCAGAGCGACGACGGCATACTTGTCGCCTTCAGTCTGCGACCCGGTGAGAGCCCTCGCATACCGGCGCAGAAACGGAAGGTTCGCCCCGATCTTTGAGGTAAGGTCCTGGGATTGTTCGGTCGGCATAAAGAAAAGCTCCCACTTTTTTTGCATGTTGTTGGAACCAAACGCCCTACATATCGTTAGGTTCCCGCCAGCGTGCGAAATAGTCGAAAAAACATCTGAAGGGCTACATGAAACAGGATCGAAAAATATCAAGCTTGGAGCAAGAGATCGAGGCCAACCTGAAGCGCGCTTATGACGACGTCGCTTCGCAAGAGGTCCCGGATCGCTTTACGCAGTTGCTGAACCAACTCCGGGACGCAGAGAAGGCGTCGACGGAGAGCAAAAATGGCTGATCCCAGAGACGAAATTGTTGAGCATCTGAGCGCGATGCGCGCTTTTGCGATGAGCCTGACGCGCAATTCGGCATTGGCAGACGACATGGTGCAGGATGCCCTTGTGAAGGCTTGGACGAAGATCGACTCGTATCAGGAAGGCACCAACATGCGTGCTTGGCTTTTTACGATCCTGCGCAACACCTACTATTCGCACCACCGCAAAGCCCGTCGCGAAGTGTCGGACACCGACGGGGAAATGGCTGCAGCGCTGGCGCAGAAGCCTGATCACGACGGACGCCTTCAGATGCGTGATTTCAACCGCGCCTTCGACAAGCTGAATGACGAGCAACGCGAAGCGCTGGTTCTCGTCGGCGCCGGTGGCTTTTCGTATGAGGAGGCCGCTGAGACGTGCGGCGTGGCCGTGGGAACGATCAAGAGCCGCGTGAACCGTGCCCGCAAACAATTGGTTGAATTGCTTCAGATGAGCGATGACGAAGTGATGGAGGCGACAGATATCGTCACTACAGGCATCGTCACCAACCAGAAAAACGTCGCCTGAAACTATTTCGTCTTCATGACTCTTCTGGGAGATATTGCCGTGACCGATCAAGGCTCGGACTTCGAGGTTCTGATCACGGCAGACGAGGCTTGGCCTGCATTCGAGCGGGCCGTTCTTTCGGCGCGTGCGTGCATCTACGGGTCTTTCCGGGTCTTTGACCTGCGTACGAAACTGCGCAGTGACGAAGCCCGGGCGGTGGGTGACGATTGGTTCGACCTCTTGGCGCATGTTGTCAAACGCGGTGTTCAGGTGACGCTTGTGGTCAGTGACTTCGATCCTGTCATGGCCACGCCGCTGCATGAGCTAACTTGGAAAACAGTGCGCCAAGGTGTGGCCTTGGCTGAGGTTGCCGACGCAAAACCTGGTCAAGTGCAGGTCAAGGCCTGTTTGCATCCCGCGCGGGCCGGCATGCTGCCGCGCGGGATGCTTCTGCCAGCCGCGCTTAAGCGTAAATGGGAACAGCTTTCCGGTTTGAACGAAGATCGTTTGACCCGTCAGGCGGTGCTGCTGAACAGCAAGGCTCTGCCAGAGCTGCGAACTGTGTCGCATCATCAGAAGCTGGCTGTGATTGACGATGACACGCTCTTCATTGGTGGACTCGATTTGAATGAGCGCCGGTTCGACACGCTTGAACATGATCGGCCCGCGCGTGAAACGTGGTCTGACGTTCATCTTCTCATGCGCAACGGGCCCGAAGTTGCCGAGGCCTCGGCGCATCTCGACAGTTTTTTAGATGTGACCTCAGGGCGGTGCGATCCGCCGCAGCTTAGCGTGATCAAGCGAACGCTTTCGGCGCCGCGCCGTATGCAGTTTCCCTACCTGTCACCGCGCACGGTGTTGAACGAGATTGAGGAAGCGCATATCGCAAGCTTTGGTGCTGCCCGGCATCTTATCCATATCGAGACCCAGTTTCTGAGGTCCAGCATTGTTGCAGAGGCTCTGGCCGAAGCTGCTGTGAAGAATCCTGATCTGCGCCTCGTTGCGATTTTGCCAGCCTTGCCCGAGGCCTTGGCGTTTTACGACGAAGACGGGCTCGACACGCGGTTTGGCATGGCACTGCAGAAAGATGCAGTTTCTGTCGTGCGAGATGCGTTCCAAGATCGTGCAACACTTGCATCTCCGGTGCGCCCTGTGCTGGCGCCGCGCGACAGAATGGCCTGTCTAGCAGGATCTCCAATGATCTATGTGCACAATAAGGTCTTGGTGAAGGACGATGACTACGCCCTTATCGGATCTGCAAATCTGAATGGACGATCAATGCGGTGGGATACCGAGGCTGCCGTGGCAATCACAGACAGGGCACATGTCTCTGCGCTTCGCTCCAGATTGATGTCGCACTGGTGGTTTGATGACCTGCCGGCCGAGGGGTCTGATCCCGCTACTCTGCAACCGTGGTGGGATAGAGAGATCGTTGCCAACGGTGTATGTTTGCCCGAGAACCGCAGCGGGTTCCTTGTGCCGTACGACGCAGACAACCAAGCCGAACGTGCGCGCTCACTTCCGGGGATCACGGAAAACATCGTTTGACGGAACCTAAAGGCCGCTTGGGCGGTTTTCCGCTTGAGCGAAGAGGAAACACAGCATGACGCGGGGACGCTTGGCCAAAAAACCGACACATATCTCGGCCTATGGATTTCTGGATGTGGGCTTTCGAATGTGGAAGCGTCAAGCGTCTCTGAACCTTGGGCTGATTGCCGCTGGAATCGCGTTTTACGGGCTTTTGTCGCTCTTCCCCGGAATTACCGCAGCCGCAGCCCTTGCCGGTGTATTTCTTGAGCCGGGCATGCTGATTGAAAACAGCGATGAAATCACCCGTATGCTTCCGGAGGCCGCGAAGGGGATTGTCATGGGTCAGCTTGCCGATGTGGCAAATGCTGACAGTTCTGCCCTGAGTTTTGCGGCACTTCTGGGTTTTGCCATCGCGCTCTACTCGGCCTCAAAGGCGGTGGCGAATTTTATCGCAGGGCTAAACTTCATCTACGAAGAAGAAGAGACGCGGAACTTCTTTATCGTAAAAGCCCTGACGATTTTTCTGACGGTGGTGATGATCATCGGGCTTTTGATCGCAATCATCGTTGTGGCGGCGATCCCAGTGGTTGCGTCGATCTTTGGCGATTACGGCATCATCGACGATGTTGTGATGTTCTTGCGCTGGCCTTTTCTATTTCTGATGGGTGCCGCGGGCATCGCGGTCTTGTACCGTCTGGGGCCTAATCGACGGTCAGCAAAGTGGCGGTGGCTGACACCTGGGGCGATTGTGGCCTGTGCGCTTTGGGTGGCGGGCAGCTATGGGTTCAGCCTCTATGTGCAGTCTTTCGGCTCCTATAACGAGACCTTTGGTGCGCTGGGCGGGGTGATCATCCTGCTGACTTGGCTTTGGCTGTCGGCGTTCATTGTCCTTCTAGGAGCCTTGCTGGACGCCGAATTAGAAGCCCAAACCGAACATGACAGCACCGTGGGCGAAGACCGACCAATCGGGCAGCGCGGGGCGGTAAAGGCAGACACCATAGGCGCGTCTCTTGGTGAGAAAATGACGGAACCCTCGCAGTAGTCACACGTTGACCCTCCAGACAATACAGGAGGGGTCAATGGACCTTTTACGCATCATCGCAGCCGTCATCTTGCCACCTTTGGGGACATTCCTTGAGGTCGGTCTGAGCAAGCAATTCTGGCTTAATATCCTGCTGACCCTTCTTGGTTATATTCCGGGGATTGTTCATGCCGTCTACATCATTGCCCGCCGCTGACGCGGCTGACCGGATGGCGCGGATCGAGCGCGTGGCGGGACTTCTCGACTCACGGTTTCGTATTCCCGGCATAGGTATCCGTGTCGGTTGGGACTCGATACTCGGTCTCGTTCCTGGTCTTGGTGATGCCGTCACGACGGTACCAGCGGGCTGGATGATTTGGCAGACCTATCAGATGGGCGCGCGCAAGCGGACCTTAGCGCGGATGGGTGTCAACGCGGCGATCGACCTGTTTGTCGGCGGACTTCCCATAATCGGCGATGTCTTCGACGTCGCCTTCAAATCACATAAACGCAACCTTGCGCTGCTGCAGGACGACATACAGCGCAGGACCATTCACGCAAGTAGCGAGGAGATGGCACATGGCTGAACGTCACAGATCAAAAGATGGGCGCCGCGAAACAGAGGAGGTCTTCGGCGACGCCGCTGACATATCTCATCAGGGTCGGTCTGGCGGTCGCCTTGCCCGGACAATCGGTTCCGAGGATGAAGAGAAGCGCAGCACAGAGCGGCCAGCCGGCAAGACCCGTGTCACAAAAAGCCTGGAAGATGAGGAGAGCGACAATGACGCGTAAATCGGGCGTGCCACATAATGCATGGGTTATCATCGTTGACGGTGAGAAGGCCCTCTATCTTGTTAACAAAGGCGACGACATGGATATGCATCTTGTCGTGCGCGACAAGGAAGAGCAGGAAAATCCAAAGGCACAGGACTGGGCGGCCAACCGTCCCGGTCGTTTTAACGACGGTCCTTCACCGCAGCGTTCTGCGGTCGATGACACCGATTGGCACCAGCTGGAAAAAGAGCGGTTCGCTAAGGACGTAGCGGAACAGCTTTACAAAGATGTGCACAAAGGACGCTTCAGCGACTTGATCATTATCGGAAGTCGACCCGCGTTGAGCGAAATCCGGAAAGAGATGCATCCCGAAGTCGCAAAAACCTTGCGCCTTGATGTGGCCAAAGTCCTGACCAATCACCCCATTGACGAGATCGAAACGCTTGTCAGCCGGGAAATGGAAAATAGCTGAAAATACTTTGGAACCTTTTTCAGTGTGGTTTGTTAACTAACTGATAAAAGGAGAAAAATGTCATGAAAGTTGGAGCTATTATTGCTGGTGTCGTGCTTGTCGCGGCTGTCGCTTTTGGTGTCTACATGGTGGACATTGATCAAACCGAAGAAGGCGCTTTGCCGACTGTTTCAATTGACGGTGGCAACATGCCTGAATTCGACGCCGAAGTTGGCGATGTTGAGGTTGGTGAACGCGATGTCACCGTGACGGTGCCCACTGTCGATCTTGAATCGCCCGAAGAAGAAAATGTTGCGTCGAATTAAATTCACTCAGACCCCGTAAGGAGGTTCTCATGGATCGCGATGTGATCGAAGGTCATTGGACCGAAATCAAAGGACGTTTGCGCGAAGCTTATGGTGATTTGACGGATGACGACGTCGAAGAGGCCAAAGGTGACCGGGAACAAATGGAAGGCGTGCTTCAGCAGAAGCTGGGCCAGTCGAAAGATGATGTACGTCAGACGGTGGATCGAATTTTGAACAATCTCTGATCCGTCTTTGGACCTAAGCACGGAAAGCGCGGCTGTATCAACGGCCGCGTTTTTTTGTGGCATGCTGCCGAAAAAGGTGTCTCACTCTTGCGCGGGGGGCAGAGCGTCCGTGGCACACGTTCAGGAATTGCGATGAGCCCGCCTGCGGCTTAGGCTGGGACGCGTATTGCTGGAGCCGCTATGTCGTCCGAAGTTCGAACACCGATCACCCAAGCGCTGCAGGAAGGCGCGTTGACACGCCGGGAACTGAAAGCATTGATGGCGCGCTCGAATGGACCTGCGATTGTGCGGGTTCTGGGCTTTGCCGGGCTCCTGGCTCTGACTTCAGGGCTAATTTACCTTGCTTGGGAAAGTTGGTTGATCTGGCCCGCTATGTTTGTGCATGGCGTGGTGATCGTGCATCTGTTTTCGCTACAGCATGAATGCGTGCACTACACCGTATTCAAGACGCGCAGATTGAATGACATTTTCGGAAATATCTGCGGATATGCCATTATTCTGCCGTTCCAACAGTTTCGTTACGAGCACTGCAATCATCACACGTATACGCAGTTGAAAGGGCAGGACCCGGAGTTGATCGAGCTGCCAATCTCGGTCTGGAAATATCTGTGGTACATTTCATCGGTGCCGTACTGGCGTAATAAATTCAGTCAGATCCTGCGTAACGCGGCAGGGCGATTGAACGAAGAAGATCGGACCGTTCTGACCAAGCACGAAGCACCGATCATCATTCGCGAAGCGCGGCTCATGCTGGCGTTCTATGCGACTGTGGCTGTTCTGTCTTTGGCGATGGGGTGGAATTGGCCGCTCTGGTACTGGATCATCCCGCTTTTTCTTGGCGAGCCGGTCATGCGCGCCATCCGCCTGACCGAGCATGTGGGTCGTCCGAATGTGGATGACATGAAAGAGAACACGCGGACATCACTGGTCTCTGGTCCGATGCGGTTTCTGTGCTGGAACATGAATTACCACGCTGAGCATCATTATGCCGCCTCCGTTCCGTTCCACGCGCTGCCCAAACTGCATGAGAAATTGCGTGGCTATGTGTATGTCGAAGAGCGCGGCTATCTGGGTGCACATGCTGACATCCTCAACCAGTTGTTGGGCCGCAAGCCGCGCAGCGACAGCGAGGCTCACAAAGCGTGACGGAGCGGGAAAAGACCTGGACTGATGTGATCGCGGTCAATGAACTGGAGCCAAAAGATGCAACGCCGGTGACTTTGGGTTCGCGTGAACTGGCGGTTTTTGATACGACAGAGGGTGTTTGCGTTACCCTCGCGCGCTGCACGCATGGTGCGGCCAACCTGTGCGATGGCCATTTCGATGGAACATATATCGAATGCCCACTGCATCAGGGCTTGTTCGACGTACGCACCGGCGCTCCAAAAGCGGCCCCGGCACGCATTCCGCTACGTCGGTTTGAGACGCGTGTGCGCGATGGGATGGTGCAGATCCTGATCTAGGCTCACAACTTCTCAGGCAAATTCTGCTCGGCCTCAATAGTGCGATTGACCATCTGTCGGAAAAGCTTGGCACCGGCATCCAGACCAAGGTCGATATAGGGCGTGGCGGGGTTCTTCATCCCGGTATGCACTTTTTCCAGAACTGCGCGGTCTTCTTCGAACGCCATCCGTGCGCCTGCATTCATCCGCTCTGAGACATCCTTATCATGCGGGTCAGTGTTGCGGTGCTGGAACCAGAAATACCGTGTCTTGTCCTCAGTAATCGGCGTCATGAAGTTGTAGGAAATGTTGATAAGCGTTTTGTCCACAGGGGTACTGTCCGGACCGCCAGTGCCCGGCGGCGTATAGATCGACTTGTTCAGCCCGATCCCCGGGAGGCACATTTCGTAGTGCTGCAGGCGGTCGCAGACGCCGTCGAATTTTACGAGTTTGGCGTAATAGGGCGAAGGCGGTTGACCATAGATCCAGCGCGCTACGATCACCCCGCGCTCTGTTTTGCTCACATCAAGCGGACCATCATCTGTGCCTGCGCCCGCAAACGATGTGACATGCACCCACGCAACATGGCTTGGGTCCAGAAGGTTGTCGCACACCCAGAGGTAATGACAGTCGATGTCCATAGCGCCGCCATCGGTGTACCCCCAGTCAGGGCTATCGTAGTTTTCAATCGGGAAAATCAGATCCGGGTCGGCTTTTTCGGGATCGCCCATCCAGATCCAGAGAAGGCGATACCGGTCAACCACGGGGTAGGACTTCACTTTCGCACGTCGCGGGATTTGCCCGCGTTGCGTTGGTGCGTCCACGCATGCGCCCGAGCAGTCAAAGGTCAGGCCATGATAACCACACTCTACCGTATCGCCCTTCAGATTGCCGTCTGACAGAGGTAGTTTGCGGTGTGGGCATGCGTCTTCCAACGCAACCGGCTCACCGGCTTCTGTACGGTATATGACAACGTTCTCGCCAAGATAAGTTTCAGCCTTCAGGGCCCGTCCGTACTCGTTGGACCAGCCCGCGACGTACCACGAATTTCTGATGAACATGCGCTGCCTTTCGTCGTTGCAAAGCCGCCTTTTGGCAGAGTGCACCGGTTCGTGGGGCGGCACCAGTAAGAACAACTGATTGTTTGGATTAACCTGGCTAATCGCTCAGAGGGATCATTTGTGTCTGCGCGTGCTCGCGGATCTGGTTTTGGGCTTCGGTCGTGATCCAGTTCACGAACAGTGCGATCTTGCGCGCGCGCCGCTGATCGTCGGGGTAAACCAGCCAGTAGTGCAATGGCGACGGAACCGTTTGGGGAAAGGGCTGGACCAGCCGTCCGTCGCGCAAGGCGTCTATCACCAAAGGGCTGCGCCCCATTGCAACGCCGTCGCCCTGAAGCGTTGCTTGCACCACCATGTTGGACTGCCCGAAACTGCGAATGCGCGCGGGTGTCGGCAGGCTTTGTCCGGTCTCCCGCGCCCAGTATTCCCAGGTCGGCAACTCTGTTGTTGTGGGCGCAAACTCATCCCTGATCTGCGTATGAAATGCGAGGTCCGAGATTGTCCGCAAAGGGCGCGCCCCATTCAAGAGCTTGGGGGAGCACACCGGAGACAGAGTCTCCCGCATCAGCGGCACGGCTGTGAATCCTGGAAAATCACCCGTTCCATAGCGGATCGCAATATCTGCTTCGGCCCGCGCGACACCGCGCAAACCCGTGTCCGTGGTGATCGAGATGGCGAATTCAGGATGCGCCTGGTCAAAGCTCAGCAGCCTCGGAAACAGCCAGATGAAGGCAAAACCAGGATGGCAACTGATCACAATGGTGGTGTCGTCACGGCGTTTGTCCCGAATGTCTTCGCAGACCTCTGATATCTGCCCCAGGCCCTCGGCAATACTCAGCGCAAGGCGGGCTCCATCGCGGGTTGGTAAAGATCTGCGTGCGCCCCGGGTGATGAGATCGTGGCCAAGCCATTCCTCCAGCGATTTGACATGCTGGCTGACGGCGCTTTGACCCACACCCAATTCGTCCGCCGCGTCAGAAAAACTGCCGTGGCGGGCGACGGCCTCGAACGCCCTTAGCGCAGCGAATGGCAAATTCAAGATCATATTAGCCAGACTAATGGCATTCATGCGGCCTTTCAATTGGTTGGAGCACGCTCACAGAGTTTAACGTTTTTGTGACAAGGAGACACGGAAATGACGGCGTTGGCAGGGGCCCGGAACATGTTGGTGAATTGCGCCAAAGCGCAAGCCGGAGAGCGTGTTCTGATCGCTTATGAGCCTGCGGAATACGGCTATTTCGATGCGCATGTATTGAACGCCGTCGTCCGGTGCGCCTGTGATCTCGGTCTGCGGGTCAAGGCTGTGAATGTTGGGTTCACCCCATGTGCAACGCAGTTCTCGGCTGCTCTGCGCGAGGAAATCGACAAAGTCGATATCGTCGTCTTTCTCGCACGTTTGGGCGACCAGCTGCGCTTTTCCGACATGCCGAAGGATAAGCGGATCGTCGTCAGTTTTGCCCTTGATGAAGGGTTGCTGGGCTCCGGCTTTGGGACAACGTCCTATGGCGCGTTCGTCGCCTTGAAAGAGCTGGTTTCCAACGCCCTGTCACGTGCGGCAACCGTAAGGGTGACCTGTCCCAACGGCACGGATGTGCAGGGCGTCCCCGAGATGCCACCCTGCAATGTCGGCGACACCAGTATCCTGCGGTTCCCGATGTCGGTCTTTAAACCCGTGCCAGCGCAAAGCTTTTCCGGGTGCGTTGCCCTTTGTGGGTTTCTGACCGGGACCGGTTCTCAGTATTACGAGGGCTACACAGTTGAATTTGACGGTCCGGTCATCGCGCATTTACAGCATGGCACGCTGATCGGGTTTGAGGGAATGCCGCAGGACGTATCGGCTGCAAATGCCCACTATGACCGAATATCCCAGACGCTTGGTATAGACCGCAACTGTGTACATTCCTGGCACGCGGGTATTCATCCCGGGTGCGGATACCTGCAGGAAGCTTGTGAGAATTATGAAAGATGGGGCGGTGCCGCCTTTGGCAATCCGCGTATACTGCATTTCCACACTTGCGGCGCGTATGCTCCCGGTGAAATTTCCTGGAATGTTTTGGACCCGACCATCTGGATTGATGGTGTGCCTGTTTGGGAAAATGGCGTCTTTCATCCTGTACGGCTCGCCGGGGGGCAGGATGTTCTGGACCGTTATCCCGATGCTGCGGCGATCTTTGACCATCCTGATGCCCATGTCGGCCTCACGCAGTTCTGCGCAATGACCGAGCGGCACGCCGTGCTTGAGGTTGCTTCTTAGGATTTGCGGTTTTCCAATCTGCGGAACAGCATGGACAGCCCGAAACAGATCAAGAAATAGAACGCGGCTGTGGTGATCCAGGCCTCAAAGATCAGACGCGTCGACGCCACCAGTTCGACGGTTTTGAAGGTCAGTTCCTGAACTGAAATGAGCGAGATAATCGCGCTGTCCTTGATCAATGTGATGAACTGGTTGGCCATTGGTGGCATCACCTTGTGCATCGCCTGGGGCAAAACGATATAGCGCATTTCCTGAAACCGGTTCATGCCGATGGACTTGGCGGCTTCGCGCTGTCCTCTCGGGATCGATTGAATGCCGGCCCGGACGATCTCGCCGACAAAAGCGCTTTCAAACAGCGCCAGAACGATCACACCCGAGATGAGCGACGGAAAGCGACGCATGTCGCCAAAGAAGAACTCCCACACCGCGCGGTTCTCGGAGCGGGCAATCTCGCGCGCCCAGCTTTCGATATTGAGCGCGGTGATGAGTTGTTGCGACAGGAAGAAGAAGAAGATGAAGATCACCACGACAGGTGGGATATTGCGCAGAAACTCCAGATAGGTGCGCGCCAGCATGCGGATGGTGAGGTTCTTGGCACAGCGCGCAATGCCAAGGATTGTGCCCAGAATGACCGCAAGGATACTGGCGTAGATCGAGATCCGGATGGTGGCGATCAACCCTTGCAGGAGGACATTGGCAAACCACTCCTCGCGCACCGTATGAAAGCGCAGGATGTAGTTGGGGATCAGGTGCCAGCGCCAATTGTAGTTAAGTGTGCCTTCGATCTTCCACCAGATATAGCCGAAGAACCCCAGCACCACGGCAAGGACCATCCAGTCAAGCCAATGCAGTTTCTTCAGGCGTGTCAGCACATCGAAGACCTTGTCGAAGAAGACGCCCCCCGGCGCATGGCCGAGGGGCAAACGTTGTGATTATTCAGGAACCTGATCAGCCCAGTCATTGCCACGGAACCAGTAGTCGTGACGCTGCTTCAGCCAGCCGGTATTGGTTTTCGCGGTGATCCAGCTGTTGAAATAGGCAAGCGCGTCCGGATCGCCCTTGCGGACGGCAAAGCCTTCACCACCCGCCTGAAAGGCTTGATTGAACGGCACGTTCAGCACGTCTGGATAGCGGCGCGCTTCGCTGGACGGCGTAGGCTCGGAAGCCATTGTGGCGTGTGCATTGCCGTTCAGCACTTCCTGCGTTGCGGCACCATCCTCATCAAACAGCAACAATTGGGCTTCCGGGAACATATCCGCGATCACAGTGGCCGGGGTTGCGCCGCGACGGGCGGCAAATGTCACGTCCGGGCTGTTGTAGTCCTCAAGCGTAAAGCCCTCGGTCATCGCCGTGTTGGCAAGGATGGTCATGCCCGAATACGCGTAGGGGATCGTGAAGTTTACCGTCAGGTTACGCTGCGGTGTCACCGTCATGCCGCTGATGATTGTGTCGAAATTGCCCGACACAAGCGCAGGTATGATGCCGTCCCAGGAGGTCGGTACAAACTCAACTTCGACGCCCATGTCTTCAGCAAGCTGACGGCCCACGTCGAGCTCGAACCCGATCAGCTCGCCATTGAGGTCGCGCATTGACCACGGCTTGAACAGCGACAGGCCGATCTTGATGACACCGCGTTCTTTGATGGTTTCGATCACGCTGGCTGCCGCCACCTCTTGTGCGGTGCTTTGCGCAAAGGCGGGCAGCGCGGCTGTTGCCGCCAGCGTTGCGCCAAGGGCGGCGCCTAGAAATCGTCTTGTGATATTCATGGATGAACTCCCTGTTCAAAAATGCGCCTGAAAAGCGCGGGTTATGTATCAACAGCGTAGCGTTTTTCGACAAACGACACGCCAACGGACAGGATCAGCGTCACCGCCATGTAGACGGCGGCGATGGTGAACCAGACTTCAAAACTCATGTACGTCTCCGAGATGATGTTCCGGCCAATTGTGGTCAGCTCAGCAACCGCGATCACACTGACGATGGCCGAGGATTTGACCATGTGCACCACTTCGCCGGTCATGGGTGGTAGCATGAAGCGAATGGATTGCGGCAGGATGATGTAGCGATAGGCCTGTCCCTTCGACATGCCGATCGACGTGGCCGCCTCCCATTGGCCTTTGGGGACAGCATTGATGCCGGCGCGGAAGATCTCGGAAATCAGGACCGAGTGGAACACGGCAAGGCAGAGGATGCTGGCCCAATAGCGGTCAAAACCAAAGATCGGGCCAAGCACGTAGTAGAACAGGTACAGCAGCACCAAGAGCGGGATATTGCGGATCAGTTCTAGGAACGCGACAGACACGGCTGTGCAAACCACAAGCCCGGACAGGCGCAAGAGCGCGACGATCAGGCCCATCGCCACGGCCAGCGCAAAGGCAATGCTCGACAGGGTCAGGGTCTTGACCAGACCGATGCTGATCTCGCCCCATTGAAAGCCATCTTCAGTGAAGGAATAGAAATACTGCGGAATGCGATACCATTGCCAGTTATACCCCATAGCCTGAGCGCCGTTATAGGCCAGCAGCACCAGACCGCCGACAATGGCCAGGTACGCGATCACCGAGAACGTCACGGAGTCGATCATTTTGGCGAGCGGTTGTCGCTGTGGAAGAGCGCGGCCTTTCAGGGTATGAGTTGTGTCCGCGATGCTCATCTAGTGATCCAGAATTTGATCGAGAAACGCACGGCAGCGGGCGCTTGAGGGATTGGTAAAAAATATCTCTGGCGGCGCGGTCTCGACGATCTCGCCTGCGTCCATGAACACCATCGTGTCCGCGACCTTGCGGGCAAATCCCATCTCGTGGGTGACGACCACCATCGTCATGCCGGTGTCGGCCAGTTCGACCATCACATCCAGCACCTCGTTGATCATCTCGGGGTCAAGCGCCGAGGTGGGTTCGTCAAACAACATGATCCGGCTTTCCATGCACAGCGACCGGGCGATGGCCACGCGCTGCTGCTGCCCGCCAGACAGCGCAGACGGGTATTTGTCGGCCTGTTCGGGGATCCGGACACGTTCAAGATATTTGCGCGCGGTGCGTTCAGCCTCTGACGGAGACACTTTGCGCACCTTGATCGGGCCGATGGTGAGGTTTTCGAGAACAGTGAGATGCGGAAAGAGGTTGAACTGCTGGAACACCATTCCGACTTCTTGCCGCAGCCGATAGATGTGTTTTGAGTCCTCATAGACCTCGACCCCGTCCACGGTCAGTACCCCGGAATTGTGAAACTCCAGCCCGTTGATGCAGCGAATGAGAGTGGATTTGCCCGACCCGGACGGGCCGCACACCACCATGCGCTCTCCTTCACGGACGCCGATCGAGATGTCCTTGAGCGCGTGAAAGTCGCCGTAGAACTTGTCGACACGGTCAAACGTGATGATCGGTGCACTATCCGACATGCAAAGCAGACATCTGGTCATTTTCCCCGTGGCGTGACTGCATCAAACCAAGGAAGCCGTTGCTGGCGCAAGGAAAAACTCTGCTTCAAGGTGTCGCGAATAAGTTGGCTCCGTCACCTGCCGCAATTCTGTTCGATCTGTTTGGGGCTGTGGGAGTTGATGTTTGAAGCGGTTCGGCGTCTGCTGACGCGGTGATGTGAGGAGGTGAAGCCGGATGAACCCTGACAGTCGTATAGCCCTGACGCTCGATCTTGAGGCGGACGGCAGGCAGGTTGGTGATGCCATGCTGCGGTGGTCAGACAATGGCAATCCGCTTGGTTACTATCCAATCCCGGTGGTGTCGATCAAAGGCGGAAACGGACCAGTGCTGCTTATGGTGGGCGGGACGCATGGCGACGAATTTGAGGGACCTTCGGCCATTATGCGGATATTGAACGCGGTCGAGCCGTCTGATCTTACTGGACAGATCATCGCCTTTCCCGCGTTGAACATGCCTGCATTCGACATCTCGGCCAGGGTCTCGCCGCTAGATGGGCAGAACCTGAACAGGGCTTTTCCCGGAGATCGGGACGGTGGCCCGACCGCAATGATCGCGCATTTTCTGGAGACGATGATCCTGCCGCGCTGCGATGCGGCGCTTGATCTGCATTCGGGGGGGAAGGCGTCGTTCTTTCAGCCGTGCACCTTGCCCACCAAGACAGCCGACCCAGAGCTGGCGGACAGGAATATGGAGCTTGCCCATCTGTTCGGTTTGCCTTTGGTCTGGCGCTTGGGCGCGCACAACGACAACCGGTCAGTGAATGCCGCAGCCGATCGCGTAAAAGTGCCAATGATCGCGACCGAGCTTGGTGGCGGTGGCGGGGTCGATCCGGGTATCACGGATCAGGCTGAGGCCGGGATTTGGAACATCCTGCGGCATTTGGGGATGGTGGATGGCGCGGTGCATCCCGCGCCCAAGCCCCGCGTGGTCGAAATCCGTGACCCCAGCGCATCGCTTAATGCGACGTCCGAAGGTCTGTTTGACCGTGCCCTCAGCGCGGGACAGAACGTCACCGCAGGCGATTTTGCCGGATGGTTCCACCATGTAACAGAACCCGAACGGCCCTCGACCCGGCTCACGGTGCCGCAAGACGGGATGATCCTCGCCCACACCAATCGCGGTTTGGTAACGCGGGGCGAAATGTTGCTTCTGGTGGTACAGGACGTGGATCAGGCTTTGTAATAACCCACGATATCCCCTTCAGTCGTTGCACCAAGACCGTTCAGCAAGCGGTTGGAATAATTGAAGTAAGCACAGACTTGATTGACTTCCAGAATCTCGCCATCGTCGCAGCCCGCGATCTTCAGCGCCTCGAAATCCGACTTGACCATTTTGCCCACCGACACCGTCAGTTTGCCCGCATAGCGCAACAGGGCCAGCTCCTTGCCGTCAAATTCGTCCTCGGGGCGATGCGCCTTGAGCGCCGTGAAAATCCTGTCAGAGCGCGGCTGATCCTTGAGCAGATTGCGCACGTTCATGAAGTGATGGGTCAGTGAATAGGTGCAATCGTTCAGGATCGACGTGTAGCTGGCGACGACTTCAAGAAACCAGAACGGCAGCTTGTTGTCGTCCGAATGCAGCACCGACCGATAGAGCGCGACGTGCCCATGCATGGTTTCGGGGCGCAGTGAATGCACGCGCATCACAGTGTCGACGGTTCCATGCGGGGTGCGCGCCTGATCCAGCAGTTCCTTCAGGCGCGGTGAGGCGTCTTCGTCCGAGATCATTTCGATCCATGCGGTCATGGCGAGGCTCCTTGGGGCTAAGCGCGATGATGCGAGTATCGGCAGTCTGTCCGCGATAAAGCAAGGGACTTTGGCGTCAGACTGCGCTGATCTGATAACTGGACCGCGCCAGCCACTCCGGGCTGATCTCGACACCCCAGCCTGGCGCATCGGTGACGCGGGCATGCCCGTCTTCGATGGTGTAAGGCGACTCGACAAACAGCCCGTATTGCCACGGGTAGTAATCCGGACCTTCGATGGAAAATTCGAGGTATTTGCCCGCATTCGGGATCGCCCGCAGCAGGTGCATAGTGAACAGAGTCACCATCGACCAGTTGGCGCAATGGGGCGTCACAGGCAAGCCAGCGGCTTCGGCCATCTTTGCAACGCGCAGCGTGCGGCAGATGCCACCAAGATACAGGATATCAGGTTGCACGATGTCCACCGCCCGCATGTCGATCATGCGTTTCCATGTTGGCAGGTCGCAATCCTGTTCGCCGCCCGTCACATCGATCAGCAGCGCATCGGTGACGCGTTTGGTCTGTTCCAGCTCCCAATAGGGGCAGGGTTCCTCGAAATGGCTGAACCCGTGGTCCTGCAACATGTGCCCAACCTCAATGGCGCGGTCCGGGGAATAACAGCTGTTGGCGTCGATCAGCAGCGCCACATCCGGCCCCAGTTCGCGGCGCATGGTCGGAATGATCTCCTCGGTGCGGCCGGGCCATTCATCCTGATTGCGGCCCACCTCGGCTCCGGCGCGCACCTTGAACGCGTCAAACCCTTGCGTGTCGCGCAGATGCTTGAGACGCGCAGCCTCGTCCGCCGGGGTGATGTCGCGCTTCATCGACGACGCATACGCACGGATTGTGCCTGCTGTGCCGCCCAGGAGTTCGGCAACCGGCTTGCCCTGCTGCTTACCGCGCCAGTCCCAGATCGCGGTGTCCAGCCCCGCCATCGCACGGCGCAGATACGAGCCTGGGAATTTGTGCTCGCGCTCGGTGACGATATCAAGCAGATCATCCAGATCAGTGGCGTCCTTGCCAAGCGTCCACGGCGCAACCTGCCGGTGCAACACCTGACATGTGATGTCGGAATGGTAGGTCGAGACCTGACCCCATCCGTGTGTGCCGTCCTCGGCGGTGACGCGCACAAAGCCGACATCCGGAGTTGTGAACGTCTCGATGGATTTAAGCTTCATGGCGTGTCCTTTCAGCCAAGCGCGTCTTGCAGAATGAGGTCCGATGCTTTTTCGCCCACCATGATGGCAGGGGCATTGGTGTTGCCCGTCGGAATGGTCGGAAAGATCGACGCGTCCGCCACGCGCAGCCCGTCTACCCCGCGGACCCGCAAGCGGGGGTCCACAACCGAGGTCGCCGGATCGCTGCCCATGCGACAGGTCGAGCATTGGTGAAACACGGTCCAGGCGGTCTTGCGGATGTAAGCCTCTATGGCGGCATCATCATCGACCTGAGCTCCGGGCAGCAACTCGCTTTCGATCACCGCACTCATAGCCTGTGTTCCTGCGATCTTCCGCATCAGCTTTGTGCCAGCCACCATCAGTTTCCGATCATAGTTGGTGGACATGTAGTTTGGGTGCATTTCCGGAGCCACGAAAGGGTCAGGCGACCGGATTTGCAGATGCCCCACGCTGGTCGGCTTGCATGGGTTGAACCCGATCAGCAGACCAGGGAAGGGATCCGGGCTCATCAATGGCCGCACACCGACCGGCGCGCGGGTGTAGCTGACTGGCGAGAAATAAAGCTGCAGGTCAGGGCCGGGAGAGTCGTCCAGCACCCGGATGAATCCGCCGCCTTGGTTGAGGCTCAGCGACAACGGCCCCTTTCGTTTCATTGCGTAATGCAGCGCGACTTTCATCTTGCCAAGCAATGGGCCCAGCTGCTGATTCAGGCTGGCGACCTTGGAGACGAAGAGATTATCGCTGCCCAGATGGTCCTGAAGGTTCCGGCCTACCTGCGGTGCCTCCAACAGCACGTCAATGCCGTGGTCCTGCAATATTTGCCCCGGCCCGACGCCGGAGAGTTGCAGCAGTTGCGGCGAATTGATTGCGCCACCAGAGAGGATTACCTCTGCCCGGGCACGGACGGTTTTGACCTGGCCTCTGTGCTGGTATTCGACGCCGATGGCGCGTCTGCCTTCAAACAGAATGCGGGTGACATGCGCGCGTGTGCGGACGACGAGGTTTGGACGTTTGCGCGCCGGAGCAAGATAACAGCGGGCGGCCGAGGCCCGGTATCCGTTCTTTGTGGTGATCTGATAGGTCGCGGCGCCTTCCATATCGGGGCCATTGTAATCCGGGTTGGTTGGAAACCCGGCCTGGGCCGCCGCCTCCAGATAGACACGGGTCAGCGGGTGAACCTCGGGGTGAACATCGTGCACGCAAAGCGGGCCACCGGTGCCGCGCGCATCACTTGGTGCGCCATCCCAGTTTTCCATGCGCCGGAATACCGGTTCGATATCGCTCCATCCCCAGCCGGGCGCGACAGTGTTCCATTCAGCGTAGTCGTTTCTGTGACCTCGTACGTAGACCATCGCGTTGATCGAACTTGACCCGCCAAGCACCTTGCCGCGCGGCCAGTAGATGGGTCTGTTGTCGAGGTTTGGGTCGGGTTCTGTGACGTATTTCCAGTTCACCTTGGCGTCATAGAAGATTTTGCCATAGCCGATGGGAACCTGAATCCACGGGGTCATGTCCGAGCCGCCAGCCTCAAGAATAAGCACTTTGTACTTGCCCGAGGCTGTCAGGCGGTTGGCCAAAACAGAGCCGGCAGAGCCCGCTCCGACGATCACAAAATCAAAGACGTCCAAGTGTCCTCCGCAGCCTGACATGTCTCATTGCATCAACGATGCCAGACGGATGGTGATCGTCGATCCCCAAGCGTTAGTGGGATGATCTTTCCCGCGCAAGCGCTCACGGCAAGCTTTGGGGCAAATGCGGTGGTCAAAAAGGTTGTCCCGGTTGCGATTTTCAAAATCGCTTCCCCATTCCCTCGCTCAAAGTGCGTGTGGGACGGGGCAGGTTCAGCTTTTCGACGCTTTGATTTCTTGGATTGATGTGAACCCCTCGAACCGTGGTGTGCCCTCGTAGAGCGGCCGCGTCTCACCTGCGCGGGCATGCGATGCGCGGAACTCCTCGCTCGTGGTCCATCCGCGGAAATGCTCTTCGGTTTCCCACACTGTATGCGACGCATAAAGAAAGCATCCGTCTTGTTGCGGGCTTTTCAGCATGTGGAAGGACACGAAGCCGGCCATATTCTGCAGGTGACTTTCCCGCGCCAGCCAGAGCTTTTCAAATGCGTCAGCGTTTTCGAGCGGGACGGTGAAGCGGTTCATAGCTAGATACATGGGGCGTGGGTCCTTGGGTCGTCTTGTTTTGATGGGCAGGCATACAGCTTTTCCATCGGTCGCGTGTCTTACCAAGAGCTAGGCGATTTCCCCGCCGGGTCCAACCCACTGGGCCGGTGAGAAGACATTTACGACCCGGCAGCCAGGTGCCCTGAAGCCCGGGTCGGACAGACCGGCGTGAAACATAATTTTTGCATATAGGTTTCTGTTTTCGATCTCTTGATATTTCCAGGAACTTCTGCAAAGCATAGCCAAGATCGGAAATTATGCAGCAGTAGGGAAATCTTGCAAAGTATCGGTGACGCCCTCGGTCTTGCTTTCGCTCTGGTGTTTTCCGGTGATCCGGACCTGTTGGAAATCGTGCTGCTTTCGCTCCGGGTGAGCCTCACCGCAACAGCGCTGGCATGTCTGATCGGTTTTCCCATCGGTGCACTGGTGGCTATTGGTCGTTTCCCCGGGCGGAATGCGGTTCTTGTTTTCATGAACGCACTTATGGGGCTGCCGCCGGTTGTGGTCGGGTTGATGGTTTATCTGCATCTGTCGCGCTCGGGACCGCTGGGCTTTCTGGGTCTGCTCTACACACCAACCGCGATGATCATTGCGCAAATCATCCTGATTGCCCCTATTGTCGCGGCTCTGTCGCGGCAAGTGCTTGAAGATTTGCATTCAGAATACGCGGAACAGTTCAGATCGCTTTGTCTGACACGTCTGCAAACCGTACAGGCGCTCCTATGGGATGCGCGGTATTCATTGCTGACGGTGGGTCTTGCCGGATTTGGGCGCGCTGTGGCCGAGGTCGGTGCCGTGATTATTGTGGGCGGAAATATTGACCACCTCACACGGGTGATGACCACCGCGATTGCACTGGAGACGTCCAAAGGGGATCTTGCACTGGCGCTGGCACTTGGGATCATCCTTTTGGTCATTGCGCTGGGCGTGAATGCGGCGGTGCAATCCGTTCGAATGACAGCAACGCGGCAGGCCTATGTTTGATGCGACCCACACTCGGTCAGACGCGGCATGCCAGGGCGAGATCCGCATGACGGAGCTGTTGCCGATGCGTATGCAAGACGTTGTGCTGCGCTTTGACGCCGACGCTGTGCTAAAGGGCGTTACGATGGATTTGGATGTCCAAGGGTGCACCGTCATCATGGGGCCGAATGGGGCAGGCAAAAGTCTTTTGCTCAAATTGATGCACGGACTTATGGCGCCGACATCGGGTCAGATCATGTGGGGTGCAAAGGCGCCCTCGGACGTGATGTCCCGGCAAGCGCTGGTGCTTCAGAAACCTGTGTTGTTGCGGCGCTCTGTGGCCGCCAATATCGACTTCGTCCTGAAAGCGCGTGGCAAGGACATCGGCTTGCGCGACGGGCTGCTTGAGCATGTCGGGTTGCTGCACAAAGCGACGCAGCCCGCGCGGTTGCTTTCGGGCGGCGAAGCGCAACGCCTGTCCTTGGCGCGGGCACTGGCAACAGAGCCCGAGGTGCTGTTTCTTGATGAGCCCACAGCAAGTCTGGATCCTGCGTCCGTCTTGGCGATTGAACGCATCGTTTCGGATGCTCGCTCGCGCGGCGTTCGGATTGTATGGGTAACTCACGACATCGGTCAGGCGCGTCGCATGGCCGATGATGTCGTCTTCTTACAGGCTGGACAGGTCGCCGAGCACAGCGCCGCCGCCGCATTCTTTTCCGAGCCCCGCTCTCAGGCGGCGCGGGATTACCTGGACGGCAGAATTGTCTTCTGACTGACCATCAACAAAAGAGAGACCTCATGCGTTTCAAGCAACTCATCGCATCCCTTTTGGCTCTGACAGTGGCAAGCGCCGCCTCAGCTCAGGACACGTCGATCATTGTGCAGTCGACAACCTCCACAGCGAATTCTGGTCTGTATGACTATCTGCTCCCGATGTTTCAGGATGCAAGCGGCGTTCAGGTCAACGTGGTTGCCGTTGGCACGGGTCAGGCGATCCGCAATGCCCAGAACTGTGACGGGGATGTGCTCTTGGTGCATGCCAAGCCCGCCGAGGAAAAGTTCGTGGCAGAGGGGTATGGGACGGTTCGGACCGATTTGATGTATAACGACTTTGTCATCGTTGGACCCGAGGCCGATCCAGCCGGTGTTGCAGGCATGACCGACGTGCAGGCAGCGCTGTCGAAGATCGCCGAAAGCGAGGCGCTCTTCGCGTCGCGGGGTGATGATAGCGGTACACACAAGAAAGAGCTTTCGCTTTGGGCCAGCTCAGGTGTCGATCCGTCCGCCGCAAGCGGCGCGTGGTATCGTGAGACTGGCTCTGGCATGGGCGCAACGCTGAATGCCGGGATTGGCATGGGTGCCTATGTGATGACCGACCGGGCAACGTGGATCAGTTTTGCCAACAAGCAAGACTACCAAATCCGCGTGGAAGGCGATGACGACATGTTCAATCAATATGGTGTGATCCAGGTCAATCCCGACAAGTGCCCCAGTGTAAATGTCGAGGCCGCGCAGGCCTTTGCAGACTGGCTGGTTTCTGCTGAAGGACAGAGCGCTATCGCCGGATACAAAGTTGCAGATCAGCAGCTTTTCTTCCCCAACGCGCCGACCAACTGATCAGTACGCAGCAGGGCGGCCTATGGGCCGCCCCGTTTGCGCTGCTGATCCGGGCCAGTGGGTTGGTTCAGAGCCTCAGGCCCGCACCAAATGAAGTCCGATCAGAGCAAACCAAACAATTGCGCCGAAGCCGAAAATGGCTCCGGCGGTATCGCCGATGGTCGGGACCAGTGTCGCGAGCCCTCCAACACCGGTGCAGATCCCCATAATAGACACCGCTTTCGGCATCAGGCGGGATTGCAGAACCGGAATGCTTGCACAGAGAATCCAGACCGCTCCGGCAATTTCGTTGCCGCCGCCCAGGCCCAGTTCCACGTTATGCAGAACCGACCAGAGCGCGACTGCGCCTTCTGGATCGCTTGGATAAAGCGCAAGAACGCGCTCTACCGCGACATTGGCAATCATGCCGGCACCAAGCACCAGCGTTACCCATACCAGTCCAATCGCCCGTGCCACGTCAGCCCATGCCGGTGCTGCCGGCCGCATATGCGCGGATAGTGCCACGACGAGCACAACCAGAGCCAAGGCGTTGAGGATGTATATGCTTGAGTTCCACACCAGCATCAGCCCCGGCGATTTGTTGATGAAGTCGGCCACGGCGGCAGTGTCGATCTCTGTTGTCCCAAATCCGAGCGGTGCAAACAGGGTTACGAGCAGCGCAAAGCCGAAAATGTAGGTGCCAGCGCACACCAATGCTGCGAAACCTCCGGTCTTGATCAGTGTCATCGGGTCGCTCCTTGCGGTTTGTCCGGGGCCAGATCGGCCTGTATTTGAAAGTGCTGTGACAGGCGGAATTCGCCAAAAGCTGGCCCCACCATGTCTATTGCGGTTGCTGTCAGAAAGAATTGCACAGGACCGTGTACGCGGCGTGGAGTGACCCACGGCAGCACGCGCAAAAGGCATTTGCGGAGGGCGTCTGGAAGATAAGTAATGCGGGACGGGCGCGAGATTGCTTTGAACGCGCATTCTGCAAGCTGGGTTTGCGTAAACGCCTCGGGACCTCCTGCATCGACCCATTTTTGCTCGGCATCTGTCGCATCGGCGACCACAGTGGCAAGGTCCGCGCCGTGAATTGGATTGATCCGGGTTTGACCTGTCCCAAACAGCCAGATCCGGCCGGACTGCGCCATCGAAAGGACCCCTTCCATGTCCGAGAAATACCCGGATGGCGCGACAATTGTTTCGGCGATCGACGAGGCTTTCAGCGCATCAGCGAACGCGGCCTTGGCGGCAACCAGTGGCACTTGTCGCATCGCATCTGCATTGAGAACGTGAATGTAGGCGAACTGGCGAACTCCCGCGCGCTCGGCAGCGCGCAGGAGATTGATGTTGGCCTGATAATCCACATCACGATAGCTCAAGCCATCGGTTTGCCGCGTGATCCCCAGCGCCGACACAACCAGATCTGCCCCGTCCATAAGCCCGGTTAGGCTGTCGGGTAGGGTGGCTTGCGCTTCGACGATACTGTCGGCCGTCAGTGGTCCGGCGGTGTGGGCATTGCGCACCAACGCGATGACATACCAACCGCGCCGATTGTATTCCGCGCAGAGGTAACGGCCCAGATATCCTGTTGCACCAGCTACAAATACGGTTTTCATCGCATTTCCTTTCACGCCGCGCTCAGACCCATCATCGCCACTGCCGCGATCAGGGCAATGGCGAGACAAAGCACTGTTGCAGACGAGGTCTTTTGGATGTCACCAACACGGCGGGTGATGCCATCTCCCGTCAAAATTCCGTACAAGGCATCGAACCTGTGACGGCGGAGTTCGAGCAAGTCGGTCATTTGGTGGCTCCCTTACCCGGTGCTATCCAACAACCCGATGCCCGCGTCCGCGCAGGCATTGAATGACAGTCGACTGACGGCGTTCAGACACATCGACAGCACTTGCCACCCCGCCTGCCAAGGCTCCGGCGACGGCGCCGCCGACGGCATCGCCATCATCATCCATCTCTCCGAGAAGCGCACCCGCACCAGCCCCAAGGACAGCGGCGCCCCAAGTTTCTTGGTCAAGTTGGCGTTGGTTGCGTGCCAGCGCCTGGCACTCGGCGAGATCGGTTTCGTATGCGGCGGTCGGCGCGCCATCGAGGATTGGGGTATAGTTGGCGCCGCTATCGGCGCAGGCTGCGGTCAGGGCGATCAGGCTCAGCGCGGCGACGGATTGACGTTTCATGGGGTATGTCCTTTAGCATCTCATGTGATGCGGCGGACATACGCCGGACGATCATCCATCGGGATGACCGCTGGTATCAATGAATTGACCTTTGGGGCCAAAGTGAAGCCGAACGCCGCATGCGGCGATCACTTGTAGCCGAATTGCCGACCGTTTCTGCAATCGGGCAGGGCTTTTCACGGGAACGGCACACGGGGCCAAGCGCCCCATGTGGTCTGGTTCAGAAAAAGATGTCGTCCAGCGAGTCCTGGACCGACGCGGGCGAAGCGGCCGCCTCGACGACAACTGGCTCAGGAACGGGTGTGCCGTTCGGTGGCAGGATCACCTTGCGGTGAATGTCGCGCTCTCGCTCCATCGTGTAGATGCCGAAGACATGCGCAGCGACGCCGTTCTCCTTGCCCGGGTAAGGATCGTCGTGAAGATGCTGGTTAAACATACGCGCCGTCTTTTCGATCAAATGCGCATGCTCGGTTACCGGGGCCAACCAACCGCGCGCGTCGTCCAGTGCTGATCTGATGTCAGACACCATTCCACTGCTGCGATAGGCTGCTTCGCCAATGTCGTGGACGCCGTCGGACAATTGGCGTACGGCGCCTTCCGGCAAGGCGGTCGCCCGCTCACAGGCGGTTTCCAGCAAGCCGATTGTTTCGCTCGCAAGATCCATCATCTCGCTCAGGTCTGTTTTGACAGCGGGCAGGCGGACCGACGCATCACGTGCGAGTTGTTGCAACTGACCGGCGATCTCGCGCAAAGCACGACCACGCGGACCGAGGCGCGCGCAGGCGATCACAGCATTGATCCCGATCATCCGCATCCTTGCTTCGAAGGACTCCCCGGCGGCGATGATTTCGGTAAGCGCTTCGAATTCCTGTGACAGCGACCGGGCGAATTCCATCAACACGCCTTGGGTTTCAACCGCCTGCGCGATCCGATCTTCAATATCATCAAGCCTGGACTTCAGTTTGCGCGATCCATTGCGCTGCTCAAAGATCAAGAGATGATCGCGGACGAGGTTGAGGATACCCTCCTGCAAAGCCGTCGATCCGTCACGGACATTTTCGACGCCTTCGACATGCAAATGTGCGATGTCCTGCATTTGGTGTGCCGCCAACGCATTGAGAGCATCACTTTCGTCAGGTGCGCTGGCGCCTCCTTCAAGAATGGCCAGGACGTGTTCAAGGCGTTGTCTTGTCGTGTCGCCGATTTGCAGACCCGTCACCGCTTTTGCCGACGCTCCCATCAGCGATTGTGACCGATCAGCGATTTCGGCGCTCACCGATCCCAACGTGTTGATGTGGTTTTCGAAGCTGGCAAGCTCGTTGTTTAGTGCCGCCACAGGGCCGCTCAGGCTTGAAGTCAGTAGATCGCCCAAAAAGCGGGCTCGCTCCAACGCGTCCCCGCTGCCTTGTTTGATGCGCTGCATGGCATCATCAAGACCGGAGAGAATTTTGCCCAGTTCCGCAACCAACCGGGTTGCGTCTTCGGTGAAACCGGTCAGGTTGCCTCCGGCATTGTCAGGTGTTGTCTGGATCGCTGCAACCGTGATCCGTGCATTGAGGACCACGATATTCATCATCTTGAGAATGTCGCGTAGTTCGCGCACTTCCCCGTCCACGCCGCGCGCGCGGTTCATAAGCGCAGACAGAATCTCCAGCGCTTTTAGGACCTCATCCGACAGAGCCCGCATTTCGCTATCGTGCCAATGACCATGTTGCCTGAGCTCTGACAATGTTCCGTTGGCGTTCATCTCCTCAAATACTGCAAGGACGCTGCGGGTTTTGCCCAGAGCATCGGAGGTGGCCGACAAATGATCACCGGTCTCCAGGAACACTTTTTCCGTCTTGCGACACAAATCCGAGATCGCTTTCTTGCGAAACGCGGCGTTTGATGTCTGCGCCATAGGCGGTGTGATTGCGAATTGCGGGTCTGCAAAAAAGTCTTTCATTGGATCACACAGCCTTCCGAATTTTGCCGCCGTGCCATTTCACAATCTCATCGGACATTTTCTTGAGCGGGGCCACAGTATCGACCACACCGGCTTCGAACGCACATCGAGGCATGCCGTAGACCACGCAACTGGCTTCGTCTTGCGCAACGGTGTAGCCGCCACATTCCTGGATCTCTCCAATACAGGTGGCACCGTCGTCGCCCATGCCTGTGAGGATCATACCCATTGCATTTTCGCCTGCAGCCTGAGCTGCTGAACGGAACAGCACATCCACGGACGGGCGGTGGCGTGACACATAGGGGCCTCCGACCACTTCCGCGACATAGCCCCGGCCTTCACGGTGTATCAACAAGTGCTGATCGCCCGGCGCAATCAAGGCGCACCCTGGCGTCAGTGGGTCACCGGATTTCGCCTCGGCCACTTCGATCTGGCAACGATCGTTCAACCGCCGCGCAAGCGGTCCGGTGAATTCAGCAGGCATGTGCTGCACGATGGCAATAGCAGGTGCGTTTGAGGGCAGGCCGGTCAAGACCTGGCGCAGCGCATCCGGTCCGCCGGTTGACGAACCGATAACGACCAAAGGCGTGGGCGCACCCCGACGGACAGGCGGGCGCTTTGCGATGATCTTGTCTGGCGAGACGCGGGCGTCGTTGCGGCCCTCATCCGTATTTGCATTGCTGGCCGTGGTGCCATAGCGCTCACCGACGGCGGCTCGTACGGCTTGCCCGATACGCAGGGCGGCCCTGTTGCGCGCTTCCGTGGTGGTCAGGTCTGGCTTGGCAAGGACAACTGCGGCACCAAGGTCAAGCGCCGTGATGGCGGCCATAGAACCTTCTTGGGAATGGCTTGAACACACAATCACCGGAACCGGGCACTGGGCCATGATCTTTCGGAGGAATGTCAGTCCGTCCATGCGAGGCATCTCGATGTCGAGCAGGATGGCATCGGGCAACTCGTCCCGCATGCGCTCGACCGCAACGAAAGGGTCCTGAGCGGTGCCGAAAAGTGTCAGTCCGGGATCGGCTTTGATGATGGCCGAAAATGCGGTTCGGACGGAAACGCTGTCATCGACGACGAGAACGCTGATGGGTTGGGTCATTTTTAAATGTCCTTACGATAAATCGCCGGAGCGACCTGACGGAAATTCGGCATACGGACGACCATACTTTCCGAATGTCCGACAAACAGATGCCCACCCGGTGCAAGATGCCTACCAACTTTGCGCAGAACGGCCATTTGATCGTCGGGATCAAAATAAATCAGGACGTTGCGCAGAAAGATGATGTCTAGATTAAAGTCCACGTCGTAGTCGTGGTTCATCAGGTTGAGCTTTTGAAATTTTACACGGCTGCGCAGCGCCGGAACGATGCGGGATTTGCCCGACCATTCATTCTGGCCTTGATGCAGATACCGGTTGCGAAGCGGCTCCGGCACCGGCTCCAGCAAATTGTTGGAGTAGATCGCCCGACGGGCATGTTCGAGCACCCGACCCGAGATATCTGTTCCAAGCACGCCCCAGCTGAAATCCGGGTAGGCGATTGCGTGTTCGGCGAACAGCATGGCCATGCTGTAGGATTCCGCACCGGATGACGACGCGGCACTCCATGCCTTGAACGTTCCAGCCCGGTTTCGCCAAAGACCACCACCAAGGATGACGTCTTTCAGGTAGTTGAAATGATCAACCTCCCGAAAGAAATCGGTCTTATTCGTGGTGACCGTTTCTTCGATATGCGCCATTTCTCCGCGCAAGCCGCCCTCGGCGAAGAGAAGACGAAAATAATCTTGCGAGTCCCGCAAGCCAAGCGCGCGCACTCGGGCGCTGAGGCGAGCCTCAATCATCCCGCGTTTGCCTTCCGGGAGGCAGACGCCGATTGTGTCATGAACCATACGGGCAAAGGTATGGAAGCCGAGCGGCGCTTCACCCGAGGATACTTCTGTCATGGTCATGCTTAAGCCGCGTCAAGTTCTGGTGTCAGACCGTCAAACAGGCGATCCATGTCTAGCACGGTCACAAGCTCGCCACTCCGGCGGCCAATGCCAGAGATCATGTGATCTCGCCAATTGAATAGGCCGCCCTCGGGCAGAGGCTCCATTTCGTCGTCATCCAAAGCAGTGACTTCGATCACGCGGTCTGCGCGGAATGCAACAACCGTCCGACGGCCCTCGGTGTGGACCCAAAGCACAACTATACGCGACATCTCGGTGTCTTCTGTCGGTGCCATTCCCAGCACCGCACGCAGATCTGCAACAGCGACGCCGCTGCCGCGGACATCAATCATGCCCAAGAGCTGCGCCGGTGCATTCGGTAGCCGGGTGATGGGGCGCAGGTCCAGGATTTCCTGGACCCGCTCCACCGGCAGCGCGAACAATTCGTCATTGCAGGCGAGTGTCAGAACTGCACCAACCTTTGGCATCAGACAACGCTCCGCGGACGGAAGTTGACGTCCAGATCGTCTTCGCCGTCTTGCAGGTCGAAGTCGAAACCGCCCTTGGGCTTGCTTTCCTTGCTAGCGACAAGGCGAATGCCCTTCTTGGCGGTGCCACGGCGGAACACCGGGGTTTCTTCCTGGGCGTCGTCGGAGACCCGGAAGAACTTGATCGACCCCTGAAGCTGTTCTGCCTGGCTTGCCAGCGCTTCTGCGGTCATCGACATTTCGTCCGCAGCCGAGGTGTTCTCCTGCGTGACTTTGTCAAGCTGCTGGATGGCGATGTTGACCTGAGTGGCCCCTGCGTCCTGCTCCTGGCTGGCGCGGGAAATCTCGGCGACAAGCTGCGACGTACGTTCGATATCCGGGACCAGATCCTCAAGCATTTCGCCCGCTTCCTGCGCCGCTTTCACGGTGTTGCCGGACAGGTTGGAGATCTCACCGGCGGCCGACTGGCTGCGTTCGGCAAGCTTACGGACTTCCGAAGCAACAACCGCGAAGCCGCGACCATGTTCGCCAGCCCGGGCGGCCTCAACCGCAGCGTTCAGAGCCAGCAGATCGGTTTGACGTGCAATTTCCTGAACGACGAGGATTTTCTCGGCGATGGTTTGCATGGCTGTGACAGCACGCGACACGGCTTCACCGCTTTCACGGGCGTCGGATGCCGACTTGATCGCCATCTTCTCGGTGTCCGAGGCATTCTTGGCGCTCTGCTTGATGTTCGCAGCCATCTGCTCCATCGAGGCAGACGCCTCTTCGGTTGCGCTGGCTTGTTCGGTTGCACCCTGGCTCAACGCCTCGGATGTGGACGACATTTCGGTGGCACCCGATGCAACGTCACGTGCTGCTGTGGAGACGTTCGCCACCACTTCGCGCAGGCGCACGACCATCGTGTTGAGCACGTTCAGAACATCGCCGATTTCGTCTTTGCTGTTGGCTTCAACGGTACCACGGAGATCGCCATCGGCGACACGCTCTGCCAACTCTACCGCGGACCGAAGTGCAATTTTCATCCGATTTGTGAAGACCCAAACAATGGCCAGAGCTGCGAGGATAATGAGCAGGCTGATTGCACCCATTGCCAGTTCCGTCTGGCGGGCAATCATCTGACCGGCAATGGTCTGACGTTCCGCTTCACCAAGTTGATAATACGTCAACGCATCAAGGCTTTCGTGTAACGGGTCAATGTATTCGAAGAAGGAATTGCGCATGAATTCCGCCAGAACACCTGCATTCTGCGACGACAGCAGGTTTTCCAGTCGGTCCATGGACCGTTCCGCCGGGACCATCGCAACGACCACATCGTCTTTGAGTATGATCTCTTCTGGCGTCAGGAATGTTGCGAGATACGCGGTCCAGAGTTCGTCGATGGTTGCCCGCGATGCGGCAAACTCGTTTTGAGCCTCTGTCCAGGAGACCGATCCATCAATAACGCCATCGGCGATAACGCGCGGTTCGATGGCATACAGGTCATTGATTTCCTTGAGTTGCTGTACAGGAACAATGCGATCTGCAAAAATCGTTGCCATACGTTCGAGAATGCGCTCCATCCCGAACAACCCAGACAAACCAACGATGATCATCGCGACAAACGTCATCGCCTGAAGCGCAATAATCTTGGTGGTGAGGCTGTTGAAAAAGCCTTTTTTTGCGGGTGTATGCTGTATCATTACGCGGCTACCTTTTCTTTCGCCGCGTCTGCGGCACTGTAAGTTTTGAAAATTGTTTGAAGATCGGGGAACATCACGAAGGCGTCTCGAAGCTGACCCACGCCCAGGACAAATTCGGGCGGCCAGGGAGAGCCCACTGGTGGAACATCTCCGATCTCTTTTCGACTGATCGTTGTGACCTCTTCGACTTGATCCGCCAGAACGGCCACGGTGGATTTTTCCTCGCCCAACAGGATTTCGAGGACCAGCACACGCGTGTCCTCGGTGGGCGGTGTTCGAGGGATTTGCAGGGCAACCCGCAGATCTGTCAGCGGGACAACGACGCCACGCACGTTGATCAGACCGGTCGCAAAGCTGCTGGCTTGTGGAACCCGTGTAACCGGGACCATTTCAAGGATTTCCCGCAGATACTCCGCAGGAATTGCCAGTTTCTCGGCTCCCAATCGAAATGTCAGAATATTGGTATGGGCGTCACGATTCATGCCGCTGCCTCCCGTCTTGCACGTGTTTCAACATCGCGGCCAAGCGCCACGAGTTGCGTTGCGTCGAGGATCAGCGCCACTGTGCCATCTCCAAGGATGGTCGCACCGGAGAAGAACTTGAGCACTGCATGGAACTGCGACAGCTGTTTGATAACTGTCTGATAATTCCCGATGATCCGGTCGACGACCAAACCCACCCGACCGCCTGACGCAGATACGATCACAACCTTTTGGTGCTGCGGCGGCTGTCCGTCGGTTTCAAACAGATGCCGAAGGCGCACGAAGGGCACCAGATCACCCCGAATGTTCAGGTAGGACGAACCACCATTGCCGACGGTGTGCAGCACCGGAAGCTCGACGCATTCTTCGACGGCTGCCAGAGGGATGGTGTATTTTTCCCCACCCACTTCGACCAGCATCCCGTCGATGATCGCTAGCGTCAGCGGCAGGCGGAGAGTGAGTGTCGTACCATGTCCCGGCTCGGACTCGAGGTCGATCTCGCCACGCAAAGACCCGATGGTCCGCATGACAACGTCCATGCCCACGCCACGCCCCGACAACTCGGTGACCTGTTCCACAGTCGAAAAGCCAGGTTGGAAGATCATGCGGAAGATGTCGCTTTCGCTGAGATCGTCCTTTTCGGACATCAAACCCCGGCTGATCGCGCGCTCGCGGATCTTTTGCGCGTTCAGACCACGTCCGTCATCGCGGATTGTGATCAGGACCTCAGCCCCCGAATAGCGCGCGCTCAACTCGATGATGCCGGTTTCCGGCTTACCCGCAGCGAGGCGCTCTTCCGGAGTTTCCAAGCCATGATCGACAGAGTTCCGCAGGATGTGAACAAGTGGGTCTGCCAGGAGTTCGATCACCGTCTTGTCGAGCTCGGTGTCTTCGCCCACGGTGACAAATTCCAGCGGCTTTTTGAGCGAAGTGGAGAGGTCTCGCATCAAGCGCCGGAAACGGCCGAGGATGCTGCCAATCGGAACCATTCGCATCGACATGGTTGCGTCGCGCAGCCCCGCGATCAGGCGCTGAATATCTTCGGCAACCGCCATCATCGCCGGATCATGCGAGTCGCCGGCCAGCGCTTGCAGGCGCGCCTCTGCGATGACGAGTTCACCAACACGGTCCATCAACTCGTCCAACCGCTCTGTCGCAACGCGCATGGTTTCGCCAGCCGTCGTTTTCTGCGGCGACTGCGATTTCGGTTGTGTTGCAGCTGCTGTGGGCTTTGCCGGTTCAGGTGTGCCCTCAGGCTGGGTCACAGCCTCTGGAGCCTCTGGTGTCTGTGTTGCAGTCGCTTCGCCGCGCCGTTCCACAGTCAATTCCATCTCGTCACGGACAAAGAGAAACACCATGTCGATGTCGTCGTCCGAGACGTTGCCTGCGATTTCGACTTCCCAGCCGATATGGCAATCGGTCGGGTCCAGTTCTTTCAGAAGGGGAACGCGGTCAACAAGCGCCCGAACTTTCGTTTCGCCAAGCCCGCGCAATTCATCAAGCAGAAGGCCGGGATTGCTGCCAAGCCGCAGGGCGTCCACACCAAGCCAGAACCGGATAACTGTCGTGACATCGCCTGTTGGGGCATTGTCGCTTTCGGCCGGGGCGTCGTCGACATCCTCGACAGGAACAGGCGCTGCGACGGGTTCTTCGCCAGGACGCATCAATTGGCGCAGGTCCGTAAGAATGCGTTGGTTGTCTTCCTCAGTGCCTTCGGAAGAGACCATGAGTTTGCCGATCTGGTCGCATGCCTGAAGTGACAATCCAATCAGATCATTGCTGACAACCGCACGGCCATTTCGAAGGTCATCGAAAGCGGTCTCGAATTCGTGCACGAAATGAGACAGCTCGGTGAACCCGAACATGGCGCCGGATCCCTTGAGCGTGTGCATGCTCCGGAAAATCGAATTGATCAGTTCTGCGTCATCCGGAGTCGCTTCGAGGTCCATCAAGCCTTTCTCGATGGACTGAAGCAAATCGGAGGCTTCCTCTTGGAAAACCTCGATGCCTATATCGTCAAACCCACTCACGCGCCGACGATCTTTTTCACGACTGCCAGAATTTGGTTTTGGTCGAACGGTTTGACCATCCAGCCAGTTGCACCCGCTTCCTTCGCCTGCGCCTTGAGAGTCGCGTCGCTTTCGGTCGACAGGAAGACAATGGGCACGCCGACAGATTGCGGTGTCCCACGGAATTGGCGGATAAAGCTTAGCCCGTCGAGGCGCGGCATGTTTTGGTCGGTCAGAACGGCGTCGATCCGGTTTGATGTCGCCTTCTCAAAAGCATCCTGTCCGTCTTCGGCCTCAATGATGTCATAACCGGCGCCAGCCAGTGTCATCTGGACCATCTTCCGAACCGAGGGGGAGTCGTCCACGACAAGAACGGTTTTTGACATGTTTTTTATTCCTTCCTATTCAAATGGGGTCAGGCACTTTGGGGCAGCTGAATGCCGTAGTTCTGGAACAGTGCAGCCAGCGTGCCAGCTGCATCCGCAGTGACGGAAAAGCCTTTGTTTTCCTGTTCCGCGGTTTTCTGAGCGCTGATCAAAACCTGAAGCATAGCGAGGTCGGCCTGCTCGACCCGATCGCCGGTGACGACAATGTCTTGATTGTTTTCGATGCGCTTGCGCAAAGCAGACTGAACTTTTCCGCATTGCGAAATCGTGGCATTTGCCGACAAGTCGTATTTTTGATTGGCCGCCATGTGCTTGTTCCCCAGTTTCACTCGTGTACTGACGGATAACGAACGCCCGGGAAGACCTTTTAGAGAGCGATTTGGAACGCGACGCCGGAGTTAGCCATTTTGTGAGGCGAAAATTCCGTAAGATACTGCAAGTGTTTAAAAATTTAAGATATTTTTGATATCCAAAGATAATTGAAGATCGCCTAAATCGAAATGTGGTGTTGTGTAGGCGTCTACGACTTTAGGCTTGGTTTTCGTTTTTTTCTTTTTTGCTTTGCGCAAAGACCTAGTTTTCTGCCCCCTTTAAAAAAGCGGTTCGAGAACGGTCAAAGGTCCGCTTGGGCAGGGATTGAAAATCGTTGCCGTCCGCCATCCGTCGCCCTGATCCATCCTCGACAAGATGAGGATTGCGTGCCACTGAAAGGGGCCTTGATGGTAAGGGCCATCGGCACGCTGCTGGCTCTGTTATTCAGGACGGGTTCATGGATACCGATTACGTCATTGTCGGGGGAGGGGTCGTAGGCCTTTCAGTTGCGTGGGGATTGCTCCGCCGCGGCCGGACCGTGACCGTCCTGGATGGTGAGGACGGGTCGTTCCGCGCCAGCCGTGGAAATTTCGGTTTGGTCTGGGTTCAGTCCAAAGGCCTCCGTCAGCCACGTTATGGGCAATGGTCGCAGCACTCTGCCGCTCTCTGGGCTGACTTTTCGAAGGAGCTCGCTGAAAATACCGGTATGGATGTCCCGCTCGAGCAGAAAGGCGGCTACGATCTCCACTTCTCGGAAGAAAGTTTGCAGGCTAGGGTCACCCAGTACGAAGCGTTAAGGGATCAGCTGGGCGGTGACTACCCGTTTGACGTGCTGGGCCACAATGCCTTGCGCAAGGAAGAGCCAAACATAGGGCCTACGGTGGTTGGCGCGATCCTGCATCATCAGGACGGCCACGCCAATCCGCTCAAGCTTTTGACAGCACTTGCCGCGGATGTCCGTCGGCTTGGAGGGCAAGTGCTGACCGGCAAGACGGTGACCGATGTCAGCAAGCCGGATGGATTCCGCGTGAAATGTGAGGATGGCACGCGCGTCGATGGGGGCAGGGTGATCCTGTCCGCCGGGTTGGGTGCAATGCAGCTTGGATCAAAACTTGGGTTCAAAGCGCCGATCCGCCCGCAGCGCGGTCAGGTTCTTATCACTGAGAAAGTGCCAAAGTTGATCAACCGGCCATCGCTCATTGCGCGGCAGGTCGATGAAGGCGGCATCCAGATTGGGGCCACCAACGAAGAGGTCGGCCTGGACGACCGTGTGACACAGCAGGGTATGTCTGGTTTGGCTGCGCAAGCAATTGCGGCCTATCCGGCTTTGGCCAAGGCGCAGCTGGTGCGGTCATGGGGCGCGCTGCGGGTGTTGTCCCCGGATGGCTTGCCGATCTATCAGGAAAGCGCCGAGATGCCGGGGGCTTTCCTTGTAACGTGTCACAGCGGTATCACACTTGCCGCCGCGCATGCGCGAACCCTTCCCGAATGGTTGGAAAGAACACCCGACGCGCCCGATCTGGAGGCCTTCAGTGAAGCCCGTTTCTCCATTTCTTGAGACAGGCACCGCGCCGCAGGTCACCATTCAGTTCGATGGTGCGCCAATGACTGTGCCACAAGGCAGCAACCTTGCTGCAGCGCTGTTGGCTGCTGGCATCAGAACGTTTCGCCAATCGCCCGTCTCGGGCGCTCCCCGGGCACCGCATTGCATGATGGGCGTTTGTTTCGAGTGCCTTGTGGACATTGATGGCGTGTCACGACAGGCCTGCATGGTCGACGTTTCCGAAGGACTTGTCGTCAACAGGCTGGCCAAGGCGGAGGACCCGGATGCAGACCTTTGATGTCGTCATCGTGGGCGCAGGCCCCGCTGGGATGTCGGCTGCAACCGAAGCGGCAGACCTGGGCCTCCGAGTGGCCTTGCTGGATGAACAGTTAAGCCCAGGTGGACAAATCTACAGGGGCGTGAACGGCGTAAGCGCCGAGCGTGCCAAACTGTTGGGCGCTGATTACGCCTATGGCAAGACCCTGACCTCGCGCCTGCCACGCGACGGTCTGGCGTATTTCGACGGGGCGGTTGTCTGGGCTATCGAAGACGGCTTCTGCATCTCCTACACAAAGGATGCCAAGGCGTCTGTTCTCAACGCTGACAGAGTTGTGTTGGCGACAGGCGCGATGGAGCGGCCGATGCCCATTCCGGGCTGGACCTTGCCGGGGGTCATGACGGCTGGCGCCGGGCAAATTCTGATGAAACAGTCTGGCATTGTCGCACAGAACGCGGTTCTCGTTGGCACGGGACCACTGCTGTATCTGGTGGCCGCTCAGATGATCCGGTTTGGCGCACCACCAGTTGCTCTGGTGGAAACACAAACACGGTCTGATCTGATCCGGGGCGCCCGGTACGCCGGCGGGGCCATGCGCGGCTGGCGCTATCTGCGCAAAGGATTGGCACTCCTGGCCGAGATCAAACGCGCAGGCGTGCCAAGACATCGCGCAGCAACCGGAATTCAGGTCGAAGGCACAGACCGGGCCGAGGCTGTGCGGTTCCACGCCGACGGCGCCGAACATCGCATCGTCTGTGACACCGTGTTTCTTCACCACGGGGTTGTGCCAAACACACAGGCCGCCCGCGCGCTTCGGGTGCCGCATTTTTGGGATGACGCACAGGCCTGTTTTGTTCCGAACGTGGATTCCTGGGGGATGGCCGACGTCGAGGGGCTTTTCATCGCAGGCGATGGCGCTGGGATTGGCGGTGCCAAATCTGCTGAGCTTGCAGGCCGCATCACAGCGCTCAGAGTGGCTGAATTGGCTGGCAAGCTGGCTGTCGCGGATCGGGATCGCAAGGCCGCCCCGCTGCAGGCCGCTTCGCAAACGGACCGCGCAGTCCGGCCGTTCCTCAATGCGGCTTATCCCCCTTACACAGGCGCTCTGACTCCCGATGATGCGACGATCATCTGCCGATGCGAAGAGATCACCGCCGGCGACATCCGGCGATTTGCAAAATTGGGATGCGAGGGGCCGAATCAAACCAAGGCTTTCGGCCGGGTTGGCATGGGCCCGTGTCAGGGCCGGTATTGCGGCCTGAGCGTGACCATGCTTCTGGCTGAGGCGCATGCGCGAACGCCAGATGATATTGGCTACTACAGGATCCGCCCGCCGCTCAAACCCGTCACGCTGGGCGAACTGGCCGCGATGTCTGCGCCCGACTTGGAAGGCGAAGTCTAGCCGAAAAACGCGGGAAGACGGTCGGCCATGTCAGTCACCAAGCCCTGTGTTTCACGCAGTTTCGCAAACGCACCTCTATGGGCGATCTTCTGAAACCAACGGTGACGCTGCGGTTTATTCGTCCTCCGAAGATAACACGCCTTTTGCACAAAAGCGCTCGGCGATTTGCGCCGCGTGACCGGACCGCTACAACCCGGGCATATGCCATTCAGGCTCGTCCCCGGCAAAAGGGTCGAGAAACGCAAGTGCCAAAGACCGGTCTTGCTCGACAGTTTCGCCAAAACTCCGTCAGGTGCGGCTTTCGTTCAGGCGGTCGCTCAGGGGCTGCCAGGAATGAAAATCTGTCTCAGGAGCCAGCCCGCGCAGGTTCAGGTAAAACGCGACTTAAAGATACCCTTCGGGCCAGAAATAGGCTGGATTCAACTCGCCTGGATGCGCTGGGCGCTTGGGCAGAGATACCGGCTTGTGCTCGATCCGAGTGCGCAGCATCACGCCGGCGGCGACCCCGACATAGGCACGCCTGTCGTTCTCTCGGCCCGTTCAAACGGTTTTTGAGTGATTGGAGGCGAGTGCCGGATTGGCCTTATTTATCGTGAAGCCCTCTTAAGTTGTTGTTTTGTAATTATAAAAAATCTCTATCTGCTGAGCGGTAATGCGACCCATAATGTCAGCGGTCACTCTTCGTCCGTATGGTTTGCAGGTTTCGGGGGGGCGGCCTTCGCGCAGTTCGTCACCGTCCCACCAGAACATTTCGGTGAAACTTCGATGATCTTCTTCGTAGAGATGGGTTCCACATGTCATAGCTGCCCGCATGACCATTTGCGCCAACTTGTCCAACTCGTCTGACCTCGCTGCCAAAGTATGGGGTGTGTGGGGCGAGGACACTGTTGTCGCACCCATTTTCCCCGTTTTCCCTTTAAAGCCGATTAGGCGTTCAGGGTCTGTGATGACCTCGTAGTGCTGAGGCACAAACCACGTTCCATGAACAATTTTGTTTCTCTCTTTGATAGCGTCCTGAATTTCTCTGTAGAGCCGGTCCAAAATCTTTTTCGATCCCGGGTCTTTCTCATCGGAGTAAAACTCCATGTCCGTCATCATGGACTGGATCAGCTGCAGAAGAGGCCACGCAGTCATCGCGTCAGAGTTAACCACTGCCGAGGCCAATTCCTGTTTCCTTAGACCTCCCAATTGTAGCGTGAGAGTTACCCATAACCTCATATGAAAGACAATTCGTTCAAATGACGCGACATACCTACCTAGGGTCAGGATTCATAACCAGTAGATCACGACAGCAGCGAGTGCGATGGCTGAGAGGAAGACCTTGGGACAGCGGTCATAGCGTGTCGCCACGCGTCGCCAATCCTTGAGCCTGCCAAACATAAT
>JAUIIR010000076.1 GCA_030431485.1 Alphaproteobacteria bacterium
AACGCCGCGCCTCTTGCACCACCTCCGGCGGCACGCGCTGCATGCGCTGCGCCAGCCTAGTAAAGAACTGCAAGCTCTGAGATTTGATTGCCACATGGGGCTTAGGTGCGTCGCCTGACTTGCTGACAAATATCAATCCAAGCCCTTGTTTTGTGTGTGCCGCCGCAATTTCTGTCAAATAGTCGATGTCGCGCCGCGAAATAATTAGTGTGCGGGACTTGCGGACGCTGGGGCTATAGAGGCGTGCGAAGTCACGCAAAAGAATGCATGTCTGGTTTACAAAACTGTGCACCCGGTAGAGCTTTTTGCTCGGCTGCACGCTGGGCCGTCCATGCAGCCCGCGCTCAACGCACAGTGCGAACTGCACTCGATAGCGCACCATATCCCACCAAGGATAACCTTGATCATCTTTTGGCGCAAACGCACCCACCTCAGCTTCATAACGGTTAAATGCACAAACAAACTCATCTAAAGGTGGTGATTTTTGGGAGTTTTCTGCCATGGTCTCCTGCACAATTCTAAAGATGTCTACATTTATATTCCACAAGCTAAATGCCAGTGGCTAGCTGTTATGGCTGGATGCCTAGCTTCACCTTTTTCTTCATCAAATAACTAAGGCTGAGATTTTCGGGCATAAGAAAGTCGTCACCGCGTCGATCACTGCAACCTACCAGATCACATCGAGACGCTCAGGAGCAGTACTCATGCATTACCAACCTACCCACGAAATATTCCTTTATGGTTCTAAATGTGCGGCACTGAGGAACCTTTTTAATTGAAAAAGAAGCTCGTTTGTGGAATTGTCACTCGGTAAGCTTCCTAGCGCATAACAGAAGCATCCGGTCTTCCTCATCGGCTGGGTCCATACCTTCCGATAGTGCAGAATACCAATCTGGAGTTCCGAATCCAGCTTGCTCAAGGCAGCATACAAGAAGCTCTTTCGAGTGAAGGTAGATATTGTGAAGTGAACTGATCGCAACTGGTTTGTCGCCATCATCACCAGTGATTTGATACTCAAGGCTCAAAATGGCATCATTTGGAAAAAGGTGCGGCGTCGCAATACGCTTCAAATGGACAGATCCATCGCGGTATTCACGCTCAACCACCTCCGGCGGAACGCTAATCACTGCACTACTACTCCAAACTTCTAGAATACAAATACCAGTCTCGCTAACTTTTTTTGCAATATCATCAAAAAAAGCATTCAAGGCCTCTAAATCGGCTATGCAGTTTGCCACATTAAATAGGGAAATAACAATATCAAAATTGTCCTCTTCAAGGTAAGCAAGATCTGTATCCCTGAGAATTAAATTCTCAATGGGATCTTTCATACGACCGAAGTTGATCATGTGAGTGGACCTATCGATACCTACGACTTCGCGGAACCGTCCGGCTAGTAAGCGTTCATGGCTGCCCGTTCCGCATCCGACACTCAACACGCGCGCTTCGGGTCCCCAGCCTTGATTCTCCAAAAAATTCGCCAGTATTCTCGCCTCAGTTTCATAGTCTTTATGACTCGTTAGGAGGTCGTAGTACTTTGCATAATTAGCAGAATAGTCTTTCATTTTGGGCGAGTTTCCATTTCTAAGGGTTCTTAAAAAATCTTCTGATCTCATCGCAAATGAAATCAACGTTTTGGATCGTAAGATCAGGATAGAACGGCAAAGAAACAATTTCGTTTGCAATCCTGTTGGTCACAGCAAGCTGTCCACACCTATGGTTCTTGTAGCGTGTGAACATGTGACCTGGCCGCCAGTGGATGCCTGTTTCTATACCCGCTGCAAGCAAATGCGCCTTGAACGATTCGCGCCGTTCAGAAGGAACCCTAAGGCACATAATGAAGGGCACAATTTCGTCATCCAAAGGCCCCTGTGTGATGCAGTCTTCCAAACCGTCGAGACGATCGAAGTACGCCTGATAGAGCGTGCGTCGGCGTTGCCGGATTTCGCCGAATTTCTCCAATTGCGACAGTCCAATCGAGGCATGCAGATTCGCAAGGTGGTAGCGAAAACCAAGCCTGTGGACATCGTAGCCCCAGTCCCGCTTGTTTTTATAGCTCGTTTCAATCCGCTGGCTCATCCCAATCATGCGCATTTCGCGCAAAGGGACGACGAGCTCTTCCTTGTCCACAACTAGCGCACCGCCATCGATGCATGTAATGTTCTTGATCGGGTCGAAGCTGAACATGGTCAGCTTCCCCTGATGACCCACCGGTGCGCCCTTGTAAGAAGATCCAAAGGAATGCGCCGCATCGTGGATGACGGGTATATCAGCCTCCGCCGCCACTTTCGCGACCCCTTCATGATCGGCCAACGTTGCACCGTAGTCCATCGCGACGATTGCCTTGGTTTTTTCGGTTATCAGTTCGCCAATCTGTGCGGGGTCGATACACAATGAGATTTCTTCGACATCGCACAGCACGGGTTTCGCACCGGTTGCGTCGATAGCCTGGAAATCAGCAATATTATTGAAAGATGGCGTAATAACCTCGTCACCTGGTCCCACCCCAATTGCCAAGAGGCCCAGATGCATCGCCGCATGCCCAGTACTGAAGGTCACGACGTGACGACCTTCTCCGAGCTCAAGCATCTCTTTTAGGGACTGCTCGAACTCGCCGACAAAAGAGCCCATGCCGAGATATTTACTATCAAGCGCTGCGCCACATGCGGCCAGTTCCTCTGGGCCAAGGAATGGCTTAAAAACCGGAAAAGTCATTTTCTTCAGCTCCTCCGAAAGAGGAAGCCGTCCGGCGCTGACGTAATCAGCACCTGATTTTCTATGTCGTTGTCGATCTCAAAATTGTCATTGTTCTTGATCCATTCATGCACAGCGGTCTTTGGGTTGTTGCCTTTGCCCCATGGACGATTATGCCAAACGTAACTGTCGGGCATGTCCTCTACATGGGTATCGAATACAACTAAGTAACTGCCAACGCTGACCATGTTAGAATAGGCATTAAGCTCTCCCAATACATGGTCGTGGGTATGGTTTGAGTCGAGGAACACCATCACCGTATCGGCTGGACCTACATGGCTCCGTATTTGCTCGACGATCTTAGGATCGGTGCTCGAGCCTTCGTAGAGAGTGATAAGATCGGCATGGCGATGACTTTCAATCGCATCGCGATTGTGCGGGCGAATTTCAATATCCACACCTATCACTTTGCCGTCAATATCGTTGAGCTTGAGCATGGACGAGCTGAGGATCAGCGATCCACCATGAGCGATGCCAGTTTCAATTACCACAGTTGGCCGGATAGCGGAGATCAGTTCCTGAACCGCCATGACATCTCCTGGGAACTGGATCAGTGGACGACCCAACCATGAGAAGCTGTTCATGTACTTGCGTTCTAGCGCCATGGCACGCCAATTACTCGAAGCGTCGCGGAACTCCTCGTCAACCGAGAAAGACTTATTTCGCGCATCTCGCTCCAACTTGAAATCCGTGTGCGCGTTTGGGGTTGCTTCGTATCTCATCAGATGTCCTTTCTCTGAGCTACATCGATACCTTTAAAGGCCCGATCTGCGATGTACTTCCTTTCGGTGTCCTTTTGCGACCGAAGCGCGATTTCGAGAGGCCATTTCACTCCGACCGCAGGATCAACCGGATTGATGCCATCGTCGTGCTGCACCGAGAATTCCTCCATTACCAAGTAAAGGATTTCAGTGTTTGGTTCGAGAGTCTGGAAGCCATGCCCAAAACCCTCAGGAATGATAAGAAACTGCTTGTTCTCGGCAGTGAGTTCAGCCGCGAAATACTGTAGATAGGTTGGAGAACCAACGCGCAGATCGACAGCAACGTCGAACAAACTACCTGCTGCGCAGGAAACGATCTTTGTCTCAGCACGGGGGGGCCACTGGAAATGCAGTCCGCGCGTCGTACCCCTTACCTTCGACATTGAACGATTAATCTGCTTTATCTGTTGTGAACAGCCCGCCAACTCTTCGTATTCCTTCCAGCAATAAACCCGTTCGAAATAGCCACGCTCATCAGCCTTCGACTGGATTTGACCCAGTTTAACGCCCTCGATCGGCGTGTTGTTGATGAGGAAATTTGTCATTAATCGTACATATCTCCGTTAGATGCCAAGTTTATTGTAAGTTTTCAAACGCTGCGAGATCGCTCTCACACAGGTTACGCGGATCCGCTCCATCGATGTGTTGACGGTACCAATTCACTGTACGCTGAACGCCTTCTTCGAGGCCCCAGTTGGGTCTTACATCGAGAAAGCCGCGAGCCTTTGCGGTCTCAAGTGAAAGGAAACTTGATTCATGAACTCTTGCCACGCTTTCGCTTAATTGAATTTGTCCCTTACCGAACGCCTCATGCGCAATACCCAACACTTGCCGTACCGTCGCAACCTCGTGTGGGTGTGGCCCGAAATTATATGCATCTGCCAGCAAGGGATCGTCCCACAGCCTCTCGCACAAGCGAAGATAGGCGGCGAGTGGCTCGAGCACGTGCTGCCAGGGGCGGGTCGCCTCTGGGTGACGCACCTGTAAAGCAGCTCCCGCACTCCAAGCGCGAACGGCGTCTGGGATCAGCCTGTGTTTCGCCCAGTCGCCACCCCCGATCACATTCCCGGCGCGCGCAGATGCAACGGCCACGCCCTGCGCTTCTAGAAAACTCCTGCGGTAGCTTGCGATAACGATCTCTGCCCCCGCTTTGCTGGCACTATAGGGATCATGGCCGCCCAATGGATCACTTTCCCGGAACGGATAGCTGTTCTCAGGATTCTCATACACTTTGTCGGTGGTAATCAATACCGCCACACGCACGCCGTCGCATCCTCGAATAGCATCGAGAACGTTGGCCGTGCCCTGAATATTGGTAGAAAAGGTGCCGAGTGGATCCGCGTATGCCGGTAGAACCAGCGCCTGTGCGGCGAGGTGCAACACAATCTCCGGCCGAGCCTTGACAAGGATGGTGCGCAACTCTTCTGCATCACGAATATCGGATATATGATGGGCCGCCACTGCGTTTTGAATGTCAGCCAGATCGAAAAGACTAGGATCAGAATCTGGGGCAAGACCCACACCGGTTACCTCGGCACCGAGCCGGGCGAGCCAGAGCGCAAGCCATCCGCCTTTGAACCCGGTATGACCGGTTACGAGCACCCGCTTTCCAGCCCAAAAGGATCGGTCCGGATTTAGGAACGGAGACACCTTCGCCATCACCAGACTTTCCAAGGGGCATTGCCGCTCTGCCAGAGATCTTCCAGCATGTTCTTTTCTCGCAAGGTGTCCATGGGCTGCCAGAAACCTTTATGCTCGAACGCCATTAGCTGGTTCTGTTCAGTTAGGCTGCGCATCGGTTCATTCTCCCAGGGCATATGATCTCCCTCGACGAGGTCGAGGCAGCGTGGCGACAGGACAAAGAACCCCCCATTGATCAGACCGCCGTCGCCGGGAGGCTTTTCGGTAAAGCCGGTGACCTCGTTGCCTCGGCGCTGTAACGCGCCATAGCGTCCCGGCGGCCTCACTGCAGTGACTGTTGCCCATTTGCCGTGAGACCTGTGAAAGCCGATTAGGGCCCCAATGTCCACGTCACTCACGCCGTCGCCATAGGTAAAGCAGAAGCTTTCTTCGTCATCCAGATACTTACTGACCCGCTTTAGGCGCCCACCGGTCATCGTGTTCTCACCAGTATCTATGAGAGTCACCTTCCAGGGTTCGGCATTGCGCTCGTGAACGTCCATCCGATTATTGGTCATGTCGAAGGTTACATCCGACATGTGCAAGAAATAGTTGGCGAAATATTCCTTAATTACGTAGCCTTTGTAGCCACAGCAGACGATAAATTCATTCAGTCCATGAGCAGAATACATCTTCATAATATGCCACAGGATTGGCTTGCCCCCAATCTCGATCAGGGGCTTCGGTTTTAGATGGGTCTCTTCGGAAATTCGAGTTCCAAGCCCACCAGCAAGAATGACAGTTTTCATAGAAAAATCCTGCTTATTTTTTGACCGTGCAATGTGCGTTACACACAATTCTCACGCTATTGATTATGGGTGTGTTGGATCAGTCTCGAAGCAAGTCGAACCAGACCTAGAATAGATGAATGCATGCCGATCCTTTGCTAGCGCGTCCATGCAGCAGTTGTCGAAATCGCAGGCGCTAAACACCCGTATGGTGCCATCACCAAGTGAAAATTTCATAGCCTGTCCGCGCTCTTCCAGCATCTGGCCAGCGATGTGGGGATCTTTTTTCACTGATGTGTCGCGCCGTACAAAATATCGCTGAGAAATCGGCGCCAGGACGCGCTCACCAGTGACTAGAGCACCCTCGAAGGTCTTGTAAAAATTTCCCGGTGTTGCGTGACGTTCTTCGGATAGGTGATAAAGGGTACATTTTTCATAGCCAACGCCAAAGAGCAAAACCTTGCCGCGGTTCTCAAGAAGCCTGGTAAGTGGGGCAGTAGCATCAAGATGGCTGTGATAGGGTTGCAGATATTGGCCTGCCCGAGCACCTTGCGCGGCGAAGGAAACCATTGGCACGACAGAGCGCGCGACGCCGGATCGTTTCCTGAATATTTCAGTCAAAAGTCCAGTTTCGCTTGGCTGATCGATATCAAAACGCCCGGTCGTTGCGAAGGACCTTGTATCGGTCATCATGAGGATCGTACCCTGCGGTCCGACAGCGGCAAAAAGCGCATCAATGATGGTTTCGACCCCTGGTTCGAACCGTCCGAGCCGCCCGAGCGATGCGTGAACCATCACATCGTCACCGGGCGTCAGCGCCGCGGCTATCGTCTCGGAGGTTTCTTTGGCTTGGATCGTCGTCATTGCCGAGCCTCCGTATTTAGCTGTGTCAAAATCTCGCGTGCCCTGTTTAGATCAGCGGCGGTATCAATATCTACTGAGTGGTTCTCGGGCATCACTACCAGACCAGTGCGCCCCCCCCATAGCCGGCCGGTACGCGCGTAGTGTTTCCGCGTCACCAGAAAGATCGCACCATTTCTGCGGAAGACCTGTGGTAGATCCTGCCGACGGGCAAATTCATGCTCCGGCGCTACGGGCCTCGCCACCGGCATCTCCTTATTGTCTTCGAGAAAATAGAGTTTCGCCGGATGGCAGGTCGTCGTCATGTAGGCGCTGACAACGGAGTCATAGGCACCACTGTTCATCATTTCTATCGAGCGCCGAATATCATCTGGTTCACGTAGCGGAGACGTAACCTGTAGGATCGCCACCGCATCAAAATGTATCGCCTCGGGGTCAAATACACTCAGTAGTTTATCGACTACGGCGGCGGTTGTCGTGCTATCCTGCGCGAGTTCAGTAGGGCGCCTGACTACTGATACACCGCAACTTTCCGCTATTCTTGCAAGTTCATCGTCTTCTGTAGAAACAAGGATATCTTCCACTGGATAGCATTCAAGCGCCTGCCGTGCGGTCCATTCTAGGAGAGAGACCCCATCAACAATCTCAAGAGCGTTCTTGCGCGGCAGCCCCTTGCTGCCGCCGCGAACCGGTATGACGCACAGAATTCTCAACGCGTGTTCCTCATAACTCGGAGATGTAGGAGAGCTTTTTCTGAATGCGGAATTCGCATTTGGAAAGGATGTCTGCAATGCGGCGTCCTGCCTTGCCGTCGCCGACAAGATGGGACGACTCGTAGCGGCCGTGCTTCAGCTGTTTGGCCAATGCATTAGAGATCTCAGCCGCGTTGCAATCCACATCAATCACGTTCGCGGCCCGCTCACGACCGGCCTGTCGGGTGCCAATGTTTACACAAGGTGTTCCCAGAAAGGCACCTTCCCGGAGACCAGAAGAGGAATTACCAACAATGCAGCGGGCGTTGGCTAAGAGCTTGGCATACTCTTCGGGAGAGAAGTTGCGGTAGAAATGCATGTTTGGTGTTTCGTTCAATTCCCGAAATCTGCGAATGCCCTTGGAGATTGCGTCAGACCCGGCGTCTACGTTGGGCCAAAGCCATACAACCTGCATGCCTTCCTTCGCGACTGGATGCACCGCCTCAAGCGTTTCCTGTATTTGCGACAACCCACTGCCATATTCAGTCGTCACTGGATGTTGCAGCACAATAATGAAGTCTTTTTGTGCGTTGAGCTCCTCGCCAACCCCGAGATTTCTCGAAAATATATCGTGCGGCAGGGTCAGGTCGGTCTCAGCCACAAGATCTATGGCGGGGCAACCCGTCAGGTGCACCGTGTCCGCCTCTTCGCCCATTCGTAACAGATAATTTGCTGCTCGTTCCGTTGCTGGAAAGTGGATATGCGCCAGCTTGCTGATCGCATGGCGAACTGATTCGTCAATTGATCCGGTAACTTCGCCGCCCTGGGTATGAGCCAGCGGAATGTTCATGTAGCTGGCAGCGACTGCCGTTGCCAGCGTCTCAAAACGGTCAGCCACGGTCAGAACGACATCAGGCTTAAGATTATCGAAATGGGTGGATAATTCTATGATCGCCAGTCCTGTTGACTTGGCCATTGTGGTGGGTGTCTCGCCTTCCACGATAGAGTGAACAACTGCCGCCTCTTGAAAGCCGTCGCGGCGGATAATGTCGATGACAGCGCCGTAACGATGCAGAAGAGCTGAAGAACCCACAAGAAGCTGCAGCTCTAAATCATCATGTTCGGCAACGGCGCGCATCACGGTTTTTACGCGGCCGTAATTGGCACGACTATGTACGACAATACAGATCTTTCGTTTCACGTTATATCCTCAATCTTAAGCAGGCGATTTGTCAGCACGTCACGTGCCAGCGCGCGGCCGATAAATTCGCCCCGGTCGGACCATGGCAAGCCACCACCCGGCTTTTTCAAGGTTAGATCGCCTTCTGTCAGCACATGTCCTTGAGGAAGGTCCCGCACTGGCGTAAGACTCCGACCAAATAGCTGTTTTTGCTGACACAGTTCGTTCGCCATTTCATCCTTGTCCACTGGATTGGCATCCATGATGCGCTGATCTCCAGCAAAACGCACCAGTCGGGCGATATCTTCGATCGTGAGAGATGCGACAACGTCGGGACCAAACATCCGCTTGTCGAACGTAGCGTGTACCTCAATTAGAGAATATCCTCGCGCGATGGCCGACAGTGATGGCGACAGTGATCCTGAGTGATCCGAAAGTCCGACGCGGCAGCCGTAGCGCGCTTTCATCTCTGGCAATACATTGATACCGACATCTGTCATGGGTGTGGGGTATTTGCTGGTGCATTGAAGAAGAGCAAAAGACGCTCGTGCCTCCGTCAGTTTTGCAATAGCTGCGTCAAGCTCGGACCACGAACTCATTCCGCTAGAAACAATAAGCGGTTTGCCGGTGCTCAGAATTGGTTGAAGGATGGTGTCCTCCATAGTGTCGCCGGAACCTATTTTCCAAGCTTCGACCCCAATCCGTTTCAGAAGGTCCACTGCAGCGGCTGAAAAGGGTGTGCTGAGAAAGCCGACATTGCGCTCGTCCGCGTGACGTTTCAGTTCAGCCCATTGCGTTTCTGTGAATTCCATCCGCTGCCAATAGTCATAACGCGTGTCGTCTTGATACGAAAACTTTACGCGGAAGTGATCATCCAGTGTGGATTCAGCAGACGCAATATGTGTCTGAAACTTGACTGCATCGACTCCTGCATCAGCAAGCGCATCGATATATGCGTGGGTCAGACCAAGTGACCCGTCATGGTTCTGCCCGATTTCTCCTATAATCAAGCTCTGCGTCTCATCGCCTAGTTTTTTGGCAAGCATCATTGAAATCTCTCCACGGGTGTTCTTTTTTCAACCGTCTCAGGCAGGCACAGAAATTTTGGCGAGACGCTTAAAAGCCGTATTATTCGCTACTAAAGCCTCCCATGCGCCAATGCCAACAATCTGCCCATTTTCCATGACGGCGATCCGGTCGCAGGCCTTCACGGTGCTCAGCCGATGCGCGATCATTAGGATTGTCTTATCTCCTGGCAAGGCCTCAACAGCTGCCAACACCTCTTTCTCTGTCAGGTTGTCGAGCGCACTCGTGGCCTCGTCAAAGACGATGAGATCCGCGTCGTGATAAAGCGCGCGCGCAATGCCGATCCTCTGCCTCTGCCCCCCCGACAGGCGCACGCCCCGCTCACCGACAAGTGTGTCGTAGCCATGAGGCAGATGGCCCATAACGAAGCTGTCGATCTGAGCAATCCGCGCCGCATTGCGCAAGCGAGTTTCGTCGATCTGCTCTGGAGCAAGCCCCAAGGCAATGTTTTCTGCCACACTCGCATCTGTCAGAAAAATGTCCTGAGGAACGTAACCAACTGTCTGCTGCCACGCCCGCAGATTTTTGTCAGTAATGTCGATCCCATCACAAACAAACCGTCCCTGATGTGGACGCAAAAGACCTAGGATCACATCTGCCAGTGTCGTTTTTCCCGCTCCGGTTGAGCCCACTACACCAATCGTCTGGCCTGCGCGAATCGACAGCGAGACCTCCCTCAGACCTGCGTGGGACGCGGACGGATACCCATAACTGACATTTTCAAGCCGCAACTCTGACTTAAGCCCCAGAGGAGGCGGCGGTTGCTGCGGCAAGTCCCAGTCGTTCTTGCCAAACAAATCACGGTGGACGGCGTGTACGGCAGCGGCTCCAGCATTGAGGAGCGTGAGGCCCTGATAAAGGCGCGACAACTCTGGCAGCAAGCGCTGCCCCGCAAAGGCGAACACGCCGATAAGGGGCAGAATACCTGCCAAGGCCTGGCCCGTTTCAAGCTCTGCTGGATTGAGCAACAGCAGGCAAAGCAGAATTACCCCCCCGAACCCCACCGCCTGCATCACGTACTGCGGCACTTCACCCAGAACGCGGACAGTTACCATGGCACGCGCCATGCGCTGCGCGGGTGCGCGGTACCGATCAACGTAAGCGCCCTCACGCCCGAGAAGTTTGATGTCCTTAACACCGCCAAGCGCCTCATTGGCGAGACGGAAGCGTTCCCGGTTGGTGGCCGCACGCATTTCTCCCGACCGCTTGATGCGTCGGCGTGACATAAGAAAAGTGCCACCATAGAGGCTTCCCAAGACGGCGAAGGCAAGTATTGCGACGATTGGATCGACCCACAGAAGCACTGCGACAATCATGATCACAGTCAGCGTGGATGCAACCACTTCGCCAGCCGGACGGAAAAACTGGTTCACCGCCTCTTGGCTCTCCGAAAGGATCTGCGTACTCATCTCGCCCGAGTGATGGTCGAGGAAATACTCATAGGGTTGACGCAAATACGCTGCCAGCAAACGGTGACTGAGAGTGTAGATCCGCATTAGCGCAAAACGCGCAACGGCCCACGTTCGTAAGACCTGCAGGATGTTTGAGATTACGATCACAGCCAGAGAGGCAAGTCCCAACGCCACGAGGAAGCCAAAGTCACTCGTGAAGCCTCCCACTTGATACACCCAGGCCAGCACAGCAACGTCTCTGATGCGCTCAGGGTTAGAGAGCACAGAAAGGAATGGCATTATCGATCCTACCATTGCCGCTGAGGAGAGTGCCGCAAGGATAAGGATGCAAAGTACAATCCACGCGTTGCGCTTCTCGCGCGCATCGAGAAGCGCCCAGGCCTTCTTCCACGTGCCAAGATCAATCACAGTCGAAGATCACTGTCAGTTGGCCCAAAAACACTTTTCAGGTCGCAGAACACGTGGTTTGGATGCCCAAAGGTCCGCAGTACCCCTGTTCCAGCATCCTTGTAACTGTCATGCGCAACCGCCAGGATGACGCCGTCATACGCCTCGGGCTCTGGCTCGATCACAAGATCAAGCCCATATTCGTGCAGTGCCTCGTTGGCATCGACCCATGGGTCATGCACGTCAACCTTAACGCCATAATCACGCAGTTCAGACACCACATCCACCACGCGGGTGTTACGCAGATCGGGGCAATTTTCTTTGAAGGTCAGTCCAAGAATCAGCACACGCGCCCCATCAACATGGATGCGGCGCTTCAGCATCGCCTTAACCAGCTGGCTTGCCACATATGCGCCCATGCCGTCATTGATACGCCGACCGGCGAGGATCACCTGCGGGTGATAGCCCATCTCCTCGGCTTTGTGAGTAAGATAATAAGGATCCACACCGATGCAGTGCCCACCCACCAGCCCGGGCCGGAAGGGCAGGAAGTTCCACTTGGTCCCTGCGGCTTTCAGCACCGCTTCGGTATCGATCCCCATGCGGTTAAAGATAATGGCGAGTTCGTTGACCAGCGCGATGTTTAGGTCACGCTGCGTGTTTTCGATCACCTTAGCAGCCTCGGCGACGCGGATGCTTTCCGCCTTGTAGGTGCCGGCGGTTATGATGCCGGCGTAGAGTTGATTGATCTCTTCGGCGATCCTGGGCGTAGAGCCGGATGTAACTTTGCGGATGTCGGGCAGGCGGTGCAGCTTATCACCGGGGTTGATCCGCTCGGGCGAATAGCCTGCAAAGAAGTCGGTGTTGAAGGTAAGGCCGGAGACACGCTCTAACACGGGAATGCAGTCTTCCTCCGTCGCTCCAGGATAGACCGTGCTCTCATAGATAACGATATCGCCGCGCTTGAGCACGCGCCCCAGCGTTTCCGATGCCTTGACGAGCGGGGTGAGGTCGGGGCGTTTGTGCGCGTCGATCGGCGTGGGAACCGTTACGATGTAGATGGAGGCTGCGGCCAGATCCGCCGGATCGGCCGTGAAGGTGAGATGCCGAGCCTCGCTCAACTCGTCGGGCGACACTTCTTGCGTGGCGTCCTGCCCATCCCGTAGCGCCTCGATCCGGCCCGCGTTGATGTCGAACCCGATCACGGGGCGGGTTTTCCCGAACTCGACCGCGAGGGGAAGCCCCACGTAGCCAAGGCCGATAACGGCAATCGTTTTCAAATCAGATGTCATTTTCCAGAATATTCCCGATACCATTCAACGAATCTCGCAATCCCGTCGCGGAAATCGGTCTGTGGCCGATATCCTGTCAGCGATTTCAGCAACTCCGCATCGGCCCAGGTCGCGGGCACGTCGCCCATCTGCATCGGCATGTAGTTGCGGATTGCCTTCTTCCCGAGGCTTTCCTCGATCGCATCGATGAAATCGAGCAGGCGCACCTTGTCGGAATTGCCAATATTCACGATCCGGAAGGGGGCCACTAGCGAGAGGCTGTCGCCTTCGGGCGCTTCGCCTTCTGCTGGCCGCTCGGGCACCGCGTCGATCAGCAGGCGAATGCCGCGCACAAGATCATCAACGTAGGTGAAATCGCGATACATGTCGCCATGGTTGTAGATATCGATGGGCCGGTCATCGAGGATTGCATCGACGAACTTGTACAGCGCGAGGTCGGGCCGCCCCCAGGTGCCGTAGACCGTGAAGAAGCGGAACATCGTGGTGGGCAGGTTCCAAAGATGCGCATAGGCATGCGCCATGCTCTCGTTGGCCTTCTTGGTCGCGGCGTAGATCGTCAGTTGCGTGTCAGCCTTTTCCGTCTCGGTGAACGGCATTTCCGTGTTGGCGCCATAGACCGAAGAGGTCGAGGCCATCAGCAGGTGCTGCACACCGAGCCGACGCACGGCCTCCATCACGTTGAAGGTGCCAATCACATTGGCATCCAGATAGGCGCGCGGGTTTTCGAGGGAGTAACGCACGCCCGCCTGAGCGGCCAGATGCACGATTATGTCAGGCTGGAAGTCATCCGCCAGCTCGTCGAAGCGAGCTTGGTCTTCCAGCATCCCTTCCACAGCCGAGAAATTCGGGTTCTGCAGCAGCATTGCATGTCGACGCTGCTTTAGGGTGACATCGTAATAATCGGTCATCCCATCATAGCCCTGCACCCGAAATCCTTCGGCCAAGAGCAGTCTGGCAAGATGAAACCCAATGAACCCGGCGGTGCCGGTGATCAGTACGCGGCGCATTTCGGGCTGCCGAGATGTCATCGTCCAACTCCTTCGTAAGCCACAAAGCCCGCGTTCATCGCGGTCTCGCGTTCATCGCGGTCTCGCGATCATAGATGTTTCGGAAATCAGCCATCTGCGGTGTGCTCATCGCCTGCGCGAGCTTCGCTAAATCCAACGCCCGGTATTCGTTCCACTCAGTTAAAACGATGACGAGATCGGCCTCGGAGGCCGCGGAATAGGCATCGTCTTCCCAAGTGACCCCTGGGAGCAATGCTTCGCCTTCTCGGCGCCCCTGCGGATCGACAACATGCACTTTCGCACCCGCACCAATCATCGCAGGAACGATGGTCAATGAGGGCGCCTCGCGCATGTCATCCGTATTGGGCTTGAAGGTCACACCAAGCACAGCAATCTTGCGTCCGGCCACCGATCCGCCGCACAGATTGACGGCCTTTTCGATCATGCGCCGCTTCACTCCGTCATTTACAGCGATGACGGTTTCCGTGATGCGCTGGGGGACAGCATGTTCTTGGCCAATGCGAGCGAGCGCCAAGGTGTCTTTTGGGAAACAGGAACCCCCGTAACCAGGGCCAGCATGCAGAAACTTCGACCCGATCCGACCATCAAGGCCAATGCCCTTTGCAACAGCCTTCACATCCGCGCCGACACGCTCACAAAGCGCTGAGATCTCGTTGATGAAGCTGATCTTGGTCGCAAGGAAAGCGTTCGCCGCATACTTGATTAGTTCAGCGCTTTCCAGCCCAGTGTAAACGATTGGAAAGTCGCGCAAGAACAGGGGGCGGCAGATTTGCGCCAAAATCTCCTGCGCGCGTCCGGCTTCGACGCCGATCACCACGCGATTGGGTCGCATGAAGTCCTCGATCGCTGCACCCTCGCGCAGGAATTCCGGGTTCGACGCCACATCGAACTCAGCTTCAGGGTTTGCAGTGTGGATGATTTCAGCAACTTTACGGTTGGTCCCGACTGGCACCGTGGATTTTGTCACGACGACGGCGTAGCCAGTCAGTGCTTTGGCGACATCCTCGGCGGCGGCAAACACATAGGATAGATCCGCGTGACCATCACCGCGACGGGATGGTGTTCCGACAGCGACGAACACGGCCTCTGCACCATCGACCGCATCTGAAAGTCTGGTTGTGAATGACAACCGACCGGCCGAGGCATTCTTGGCGAGCAGAACGTCGAGGCCCGGCTCATAAATCGGGACCTTTCCAGAATTCAGCTGGGCAATCTTCGCCTCAGACTTATCGACACACACGACGGTGTGGCCAAAGTCAGAGAGGCACACGCCGGACACAAGTCCGACGTAACCCGTTCCAATAATTGCGATTTTCAAATCAGTTCAACCCAACTTGCAGAAAAGCGATCAACCGTTGCGACCAGTGCCATTCGGCACCACGTCGTCGCTCAGTTCGTCCCGAAGCGCTTCGATTTCGGCCTTCAGAGCATCATATTCTTCGATCTTGCGCTCGAGGAAGCGCTTGGTGATTGCGGCTTTCTCGGCGATGCCCCTCGGTGTCAGAATGTAGGCGTAGCGCCGCTTGTCTTCTGCCGCAGTGAAATTTCCCAGCTTCACCAGGCCCTTTTCGATCAAGGCATTCAGCACGTAATGCATGCCTCCAACGCTCACCCCAACCTCTGCCGCCAGCTCACGCTGTGACATCTCAGGGTTCTCTTGCAGAATGCGAAGTACGCGAAAATGCGTGTCTTCCTGCAGCTTGGTACGCTTGCTGGTCATTTTGTGATTTTCTCAGGCTACCGCACAAGGACTGCCCGCGGGGCGCCTTGTTAGATGCAAAGGTGATGATGAGAATAGAGTCCACATCGCTCAATTTTGAGCGTTATCAAGCGCTGCGGTCAAAAACAAGAGGAAATTCAGAGATTCACAAGGTATTCGTCAAAAATATCGCAGTTGTCCATCTGCGAGCTGGGCGCTCAGACGCAGGCGGACCCTTGCGCCGGTGGGAGGCTGCGGCTGGAATTCATGCGCGTTCCCAAGCCATAGACCTTGGATGCAACAAGCTCATAACTGAACGACCCTGTCAGCACAAGGCCACATCATGATCTTGGTTGGTCGTCGATCCCATACGCAGAGTGGCGATAGCTCCTCGACACACGGCCACATGTCGCTTTGAGATCAGCCACTTGGGCAAAGATTTCGGAAGCTCATCCCGAGCCGAGCCCATCACCCGAGTTGACCATCCATGCCCGTGTCCGATGCTGCGCTCCTGTCATCTTGCTTTGGATGAGTCTATGCCACCGACTCGGCTCCGCTCGGTCCATCTTCTCGTTCGGCCTGCTCCACCGCTTCTTCCATGCTCACCGTATTAAGCACCAGTTCGAACTGCTCGAGGATCTCGGACGCATGCCGCGCCACGTAGGACCGGACGGCCTCGTTCTCCATCAGCTTTTTCAGGTAGCCCTTGGCGACGACGAGGTTCAGCAGCTCGGACCCGTAGTTTTCCTCGGCATGCTTGTACTTTTCTTGCACCTGGCTCATCTCGCGCTCGAGCTTCACGATCTGTTCCAGGGGATCACCCTTGGGCTGTTCTGGCTGCGGCGGCTTGTAGTCGGTGCGCTGTTCTGGCGGCGTGGCTTTCAGCAGGGCGTCTGCATGGGCGGCGGTGATGGTGTTCGCGGCGATCATCAGCTCGACCGCTTCGATCTGCCGCGCGGCCTTCATCTTGCGCAGGTGCCGAGTCACATCCGGGGTGAACTGGTGGTCCTGCAGCAACTCCACCGCCTTGGGGCAGATGCCGTGCAGCAGGTTTATCCGGCTGTTGATGGTCGAGAGGTTGACGTTGAACGCCCGCGCGAGCCGTTCCTTGCTGACGCCTTTGTCGATTGCTCGGCGCAGCATGTAATGCTCCTGCACCGTCGAGAGGCGGTTTATCCGGTGGTTGTAGGTGTAGGTCTCAAAATCCTTGGCGATCAGGCAGGGCGCCGCGTCCTGACCCAGTTCCTTCAGCGCGAGCACCCGCAAATTACCATCGAGGAGAAGAAATCCCGCCGCTTCTGGGTCTGGCTTGATCACCGACAGCGGCTCGATCAACCCGATTTCCCGGATTGAGGACACGATCTGCTTGAACTTGCGTGTGGTCATCACACCGTCCGGCACCTTTTTCGAGGGCATGAGCTCTTCAAGCGGGATCTGGAAGGTTTCAAGATCAAACCCGAGGGTCAGGTTCAACGGAGCCTTGGGATAGGGCGCGTCGCTGTCGTCGGTCTCGGGTTGAGGAAAGGCGCCAGGGTAAAGTGGCTTCACGGTGCTGAGGTCATTCATAGGTTTTCCTTTTCTGGGTTCAGGCGGTTTCAATGCGGTCGGCGAGATATTTCGGCAGGCTGTCGAGACCTTCGGCGCGCAGGAGCGTCACGAAGTACTCATCGGCAAAGAGGCGTTTCAGTCCTTGGACCACCAAGAGCAGCTGCTGGTGCGCGTGATCGGCTTTCAGCATCAGCTTGTGCTGGCGGGCGACCTCACGCTGGTAGGTCTTGACCAGTGAATGGGCCGAATTCGGCAGCTTCGGACGATCGCCTCCGGTTTTCGGGCCCTTTTCGCGGCGCTTTTCGATCAGCCGCTTGGCATCCGTGATCTGGTGCCCCTTGAGTTGGCCGGTCTTGTAGGCCTCTTCCAACATGTCGCCCAAGTTTTCATCGTCATGCTTGGCGCGGGCAATCTCGAGGGCGGTCGTCAGCGGGATGGTGCCGTTCTGCACCGCCTCGATCAGGCGCTCCTCGCCTTTTTCCAGCAGGAAAACGATGTCCCGGACGTATTTCTCGGAAAGCCCCGTGCGCGTGATGATGTCGTCGATGGTGTAATCACGGGCCAGAAGAAGCTCGATGTCTGCCAGAATCTCCAGCGGGCGGTGCCCCCGCCGGGCAATGTTTTCAGCCAGTGACATGATGAAGGCGTCCTCATCCGTCACATTGACCACCAGCGCCGGGATGTGGCTTTCGCCCAGCAGGCGGAAGGCATTCAGCCGGCCTTCGCCGCAGACAAGCAAATAGGCGGGCGCCCCATCCGCGCCCTCGCGCTCCGTCAAGGTGATCGGCTTCTTAAGGCCGATGGAGCGGATGTTCTCAACGATTTCTTCGAAGACCTTCATGTTGCGGTCCCTCGAATTCAGGACCTCGATCCGGTCGATGGGGACGAGCGTGACGCTCTCGGGCGTGTCAGTCATCATGGGCTTGGCTTCCTTCTTTGATATGGTTGTTCATGATTTGTACTGTTGTTGATTTTCATCATCCCGATCCTCACTCCCATTTCCGGCGAATGCCGACCCGCTCGGCCATGCCGTAGAAAAAGCTGAGGTCCTCGAAGTGGAAGGCCTCGAAAGCGATGCTGGTGCGGTTGCAGAGGCGGATTTCCTGCCGGGGCAGGTCGAGCCAGGGCAGCAGGTAGTAATCGAGCTCCTCGCGATTATCGGGATCAAGCCGCACGGCAAGAGTGACATCGGCCTGATAGCGCATCGGGTCAAACCGTATCCGCCAGCGCAGACGCCCATCGCCTTGGGGCTGGCAGCGCGCCAGAACCAAGCTGACGACCATCTCATCATTGATGGTCAGCAGGTCGGTCTTGGGATCTCGCGCCACCGTGCCACCCACCTCAGCAATTGCCGCCTCCGTGCGCGCGATGATCTCCGGGTGCATTCCACGCAGGCGCTTGTTCAGCGCAATGCGTTCTTGATCGCGGTCCGAGCGATACCCAATCATCTCATAGGCCCGCGCGAGCGAGCCGAACCTGTTGCGATAAGTTGAGGACGAGGGCATGTCCGGTGTTTGATCAATCAGCACTCCAGAAAGCTGGCCGGCGTCCGCGTAGAGCCGTTTCAAGTGATCCAGCAGTTCCTCGTCTGACAGGCGCGCCGACCGCGCCGTGATGATCTCCTGAGCGGTCAGGAAGAACTCCAGCGGCACGATTCCCTCAAAAGCGCCTTCCTTGCGCACCCACATGTCGGGCGGGTTTTCCACATGCAACTTCTTCAGCTTGAAGGAGCACCGGTTGTAGACGTTGTTGCCAATGTATTTTTCGTTGGTCAGGACCGTGCGCACGGTGCTGGAATTCCATGGCCGATCCAGATCAGTGGTGACGCCTTCCTCGTTCAGGCGGTCGGCGATCTCTCGGAAGGACAGGTCCTCCTCGATCAGCCAGCGATACATCTTGTTGACCCAGGCCACTTCCTCGTCGGGCCCCGGCATCAGGATCACGCGGTCGGTCTGCAGCGATTTGTGCTCACCGCGCTTCAGCTCGCCCTTGATCTCGCCGCGCTCATTTACCAGCACTCGGCGCAGCCCAAAACCTGCCGCGCCGCCTTGGCGGAACCCCAACTCGATCAAGCGGCACTGTCCCGCAAAGACCTTGACCGAAAGCTCCCGGCTGTATTCCCCGGCCATGGCGCGTTTGACGCCCTTGACGATGGTTGAGACGGGTGAGCCGTCATTTTCGAACTGCTCGGCACAATAGGCGACATTGATGCCCGCGCGCTTGCAGATATATTCGTAATAGGCGCTCTCGTCCGCATCCTGGAACCGGCCCCAGCGGCTGACGTCATAGACCAGGATCACGTTGAAGTCGGCCGCGCCAGATTCCACATCCGCGATCAGCTGCTGCAGGGCGGCGCGCCCGCCGATGGAAAGGCCGCTCTTGCCGTCATCGGCGTAGGTCTTGATGATCTCGATACCGCGCTTTTCGGCGTATTCACGGATTTTGTCGGACTGGTTGTGCGTAGAATACTGCTGGTGCTCCGTCGACATGCGCACATATTGCGCCGCCCGAAACTCTGTAATCTCGCCACTCCCGTCCAACTCAGCCTCCGATCCGTCGTCAAGTCGGTCGGACGTTTGCGTAGGCAGGAAAGGCTATCAAGCTGATAGTGTTGGATTATCCCATTATATCAATGTCCTGCGCGGTGAAAGCGCCATTATCTTCATCAAAATGTCACATCACACCCGGAAAACCATACTTGCATCTGTTCAAGTTCGAGCGATATGTGGGGCGTAGAGTTTTTATGAGGGTTCGAGATGACATTCCACGATCGCGGTACAAGCTGGTTTTTGGCGCAGTTGAAGCCGAACTGTGCCAACATCGCGGACAAGAACCTCAAGCGCCAGGGCTTCCAGACCTTCCTGCCGATGGAAGAGGAGACACGCCAGCGCAATGGCAAGTTCGTCACCGCCATGCGGCCATTGTTTCCGGGCTATATCTTCGTGGCTTTCGATGTCGCCCGCGGGTTATGGCGCACCGTGAACTCGACCTATGGCATCACCCGGCTGGTGAGCTTCGGGAAAGAGCCGACGGCCGTGCCGCTGGATCTGGTCTCGCAGCTCATGCTGCGCTGTGATGCGAAGGGCAAATTGCTGCCGCCAAAGATTCTGAAGCCTGGGGATCAGGTCACGCTGACCAAGGGGCCCTTTGCGAATTTCGTGGCAGAGGTGGAAAAGCTCGCACCGGATCGGCGCGTTTGGGTCCTGATGGAACTTATGGGTGCGCAGACCAGGGTTGCGGTCGGGGCGGATCAGCTGCGGGCTGTTTGATATCGCCAATCGCAGAGCTTATCAGAAAATATCAATTTGAAACCGTTACCGCATCAGAGTGACGGCACGAGCAGGAAAAGGACAGACAGTCATGTGTGGAATTGTGGGCGTGCTGGGGTCGCATGAGGTTGCTCCAGTCATTCTGGATGCACTGAAGCGACTCGAATACCGAGGCTATGACAGTGCCGGGATTGCCACGATCCATGAGGGCGCCCTCGAACGGCGCCGGGCGACTGGAAAGCTGATAAACCTGCAAGATCTTCTGGTACGTGAACCACTCAGAGGGTTTGCAGGTATTGGCCACACGCGATGGGCAACACATGGGGCGCCAAGCGTTGAAAATGCACATCCCCATCGCTCGGGGCCTGTAGCAGTCGTCCATAATGGAATCATCGAGAACTTCCGCGAATTGCGTGACGAGCTCATTGCAGCAGGCGCCAATTTCACGTCCGAGACCGATACTGAGACCATCGTCCATCTCGCGAACAAGCACCTCGCAGATGGGATGTCCCCTGTGGCGGCTGCCCATGCGACTTTGGGACGCTTGGAGGGTGCCTTTGCATTGGCATTCCTGTTTGAAGGGGAGGAGGACCTGCTCATTGCCGCACGCCGCGGCTCCCCCTTGGTAATTGGCCACGGGGAAGGCGAGATGTATGTCGGTTCGGATGCCATCGCGCTCGCGCCTCTGACCGACAAGCTGACTTATCTTGAGGAAGGGGATTGCGCAGCAATCACGCGCAGTATTGTTCAAGTATTCGATGCAAGTGGGGGCCAAGTAGACCGACCAATCGCAACGATCGCCGTAGAAAGCGCGACAGTCGATAAGTCAGGGCATCGGCACTTCATGGCCAAGGAAATGGCTGAGCAGCCAAGCATAATTCAGAAAGCCCTGGCCGCGTACACCAATGACGCTGATGGAACCTTGAATTTGCCTGAAGGCGCGAAGTTTAACGATATACGCCGGGTTGTCATGGTTGCCTGTGGGACCGCCTTCTACGCCTGCCAAGTGGCCAAATACTGGTTTGAGCAGATCGCCCGCATACCGGTTGAAATCGATATTGCCTCGGAGTTTCGGTATCGCGATCCCGTGCTTGAGCGAGATGATTTGTTGATCGTCGTGAGCCAATCTGGAGAAACCGCTGACACGCTCGCGGCGCTACGGCACGTTGCCGGGCACGTGCGGCGCACGCTTGCCGTTGTGAATGTGCCCACGTCGTCGATCGCGCGCGAGGCAGATGTGGTGATGCCTATTCTTGCAGGCCCCGAAATTGGCGTGGCGTCGACGAAGGCCTTCACGGCGCAGTTGCTCTCCCTTCTCTTGCTTGCCGCCAAGGCTGGGCTGGATCGAGGCAAGATGAGTGCGGACGATCTAAACGTGCTCATGTCAGAGATCCGAGCCGTGCCAGGCCTTATGTCTCAGGGGCTTGATCGGGCGCAGGATTATGCGCGCGTCGCGGAAAAACTCGCCGAAAGCGATGATGTCCTATTTCTTGGCCGCGGCGCGATGTTCCCGATGGCGTTGGAGGCCGCGCTCAAGCTCAAAGAGATCAGTTACATCCACGCTGAGGCCTATGCCGCCGGCGAGTTGAAGCACGGCCCGATTGCACTCATCGACAAGACATTGCCGGTCGTCATCTTGGCCCCGAGGGACGTGCTCTTTGAAAAAACGATTTCAAACATGCAAGAGGTCATGGCACGTCATGGGCAGGTCACTCTGTTGACAGACGCTGAAGGGGCCAAGCTCGCCGGCGAAGTCCAGAACGTGATCGTCATGCCGAAGGCCCCCGCTATTGTTGCGCCGCTTGTGTACGCAATCCCCGCTCAGATGCTTGCTTACAACACAGCGCTTGCTCGTGGAACGGATGTGGATCAACCGAGAAATCTGGCAAAGTCAGTAACAGTAGAATAATCAGAGACAAAATGACGATCACCTTGGAAAGTATTCCTCTGCTGCTCCCCGGCACAGCCTGCTTTGCCTATTGCCCGCTGGGCATCAGGCGCTTCCTCTA
>JAUIIR010000149.1 GCA_030431485.1 Alphaproteobacteria bacterium
CCGGACGCCGAGGATCATCGGCAGGCTGCTGCTCTAGCAGCGCTTCAGCTTTGCGGTAGGCCTCAATGGCCCGATCCTGCTCCTGAAGGACGGTATAGGCGTTTGCCAGCCGCATCCACCCATCCAGATCCTCCGGGTCATCCTTAAGCCGCTCGGCCAGACGCGAGACCATCGAGCGGATGAACTCTGCGCGATCCGCGTCACTCAACTCCGATGCAGCCGCAACATCTGCCGCACTTGGGCGGGGTTGTGACGTCGGCCCGCTAGGCAGATCGACGACCGGCAAGTCGGCTGCGGCGGCGATCCGGTTGATCTGCGCTGCGTAAGTTTCCATCCAGGGAACGTAATCGTCTTCCTGATTCAGCCGGGAAACGAGCAGGTCATAGGCCTGTCGCGCCTCTTCTCTTTGAAGAAGATAAAGTGACTCGAAATAGGTTGCGGCGGGATTGGATGGGTCAAGCTCCAAAGCGCGATCAATGGCCATCTTTGCCTGAGGAACAACAAGGCCGTCATTGGCAACCGCGACGGCCTCTGCCAGCATGGAGAAAGTCGCGGAGGTGGCGTCCTCCCGTTTGGCGACAACTTCGAAGGCTTCCACGGCATCACCTGCTCTACCCATGCGCTGATAGGTCTGGCCCAACAACATCCAGCCTTCGCTTGGACCGCCTGCCGGGTCGGACTCGAGCCTTTCACGAAGTTGATTTGCAAGAATCGCCACATCGTTATTTTGCGCTCGCTCTTCCGCTCTCGCGGCAAACGCCATCGAAGGAACCTGGGGCGATCCCATGGTCAGGTAATAGCCTGTTGCAAGCAATGGTGCGAGAACAGCCGCGATGACCAAGGGGATTTTGCCGCCTGTGCAGGCAGCAGATGCAACTTTCCTTTCCGAACTCCTCACCGCTGCGACGATTCGTTTCTTGATCTCGAGTTTCGCTGCTTGCCCTTCGTGTTCCGAGATGAGCCCACGCTCCATGTCGCGCTCGATTTCCTGCATCTGATCGGCAAGGATTGCCGGCACCGCATCTCGTCTGGTGAGAATGCTCGATCTGGACAACAGAAGCGGATAAAGGACAAAGCTGATTGCGAGCAGTGTCAGAAGAACGAAAATTCCCCAGATCATAATGCGTCCCTCGCTTCGTTTTGCCTAAGTATTTCGGACACGGTATTTTCATCTTCCGAGCTCAAATCTTCTAATGTCTCCGGCTTTCGCCGACTCATGAGCACCCCTCCACCAACGAAAATCCCGATCAGGATGAACGCGATCGGCGCGAACCAAAGCGCGTAGGTTGCAGGCTCCAGAGGCGGTTTAAGCAGCACGTAATCCCCATATCTCGCCCGAATATACTCGATCACCTGGGTGTCAGTGTCTCCTGCGACCAATCGCTCGCGGACAAGAAGGCGCAGGTCCCGGGCCACACCCGCGTTGGAGCTGTCGATGTCCTGGTTTTGACAAACAACGCATCTTAAATCTTTGGAGATCTCCCGCGCACGCTGTTCCAATACCGGATTGGTCAGCATTTCGTCCGGTTCGACCGCATTAGCGGCAAGGGGAAGCAACCCGACGCAAAACGCGAAAATCAACTGTCTCATGAACCTGCTCCATTCGGCAGCGCGCCTGCCTGCTTAAGGGCTTCGGTGAAACGTTCGACGGCGTCCGGACCGACAACCGGCCCGACATAACGGAACAATACGATACCATCGCCATCGACGATGAATGTTTCCGGCACGCCCGAGAGCCCCCATTCGATGCCTGTCCGGCCTGACAGGTCAGACCCGATCCGCTCATATGGATTGCCCAGATCATTGAGCCATCTCACGGCATCCTCAGGTTTGTCTTTGTAGTTGATGCCGAACAGTCTAATGCCATCCCGCTCTGCAAATCTGGTCAATACGGCATGTTCCGCGCGGCAAGGCACGCACCAGGACGCAAAGACATTAACCACAACTGGTCGTTCTTTTCCGACAAGATCGCTCCGGGAAAGACCGGGTGTTTCCAGCCCCGCCACTGGTTCGAGGTCAAACTCCGGAGCCGGCTGCGAAATGAGAACGGAGGGAATTTCGTTGGGGTCCCTGTCGGGATTGAGGCCCCAAAAAAAGAACCCTCCAAATATGACTGCCGCGAGAAGCGGAAGTCCCGAAATGAGACGCTTCATCTTCACTCCTACTCCGCAGGGACAGCATCGCTGGCTGGTCGTTTTGCGCGGCGCGGCGCTCCGACCCTCAAACGGCGATCCGACAAGGACAGACAGCCGCCGATCACCAGCAGGATCGAGCCGATCCAGATCAGGTTGACGAGAGGCTCATAAAGGATGCGCAGGGTCCATGATCCGGCGTTGTTCACTTGATCGGAGGCTGGCGTGGCAATCGACGTATAGAGGTCCCCCGCTAATGTGGACCGGATGGCCGACTCCGTCGTCTGGCTTTCCGCCACCGGGTAATATCGACGCTCGGGAAAAAGCGTTGTGACCAATTCCCCATTCCGGCGGACCACAAGTGTGCCGCGATCGGCAATGTAGTTCGGGCCTTGAACCTTCTCTGCGCCTTCAAACGTGATATCGAATCCGGCGATTTCGACGTCGGTCCCCGGGGCGGCGAACACGATTTCCTCACTTTTCCACGCGCTAGACCCGATCATTCCCATCATCAATACGGCGACTCCTGCATGAGCGACCGTCATGCCGTGAGACGCCCGTGGCAAATTGCGCGCGCGTCTCATGCTCTCTGCAAGGGGAACCTCGAACAGGCGGATTCTCAGCGCCCATTCCCGGAGTGTTGCAAAAAGCAGCCACGCTGCGCCGAGAATGGCGAGATACGCCATGATCGGACCGCCGTTCAGAAGATACCATGCGGCCAGAGCGGCGATGAGCGCCAGTGCAGCGATGAAGCGGACGCGGTCAAGCAAGCCTGCGACATCGGCGCGTTTCCAGGAAAGAAATGGACCGAAGCCCATGAACACCACCAGCGCCAGCATCATCGGAATGAAGGCCGCATTGAAGAAAGGCGGGCCCACCGAGATCTTGTCCCCGGTGACAGCCTCGAGGATCAGCGGATAAAGCGTCCCGAAGAGAACTGTGCCCGTGGCCGCCGCAAGTATGAGGTTGTTTACGAGCAGTCCGGCTTCGCGGCTGATCGGGCGAAACAGGCCGCCCGGCTCCATGTCTGGTGCTCGCCAGGCGTACAACGCCAGCGAACCACCAATGGAAACGGTTAGTAGACCGAGGATGTAGAGCCCACGCTCTGGATCGACGGCGAACGCATGCACAGATGTGAGAAGGCCGGACCGGACAATGAACGTTCCAAGCAGCGAAAGTGAGAAGGTCAGGATGGCAAGCAAGATCGTCCAGCTTTTGAACGCATCGCGCTTTTCTGTCACGATGGCCGAATGCAGCAACGCGGTGCCCAAGAGCCAGGGCATGAAGCTTACGTTTTCGACCGGGTCCCAGAACCACCATCCACCCCAGCCCAGTTCATAATAGGCCCACCATGACCCAAGCGCGATGCCGGCCGTCAGGCTGATCCAGGCGGCCAATGTCCACGGTCGGACCCATCTGGCCCAGGCCGGATCGACGCGGCCTTCCAACAGAGCTGCGACGGCGAAAGAGAACACAATGGAGAACCCGACATACCCGAAATACAATAGCGGCGGGTGCAGCGCGAGACCCATGTCCTGAAGCAACGGATTCAGATCGTTGCCGTCGAGCGGCGGTGGAAACACTCGCTCGAACGGGTTTGACGTCAGCAGGAGAAAAGACAGGAAGCCGACGCTGATCCATGCTTGAACCGACAGCGTGCGCGCCTTGGTTTCGGCCGGGATATTCGACCCGAAAGTGGCAACGCCGGCTCCGAACACCGCAAGAATGAGTATCCAGAGTAAGAGCGAACCCTCATGGCTGCCCCATGTTCCGGCGACCTTGTAGAGCATCGGTTTGAGAGAATGGGAATTCTCGACCACATTCCTGACGGTGAAATCGCTGACAATGAAGGCCTGCATCAGCGCCG
>JAUIIR010000150.1 GCA_030431485.1 Alphaproteobacteria bacterium
CCAACGGCGAGAAGATTGAGATGCCGCGCCCGCGTCCAATCGGGATTGCGGTCGAGGACGGCTACATCACCGCTACGCATTACCGCGAAATTCCGGCCGTTGCCGTTGAGACGATCGAGGTTCTTCAATACGACCCGACCTATTACGTGTCGTATGATGTCTCCCAAGGGGTCAGCCTCACCGACCCCGGCTGCACCGCGACCGTGACTGATCCCGATCAGGCCGCCGCGCAGGCTGCCGTAGAAAAAGAGCTGAGCGGCGGGTCGATGGAGGACATCTTCAACGAGATGCGCGTTGGCATTCATTTCGCTGATACAGTCACCATGTCATGCGCACCGGCCTCCAACTAGCAGCGCTGGCCGTTCTGGCGCTTGCCGTCTGGCTTTGGGGGTTTGACGGAGCACAGATTGTGGAGCGCTGGGCTGCAGAGGGCCAGCGCGCCGCACAGAGTGGCATGGCGCGCGGGCTCAGAGCCCTTCGCGCGAACGAGCCGGGGGCGCTCCTGACGCTGATGGCAGTTTGTTTCGGCTATGGGTTTTTTCACGCGGTCGGTCCAGGTCACGGCAAAATTCTGATCGCGGGCTACGGCGTCGCGCAGCGGGTGGCGCTCACTCGGCTGTCTTTGCTTGCTGTCGTTTCGAGCCTTGCACAGGCGCTTACCGCGATTGCCGTGGTCTATGCCGGCGTCTGGTTCCTTGGCCTTGGCCGGAAAGAGATGATCGGCGCCGCCGAAGACTGGTTCGCGCCGTTCAGCTATGCCGCCATTTGCGGCATAGGCGCATGGCTGGCGGTGCGCGGCGCCTTGCGGCTTCGGTCCAATTGGCGTGGGGGTACGCCACATCTGGACCACCACCATGATCATGACCACCAGCATCATCCCGCCGCGGACGGCGTCTGCAGCTCTTGCGGGCACGCGCATGGGCCGACGCCTCAACAGGCGGCAGAGGTGCGCTCGCTGCGGGATGCGCTGCTTCTGATTGGTGCCATCGCCATGCGTCCCTGCACCGGGGCGCTCTTTCTTCTGATCCTGTCAGTGAGCATGGGGATACACCTCGCCGGTATTCTAGGCACGTTTGCGATGGGTCTGGGGACGGCCAGTGTGACACTCGCCGCCGCGATCGGTTCGGTCACCTTTCGCGAAGGTGCTTTGGCGCGGTTCGCAAACGGTCCGCACACGGCCCGTATCGCAGGGGTGATTGAAACGGGTGCTGGGCTGATTATTGCCATTTTGGCCGCACAGTTTCTGTTGCGTGCCCTGTGACCTGACAAAACGCTTGCCCGGGTGACAGGGCGGGTCTAACGGACCGGCATGCACGCAACACAGATGTCATACCCGGCCCATGTCAGGGCCATTCTCGTCTTGGGAGTGCCTCTGGTCGGCGGGCATATGGCGCAGATGGCCATCGGCCTGACCGACACGATCATGGTCGGCTGGTACGGGGCCGAGGCACTGGCTACGGTCACGCTGGCAAATACGCTGTTTTTCACACTGTTTCTGTTCGGCTGCGGCTTCGCCTGGGCAGTGATGCCGATGGTGGCTTCTTATGCAGCCGAGGACGATGATCAGAAAGTCCGTCGCGCGACCCGTATGGGGCTGTGGCTGTCGGCGCTGTTCTGCGTGGTGATGTTTCCGCTTCTGTGGTGGTCGGAGGCTGTGCTGCAGCGGCTGGGGCAGACCCCGGCAATCTCTGCCGAGGCGCAGGTGTACCTGCGGGTTCTGGCCTTTGGGCTTTTGCCTGCGCTGGTGACCATGACGTTGAAAAGCTATTTGGCTGCGCTGGAAAAGACCAAGATCGTTTTCTGGGTCACGGCCGTGGCTGTGCCCTATAACGCACTGGCGAACTATGCGCTGATCTTCGGCAATTTCGGCTTTCCTGAACTGGGCTTGCAGGGCGCGGCCATTGCCTCGCTCAGCACGCATTTGGTTTCGATGCTCGTGATCGTCGTCTATATCCGCGTTTTTGTGCCTGAACACAGCCTGTTCCAGCGGCTTTGGAAGCCTGACAACGAGATGTTTGTTCAGGTGTTCAAGCTGGGTGTGCCCATCGGCCTGACCTCCCTGTCCGAGACCGGGCTGTTCGCCGCGTCGGCCATCATGATGGGATGGTTGGGAACAATCCCGCTGGCCGCACATGGCATCGCGCTGCAACTGGCGTCGATGACCTTCATGTTGCATCTTGGCCTGTCCAACGCCGCGACGGTGCGCGCGGGCAATGCGTTTGGGCGCAAGGACTGGCCGCACATGGCGCGGGGCGGGATCGTCGCGCTGGCGCTCTCGGCCTTCATCGCGGCGCTGACCATCATCCTTTTTGTCGCTGTGCCCGAACCCCTGATCGCGGCCTTCCTTGACCCAGACGACCCTGCACGCGCCGAGATCATCAGCATGGGCATCACTCTGTTGATCCTTGCCGCGATCTTCCAACTGGTGGACGGCGCGCAGGTGGTGGCGCTGGGCCTCTTGCGGGGCGTGCAGGATGTCGGCTTGCCGATGCTCCTCGCTGCTGTGTCCTATTTCGGGGTTGGCCTGCCAGCCGCCGTGGTTCTGGGCTTTGTCGTGGACTGGGGCGCGACGGGCATCTGGATCGGGCTGGTGCTTGGACTGGCCGTTGCTGCGGTGCTTTTGAACAACCGCTTCTGGTTCCAGATGATGCCCAATCTCAGCCGTCTTGCAGCGCCGACGGTCAGCGCATAGAAGCGGCGCAAATCTGCAGGATCAGGAGAGATCGACATGGGCTTCAAGGTGGGAATCGTGGGTCTGCCGAACGTGGGCAAATCGACCCTCTTCAACGCGCTCACCAAGACCGCGGCGGCGCAGGCGGCGAACTTTCCGTTCTGCACGATCGAGCCCAACGTGGGTGACGTGGCTGTGCCCGACGCGCGGCTCGACAAGCTTGCAGAGATCGCCAAGTCCAAGCAGATCATCCCGACGCGGATCACATTTGTGGACATCGCGGGCCTCGTGAAAGGCGCGTCCAAGGGTGAAGGTTTGGGCAACCAGTTCCTTGCCAATATCCGCGAGGTGGACGCCATCGCCCATGTGCTGCGCTGCTTTGAAGACGGCGACGTGGTGCATGTCGATGGCCGGGTTGATCCGGTCGCCGATGCCGAAACCATCGAAACCGAGCTGATGCTGGCCGACATCGAAAGCCTTGAGAAGCGCCTGCAGAACATTGTCCGCAAGGTGCGCGGCGGTGACAAGGACGCGGTGCAACAGGAACGCCTGATGCGCGCCGCCCTGGCTGCTCTGGAAGAGGGTAAACCTGCCCGCACCGTGTCGGTCGATGACGAGGACCGCAAGGCATGGGACATGCTGCAACTGCTGACCACAAAGCCGGTGCTCTACGTCTGCAATGTGTCCGAGGCAGATGCGGCAGACGGGAATGCGATGTCGAACGCGGTGGGTGACATGGCCGCAGCGCAGGGCAACAGTCATGTGGTCATCTCGGCCCAGATCGAGGAAGAGATCAGCCAGCTCGACGCCGAAGAGGCGCAGGAATTCCTGTCCGAAATGGGCCTGGAAGAGCCGGGCCTCGACCGGGTGATCCGTGCAGGCTACCAGCTTTTGCAGCTTGAGACGTATTTCACCGTTGGCCCGAAAGAGGCCCGCGCCTGGACCATCACCAAAGGCACCGCCGCTCCGCAAGCCGCCGGTGTGATCCACGGCGACTTTGAAAAGGGCTTCATCCGCGCCGAAACCATCGCCTATGACGACTACGTCACGCTGGGCGGGGAAACCCCGGCCAAAGAAGCCGGCAAGATGCGCGCCGAAGGCAAGGGCTACGTCGTCAAGGACGGCGACGTGCTGCATTTCCTTTTCAACACCTGAGACACGAAAAAACTTGCCGCTGAGGTGGTTTCCACCCTTGTCCCCGCGCGCGCACCTCACTAAACGGGTCGGCGGAGACGTGGCCGAGTGGTCGAAGGCGCTCCCCTGCTAAGGGAGTAGGCGGGAAACCGTCTCGAGGGTTCGAATCCCTTCGTCTCCGCCACC
>JAUIIR010000077.1 GCA_030431485.1 Alphaproteobacteria bacterium
ATCATGCCCTCCTTCTACGGAACGAAAGAGGCCGGCCCGGTGTCCGGACCGGCCCCATTTCGGTTCCGCCCAACCAGCGTCAGGCGCGCTTGTTGTCGTCGAGATCTTCGAAATCGGCATCGACGATCGTGTCATCGTCGTCGCGGCCCTGATCCGCCGCCGCAGGCTCAGCATCGCCGTCTTCCTGCTGCGCCTTGTAGATCGCCTCGCCCAGCTTCATCGCCGCTTCGGTGACGTTCTGGATGCCGGACTTGATCTTGTCAGCGGTTGCCTTTTCGTCTTCCAGATCGTCTTTGAGCGCCGCGATTGCCAATTCGATCGCCTCGACGGTGGTCGGATCGACCTTGTCGCCATGCTCTTCCACCGACTTCTCGGTCGAGTGGATAAGGCTCTCGGCCTGGTTGCGGGCCTCGACCATCTCGCGACGTTCCTTGTCCGCTTCGGCGTTTGCCTCGGCGTCCTGGACCATCTTTTCGATGTCCTCATCCGACAAACCACCAGATGCCTGGATGGTGATCTTCTGCTCTTTGCCAGTGCCTTTGTCTTTGGCGGACACGGACACGATGCCGTTTGCGTCGATGTCGAATGTCACCTCGATCTGCGGCATGCCACGCGGTGCCGGCGGGATGTCTTCCAAGTTGAACTGGCCGAGCATCTTATTGTCAGCAGCCATCTCACGCTCACCCTGGAACACCCGGATCGTCACGGCATTCTGGTTGTCTTCGGCGGTCGAGAAGATTTGGCTCTTCTTCGTCGGGATTGTCGTGTTGCGGTCGATCAGACGGGTGAACACGCCACCCAGCGTTTCGATACCCAGCGACAGCGGTGTCACGTCAAGAAGAACAACGTCCTTCACGTCGCCCTGCAGAACGCCAGCCTGAATGGCGGCACCCAGCGCCACAACCTCGTCCGGGTTCACACCCTTGTGCGGCTCTTTGCCAAAGAACTTGGTCACTTCCTCGACCACCTTCGGCATGCGGGTCATACCGCCGACCAGAACAACCTCGTCGATCTCGGATGTGCTGAGACCAGCGTCTTTCAGAGCGGCCTGACACGGCTTCATCGACGCTTTGATAAGGTCGCCGACAAGGCTCTCCAGCTTGGCGCGGGTCAGCTTCATCACAAGGTGCAGCGGCTGACCGGACTTTCCGTCCATCGAGATAAACGGCTGGTTGATTTCGGTCTGGCTCGACGACGACAGTTCGATCTTGGCTTTTTCCGCCGCTTCCTTGAGGCGCTGAAGAGCCATCTTGTCTGCCGTCAGATCAACGCCGTTCTCTTTTTTGAACTCGTCCGCGAGATAGTTGACGATGCGCATGTCGAAGTCTTCACCACCAAGGAACGTGTCACCGTTCGTGGATTTGACCTCAAAAAGACCGTCGTCGATTTCGAGGATAGTCACGTCGAATGTACCGCCGCCAAGGTCATAGACCGCGATGGTGCGGGATTCTTTCTTGTCGAGACCATAGGCCAGCGCGGCTGCTGTCGGTTCGTTGATGATCCGCAAAACTTCGAGGCCGGCAATCTTGCCCGCGTCCTTGGTTGCTTGGCGCTGTGCGTCGTTGAAATAGGCGGGGACGGTGATGACCGCTTGTGTCACCTCTTCACCGAGATAGGACTCAGCAGTTTCCTTCATCTTGCCGAGGATGAATGCGGAGATTTGGGACGGCGAGTATTTGTCACCCTTGGCGCGCACCCATGCGTCGCCGTTGCCGCCGTCGATCACCTCAAACGGCATGTTCTTGCGGTCCTTGGCGAGATCGCTGTCGTCATTGCGACGACCGATCAGGCGCTTGACGCCGAAGATTGTGTTTTCCGGGTTGGTCACAGCCTGACGCTTGGCCGGCTGACCGACGAGGCGTTCATCATCGGTGAATGCCACGATGGATGGGGTTGTGCGAGCACCTTCGGAGTTTTCAATCACGCGCGGCTGCGAACCATCCATGATTGCGACGCAGCTGTTTGTTGTACCGAGGTCAATACCAATCACTTTGGCCATGTTTTCGATCCCTTCTTTTCTTAAGGCGATGTCACGAGACGAAGACCCATTTCGGCATCCCGCCCCGCATTCCGTTCCGCTGCCGTAACCGTTCAGCGGGTCCGGTGGGTATATAAGGAGGCGACACGACACCTGCAAGCGTCGCTGTTCATGTGAATTTCTGAAAATTCAGTATGTGTTGGCGACGTGTTTGCAGTATTTGTGCGGTATGACTGTTCTGCGCCTGCGAGACTTCGAAATTCATCAACGCTATTTTGCACCCGAAGCACAGGCCCGACTCGTGGACACACTCCGCGATGTCCTGAGCAAAGCCCCTCTGGTCCAACCTGTAACGCCGCGCGGCACACCAATGTCAGTGCGCATGAGCGCAGCAGGAATGTATGGTTGGGTCAGTGATCGCAAAGGCTATCGCTATGAACTAGTTCATCCGTCTGGCGTTCCCTGGCCACCGATTCCCGATAGTTTGATCGAGATGTGGCGAGACGTTGTTCCCGACGCCCGGGCCCCGGAGTGCTGTTTGATCAATTGGTATGACGAGACCGCAAAGATGGGCATGCATCAGGATCGCGATGAGGCTGATCTGACGCAGCCTGTCGTATCCGTCTCGCTGGGCGACGAGGGACTGTTTCGCATGGGCAACTTAACGCGGGGAGGCAAGACCGAGTCGATCTGGCTCCGTTCCGGAGATGTGGTGGTGATGGCCGGAGACGCACGTCGGGCCTTTCACGGTATTGACCACATCAGGCCGAACAGTTCGACCCTCTTGCCGAAGGGCGGCCGGATCAATCTGACACTTCGGGTCGTAACCTGATCAGCGACGCGCGGACCACGAGGCCGAAACGTGCCTGCGGGTGTAAAATTCGCCCATCAGCCCGATCATCAGCAGGGTAAGGGTGAGGTAGACAACATATTCCCAATTGCTGTTGCGCGGCACGTAATTGATAAAGGCAAAGCCCCGCGCCTGATCGATTGTGTGGAACAGTGGGTTCCAGTCGAACATGGCGATCATGAAGGACGGCAGCGAGTTTGCCACGAACATCTTGCCGGACGCGATCATATTGGCGCGCTTATACAGCGTTGACAGCGTTCCGGTCAGGCCTGGCAACCAGGGCTTCATCGCCAGAAACACCAGCCCCACTGCGCCCCCGGACAACCATGACAGAAGCAGCATACCCATCACGGGTGCCGGATCGACGATCTCGGTCAACACGTATGGATTCAAGGCGACATCGTAAACAAATAGGATAAAAAAGACCGCCAACATCTGGATGTAGAGTGTCGACAGCATCGCCGCAGCAATAGACACAAAGGTATTCATTGGCGCGTGCTGCATCATCGGGCTGGAAGGCCCCTCGCTTCCCATAACCGCACCAACGGCCTTGTTATGGGTCATGAACATAAAGATGCCGGTCAGCAGAAAGATCACGAAGTCGCCGCGCAGTGCCATGCCCTTGATCCCCATGATCGTAAACATGATGTAGAAAAACAGCACGAACATGAGCGACTGAAACACGCTCATTGCGATGGACATGAAGGCATTGCCGTGGGTTTTCCGGATTGACCGGACGGTATTGTGGTAGATCAGCTCAGCAATGTTGACCGCTGAAGATGCCCGCGTGGTCGGCACCGTTTTATGAAACATCTTTTTCTGCCTCTGCCGAACTCCGCGTTTTTCCGTCAATTGACCTGACTGTTGTTGCGGAGATGAGTTAACCGAATGATAAAAGAAGAGCGCTTTTAAATCAATCGACGCAAGGATCGAAGAGTATGGATTACGCAGCCTTGATGCACACAATGCGTCGCCTTGCGCTCGAAGCTGGCGACAAGATCATGGAGTTCTATGAAGCCGATGATTTTGATGTGCGCTTGAAATCCGATGACAGCCCGGTCACTGCTGCAGATGAGGCGGCAGACGCATTGATTTCCGCAGGGCTGCGCGCGGCATTCCCCGAGATCGCCCTGATCACCGAAGAGCAAGCGGATACGCATGATCTGAACATGCAGGATTTTCTGATTGTCGATCCTTTGGACGGCACAAAAGAGTTCATCCATCGCCGAGGCGATTTTACAGTGAACATCGCGCTGGTCGAAAAGGGTATTCCAACGCGAGGTGTTGTCTATGCACCTGCAAAAAAACGGCTCTTTTACACTGATGCTTCAGGGCAAAGCTTTGAGGAAACGGGAGATTTTGGCAGAGACACGATGGGAGAATCCACTCCGATCCATGTGTCCGTTCCCGATACAAAGGCGCTCATGGTGGTAGCCTCAAAATCACACCGTGATCAGGCGACGGACGACTATATCAATCGGTACTACGTCAAAGACAGTAAGAGCGCGGGATCGTCTCTGAAGTTCTGTCTGGTGGCAACGGGCGAAGCGGATTTTTACCCGCGTCTTGGGCGCACAATGGAATGGGATACCGCTGCGGGCCATGCTGTTCTGACGGGTGCAGGCGGACAGGTTCTCAGACTGGATGACCTGCAACCGCTTGCCTATGGCAAGGACGATTTTGCCAACCCGTTTTTCGTGGCAACTGCACCGGGCATTACGCTCAGCACCGCCTGACCTGTGTCATGGCCGATCTTACGATCAGCATTGTCATCGTCAGCCGCGACCGGCCCGATTTCCTGCGTCGCTGCCTGTGTGCAGTCCAACAACTTGACTATCCGCTCTACGAAACGATCGTCGTCGCCTGTTCGACCGGAGCGGCCATCGCCCACGCTTTTGATGGTGTAGGCGTGATCGTGTACGACACACCCAACATCTCGGCTGCGCGGAACCTGGGCGTGGCGCAGGCCCGAGGTGAGCTTGTGGCGTTTCTTGACGATGATGCCGTTCCAGAGCCGACGTGGCTCTCACATCTGGCAAGCGCTTTTTCGGATCCCAATGTCGCCCAGGCTGGAGGAACAACTCTCGGTCGAAATGGTATTTCCGTTCAGCATGCTGCAGCCAAAGTTGACGTTTCGGGCGTGACCCGCCCGGTCGCATGGAATGATGAACGGCCGGGTATCATTGCGCCAAAGGCCGACCAACATCCGCGATTACATGGGACCAATATGGCGCTACGACGGTCAGCTTTGGTGCAGCATGAGGGGTTTGACGAAAGGTTCGCCTTCTACCTCGACGAGACAGATCTGACGTACCGCATCTCTCAAAGCGGTGGTCAAACCGTGTTCGTGCCCATGGCCGTTGTACACCATGCGAGCGGACCCAGCAGGTTTCGTGCATCAGACCGAACACCCAGATCAGTGTTCGAGATTGCCGCATCTGTGGCGGTATTTCACCAAAAACATTGCCCTGTGACCGAGCGTGATGCCGCACGGGCAGCTTTCATTGCCGAACGCCGCAGATGGATCTTGCAGCACATGCAAAGCGGAACCTTGCCGCCGGACAGCGCGTGGAAACTGTGCCGCGAATTGATCAAGGGGTATGCGGAAGGCGCAAAGCGTCTGCGGGTTCAGGTGCCGTCTCTTACCCAAGCACCGAGCGACCAAATGCCTACCCGGCAAAGGTCTTCAAAGGATATGGCGATTATCATGTCCCGTACGAAGCGACAGGCTGATCTGAGGCGCGCGAAATCGTTGGCAGCGCAAGGTCATCGCGTGACCGTTCTGGACTACACTCATACGGTCAGATTTCACCAAGTTGCGTTCACCGACGACGGTTTTTGGCTGCACACCGGGGGTGTCTTCGGCCGCGAAATGCGCAATGAACCTATGTTCCAGCTTTGCTCACGCAAGACACGGGTTCTCCGAACTCTGTCCCGGCTGAATGGAATTCGATCAAAAAAAGTGCTCATGACGGACGTTTAGACATAAATTCGACAAAACTTTTCAATAATCCATGCTCTGAGCCGTACATTTATGTATGTCTTTGTGCTGTAGTGAGTGACGCGCAGTAAGACGCGACAAGGAGGAGCAGACCCATGCGTAGAAAAGTGACCAAGGCCGTTTTCCCGGTCGCCGGACTCGGAACGCGCTTTTTGCCCGCCACAAAATCCGTCCCGAAAGAGATCATGACACTCGTTGATCGGCCGCTGGTACAGTACGCCATTGACGAGGCCAGAGCTGCCGGGATCAAAGAATTCATCTTTATCACCTCGCGCGGGAAAAGCGCGCTTGAGGACTATTTTGATGAAAGCCCCATCCTTGAGCGAGAACTGCGCAAGAAGGGCAAGCTGGACATTCTGGAAGACTTGAAATCCACCAATATGGAAAGCGGCGCGATTGCCTATATGCGTCAGCACAAGGCACTTGGTCTGGGCCACGCCGTATGGTGCGCGCGCCGTTTGATCGGCGATGAACCCTTTGCCGTCATGTTGCCCGACGATGTGATCTCGGCTGAAAAGCCATGTCTGCAGCAGATGGTCGAAGCCTATGAGGAAACCGGCGGCAACATGGTGGCCGCGATGGAAGTCCCGCGCGACAAGACCTCGAGCTATGGTATCCTTGATGTCAAAGAGGACATGGGCGCGATGGTTTCTGTCAAAGATATGGTTGAAAAACCCGCAGTCGAAGATGCGCCCTCGAACCTGGCGGTGATTGGGCGCTACATCCTTGATCCCAAAGTGCTCAAGAACCTCAACAAGCTCAAGACCGGTGCGGGTGGCGAAATTCAGTTGACGGACGCGATTGCACAGGAAATCGACGGTACCGGCGTTTACGGATACAGATTCCGGGGTCAGCGGTTTGACTGCGGCTCAAAAGCAGGGTTCCTGCAAGCGACAGTCGCCTTTGGTCTGGCGCGTGATGATCTCAGAGACGACCTGCGCGGATTTCTGGACTCGGTCATGCAGATCGAAAACGCGGCCGAATGAGTTGTGACTGGGGCTGTCCAGCGCATCCCCAATCATAGATGCCGGACCTGTTTCACAATTGGCCTGATCGCAGCCATTCCTAATCGCCCGTCCCGTGACTACGATTTCGCATAGCCCAGCGGCGGCACATCTGCTGGATGTGACCCGAACTGTCCGTCGTGCCGGACTGCGCCCAACGGGCATTGACCGGATAGAGCGCGCATATATTGAACACCTGATTGACGATCCAGCACCGCTTTTTGGACTGGTGCGGACAAAGTTCGGGTTTCTCCTTCTCGATAAAACCGGGTGCGACCGACTTCGATTACATTGCGATCATCCAGTCTGGAACAAGTCTGACCTCGTTTCATGGGTGGCGCGAACATCCGATGTGAAGAGGGCCACGACCGAAGCGGGTCTGCGCAAGACAGCTTTGGACAGTTCCGTGCCGCTGCGCCTGACCAATATGCTGCGACGGCACCTTCCGCCGGGAACCCAGTATCTGAATGTGGGCCAGACCAACTTCAATGATCGTGTCATAGATGCTCTTAAAGGGGGGGGGCTGTCAGTATCGGCGTTTATGTGCATGACACTATCCCGCTCGATTGGCCGGACTTACAAACACCGCGATCCCGAAGCGCCTTTAAAGCGTTCTTTGACAAAGTGGATCGACATGCTGATCGCGTCTTTTGCAACTCGCACGCCACCAAGTCGCAGATTTTGGGGCGTGCACGGCATCTGACCTCAGAGAACATTCAAGTGCTGTTGCCCGGACTGCCAAAAATCGAGCCTAGCGCCCCACCCAAAGGGTCGTGGAGTGGCAAACCATATTTCATGGCCATCGGGACAATCGAACCCCGCAAAAATATCGGCTTCCTGCTGGAGCTATGGCAAGACAATTGCGGACCATCTGACCCACATCTGATCCTGTGCGGTCGTCGTGGCTGGATGAACGAGGAGGTATTTAAGCGGCTGGACCAAGGTATGCCGAATGTGCATGAACTGTCCGACCTTGATGACGGCACGATGTGGGGACTTTTGCAGTACAGCTCGGGTTTATTGTTTCCGAGCTTTGCCGAGGGGTTCGGCTACCCTGCATTCGAAGCTCTGCACTTGAATGTGCCGCTCATTTGCAACGCACTTCCCGTCTTCCGCGAATTGCTGGGGGACAGCGCTATTTACGCGCGCGAATCGGATTGCTACGCTTGGCGCAAAGAAATCAACAAACTGGCGCAAAAACGTCGGGATACGAGCGGTGAGCAGAACAGGATGATGTCTTTAGAGAGACTGACTTGGCAGACACATTTCAATCAACTATTTACGGCTCTTTGACATACCCCGTGGCTTGCGACCACAGAAAACAGGCAGCTGACTCTTGGGAGTTGTGCAACGATATGGACTAAGGCTCCGGCGAAAACGCTGGAGGTTCCGCGCGTTTAGAAAACGCCGCGAACTCAAGCCTGTGTCCAATCGAACAGACCAGATCCGCAAATCCGACATCCTGCTGTTCTGCACTGTGCGGAACGAAGGCATTCGTTTGCCCTACTTCCTAAAATACTACCGCGAAATGGGGGTTTCCCATTTCTTCTTTGTCGACAACGACAGCACCGATGGCACCGCTGAGTTGCTGGCACAGCAGCCAGATGTCTCAGTCTGGCACACGCGCAAGAGCTATAAGCGATCCCGCTTTGGCATGGACTGGATGAATTGGCTGTTACGACGCTACGGGCATGATCATTGGTGTTTGACGGTCGATCCGGACGAACTCTTTGTATACCCGTTCTGCGACTCGCGCCCTCTACCAGCGCTGACCGATTGGCTTGAAGCTTCCTCCATCCGGTCCTTCAGCGCCATGCTTCTGGACATGTATCCCAAAGGGCGCATTGATGCGGTGCCTTATCAAGCGGGACAAAACCCGTTGGAAATCGCATCGTGGTTCGACTCTGGGAATTACACGCTAAAGCGGAACCACTTGCTGGGCAATCTCTGGATCCAAGGTGGGCCTCGCGCACGGGTGTTCTTTGCGGACCGCCCCGAGGCCGCTCCTGCTCTCAACAAAATTCCGCTGGTAAAATGGCACCATCGGTATGCCTATGCCAGTTCAACCCACATGCTGTTGCCACGCGGTCTGAACTACGTCTACGACGAATGGGGCGGCGAAAAAGCGTCCGGCGCGCTTTTGCACACCAAGTTCCTGAGCACGTTCAACGAAAAGGCAATGGAAGAGCTCAAACGGCGCGAGCACTATGCTGGCAGCCTTGAATACGTGGCCTACGCCTCGGGCCTTCAGGACAACCCGGAGCTTTGGTGCAAATGGTCGGAGAAGTACATCAACTGGCGACAGCTTGAGATCCTTGGCCTGATGTCGATGGGCAACTGGGCATGAGCATTGGGATTGTCATGCTTGCGCACACCGCGCTGCACCGCGCCGAGCAGGTCGCCCGTCACTGGACGAAAGCCGGCTGTCCGGTTGTGATCCATGTTGATCAAATCGTCTCGAACAAACGCTACAAAATCTTCACGGAACGTCTGAGCGATGACCCTTTGGTCCGTTTCTCGCGCCGACACCGATGCGATTGGGGCACGTGGGGGCTGGTTGCGGCCAGCCAGGATGCCAGCGAACTGATGCTCTCCGAGTTTGAAGAGGTGACCCATGTCTATCTGACATCCGGGTCGTGTCTGCCTTTGCGGCCGGTTCAGGAGTTGATCGACTACCTCAAGGCGCGCCCGCGCACCGATCATATTGAAAGCGCGACAACAGCGGATGTTCCCTGGACCGTAGGCGGTCTTGATGAAGAGCGGTTCACGATGCGCTTTCCGTTCTCCTGGCGACGCAATCGGTATCTGTTTGACCGCTTCGTAGAGATACAGCGTAATTTCGGATATAGGCGGAAAATTCCCGACGGACTGACTCCGCACATGGGAAGCCAATGGTGGTGTCTGACCCGGCAGACGTTGGCATCAATTCTCGAAGACCCCAAGCGCAAGACGTATGATCGATACTTCCGGCATGTTTGGATCCCGGACGAGAGCTATTTTCAGACCTTGGCGCGGCTTTATTCGACAAATATCGTCAGTCGATCGCTGACCCTGTCAAAGTTCGATTTCCAAGGCAAACCGCACATTTTCTACGACGATCATCTGCAATTGCTTCGCCGGTCTGATTGTTTCGTCGCGCGCAAAATCTGGCACAACGCAGATGTGTTGTACGATACCTTCCTGACCCCGAAACCCGGAGAGTTGAGCCTGCAGGAACCGAATCCCGGAAAGATCGACCGCATCTTTGCGAAGGCGGTGGATCGCAGGACCCGAGGGCGTTCAGGGCTGTACATGCAAAGCCGTTTTCCGAACGAAGATTGGGAAAACGGGGTAACGGCGGCGAAGTATTCTGTCTTCCAGGGATTTACTGAACTCTTCACAGATTTCGAACCGTGGCTCGCGCAGGTTACGGGTGCTCGGGTGCACGGGCATCTTTTTGCGCCGGATCGTGCACATTTCGCAGACGGTCAAACCGTGATGAACGGTGCCCTGTCAGATAATGCCACTCTGCGCGACTACGACACCAAGATGTTCCTGACGAATTTGCTGTGGAACACAAGGGGCGAGCGACAGTGTTTTCAACTTGGCCCCAACAGCACCGAGCATGTGATTTGGGACATCGCAAAAGATCCGAACGCGCAGGTTTCTGTGATCAGCGGCGCGTGGGCAATCCCGTTGTTCCAATCAAACCGCAGCTTTGGCGAGCTGCGACGCGAGGCGGCTCAGTTGCAAAAGATCGAGACCGGAATGCTCGACGCCTTACGCTCTCCCTACTCCAAATGTCGCCGCCGAATTTGGACGATGGCCGAATTCATCGAAAGTCCGATGGAGGCAATACAGGTCATCGTTGACGAAATTGGCTCACAACCGAACCGCATTCTGACGGAAGCGCCCAGAATGGTCGATCTGACCGGGTTTGGACAGTTTCTCCAAAATCTTAAAAACCAGGGCATGCACCCCTATCTCATGGGTGATTTTCCTGCCGATCCTATCGCACAAAACCCTGTTCGAGAGGTGCAGCGCCCCCGACCCTATCTGGTAAAGAAGTAACGCGTGACCGCTGATTTTGACTTTTTTGTCGTATTCGCCGAGATGCGGACCGGGTCCAATCTCCTTGAGGATTATCTCAACCAAATCGCCAATGTCGTCTGTCATGGGGAAGCCTTCAACCCAAACTTCATAGGGTATCCGAACCGCGGCGATATCCTAGGCGTCACGCAGCAACAGCGTGAAGACAATCCCGATCGTCTGTTGCGCGCGATCCGAAATACGCCGGGCGCTCTTGGCGGCTTTCGCTATTTTCATGATCACGATCCGCGCGTTTTGGCTCCGATCCTGTCTGATCCACGCTGTGCAAAAATCATTCTGACCCGGAACCCTCTGGACAGCTATATCAGCCTCAAGATCGCCCGCGCGACCGACCAGTGGAAGCTGACCAACGTAAAGAACCGCAAGGACGCAAAAGCACAGTTCGATTTACACGAATTCGAACGCCATCTTGGACGCACACAAAGCTTTCAGCTAGAGATCATGCGGGCGCTGCAGGTCACGGGCCAAAGCGCATTCTATGTTGGCTACGATGATCTTCACGACACCGAAATCCTGAGCGGTCTAGCCAGATGGTTGGGCGTCGATGCGGATCCGGATACGTTCAAGACAAACCTCAAGCCGCAAAACCCGCAGCCTTTGGCCGACAAAGTGGCCAATTTCGACCAGATGCAGGTGGCTTTGCGCGCGTTAGATCGCTTTGATCTCACGCGCACTCCGAATTTTGAACCGCGTCGCGGACCTGTTGTGCCTTCCTACGTGGCATGCGGGCAGCATCCGCTGCTTTATATGCCAATTCGCTCTGGGCCGGAGGATCAAGTCCGAAACTGGATGTCATCCCTAGACGGCGATGGTTCGGAATTGATCACGAAATTCAATCAGAAAAGCTTGCGCGGATGGCTTCAGGATCATCCCGGGCATCGTCGCTTTACAGTATTGCGCCATCCCTTGATCAGGGCACATGCCGCGTTCTGCGACAAGATCCTGAGCACAGGATCAGGCAGTTTCGCAAAAATCCGGCACCAGCTTACGCGATTTCATGGGTTGGAACTGCCAGAGGAGGACAATGATCCCGGATACGATCCTGCCGCACATAAAAGCGCTTTCGAAGCGTTTTTGGCCTTCCTTCGCTCAAACCTGAACGGTCAGACAAGCATTCGCGTCGATGCGCATTGGGCCAGTCAAGTCACGTGTCTTCAAGGCATGTCCGAATTCTGTCTGCCAGACACCGCGCTGCGCGAGGACGACCTTGCCACAGCCCTTCCAGACCTTGTTGCTCGGTTAGGTGTGACGGACCCGCCATCATGGACCGCGGCTATTGATCCAAATTTGGAGCGCCTCGTCACGATCTATGATGGTAATCTGGAAAAGATGTGTCGCGACGCCTATCCGCGCGACTACATGATGCTCGGATTTTCCGATTTCGATCCCGGCTAGAACTGCGCGCGTTTCTTAAGCCGCCTGCACCGAAGCAGCTTCGGTGATAATTGTATGCAAGGTCGACGGATCGGGATTTGCGCGTAGCTTGGTGCAGAAATTCTGATCACGCAGGGTCCGTGACACAAGCGCCAGAGCTTTGAGATGTTCGACGCCAGCGTCTTCCGGCGCGAACAGCGCAAAAATCACATCAACGGGCTGCCGGTCGATCGCGTCGAAATCAATTGGCTTTTCCAGAAGGATGAACACGCCAACAACCGATTCTACCCCATCCAACCGCGCATGCGGCAGTGCAACGCCATGGCCCACACCAGTCGGGCCAAGGCTTTCGCGTTCCAAAAGCGCCTCAACGGCGCGCTGAGCAGAAATGCCATACGCGGACTCTGCGACATCTGCGATATCGTGCATCAAGCGCTTCTTGCTTGAAACAGTCGTAACAGCCTTCACGGCTTTCGAATTCAACAGGTCTGCAAATTTCATGTACTGCTCGTTCTTAAGGCGAGGCTCGCCGGTACATCGCTTTTATGGATCAATCCAGCCGATGTTTCCATCTTCCCGGCGATATACGACGTTTACACCGTCCTTTTTGTCATTGCGGAACACCAAAACCGGCAGTCCCGCCAACTCCATCTGCATCACTGCCTCACCGACGGTCAAGGATGGGATCTTGGTTTCCATCTCGGCGACGATAATTGGCTGCAGTGATTCCGGCTCGTCATCATGCGCGTCCGCTTCGCTGGCGAGGATATATGAGGAAGCCCCGATGAGTTCAACAGGTTCCGTACGGTCCTTATGGTGATCCTTGAGACGCCGTTTATAGCGCCGCAACTGCTTATCCATCTTCTCGCAACAAGCGTCAAACGCAGCGTAAATTTCCGTTGCGTGTGCCTTGGCGGTCGCGTTCAAACCGGTCGACAGATGCACCACTGTCTCACAAACAAACTCGTGGGCACTTTTTGAGAACACAACGGTCGCATCCGTCGGACGCCCCGCATATTTGCCCAACATCTCCTCCAGTTCGGTCTTCACATGGCTCTGAAGCGCCTCACCAACGTCAATCTGTTTGCCGGTTATCTGGTAACGCATAGAATGTCCTTTTTATTGTTTTGGTTCTGCACAGGAACGCAGGCGGAAAGCCCGCCCCGAAGGTTCAAGTGCAAAAGGAAGATGGCGTGTTGACCGTTGTGTTTCATTGTCCAGCCGGTGGGGCAGGTAGAGCAGAACGTGACGGTCTGAGTCTTCAAACGCCATACGATCATTTCAATACCGCAAGGCCTTCCTGTCAATGATTTCCGACGAAAGAGCCGGGAATTATCCGATGCGAAAACTGTCGCCCAGATAGACCCGCCGCACGTTTTCGTTGCGTACCACCTCATCCGGCGATCCGGACATCAGCACCTTGCCATCATGCAGGATGTACGCACGGTCAACGATTTCCAGCGTTTCACGTACGTTGTGATCCGTGATCAGAACACCGATTCCGCGCTTCTTCAGGTCTGCCACCAAATGGCGGATATCACCCACACTGATCGGGTCGACCCCCGCGAACGGTTCGTCGAGCAGAAGGTATTTTGGGTCGGCTGCAAGGCAGCGGGCAATTTCCACACGACGCCGCTCTCCCCCCGAAAGGGCAAGCGCCGGCGCACGCCGCAAATGCTCGATGGAAAACTCGCCCAGCAGTTCTTCAAGACGTTCGCGGCGTCGGTGGCGATCAGGCTGACTGATATCGAGAATCGCGCTGATATTGTCTTCGACGCTCATCCCGCGAAAGATCGACATTTCCTGCGGCAGATACCCGATGCCCATACGCGCACGTCGATACATGGGCAGATACGTGACATCCTGCCCGTCAATAAGAACCTGCCCTCCCTCTGGATTCACAAGGCCCGCAATTGCATAGAACGACGTTGTCTTGCCGCTGCCGTTAGGTCCCAAGAGGGCAACAACCTCGCCGCGATGCACTTCGAGGGAGACGTCGCGGATCACCACACGCTTCTTGTAACTTTTGCGCAGATGTTTGACGAGAAGGCCACTTTGGCCGTCCGTGACAGATAGGTCAGGACCGGACATCAATTATCGCCCGACTGGAACACCGTCCGTACGCGGCCGTTCATAAGTGCTGTGCCCGCTTCCAGATCAACATCCATACTGTCCGAGACAAGCGTATTTGCGCCTTGGGTCAACAAAACACTGCCAACCATCCGGATCGTCCCACGATTTACCTCGTACTCGGCTGTGTCAGCCTCGGCCGCCTGATCGCCGTTCACAAGCGTCACGCCACCGGTGGCCTCAAGCCGTTCAATGCCAGACTGGCCCTCTGCATAGTAGACAAGGACGCGCGGCGCAAAGAGGCGCATCTCTCCCTGCCCGATAATAACGTTCCCGGTGAATAGGGCAGACCCATCGTTCTGCGACACGGACAGCGAGTCTGCACTGACTTCGACAGGCAGCGACGTGTCCTGCTGCACCGTGCCGAAGGCAACTTCGGTTCCTTGCGCCTGCGCGAGTGTTGCGAGAACAACTGCAAACACGGTCAACATTACTCGGATCATCATTCAGCCCCGTCTTGTTGCGGGATGTATATCAGCTTTACCCCGTCCGTGAACAGCAACTGAATGCCGGCGCTGTTCTCACTTTCCTCCACCCGGAGTTTTCCTGCCCACAGCGTCAAGCCAGGGCCGTCAGCCTCCACCTCTGACGTGCTCTCAATTACGACGCGATCGATCTCTGCGTCGAGTCCGTCTGCGCGCACAGTGTATCCTGAACTGCTTTCCAGCTTGACGCCCTGCCTCAACAGCAATCGGTCACTTTGATCCATCTGCCCTATGGTTGCGTCAATAACGATGCGGTTATCATCACTGACATCGATGACTGCTCTCAGATCATCGGCAATCACGCCCGAGTTGTCCGTGTCAACGAACCGAGCCTGCCGTGCCGCGAGGGTTAGGCCCTGCCCGTTCTCTGTCGTTCCCGCATAAAAAGGTCCTCCAATCTGCTCAGTCCGTGTCGGATCTGCTCCGCCAGTGAGCATCGGCAGCGACGCGATCGGGTCCGGACCACGCGAGTAGAGAAATATTGTCGATAATAGCGCGAGCGCCCCCAGAGGAAGCAAGATCTTCAACCAGGCGATCAGGCGCGAATACATGCTCTTTAACGCGGTCAGCTATGGGCAAAGATGTCAGTGTCTGGCCAACCGGCGAGATCAAGCTGCGCGCGCGTTGGCAAGAAATCAAAGCAGGATTGCGCCAATTCGGCACGCCCTTCCCGTTCCAGCATCACCTGAAGGGCATCGCGCAGCTTGTGGAGATACAGCACGTCAGACGCTGCATAATCAATCTGCGCCTGACTTAGTGTTTCTGATCCCCAATCGCTTGATTGCTGTTGCTTTGAGATGTCGATGCCAAGCAGCTCTTGCAACAATACCTTGAGGCCGTGGCGGTCGGTGTATGTCCGCACCAGCCGACTTGCGATTTTTGTGCAGTAGACCGGCGCCGTCACAACACCAAACGCGTTCTGCATGGCGGCGATGTCAAACCGACCATAGTGAAAGAGCTTGAGTACGTTGGGATCGGTCAAAAGTCTTTCGAGGTTCGGAGCAGACGTCTGACCTTTTTCGATCTGAACAAGATGGGCTTTGCCGTCCCCGCCGGACAATTGCACAACACAGAGACGGTCGCGGTGCGGATGCAGTCCCATCGTTTCACAATCAATGGCGACTTCGCGGCCAAGGTCGAGACCGTCGGGAAGATCGCGGAGATGGACGGAATGGGACATGACAATTCATCCTGTTCGTAGAACCTGAGCGGCAGATAGTCTTTAGCGGATTGTGGCGCAACCTGCGCAAGCTGGCCGTAATTTTGTCCGATTCTGAATTTTAGGTCACGATTCGGGCTCATTCGTGTCAAAAGCTATCTTAAGATAGCCTCAATTATACCAAATATATTTCAATTTATTACACGATGTGATCACCATGTCGGGTGATCGGCCCCTCCTTTCCCACCGGGGTGATAATAGCCATTTTTTGAAACAATTGGACAGCTATCGCGCCGAAATTGTTTGCCGATGCACCGGGACACATCCTTCAGAGCAGCGCCTCGGACCGTTCACAGATGATGAACAATCCTCGCCCTGGGTTCGGACTAATCTGCCGACCGACCACAAAAAAACTACAATAGCGCAAGTTTCCCCAATTTGGTGACGGAACGTCACAAAGACGTTTGATCTGGCACGTGGAACGCTTTGCAAGCACCCAATCTCGAAAATCGTTAAATCCAGGTTTCCCCCATTTTAGGCCAACCTCTTAAAAAGTGATGAAAACCTGCATTTTTTCTAAAACGGATACAGTCGGAACCACACGCTATAGGCGATAGCGGACAGGGAACACACCGCAAAGTTTCCCCGTTTTCTGAAAGTTGACCTAAATAAGGCACATCGCCATAAAGAGGTCATGTTTCGGCAGGCCACAATCCTGCCAAATTTTCGAAAGGCACTTGGGGGTTGGTGCTTCCACTTGGGAGTTGCGTAAGGTTCGTCTGCTAAAGTCTGCCACATAGCCTGAAATCGTAATGTTCGGATGATCGATCCGACGTCAATGCTCCGCGGTAATGCGCTGCGAGCACACGATATCTTCATGCCTGAGGCACCCGGCAAACGGCTGACCGCAAAAGGTCAACAGGGTGTTAAAATGACGCTTCACATTCGCCAAACCGGTTCTGCCGCCGAAATTGAGACGCTGGTTGGCGCAGCCTTTTCACGGGCGGAGCCGACACGGGTCTATCGTGATCACATGAAGCGCGTTCTTGATATCCTCTTGGTCATCATGGCCGCTCCTGCAGTGCTCTTGGTCGTTGGGGTCTGCGCCTGTCTGGTCGCCCGCGATGGCGGCTCACCGTTTTACAAGCAAGCCCGCGTGGGTCGTTTTGGCAAAACATTTCAAATGTGGAAGCTGCGTAGCATGGTGGCGAACGCGGATGCCGCGCTCGAAGAACACTTGCGCGCCAATCCTGCCGCTCGGATCGAGTGGGACCGCAACCAGAAGCTGCGCAATGATCCGCGCATCACGAAGGTCGGCCAGATCCTGCGCAAAACATCCTTGGATGAGCTGCCCCAACTCTGGAACGTACTGAAAGGCGAAATGTCGCTTGTGGGCCCGCGCCCGATGATGTCCGAACAGCAGTCCATGTATCCCGGTTCAGCTTACTACGCTCTGCGTCCAGGCGTCACGGGTTTCTGGCAGGTCTCTGTTCGCCACGAGAGCAGCTTTGCTGAACGCGCCCACTATGATGCAGAGTATCTGCGTCGAGTGACTTTTGCAGAGGATCTCACTGTCATGCTTAAGACGGTGAGCGTGGTCACCAAAGGCACAGGCTGCTGATCACAAAGCCTTTTGCGCCACGGCGTGACGTCGCAGGGACGCCATGAGTTCATCCAGAGCCTGCGCATTCCGTTCATTGGTCAACCGACCGTTTTCATCCCATTGCTGAGACGTCGCCGCGACCATGACTTCCGGGCCGGTCAGCAATAGAGGCCGAAAGGGCGTCAGGCACAGTCGCGCCATATTCTGCGTCCGCTCGCCACCTGCCCGCCCTGCGGCAGCGGACATGAGCGCTACCGGCTTGTCGGCCCACGGGTTGCCTTTCGTTCTGCTGACCCAATCCAACGCGTTCTTTAGAACACCAGAAATGCCCTTGTTATATTCGGGCGTCACGACGATCACCGCGTCGGACATCGCAAGGTGATCGGACAAAACCTGCACTGCATCCGGGATGCCGGCATCGCGTTCCAAGTCGCCGTCGTACAAGGGAAAGCGCAGATCGGCGTCAATGAATTCGGCTTCGCCAAAGCGGCGAACCGCCTCAAGCATGAGAAGGCGATTGGTAGACGCTTTGCGCAATGAGCCGCACAGCCCGACAAGCTTCAAGTCAGCCATTTATTGTCTCCCGAATGTTTGTCGCTCGACCTGTGTCCGGTCCGCTGTAAGACAAGCCTTTTGATGGATCGCAGTACACAAAAAAGCCCGCATCACTTGGATGCGGGCCTATTTTACTCGCGTTTGCGGCGATTAAGCGTTGGGCAGGATCACAATTTCAACACGCCGGTTTTGCGCACGGCCTTCCGGCGTCAGGTTGCTTGCAATCGGCTGATCCTCACCGCGACCGATGCTCTGAATACGGAAGGAGGGCACACCTTCGCTCATCAGAATATTCGCAACGGACTGTGCGCGCTGACGGGAAAGGTTGAGGTTATAGCCGGCATCGCCAGTGTTATCCGTGTGCCCGATAACCTGAACGGTTGTGTCCGGATAGGCGAGCAGGTTCTGGCCTACTGTGCGCAGGTCACGCTGCAGATCAGGGCGCAAGTTGGCGCTATCGGTGGCAAACAGGATGTCCTGCGGCAACGTCACGATCAGACGATCCCCTGTATTGCGGATCGAAACGTTATCGTTGCCGATCTGTGCCCGCAAATCTGCCTCCTGCTTATCCAGGCGGTTGCCGATAATGGCCCCACCACCTGCACCAAGAATGGCACCAGCAGCAGCATTGCGGCGGCGCTCTTCTGGATCATTGCCCATAAGAGCACCGATTACGGCACCAGCGCCTGCGCCGATCAAAGCACCGTTTTTGGTTTGCCGGTTTGGATCATTCGGATCGTTGAAGTTTCCCGTCGTACATGCCGAAAGCGCAAGTGCGCCGCACAGCGCTGCGGTCAGGGGAAATTTGGTAAATGTCATATGTTTGGCCTCGTCTAACTGCGCTCGATTATGGGGGTCTACATACTGCTATGCGATAACATAGGGGGTAAGTTCCCTGATGTCGTGAAAAAATCGGCGCATTTCCGCGCAAGCCTCAGGCTTCGACGCGAGCTGACTCCCAGGCGAGGATGCTGCGTTTGACCGGCAAGCCCCAGTGATAGCCGCCCAATCCCCCCGATTTCCTCAGGGCGCGGTGGCATGGGATCAGGTAACTAATTGGGTTCCTGCCCACCGCCGTGCCTACCGCGCGTACAGCTTTGGGGTGGCCGATGAACTCAGCAATTTCTGAATAAGTGGTCACGTGACCCGAAGGAACCTGCATTAGCGCTTCCCAAACCTTGATCTGGAAAGGTGCGCCAATCATAAAGAGTGGCACGTCTCCGTCCGCCTGACCAAACGCCGCACGCACCCACGGCTCAAGCTTTTCAGGTTGTTCGATGTAGGTGGCGTTGGGCCAGCGGCTTTTGAGATCTTGCATCGCCTCGGCTTCGGTGCATTCCGCTCCAAACCCGATCCCGCATAGCCCTTTCTCCGTCCCCATCACCAGCGCCGGACCGAAAGGACTGTCGAACCAGCCCCAGAATATGATCAGCCCCTCGCCTTTGCGAGCAAAGTCGCCAGGGCTCATCGCCTCCCAGCGCAGGAAAAGGTCGTGCAAACGCCCGCCTCCTGACAAACCAGCGGCATGAGCAGTCTCGAGCGTGGTAAACCGTTCGGCCAATAAAGCCTTGGCGTGGCCGAGCGTCAGGTATTGCTGATATCGCTTTGGGCTGACTCCAACCCAGCGCGAAAATACCCTCTGGAAATGCGCCGGGCTCATATTCATCTGCGCAGCAAGATCATCCAACGACACCGCCGGCCCACTGGAGTCGATCACATCGAGCGCGCGGCGCATGACATGGAAATGATAGCCGTGTGTGTCTTCCGTCATAGCCTGCATGGCGTCACCTCTTCGTCGTCTGGCTAAGTCATATCGTGCGGACGCGACGCACTGCGACCCGTTTATTGCGCTTTATATGATACCCCTTTGGAAAGCTGCGGAGACGTGTCATGCTGCAACATGGCTCAGACAGTTGAAACCTTTGGCCCACCATCCTCGCAAGCACTACAGGCTCGTGCTTGGGCAAAGTGGCAGGACCTACGGGATGATCCCGCCATCGTCACCCATGGGCGAGCGCTGGGATTGGCATCGCCGGATGCCGCACCGTTGTCGCGTCAGGTCGCCCTCGCCCGAGAGATGGGCGCCGCAGCCTGCGAACATGTGCCTGAGGCAGACCTTGCCTCGCGCTTTGCCGCACTTCAGGCGGAAGGGTTGAAAACCGATAGCTTCGTCGATTGGGGCAGTGGCGCCGATACGTTATCACTGGCCCGCGCTCGTCTGGCGGCCCGGCCATTTGCCGGTGACCTGACCTTGGGTATCGTCGAGCCCGACACCCCCGCCGATGTCATGGCTGGTCTGGATGCGGTCACCCAGATCTGCGAGGTTCTGTTACCTCTCGGGCCGTTCATACGCGCTCTTGCACGGCCTGCGGTCTGTGCCTACGTGGCCGAGCCTTCGGGGCGCATCGTCGGAACCTCGGCCTCGGTGGAGATGTTCCATCCCGCCTCGGATTGGCCGGGCTTGAGCTGGTGGGGCATGCTGTCCACCCATCCAGACCGGCGCGGCGAGGGCATCGCCAGCAGGCTTGGCGCAGTGGTACTGGACGAAATGAACCGGCGGCACGGCACAACCAAGTTTTTCACCGGCATTCGCACCGGCAACACGCCTTCCGAAGACCTATGCGCGAAGCTTGGATTTGCGCCGACACCGTATCACGTCGTACTTGCCATTGATCCAGTGCTGATGGCCGGGGGCCGTGTGACCAAATAACGGCAATTTTCCATTGCAGTCACCGCGGGCCGCCAGTCATAAGGCGTCGATGGCAAAGCAACTCGATTATCACACGATCCGCGAAATCTTCACCCGCTTTCAGGCGGTGGACCCCGAACCCAAGGGGGAGCTTGAGCACGTGAACGCGTATACGCTGGTCGTCGCTGTGGCTCTCTCGGCACAGGCAACCGATGTGGGGGTGAACAAAGCCACGCGGGAGTTGTTCAAGATCGCAGACACGCCGGAAAAGATGCTGGCGCTTGGCGAAGAGGGTGTGATCGAGCATATCAAGACCATTGGCCTCTATCGCAACAAGGCGAAGAACGTCATCAAGCTTAGCCAAATCCTTGTCGATCAATACGGCGGCGAGGTACCCAATTCCCGCGCCGCGCTGGAAAGCCTGCCGGGTGTCGGACGCAAGACCGCAAACGTGGTTCTAAACATGTGGTGGGGCCATCCAAGCCAAGCGGTCGACACACATATCTTTCGGGTCGGCAATCGCACCGGCATATGCCCAGGCAAAGATGTCGTTGCCGTGGAACGCGCCATCGAAGACCATATCCCCGTCGATTTTCAACACCACGCCCATCACTGGCTGATCCTGCACGGGCGCTACACCTGCGTGGCCCGGAAACCCAAATGCGGCGTCTGCGTGATCCGCGATCTCTGCCCATTCGAGGACAAAACAGAATGACCCGTATCAATGTGCCATCGGGGTCTTATCTGGAACCGATCATTGGCTTTAGTCGCGCGGTTCGCATTGGCCCGTATGTTGCGGTTGCAGGGACAGCGCCTATTGGATCAGACGGAAAGACAGTTGGAATCGGAGACGTTGCGGCTCAAACACAACGGTGCCTTGAAATCGGACTTGCCGCGTTGAAGGAAGCAGGCGCCGGTCCGGAACATGTCATCCGCACGCGGATCATGTTGACCGATGCCAAACGTTGGGAAGAGGCAGCCCGGGTGCATGGCTCTGTGTTTTCGGATATCCGCCCAGCCTGCACCTTTGTGGAAGTTAAAGGCTTCGTCGACCCCGACTGGATCGTGGAAACGGAAATCGACGCCATACTGCTTGAGGACAAATCAGAATGACCAAGAC
>JAUIIR010000078.1 GCA_030431485.1 Alphaproteobacteria bacterium
ATCCGAATCAAGAAACGGCGCGTGCAGCATTGCGGCCAACGCTTTGCCCACAGCGGTTTTGCCGGCACCCATCATGCCGACCAGTACCACCGTTTTCTTCAGTCTTGCCTGCATCGCGCCTGACAGCCCTCTTGTATCTCGGCCAAGTGCCGCCAATTTTTTGACATCCGCCGTTGAATGACGTGAACTTGTGCAAAAGGCCAGTTATAACTTGGAAAAAATCTATAAGGCAGGGCAAGGGTCTCTATGGGGCGCATCATAAAATGGTTGATCTATCTTCTCATCCTCGGCGGACTTGTGCTGGTAGCCTATGCCTATGTCGGCCCGTATTTTGGAGCGGATTTTTCGCCACCACAAACTGAAGTCAGACAACCTGTGACGCTGGATGCAGATTAAGCCTCTTCATCTGATTCTTGCTTGCGTTGCCGGGTCTGTCGCGGCCGAGGACACGCCGCTGTCGGCCATCGGCTGGCTCAACATCCAGCGCAACGCGCCTCCCGTCGTCACGATGCAGCCAGACGCACCCATTGCCGAGAGCGCGTCTATCCCAAATGTAGACGTGCAACCCTTGGACGCGCCGGGCGTCGGCGGCGTGGGTCTGCTGCCAAGCTCGGTTACCGGGCTGCCACCCTCGCTTTGGACGGGCAGCGCAGAACGTGATGTGGTGGCTCTTCTGAAGCAAATGCAAGTGCGACGTCCCGCTGTGCCAGCCCTGACCAGTCTGTTGCACATTCTCATGCTCGCAGAAGCGGACCCGCCCTCGAACGCCGAAGGCGAGGTTCTGCTGCACGCGCGGGTCAACCTGCTTTACCATCACGGCTTGGTAGCTCCGGCCGAAGCTCTGATGGAGCGGGTCGGAGACCTCTCACCTCAGCTTTTTGATCTTGCCTTTGACCTTGCACTTCTGACCGGGTCGGATGAGGCGCTGTGCATGGTGTTGAACGACACACCAAGCCTGAGCACTGACCTTCCCACACGCATCTGGTGCCTGACCCGCAGTGGCGACTACCCCCGCGCAATGACCGTGTATCAAACCGGTGTGGCCCTAGGACAGTTCTCCGAGCTCGACGCCGAGCTGCTTCTGCGGTTTCTTGATCCCGAGTACAGCGAAGAGGCGGCCCCCGTTCAATCACCGGTTCGCCCGACGCCGCTGCAGTTCCGACTGTTTGAGGCGATTGGCGAGGCTTTGCCCACAACGCCTCTTCCCCTGCCCTTCGCCGTGGTCGAAGTCAGCGGCGATTCCGGCTGGAGAGCGCAACTGCTTGCGGCCGAACGTCTTGCACGCGTTGGTGCAATCGACGGCAATCAGTTGCTTGGTGTCTACACTGAACAGAGGCGCGCCGCATCCGGCGGCGTCTGGGACAGAGTCGAAGCTCTACAGGATTTTGAGACCGCACTCAAAAGCGGTGATGCAGAGCGCGTCTCCGTGACCTTGGAAAAGCTATGGCCGCAGATGCGGGCCGCTGGCCTGCTTGTTCCTTTCGCCAAGCTTTTCGCGACCGATCTGCAGGACCTGCAATTGTCCGAGCGGGCAGCGCGCATCGCTGCATTGGCCGGTCTATTGTCAGATGACTACGAAACCACTGCACGCACCATAACTCAAGATGACGCGACATTCGCGTTCCTCGCTTCAATCGCACAGGGCCAATCTCCCGTCAGTATCCCAACCGATCTGCCCCATGCAGATGCCATCGCTGCCGCGTGGGTCGGCCCAGCACAGGCCCCGGACGAGACAGCAGCCCTCCCCACACAGGACCGTCTTGGCGAAGCGCTTCTGCAGGCCATTCGCGACTTTGGGCCGGGCGCGGCTGGTGATGATACGGAATTGACGGATGCACTTCTGACGCTCCGCGCGTTTGGACTTGAGGACACCGCCCGCCGTGCAGCATTGCAACTGGCGATCCTCGATATGGAAGGGGCGCGCAGATGAGCGACCGGCACTGGATCGCTGCCTTTCTTGATGCGCAGGCCGCCGAACGCGGAGCCGCCACAAACACCCAACTTGCCTATGCAAGGGATTTGGCAGATTTCACGGATTGGTTGGCAGGTCGCGCATTGTCTCTGACTGATGCACAACGATCCGATGTCGAAGCCTATCTGATCCATTGCGACGCTCAGGGCCTTGCCAAATCCACCCGGGCGCGCCGGTTATCCGCAATCAAGCAACTCTACCGCTTCTTTTTTGAGGAGGGGTTTCGCGCCGACAACCCGGCGGTTCAGATCAGCGGACCGGGCCGCGACAAACGTCTGCCCAAGACGCTTTCAACCGAGGAAGTCGACAGACTTCTTGATGCGGCGGCCCAGCACGGCCGGAACCCGTCTGAGCGCAGCCGCAACATCTGCCTGATGCAATTGCTCTACGCCACAGGTATGCGGGTCAGCGAATTGGTGTCCCTGCCTCTTGCCGCCGCCAAAGGTGATCCGCGCATGCTTTTGATCCGCGGAAAAGGCGGCAAGGAACGTATGGTGCCGCTGTCGCCACCTGCCCGGGCTGCACTGCGCGCGTGGCTGACATGTCGAGAAGAGGCAGAGGACATGGCCCGCGCCGACGGCAAACCGTCATCGACGTTCCTGTTCCCATCGCGCGGCAAATCCGGTCATCTGACGCGGCACGCCTTTTATGTGTTGATCAAGGACCTTGCTGTTGAAGGCGGAGTCTCGCCGGCAAAGGTGACACCGCACACCTTGCGCCATGCCTTTGCGACCCACCTTCTGGCCAATGGGGCAGATTTGCGCGCCATACAGACCTTTCTGGGCCATGCCGACGTCTCGACCACCGAAATCTACACCCATGTTCTGGAAGAGCGTCTCAAAGAGCTGGTTCTTGACCACCATCCGCTTGCACGCGACTGAACGAGAGCAGAGCCGCGCTCATCACATGGCCCGCGCCAAGGCTCCTGCGCATTCGGGGCGGTAGATCCTTGAACCGGGCCGCGTCTGACCCCATAACCAGCTAAACTTGTTAATACGTTGGACCCGATGGACCCCGCATCTACGGCGGCCGATGCCGCATTCTGGATCACCGCAGCTGCTATTCTTGCTCTTCTGGTGTTGTCTGCCTTCTTCAGCGGATCTGAAACCGCCCTCACCGCCGCGTCTCGCGGCAAGCTGCGTTCGATGGCGGACAAAGGATCAAAAGGTGCAGATCGGGCGCTGCTCATCACCGAAGACAATGAGCGGCTGATCGGCTCGGTTCTTTTGGGCAACAACCTCGTCAACATTCTTGCAACCTCGCTGGCAACGGCGCTCTTCACGCGTCTCTTTGGAGAATCCGGTGTCGCGCTGGCCACTTTGGTGATGACCGTGCTTGTTCTGGTGTTTGCAGAGGTTCTGCCCAAGACCTACGCCATCACAAATGCCGAAACCGCCGCCAGCCGGGTGTCGCCGGTCATCCAGCTTGTCATCACCGTCTTCTCTCCGATTGTTGGGGCAGTTCGGGTGTTGGTGCGTGGTGTTCTCAGCGTCTTTGGCGTAAAAACCGATCCAGACAGTCACATCCTTGCCGTCCGAGAGGAAATCGCCGGTGCACTGCAACTGGGGCATTCCGAAGGTGTCGTCGAAAAGGAAGACCGCGACCGCATCCTTGGCGCTCTTGATCTGAGTGAGCGCACTGTCGAAGAAGTCATGTTGCACCGCTCCGGGATTGAGATGATCGACGCGGACAATGACCCTCAGGACATCCTGCGGCAGTGTCTGGAATCAAACCACACACGCCTTCCTGTCTTTCGTGGCGATCCTGAAAACATCATTGGCGTCGTGCACGCCAAGGACCTGTTCCGCGCGATGTATCAGTTCATGCAGGAAAGCGACAAACCTGCCGAAGCGATGAGCCGGTTCAAATTTGCCGATGTCGCCATGAAGCCGTACTTCATTCCGGAAAGCACCTCACTCGACGATCAAATGCGTCAGTTCCTCCGGCGCCGTACCCATTTTGCGCTGGTTGTGGATGAATATGGTGCCCTCCAGGGCCTCATCACTCTTGAAGACATTCTCGAAGAAATCGTGGGCGAAATCACCGATGAATTCGATCCCGACGGCGATCATCCCGTGAAAGCCGATGAGGATGGAAATTACTGGATTGATGGCGCCATGACGATCCGTGACGTCAACCGGCAACTGGACTGGACGCTGCCGGATGACGAGGCCAACACGGTTGCAGGACTTGTGATCCACGAGGCGCAGATGATACCCACCATCGGTCAGTGTTTCAGCTTCCACGGTTTCCGCTTTGAAGTTGTGGCACGCGAGAACAACCGGATCACCGCGCTGAAGATACGGCCATTGGCTGTGGAGTGATCGTCTGACGCCAAAACGCGCCACCGCGTTTTGGCGGTTCCGTTGCCGGAACCGCTTTGGGGGCTCTGCCCCCACACCCCCGGGACATTTTGAAAACGAAGACAATCAGGCGCGCAGACGTGTGCCTTGCGGATCAAAGGGCGGGTCTTGAAGAATGGTCGCGCGATGCGGTTGACCCAGGACCATCACCTCAACACGGTCGCCCGGCTGGGCGTCTTTGACATAGCCAAGCGCCAGCGACTGACCGACATGATAGCCATAGGCCCCGGACGACACGCGACCGATGCCGATCCCATCTTTGAAGATTGGTTCTCCGCCTGTTGCGTCCGCCTGCGAGGCATCAGTGTCTGTGGCGTCCAGCGCCATCAAAACCATCCGTTCCCGTGCCGGTTTCTCCATAGTCTTCAAGGCGGCTTCGTGGTTCAGGAAGGTCTTGTCGCGGCGACAGAGCCCTTCAAGCCCACATTCCTGAGGCCAGTATTCCGGGCTGTATTCCCGTCCCCACGAGCCATAGCCCTTTTCCATCCGGAGACTCATCAGCGCGCGACTGCCCACCGGCACAGCCCCTACGTCCTGCCCCGCTTCCAGTAGTGCCGCATAAAGCGCAATTTGATCCTCGGACCGGCAATGCAATTCCCACCCCAGATCGCCAGTGAAGGACACACGAAGCACCATCACATCTACCCCGGCAATCTCGATCCGCTTGGACCGCATGAAGGGCCAGTCTGCGGTGTCGAGTGACGTATTCGTCAACCGCTGAAGCATCGCACGCGATTTTGGACCTGCGACGTTGAAGCCACACCACGTATTGGTCAGCGACTCAAAATGCGTGTCTTCAGGCAACGGCACCGCGTCGTAGAACCGTTTCTGGTAGCGTTCGGCCATACCAGAGCTGATAATCCAGAATTCGTCTTCGGCCAGACGTGTGACAGTTGCGTCTCCTGCGATACCGCCACGTTTGCCGATAAGCGGCGTCAAACAGGACCGCCCCACCTCACGCGGCATGTGGTTGGCGAAAACCGCATTGAGCCAGTCTTCGGACCCCGGCCCGCTGACGCGATACTTGGCAAAGTTCGAGATGTCGATGATTCCGGCCTTGTCGCGTAGGGTGCGGGCCTCTTGTCCTACCACGTCCCACCAGGGCTGACGGGTGAAGCCAGCGCTGTCAGGCAAATCTTTGGAAAAATAAAGTGGGTGTTCCCAGCCGTAGTTCAGGCCGAAGACCGCACCCATATCTTTCTGGACGTTATAGACCGGCCGTACGCGGACGGGGCGGCCAGCATCCCGTTCTTCATTCGGGAAATGAATCTTGAAGCGGTGTGCATATTGATCTCCTACGCGCGCCTTGGTAAACTTCGCATCAGCCCAATCGCCAAATCGGGCAACATCCCACGCGAACATATCGTATTGCATCTCGCCTTCGATGATCCATTGCGCCACCATAAGGCCCATGCCCCCGGATTGCGAAAAGCCGGGAATGATACCGTTGCAGCAGAAATAACCTCGCTTTTCAGGCATCGGGCCAAGCAGAACATTGCTGTCCGGCGACCAGATCATCGGGCCATTTATTACGCGCTTGATCCCGGCCTCGCCCACGGCGGGCACGCGATCAATCGCACGCATCATATTTTCTTCGATCCGTTCCAGATCATCGGCGAACAACTCGTGACCGAAACCCTGTGGTGTGCCGTCTTCGGCCCAGAAGCGCACGTCTTTTTCGTAGGCACCGACCAGCAGGCCTTTACCCTCTTGCCGCAGGTAATATTCGCCGTCACGGTCTGCGACGGATGGAAGGCGACGGTCCAGCGCTTCGATCTCGGCAATGGTTTCGGTGACGAAATACTGATGCTCCGTTGGAAGCAGCGGCAATGTGATCCCGGCCAGCCTCGCGACTTCGCGACCCCAGAGACCGGCCGCGTTGACAACCCATTGTGTGTGAATGTCGCCTTTCGGTGTTCGCACAATCCAGCTGCCGTCCGGTTGCGGCTCGGTCGCGGTCACCGGCGTGAAGCGATGGATTTCGGCACCTTTCTGACGCGCGCCGGCAGCATAGGCGGCTGTGACACCGGACGGATCCACATTGCCGCCATCGGGTTCGTACATGATACAACGGATGCCGTCGAAATCGACGAGCGGGTGAAGCGCTTCGGCCTCGGACCGGCTGACCTCGTGGAAATTCATACTGTAGAGCCGGGCCTTCGCCGCCTGCAGGCGCAGCTGGTGTTCACGCGCTTCGGTCTGGGCGAGATAAAGCGATCCCGGTTGAAAAACGCCACAGCTTTGGCCGGTCTCGGCCTCCAGCTCTTTATAAAGCGACATGGTGTAATGCTGTATACGGCTGATATTCGTGCTGTCGTGCAGCCCGTGAATATTCGCGGCAGCGTGCCATGTGCTTCCGCTTGTCAGTTCGTCTCGTTCAAGCAGCACAACGTCCGTCCAGCCTAATTTTACCAAATGGTATAAAATCGAACAGCCAATAACCCCACCTCCGATGACAACGGCTTGTGCATGTGTGCGCATGACGGACTCCTTACGGCGATTTCCCTTCCAGCCTAATCATGCGGCAACCCGGTTCAGATCGTCTCTTGGCGACATCTTTCGTCGGTTCCGAACTGTTCAACCGGTTCACGGTTTTTCTTCGCGAACACAAAATTGCTGTTAGCCTTGGGCCATTCGCCGCTGGAAAAGGAGTAGTTTCATGACCCATCTTAAACATCGCCTGAGAACCACCGACGACCGGATGACGATGCATATCTGCACAATCCCATCTGCCACGGTGACGCAAGCCCTTGCCGCTGCGGGTGCGGATGCGGTCATTGTTGATATGGAGCATGGCGCCGTGGGCTATGCGGACGCTCATGCTATGATTGCCGCGACGGCGGGCACCGGATGTGCGCCTTTAGTGCGGATAGCGGAAAATGAACCTGCCCTGGTCAAACGTGTTCTGGACCTCGGCGCCGAAGGAATCGTCTTTCCCCTGATCCGTACGGCAGACGACGCCGCGCGCGCAATCGCGTCGATGCGTTATCCTCCCAGAGGCAATCGCGGTTTTGGTCCCTTCATTGCGCAGTCGCGCTGGGGAACCGCACTGCCCTCTTACGCCGCGGACATGGAGGACAACCTGACCTGTTGTCTGCTGGTCGAAACAGCCGACGCGGTCGAGAACATCGAGGAAATCTGTGCCATAGACGGGATTGATCTTTTGGTGCCGGCCATGTTCGATCTTTCCACGGATCTTGGAGTGATGGGGCAGTTCGATCATCCGGATCTGCTGGAGGCTATGGGCAAGGTCGAGGCAGCGGCGAAAGCCGCGCATATCCCGCTTGGCAATGCGGCGTTGAACGAGACACAGGCTCGTGGTCTGTTTGACAGGGGGTATCGGGTGGTTGCCGGGTTTGATGTGCTCTGGCTGCGGGAAAAAACCGCGCAAGCACAAAGCTGGTGTCAAACCTGACGCATCCATCAATCTGCGACAGCAGATGTCGCGAACAGACACGCCCAATCACCGGGACCGCCGGAATTTGCAAGCATCGGCAAAGGGAAGAACGTGATGAAAACGCAAGCGCGGGTGGTGGTGATTGGCGGCGGGGTTGTCGGGATTTCGGTACTCTATCACCTGACCAAGCTGGGCTGGTCCGACGTGATGTTGGTGGAACGTTCAGAACTGACAAGCGGATCGACATGGCATGCGGCCGGCGGGTTTCACACGCTGAACGGCGACACCAACATGGCCGCGCTGCAGGGCTACACAATCCGGCTTTACAAGGAGCTGGAAGAGATCACTGGCATGTCCTGCGGGCTGCACCATGTGGGGGGTATCACGCTGGCCGACAACCGCGACCGGTTCGACATGCTGCTCGCCGAACGTGCCAAGCATCGCTACATGGGGCTGGATACACAGATCGTCGGCCCCGAGGAGATCGCAAAAATTGCGCCGATCACCAATTTGGAGGGCATCCTCGGCGCCTTGTACGATCCGCTGGACGGGCACCTTGATCCGTCGGGCACAACCCATGCCTACGCCAAGGCCGCGCGGATGGGAGGAGCCACAATCGAAACCCACGTGATGGTGCAGGAAACCACGCAGCGCCCGGACGGGACGTGGAACGTGGTGACGGACAAGGGCACGATCCATGCCGAATATGTGGTCAATGCGGGTGGTCTTTGGGCGCGCGAGGTGGGCGCGATGGCGGGCGTCTATCTGCCGTTGCATCCGATGGAGCATCAGTACATCGTCACGGATGAGATATCCGAGATCTACGAACGGGAAAGCGAACACCCGCATGTGATGGACCCGGCGGGCGAGTCCTATCTGCGGCAGGAAGGGCGTGGATTGTGCATCGGGTTCTACGAACAGCCCTGTCGCCCCTGGGCTGTCGATGGCACTCCCTGGACCTTTGGGCATGAACTGCTGCCGGATGATTTCGACAAGATCGAAGACAGCATCGCCTTTGCCTACAAACGTTTCCCGGTGCTGGAGCGCGCGGGCGTGAAATCGGTGATCCACGGGCCGTTTACCTTTGCCCCTGACGGCAACCCGCTGGTCGGCCCGGTGCCGGGGCTGCAGAACTACTGGTCGGCGTGCGGCGTCATGGCCGGGTTCAGCCAGGGCGGCGGTGTGGGCCTGATGTTGGCGCAGTGGATGATCGAGGGCGAATGCGAGCGCGATGTGTCGGCGATGGATGTGGCGCGGTTCGGGGATTGGATAAGCCCCGGCTACACGCTGCCCAAGGTGATCGAGAACTATCAGAAACGCTTTTCCGTCAGCTACCCGAACGAGGAACTGCCCGCCGCCCGGCCTAATCGCACGACGATGATGTATGACATCTTTGACGACATGGGCGCTGTCTGGGGCGCGCAGTTCGGGCTGGAGGTGGTCAACTACTTTGCCGAAGGCGACGAGGCGCGGTACGAGACGCCGTCGTTCCGCCGTTCAAATGCGTGGGAAGCCACAGCGCGCGAGGTGAAGGCCGTCCGCGAAGCCGTTGGAATCAATGAGGTTCAGAACTTCGGCAAGTACGAAGTGACAGGGCCGAACGCGAGAGAGTGGCTCGACCGGGTCATGGCGGGACGCGTGCCGAAACCGGGGCGGTTGTCACTGACACCGATGCTGTCACACAAGGGGAGGCTGATCGGGGATTTCACCATCTCGTGCCTGTCGGACAGCCATTTCCAACTGACCGCCAGCTATGGCGCGCAGGCCTATCACATGCGCTGGTTCGAACAGAACGCGGCCGAGGGCGTGACCGTGCGCAACGTGTCGGACGCGCTGACCGGGTTTCAGATCGCTGGGCCGAACGCCCGCAAGGTGTTGGATGCCACGACGCGGGATGCGACCGATCTGAAATTCATGGATGTGCGGCCGATGACCATCGGCATGACACCCTGTCTTGTTCAGCGGATCAGCTACACGGGCGGTCTGGGGTATGAGATCTACTGCGACCCGGTGGCCCAGCGGCAGCTGTGGCATACCCTCTGGACCGCCGGACAGGACCACGGGATGCGCCCCTTCGGGATGCGGGCAATGATGTCTTTGCGGCTCGACAAGTTCTTCGGGTCATGGTTGTCCGAATTTTCACCCGACTACACGCCCGGTGAGACCGGAATGGACCGGTTTATCGCTTGGTCGAAGAACGCCGATTTCATCGGGCGCGCTGCGGTTGAGGCAGAGCGGGCAAATCCATCTGAACGGGTGCTCTGCGCGTTTGAGGTTTCTGTCAATGATGCCGATGTGCACGCCTATGAACCGATCTGGATTGATGGCTCGGTTCAAGGCTTCTGCACCTCCGGCGGCTATTCGCACCATGCGGGCAAATCCATCGCGCTTGGTTTGATACCGCGCGATTGCGCGACGGAAGGTCAGCAGGCGCAGATCGAGATCTTGGGTGAGATGCGCGATGCAACGCTGATCACCACCCCGCTCTATGACGCTGACGGAGCGCAAATGCGCGGTTAGACTGCGGGCATGACCCAGATCGCAATTGTGATTCCCGCCGCAGGTGCGAGCCGCCGGATGGGCACCCGTGACAAGTTGCTTGAACCGGTGGATGGACTGCCATTGCTGCGTGGCGTCGCTCAGCGTGCGTTGACGGTGAGCGAGCATGTTTTTGTCGCCCTACCTGACCCCGCTTCGCCGCGCTGTGATGTTCTTGAGGGGCTGGCTGTCACTCGGATCATGGTGCCGGACGCACAGGATGGCATGTCCGCGTCGCTGCGCCGGGCTGTGGCGGAGGTGCCGGACACCGTCGATGGTGTGATGATCCTGCCCGCCGACATGCCGAACCTGACCACCGACGACTTGAGCCTATTGGCACAGGCTTTCGACGATGCCAGCGGAGCGTTTATTGTGCAGGGCGCGACCCACGATGAACGACCGGGACATCCCGTGATTTTTCCACCGGACGTGATCCCCGCCTTTCAAACTCTTGAAGGAGACACCGGTGCCCGCGCTGTGCTGAAAGCCTATGCAGCCCGTCTTATCCGGGTCGCCTTGCCCGGAGACAACGCGGTGATCGACCTCGATACCCCGGATGAATGGACGCTTTGGCGTGCAAACAATCCTGATCGCTGATCTGTGGATAAGATTGCGGACAAAAAAATGGGACGGCTCTCCCCTACCGTCCCATTTTCCTTCGATCGCTGCACAATAAAGGCGCAATCGGCTGTAAAACTGATGCGACTTTCGTCGGTAGAGCGCACCATAGTCAAGAAATGCTGCAGTTCAAGACAAAATCTTCACAAATCCTGTTGGACGCTTTGACAGGATTTGACAGACGTAGCGTCACGGTACGCGCCATTCGCCTTTCCATGCGTCAGAGGCCTTAAAAACAGCACGTCTGTGCGGGTCGATCAACTGCATCAGCTCGATAGTTTCTATGTGACAAACAAGAACGGTGAACCAATCGCGGCTGGCCAGCTTGGTGTAGGCATATGATTCGGGAATCGGTGTGCCCGGTTTTGGCGACGCCCCGTACGCCATGCGCGAATCGTCCGGCACGTTTTGCCAGCGGTCGGCAACCATTGCACCCTGATGGATCACAACGGATGTGGACAACCTGATTTGAAGCTTTGCTTTTTCGTCCCAGATCATCAACTGCGCGCGCGGATTTGCGGTCAACGAGGTTATTTTGTCCGACCCGCCATCGGTATGAACTTCAACGGTCCCATCCTTTCGGCTGGCACCCCGCAGGACGACCGTGCGCGCTTCAGGCAGACCTTCGGGCGACACGGTTGCAAAAACCGGATGCCGGGCAGCAGCGCGTCTGTCGGCAACGCCGCGTGTCAACCGCTGCCACCCAAGATCCAAGAAAGCAGTCAGGTCGTTTGGATCACTCATAGCCTGTCATCTCCAGATAGCCGCGCCCGGTATGAGATCCCGTGACCGCAACCGGACCTTCCCAATAGGGAATGGACAGCGCCATCCACGAATTTGGGTTCAGTGCCGTGACCGTCACGTCAATGTTATGATCCTGCAATTGTACTGCCCACTGCGTCGGCACGTCTCGCCCAGCGACCTCGCGAACCTCCAAAGGCTGCGCGGCAAACGCTCCGTCGGGATAGGCGGTGGTGGTTCCATCCGCTGCGATCCAGGTGGCTGATGAAAAGGACGCGCCGCCGTCTTCGCGCAGCAAAAAGCCCATCAGCTTGTCTCCGGTGTCAAACGACAACGAAAACCAGTCCCAGCCCGACTGCGTCTCGGCCAGGGGTTGTGACGACCACTCCCGGTCGAGCCAAGCCGACCCCGTGACCTCGACATCCCCTGCCGGCAACGTCAGTGTCCCGGAGACCTTGTAGAAAGGCTGCGAATAGTAGTAGCTCGCCTGCCCTTCAGCGGATTTCACCGAGAAACCCGCATCACCGTGAAAGATCAAAGGCCCGTTGGCCTGCAAGTCGAGATCGTAGGCAAATTCTGTCCCACGAGCGCTGAGCGACAGATCATCAAAGGACGGCCCCGCCATGCGCCAATCATCAATCCAAGCCTCAAAGGGAGCAATTGTGACGCCCGCTTGCCCGATCCCGCCTCGTGCCACGCGTTCCGCCACATAATGTCTGTCGGGCGTTGTCGCTGCCGCATGTGCGAACCAGACCTGGGGATCAGACCAACCCTCTCGGGTTTCCGGGGCGAGAGCGGATCGGAACAGCGTCCACTGGACGCCGTAGGTGGTGCCGTCCGGTCCGGTGAGGTTGGCTGTCAGATACCACCATTCGATGCGGTAGTCCGGATGTGCGCCGTGATCTTGTGGAAAGGTGAACTCAGGCTCGGGAGTCGGAACCGCAAAGCCATCTGCATTGGTGCCCAGCCCGGCAAAACCTTGTGCAACCGCTTGCAGCGGTATCAAGAGCAACAGCAAAAGCGGTCTAACGATCATTGGCGAAAACCTTGAGCAAGTCGGATGGCGGTGTGCGGGCCAATCGCAATGCGGGCCAGAGTGCGGCCAAAGCTGCGGCAAGCAGGGCAAACAGCATGAGACGCGCATAATGCCCTGGAAAAACGTACAGCGGCAGTTTCCAGCCAAAGGCCTCGACATTCACGTAGGACAGCAGCACCCAGGCCAACATCATCCCCAACGGAACGGCCAGAACTGTTGTCAGCATTGCCAGGACCACGGCGCGCAGAAGTTCCAGCTGCCCCAGCCTGCGGCGTGTGAGACCAAGAGCCCATGCGGGTGCAAGCTGAGGCAGGCGGATCGACGCCAATGTCAGAAGGCTCATGAGGATGGCAAAGGCGGCAACGGCAAGTGTCAGCACGTTCAGTGCGCCCGTCACAGTGAAAGTGCGTTCGAAAACGCTTAGCGAGAATGCTTTGATCCGCGCCTGATCAGTGATCGCGGTGTCGCTTAGTCCATAGTCTTCCGTGAGCTTTCTGCGCAATTCAGCCGGGTCTTCGGTCCGAACACCAAAGGACAGGGGCACAACATCAGGATGCAAGCGGCGGAACATGGCTTCTGACATGATCGCCTGCCCAAACGGATTGCCATAGTCCGCGACAATGCCCGCTATGGGCAAGGTCAGTTCTGGTGCGACCGTCGCGCTGTCCCCTGTCCATAGACCGGCCCGACGCGCGAGTTGTTCGCTGACCACCACGGCGCGTCCCTCGGCGACCCGCTCCCAAGCGTTTCCACTGTCATCCAGAAACAGCCAATTCTCACGATAAGTTGGACCGACGCGCACTCCGAACAGTTCAGTCGGTATGTCTGCGATCTCGGTATCGACGCTCAACAAAGGTAGCACTTCAGGCGCTTCCGAAACAAGAAAGCGCTCAAGATCAGGACTTTGATCGGCATCTTCAATTCGAATGAAAAGCTCCGGAGCGAGTCGCTGATCAAGGAAGTCGACGAAGGTCACGCGAAAGCTGGACACCATTGTGGACACACCGACATTTGCCGCCGTTGCCAACAAAAGAGCCATCAGTGCCAAGCTCATTCCCGGCACTTGCTGGCGGGTGTCGGCCCAGAACCATTGCCACATTGCAGAACGCGCTTTCCTGTCAGCAAGGTTCACCGCACCACGAAGCAGCAGCGGCAGGGCCAAGGCCGCTCCGATCAGAAGACAGGCCAGCAGGGCAAAGGCGAGCGTCAGCCCCTGCCCCCAAATCGCAATGCCGGCCCCCGTCGCAAAAAGCACCGCAGCCAGAGCGCCCAGACGCCGTGCGGTGGCTCCTGAGGCAACTGACCAAGCTCGGGGCCGCGCACTGGCAAGAAGCGGCATCTGAGCAATCTTCCAAAGCGCGCCCGATGCGGCAAATCCGGTGCCCAACACGGCGATTGCGAGCCCAGAGAGCCACCATTCCGGTCTCAACTGCAGCGTGCCAGCGACAGACGCGCCATAGAGCCCTTGAAGCGTGGCGGCGACGTTGGGCAAAAGCACTGCTGCTATCACGTAGCCCAAGGCTACTCCGATCCCGCCGGCAACAAGAGCGAATACAACGAGCTCCGAAATCATAAGCAAAATCAGAACCTTGAGCGGCACTCCTAAAGCGCGCAATGTGCGGACCATGCTGCGGCGTTGCTCGAACGCAAGGCTGATCGTACCGTGGACAATAAAGATACCGACCGCAAAACTCAGCAGACCAAAAGCCGTCAGATTGAGGTGAAAGCTGTCCGTCAGCCTGTCTGCACCCGCATCCTGAGCGGGCTGCCGGACAAGGCCAGGTGCAATCTGATCCAGCGCAGGCAACCCCATCGGCTGGTTCGGTGCGATGATCAGGCGGCTCAGACGCCGTTCCGCATCAAGCAGGCTTTGCGCAACGCCAATATCCGTCAAGGCCGCTCCGGGCGCGATGGATGGGTCTGTGATGACGCGTTGTGTGACGCGGCCTTCCAAAGCGTTAGCAACGTCCGGTGGTACAAAGATCACACCGCGCGTCAGAAAGTCGTCAAGGGTCGTATCGTCCTGCATGCCCACGGGCGCGATATTTCCAGGCGTCGTAAGCGGGTCCAGACCGACAAGGCGCACCGAGCCGTCATCTGTTCGCAACCGCCCCTCAAGCACAGGAGACACTTGCCAGCCGGCCCGACGCAGCGCGATGTAGGTGGATTGGTCGATCTTGTCTCCGCTGCGCGGCAAAAGTTGGTCAAACTGACCTTCGCCCAGCGTTGCCGCCGCCGCGTCATAGCTGGCCCGCGCCTCGGCATTGATGGCCTGCACACCGGACCAGAGTGCTGTCGCCAACGCCAATCCTGCAACCATTGCAAAAAACTGCAATCGGTTGCAGCGCCAGTGAGACATCAAGGCCGCGAGCGTCGTCCAGATCACACGACATGACCCTGGCTGAGATGTACATGCCGCTCCATACGGCGGGCGACGCTTTGGGAATGTGTCACCATAAGCAACGCCGCGCCGGTTTCCCGAACAAGCCCAAGCATCTGGCCCAGCACCTCGGACGCCGTGGCCTCGTCAAGATTTCCGGTGGGTTCATCCGCCAGCACAAGTTTGGGTCGCGCGGTCAAGGTGCGGGCTATGGCCACGCGCTGTTGCTGCCCTCCGGACAGCGCTTCGGGATATTTCACCAGATGATCGGAAAGACCCAGAGCTTCAGACAATTGCTTCGCATGGTTTTCATCATATGACCCGGCAAGTCGCGCCTGAAACGCGATATTCGCTTGGACGGACAGCGAGGGGATCAGGTTGAACTGCTGAAAAATCACGCCGACGTCCGAGCGCCGGAGGTCGGCCCGCTCGGTATCGGACATAGTCGTCACCTCACGTCCGCCCACTGTGATTGACCCTTCATCGACACGGTCCAAACCGCCAATGAGATGCAGAAGTGTGCTTTTGCCCGATCCTGACTCGCCTGTCAGAGCAAGGGTCTCCCCCCGTTCCAGCACCAGCGACACGCCCCTCAACACCGGGACCGGCCCCTCAGCGCCAGGAAAGGATTTCTTCACGTTTTGAACCGACAACACCATGCGCTTGAGCTATCACGCGGATGCAAAAGGAAAAGCCCGGACACATAAAAACCGCCGCCGCACTTTGCCGCGTGTGTTCGGGATGCTACCTCAGTTTCCATGAGTGCGTTTATCCTGTCGCCAGACACCGTCTGGAACCCCAAAGCCCTCGAGACCGGATCGGTCCCGCGCCGGGTGCTTCATCGCATCGCGTTCCTGCCCAAAGGTGGCGGTCTGGGTCTGATTGCGCGGGTGGTCATGGAGAATGAGCCGCTCCGTTATTTCATCGCACTGTCCCCCTTTGTGATCGCCATGTTCATCTGGCGTGATCTGGCGCTGCCGATTTCGCAGGCGCCCGTGGCAATGATCATCGTGATCGGGTTCTTTGAAATGAAGGTACTGCGGGTTTCTCCGGAGAAGCGGAAGACGCTGATGGATGAGGATGAGGCTTCACAGGTCTTGGACACTCTGAACTATCGCGCACGGCGGGTTCTGACAAAACTCGCTGCTCATCGGGGACAGACGAGCGGAGAGATCATGCTGGTGATCGAACAGTCAGAATTGGCCCATGTTACACCGCTTACGCTGGTGTCCGTGCAGACGCGCGAGGGCAGGCCGCGCATCCTGTCGCTTGATGAACAGGAACGGGCTTTCATTGCAGACGGGCTGTTCAATGCAACCTTCACCGAACGTCTGCTGCATCGCGCCAACCTGCGTGAAGACGAGTATCTGCGGGCGGTCACCTTTGACGCGCGCGGCGTGTCCGGGCACGCGCGGCTGGCGGCGCTGCTGGATGGGCCTGCCCCGCAGGAGGCCCCGGCATGACCGTCAATGCGCAGACAGTCTCTGCGGGCGATGCGCTGGACGTTCTGCGCGCGGCTTGGGAGGCGCAGCACAACGGGTCGCTGACAAGCTCGTGGATGTTGCACGGCAAGCCCGGCGTGGGAAAAACGCAGCTGGTCCAGACGCTTGCCTCTCAGATTGACGCGCAGCTATACGACATCCGTCTGACCACAATCGAGCCTCAGGACCTGCGTGGCCTTCCCTACTACGATCATGAGACGCAAAAAACACTTTGGTATCGCCCCGAAGATTTGCCGGATCGGACAGATCAGCCGGCCGTGCTCTTTCTGGATGAATTGACCGCCGCATCGCCATATTTGCAGCCCACGGTGTACGGCTTGCTGCAGGAACGGCGGGTCGGTCGACATGGTTTGCCTGACAGCGTGCTCATTGTTGCGGCGGGCAATACTGTTGAGGATGGAGCCGTTGCCTACGAGATGGGAACAGCCCTCTCAGATCGGTTGGTGCATCTGCATGTCACAGCCAATGCAAAGGATTGGCTGGAACGCTATGCTGTAGATCAATCTCTGCATCCAGCGGTGACGGCCTTTCTGCGTTCGCGTCCAGATTTGCTCGACACAACCGAAGACAGTCTGCGGCGTGGAGATATGATTGCCTGCACACCCCGGTCGTGGGAACGCGTGAGCCAGATCATGCATGCGGTTTCCGACAGGCCGATCCGCGATACAATGGTTGCAGGTACAATTGGTGTTGCCCCTTCAGCAGAATTTGCCCGCGTTGCGGATGAACTGAATGCGATGGTGGCGGTGCAGGATATGCTGGCAGCGCCCCGCGCGCAAAGAGCGGACCTGTATCCGCACAGTCTGAACGGGTTGGTAGGGTTGATTTACGGGCTGGTTGCGCAAACCGATAACGAGACAATCCGAGATATCATTGACGTCATGGCTGACATTCGCACGTTGAAAGCAGACCGTTTGCAAACGCTGCCATTGGGTGAGCTCTCCGGATTCGGGTTTGAGTTGTTGATCCGCAAAGCGCTTGCAAAAGGCCTTCACGAGGCATTCAGAGGTTCAGAAGCCTATGCCGACTACGCACAGGCGCGGGCCGAAGCTGGAGCGCTGTAGGCAGGTGTCTGGCGCGCACAGCCGTCGCGCCCGACAGGCGCTGACCCAAATGGGCGATATCGACCCGGCGATATCCGCTCTGGCCCTGTGGTGCACGCATCGGGACCATAATCAGCAGACAGAAACTGACGGAGATACAATCTATTACGGGCCATCGTTCACTCAGCTTTCACCGCCAGAACAGATAGGGCTTGCCGCGCATCACGTGCTGCACGTCGCCCTCCGCCACTCTGCCAGACAATTCGAAATGGCGACACGTCAGGGACGTGGCTTCAAACCAAAACTCTACTCTTTGGCCGCCGATGCGATGATCAACGAAACGCTTCTTGCCGGAGGGCATGCCTTACCCCGACCGGCGGTCCGCGCGAAAGAGCTGATCGCGCTATTGCCCGGTTTGGAACCGGTTACACCAAAGATTCTGGCGGACTGGGACACCGACCGGCTTTATCTCGCTTTGACCGCGCCTTTGGAGGGCGACCCATCTCAGGTAAACCCCGCCGTCGAAGACTACATGATCAAACGAAAATTCGCCCCTGACCTGAATAGTAAGGGGTCTTTCGAAACACACAGTGATGTCTGGGCCACCCGCGTCGAACAGGCTCTGGAACTGGGACGATCTGCTGGTGTAGGGATCGGTGCAGCATTGATCCGGTTCGGGGACCTGCCCACATCAGCGGTGCCGTGGGAACGCCATTTGCGGCGGTTGCTTCTGAAAGCTGTGAGCGACGTCCCGCGCCTGTCCCACAAACGACCGGCGGCGCGCTGGGTGGCGCAGGACGCTTTGGCGCGCGCAGCCTCTGCGCCGGCGCCGGCCTTCCAACCGGGGACTGCCCGCGATCTGCGTCGTCCCCAGATCATTGTCGCGCTGGACACATCAAGCTCGGTCACCGACATGCAACTTGATCTGTTCGCGTCCGAGGTCCTTGGCATTCAGAGACGCAGCGATGCGGACGTGCAGCTTTGGGGGTTTGACACAGGTTTGCACAGTCAGCTCCGACTGGATCATGCCGACGCCTTGAACCGTCTTGAGCACCGACGCGGCGGTGGCACGGATTTCGGTCCGGTTTTTGACGCTAGCGCAAAGATGCGACCCTCACTCTTGATCGTGCTGACCGATCTGGATGCGCCTGTTCCCCCTGCCCCCCATCACCCGGTGATCTGGGCGGTGCCATCGCCTGCGCCACACCCGCCGCGCTTCGGAACGCTGCTGGTCATGGATCGCTGAATCCACACGCAGTAAATCCTTTGCCCGATGTCGCCGAAGCGCGTAGCGTGGACAATGACGAACCCAACGCGACGGAGACCACCATGACCAAGCGAGGTATTCGATACGGACTGGCTTTGGCCCTGACAGCAATGGCCGGAACCGCTTCGGCGCAGGACGGCAATGTGACGATGGGACAGCAGATCGCAGAAGAATATTGCGCCTCGTGCCACACGGTCAGCCCGGGAGGTGCGTTCAAAGAGGAGCCGCCAAGCTTTGCCGCCATCGCGGTCTATCGGTCCGCCAATCAGATCCGCGCTCGCATCGTCCAGCCGATCCACGACGCGATGCCGCGGTACACCGAACACATGATCGGCGGGAATATCGACGACATGGTGGCTTATATCACGTCACTGGAAGACTGAGCACGGCGCGCGCTTCGCGCCGTGCCGGGGATTACGCGACGAACGGATTGTCGAGGACACCGACGACCTGCATCAGGAAATCACCCAGTTCCGGATCCAACGCCTGCTGATACTGTGTGTCAATGGCAGCAATCGCCTGACCGATGCTGTCCTGGCTGCCGTCATACAAAGCCATAGCAGCAGTGGCGTTTTCGACATTCGACATGCCGCGATGCACGGCGTAATACGCGCCGATGTCGACCTTGTTTTCGAGATAGGCACGATCTGCCAATTGCTGATCGACGAATTCCTGCCCCTCTTCCGGCTTGAGCTCCGACTTCGCGCCTTCAAGAACACGCAGGATGAACTCGTCGCGCGCCACATTGCCCGCGTCCAACAAACCGACCCAGAAATCAATCCCATCCTGATCGGGCGTCCGGCCCAGCACATTGTTATAAACCGACGTTGCGAACTCTGTGTTGGAGGTTCCCTCTGGATAGACCGCTCTGGTTTCGGCCTGATCAACAAACAACGTCGCCATGTCATCCAGCGTGGTCCCATTTGCAAAAGCCGTGCCCCAGAAATTCAGGCCAATCGCATCGGGTGCTCGATTGAAATACGCAATATACAGCTCGATAAAGCTTTCGAAATCAGTGGCAGACAGGCCCGCGACGCCGCCGAATTGCTGCAGATTGAACGGACCATTCTGATCGTCGACGGTGAAATCAAGGAACTCGATATCAATCAGCGTATCAGTGCCGTTTACATCGGGTCTGCGATCCACAAGATTGGTCTCACCCGGAGACAAGACCAGCGTGTAGGCGAATTGCGGGCCGGAAAAGACAGCCGTGTCGGTTCCCGGACCACCGTTCAGGATGTCATCTCCGCCAAGGCCTGACAGGCTGTCATTGCCATCAAGCGCGGTCAGGGTTTCGCCACCGGCGCTGCCTGTCAGGAAGTCGCGGCCATCTGTCGGACTTGTGCTGTCAGGGATCAATTCAAGCGAGCCGATTGCACTCCCAGACAGTCCTGCCGGAAAACCCTCAGCTGTTCGAGGTGTCAGACCGTTCTCCGACAGGGTGACGTTGCTGATTGGCAGAACCGCGCTGCCTTGCGACGGATCGGCAAAGGTGAAGGCCAGATCCGTGGTGAGCGATGGGATCGCCGTTGCGACAAGCTGAGAATAACTGGGGGGCACATATGTGGTGTCAAAGAAGTCGGCGACCCGGCTGCCTTGGGCGTTCAGATCGGCGATAACGTCATTTGCGAGATTGATGAATTCGCCCGCAATCTTGGGTGTCGCAAAGGACGTTCCAAAATTCGAGCCCCAATCTTCGCGGATCACGACACCATCGCCAGCCATATCGACGTTTGGCAAGCTTTCGAAGGACGCCAACAGCAGTTCTCCGCTTTCGGCGACGTTCCATGCCCCGACATTTATCACATTCTGGTAGACGCTGCCCCAATCCACGCCGCCTTGGCCCGCATTTGCCGAAGCCTGGAAGATCGGTACTTCGAGCAGTTCAAAATAGTCGAGCGTGTTCAGTTCTGCCTCTTCGACTGTATTGCCCCCCAACGATACAGTGACGGCAGCCGGTAGATACGTGATGTCGGAGCCGGGATTGTATTCTGCATCAAAGGTTTGGAGGAAATCGAAAACAACGGCGATCATGGCCGGTTCGACAAATTCCTCACTGTTGAACGTAGAGGTGACTTCCTGGAATGGCAGCAGAAACTGGTCAGACTCCAGGTCCACGTCAATCGCAATAATCTCGGTCTTGGATGGGTCCGACAGACGCTGTGTGATGGCCTCAACCACCCAATCGCCATGCGCGGGGTCATCTTCGGATGATTGTCCGACCCGGACAAAGTCAAAATAGGTCTGCGCAACGGCCTCTTCGCCATTGAACTGGACGGTTGCTTCTTCCTTGAGATCGAGGTCGCGTTCGAAGCTGTATTCAAAATCGTCGGGTGTGACTCGGTAAAACCCACCAACTTCGTCTGTCAGTGTCGTTTGGGTCTCATCAATGCCAAGCCCATTTGAGACGTAGTCGTAGAACGTTACCTCGTTCAGAAACCCGTAGTCGAACAATGTCACGTTCGAGTATTCGAAAACGCGCTCGGTGAATTCGTCGAGCACAATAATTAGCGTCTTATCCATCGGTCGTATCCTTCCCCCAAAGGCTGCTTACCGCAACGTAAACGATAGCAAACAGTCTGGGGAAACACGGGCGTGCATCAACTGTTTTCGACCTCTAGCCACGCGATAGTCGAAAATATCGACATTCACTCAACCATTGCGCGCATGATCCACGGCACGTTCGCTCGAACATTTGCGGATTGGTCTGAAAAAAGTGGTGCCCAAGGCGAGACTCGAACTCGCACGCTGTTGCCAGCGGGGGATTTTGAATCCCCTGCGTCTACCATTCCGCCACTTGGGCCACGCGCAATCCCTATCCAAGCTCTGCGGCCTCGTCCAGCGCAAAAACGCATTTCCGGTTGGCAGGCTTGACCCCCCGCCT
>JAUIIR010000079.1 GCA_030431485.1 Alphaproteobacteria bacterium
CGATTAGCCCTTGACGCCACGCGGCGTCGCTCGTACTCACGCGGCGGTCTGGCGCGGTAGCTCAGTTGGTTAGAGCGAACGACTCATAATCGTTAGGTCGGGGGTTCGAGTCCCCCCCACGCCACCATTTTTCTGAAAGTGTTTTGAAATCTGGCTACTGCAGTGCGGCGTAGCCCCGCGCGAGAGTTTCCTCCAATTCGACCTGCGCACCTTTGATCTGATCTCGCGTTTTCTTGTCCGCCACCATCCAAGCATCCTGCGTTCGACCAAGCGCGAATTGTAGACCTTGTACTTCAGCGCTCAGCCTGCCCATAACAATCCCAAGTCGTGAAGCGTAAAAGGTCAGTTCTGAGTTTGCCTTGCGAAGCCTAGGCAGCAAGACGTCGAGTTCTTTTTTCAGATGAAGCGCAAGCTCGCGTGAGGTGCCGCGATTTCGAGTCAATCTCTGGAAATACTCAAACCGGATCTCGTACTCCTTTTTCTCTAGACAGGCCCGGAGAACGCTAACTTCGACCTGACTTAGCGCACCGCCCCACATTCTGCTCGCAAATCCCAGGTCCGATTGCTCGGAATGCGCATAGGCCGCTGCTTTCTCATACTCTTCATAAGCGCTGTAGCAGGCAATGATGGCTTCAACGATATTTGCCAAGGCACCGAAAACATCTGTCGCTTGCGTTAACTGTTTGGCTGAGGATGTCTTGCCGTACTTTGCCCAGCTTTTGTCCAAGCCCTGCCCTGCCACTCCATGTTTCTTGTGATGTGAATAGAACTTGGTCGCTTTGACCAAGAGGAAGAGGGATTTGAGTGTTTTGGCAAACATAGCCACCAATTCGGACGCTGATACGCTCTCTTGTCCCTTCGGCGGCGCAACGAGTCCAACCCAAGCCATCAACGTGTCAACGATATCCGCAAGGTCCCGGGTCAGATCAAAGAACTTCAGCGCTGTCGTTCCACTTTTGCTGGCTGTGTCCTTAATCGACCCGGACGTGATTGCAGTTGCGGCTTCGCTAGCCTCTTTTCCGATGTCAAATGCCGTCTTAATCTGCTCAAGCGTTTCCGCGCTTGCCTTGGCTTTCTCGCTGAGCGCCTTTGCAGCTCCCGTGAATTTGGAAGCCACCAACAATACCTCGGCCAGCTTGCCGCAGGCCACTACGCCATGCGCGCCCGAGATCACCCTGGCACGCGTACTCTGTGCGCTTGAGATAGAGGCTGTGTATTCGTAATTCTTCGCGTGCTGCGCATACAGACCCGACATTCTTTCCGCATATGCCAAGCCGCCTTTTAAAGTTTGAACTCGTTGGGATCCGTGTTTGGCCAAAAAGAGGTTTTCCCGATGCCGTCCTTTCAATGAGGCGAGTTCATTGATGCTGCGTTCGACAGCTCGCGCATACATCTGCGCAGTTCCGAGCGACGAATTCGATCCACCCGGCGCTTGACCTGTGCTCGTATCAGCCATCTGAAATATCCTTCAGTAATCGAAATTGAAGTGCAAAAACGTCTGAATGCCCATAGGCAACCACTTCGATTTTGCAGCCGTCAACCCTTACGCAGAGCGATTTTTGACCCGCAATCGAAGCAAAAACGTTTTCTCGCGCAAAGCTCTCATCGGCAGACGACGGGATAGCCGCCAGATAAATATTTAAAACTTCGAGCTTTCCTTTGGCTCACATGTGAAATCACATGTGCGCGCAGAAGGTGCGCCGCAGCGCCCATCCAAAAGGTAAAAAAATGTGTTGGTGAATGAGGAGACGGACATCGTCGATAAATACCTTCTACCTGAAGGCGTGTGCGGCAGCACAGACACAATCGCCTTCAGCGGCCAAACGACTCACTCGAATAATGGAAACGTGCAAGAAGTGCTTTTTCGAAGTTTCCGCACTTTTTATCGAATGACCAGATTGATTTGTTTAGGCTTGATACGTGTTAGCGCTTTTCTAGATGCGCCCGACAGATGGGGCATTCTTCATGCCCGAAATCACCCGATGCCCGACTCTGCGCGTCACCAATTTGCCCCTTCTGTCGGATTTAACGTCGGAAAAGGGACAGACGAGGCATTGTGAAACCATCTAGTTCGGCCACATGACCCGCGCGATACCGATAGCTCCTTCTTCAGACAGTATCCTCGCCGGAGTGGCGTTGATGCTGGGATTCTGCATTACAGCCCCATTGCTCGACGTGGCGGCAAAGCTGGCCTCCAGCAGCGTCCCGGTTGGTCAGATCACCGCGGCCCGGTTCATCGTGCAATGTGTGTTGATGCTCCCGGTGGTCTTGCTGATGCGCTTGTCATTGCACGTACCGCGACAGCATTGGCTGGCCCTGTGTCTGCGCGCGGGTTTGCTTTTGCTCTCGACCTTCTGTTTCATTGCAGCCATTCGGGTGATGCCGCTTGCCGATGCATTGGCGATTGTCTTTGTCGCGCCGTTTATCGTGCTGCTTGTGGGAAAGTTTTACCTGGGCGAAGATGTCGGACCACGCCGCGTCGGCGCCGCCTTGGTGGGCTTTGTCGGTGTCTTGTTTGTCATCCAACCCAGCTTTTCGGCTTTTGGCCTGGTGGCTCTCTTTCCCTTGGGAACAGCCGTCGGATTTGCGTTCTACATTCTCGTCACCCGGGGTCTTTCGCGGAGCATGCATCCTGTCACACTGCAATTCTATACCGGCCTGATTGCCAGCGGTCTCTGCCTGCCGATCATTCTTTTTGCCAAAGGATCAGGGTCAGATTTGCTCGACCCCGTATGGCCCCGAGGGATCGTTTGGCTGTGGCTGTTCGGCGTCGGATTCTTCGCAACTGTCAGTCACATGATGATGACCTATGCTCTTTCTTTGGCACCATCTGCAACTCTGGCGCCGCTGCAGTACATGGAACTCCCTGTTGCGACCTTGCTCGGGTACCTCGTTTTCGGCGATTTCCCAAATGCGCTGACCCTGACAGGCATTGCGATCGTCATCGGCGCTGGACTCTATATGATCCATCGGGAACGGGTGACCGCAAACAAACTTGTCACCGAGCGCGCAGCGCCTCCGATCTGACACATAAGAGGCGGCGTTCCGGCAAGGATCGCCAAGCGGCATAACATCCGCGACAGCGCTAATGAACCATGACCAGTGAAATACCTCCCACAAGGATCAGGCTGCAGGCCCAGAGCACATCAAGATTGAACCAGCTGCGCGAGAGAAGCTGCAGACCGAACCACCGATAAACGGCAAACGCAAACACGCCTCCGGCCAGAGTCATCGCGAAGGTATGTGCCACAGCGACAAGGATCGCCGTTGTTGCGTTGCCTGCCATCAGGTCTGCGGCCGCAGCATGGCCCGCATCCGTTTCGATCGTGCGACAAATCCCGAGATAGATGGGTACAAGCATCAGCCCTGCCCCATGCGCCATCGCCGCCAGGAAAGACCAGAGCGCCAAACGCGAGGGCGGAACACGCGCGAGGAACCGGGGATGGCGGCGATTGATCAACAAATAGACCCCAAGCGCGATCACCAAACAAGCCGCCCCGATCTGGATCACGCGTTGCCAGTCCGCCAAAAACAGAAGCGCCCCGAACGGAAGCAGGATTGCGATCATCGCCAGCAGATGCCCCAACGCGAGCGCGGCAAGGGCCCGCCAAAGGCTGCGCGGGCTGCGGTCCATTAACGCGGCAGAAACCGCGAGGGGCCATCCCATACCTGGATTGACACCGTGATACAGTCCAGACGCGACAACGGCCCCCCAGAGGGCCGTTGCAGTTGTCGTTTCATCCATCCTCAGGCGGACGGATAGCAGAAGCTGTCGGTCGAGCAGTCACCTCCCTCAAGACGGATCTGGTGGCTGCGATACCCCTTGGGGAAGGATACGTAGAAATCTTCGGCCAACGTCAGGCCGCCGTTCTCTCCGACATGCGCCATGACCATCTGACCGCCCTCATCGTCGGGATAGAATTGATCATCCCAGGTCGAGTAAAGCGAATTCGTCCAGTACACGCGCTTACCGTCGCGGCTGATCTCCACCATCTGAGGACCATACGCAAAAGGCTTTCCGCTCGGATGCGGAGTACCACGCGCGATACCCCCCAGTTCGACCTTGCCCGCAAGCACCGGGTTCATAGGATCTGAGACATCGTATTGATGCATCTCTCCAAGCCCCCAGCAAGCCACATAGAGGTATTTATCATCAAGGCTCAGGTCGATATCTGTGACCAGCGGAGGCACTGCCTCGAACCCTTGGAGCATTGGCGGAAGGTTCTCGGCCTTCTCGGGGCGCGGATCGATGGTGATGGTTTTTTTGGCCTCAAACGTGCCATCGTCCTTTTGCCACCAGGTGAAGATTGCGCCCTGAAGATTGGTTGTGTCCACAACGACGCCGCAGAAACCGTAATCCTTGGCCGGGTCATGGGCCGGACGAATCTCAAGCGCCATCTGGTAGTTTTCGCCAAGGTCGATGGTTTGCACGTTCTTGCGCTGGCGCAGATTCCAGAAGTGGATCGAGTGACCATATTTGTTGGACAGCAGATCTTCGGGAACCAGACCATTTTCGAATTGTGGCGGAAGACCCCATTCCGAGCTCACCATGTAGTCGCGAGGCAAGTTCCACCAGAAATCGTAGTGTTTGTCTTGCTTGCCGCGATCCATTTCGTAGCGGCCCAGGATTTCGAAGGTTTTGCAATCCATGATGAAGATCCCCGGAGGCCCATCAGTGCCATCTTCGCCGCCCCCGCCAAGGGTCGAGACATAAATGCCTTCAGGTCCGCAATGGATAGTATGAGGTCGGGAATATCCTGTTTTTGCAAACACCTCTTCGGGTTCAATGATCTTATGGATCTTCGCCTTCAGCGGCTCTTTGACATCAATGACATAAATCCGCGAAGACCGGATACCCGGAACAATCAGATAGCGCCTTTCAAGAAACGCATGACCGGAAAGCGGGGAAAGCGAGGACGAACATGCGTTCCAACCGAAATGATGAAACTCATCGCCTTTGTTTGGCATGATCAATTGGTGAACGATCTCACCGTAGGTTTTCGAATTGGGATCGACATCTACAACCGCGAGGCCATCTGGTTGCGATCCGTCGGGCGACAGCATGAGCGTGAAAGCCAAGGTTTCCGCTGGCGCCTCCATAGCCAGCTTCGGCGTCGCGTGAAACGTCGGGTCCGGTCTTAGGTTCATGGTTTTTTCCTCCCTTTTAATATGTGTGGTAATACGGGTCCTCTAAATGCGGAGCTTCACTGTGGCACAGATTTGAAAATCGTCGAAAAGAAATTGCAGATGCTTAGTCTGTGCCTGCGAAAAGATCACGCCTCCTCAAACGACCGCGCCTGATCGCGCAACACGTATTTCTGAATTTTACCGGTGGACGTGCGCGGGATCGGTGCAAAGACGAAACGCCCCGGCACCTTGTAATGCGCAAGATGCTCACGGCACCAAGCACGCAACGTGTTTGGATCGGCCTCTCCTCCTTCGGCCAGCTCCACAAAAGCGCAGGGTGTTTCCCCCCATTTGTCATGCGGCATGGCAACCACAGCCGCAACGGCCACGGCGTCATGGCGGTACAGAACTTCTTCCACCTCGATGGAAGAAATATTCTCGCCACCCGAAATGATGACGTCTTTGGATCGGTCCTTTAGCTGGATGTACCCGTCTGGATAGACAACGCCCAGATCACCGGAATGGAACCAACCGCCCTTGAACGCGTCTTCCGTGGCCCTCGGATTGCGGAAATATCCCTTCATGACGACGTTGCCACGGAACATGACCTCGCCCATCGTTTTGCCGTCGTTCGGAACCGGCTGCATCGTTTCGGGGTCGAGCACAGCCAAACCTTCAAGCGGCAGGTACCGAACACCTTGTCGGGATTTCAACCGCGCTTGTTCGCCTCGCGGCAACTCCGACCATTCCGCATGCCAATCGTTGACCACCGCCGGGCCATAGGTTTCAGTCAAACCATAAAGATGTGTGACATCGAAACCGGCAGACTGCATATCCGCCAGCAGTTTCTCTGGCGGCGGCGCCGCAGCCGTAAAGAACTGAACTGACCGCGCCAATTGACGCTTCACGTCATCGGGCGCCGAGATCATCAGGTTCATCACAATCGGAGCGCCACACAAGTGCGTGACGCCTTCATCTGCAAGCGCGGCCCAGATCGGTTCTGCGCGTACCTGCCGAAGGCAGACATGGGTGCCAATGATGGCCGACAGCGTCCAGGGGAAGCACCACCCATTGCAGTGAAACATCGGCAGGGTCCAAAGGTAGACCGCGTGCTTTGCCATCGACGCCGTCAGCGCATTGCCCTGCGCCAAAAGATAAGCGCCGCGGTGATGCGTCACGACACCTTTCGGATCGCCGGTTGTTCCTGATGTATAACTGATTGCAATCGCGTCCCATTCGTCCTCGGGTCTCACCCAATCAAACGCCGGATCGCCAGTTTGCACAAAGGCCTCGAAGTCAGTGCCGTCCGTCGACACACGCGCTCCATTGAACTCGGGGTCGTCATAGACAATGATTGACGGAGTGACCGAACATAGTGGCAGGGCATCTTGCAGAAGCGGCATAAATTCGGCGTCAACAATCACGACTTTTGACATCGCGTGATCAAGCTGAAAGGCGATGATTGCCGCGTCGAGCCTCGTGTTGATGGCGTGCAGTACCGCCCCGCTCATCGGTACCCCGTAGTGACATTCCAGCATCGCCGGCGTGTTGGCCAGCAATACGGACACGGTGTCACCCCGTCCGATCCCAGCTTGTGACAGGGCAGACGCCAATTGCCGCGACCGGCTGTAGAACTCTGCGTAATTACGGCGCAAACTGCCATGCACGATGGCTGTATGATCCGGGAAGGCCAGTGCCGCGCGCTCAAGAAAACCCAAAGGTGTCAACGACTGATAGTTCGCCGGATTGCGGTCGAGACCGGTGTTGTACGGATTAGACATGGCTCAGGCATCCTGCCATTGGGGGGCGCGTTTTTCGATAAAGGCCCCAATACCTTCTTCCGCATCACGCGCCAGCATGTTGTCGACCATCACTTTGGACGCAAAGGCATAGGCTTCGGCCAAAGGCATCTCGGCTTGAGCGTAATATGCCCGCTTGCCCGTCGCCAATGTCATAGACGACTTCGACGCGATTTTGCGCGCCATTTCCATCACCGCATTGCGCAAGTCTGTCGCTGGAACAGCGCGGTTGACCAATCCGATCTCGGCTGCGCGTTCCGCTGGTGTCATGTCACCTGTAAGCAGCATCTCCATCGCGTGCTTGTTGGCCACATTTCGGGACAGCGCCACCATCGGCGTCGAACAGAACAACCCGATATGCACGCCCGGAGTGCTGAATTTTGCGCTCTCAGCCGCGATGGCAAGATCGCAGCTCGCCACCAACTGACACCCGGCTGCGGTCGCAATGCCAGTGACTTCGGCAATCACGGGCTTGGGGCAATCCACGATGCTCTGCATCACTGCAGAGCACTGGGTCAGGATGCGCGTGAAATACGCGCGACCCCGATCGTCCCCTGCGCGGCCCGCTGTCATTTCCTTAAGGTCATGACCCGCGCAGAAAGCGGGTCCGTCTGCTGCCAGAACCACAACCCGCACAGCCGGATCAGCGCCAGCATCGGCGAAAACCTCGCCCAGCGCAGTCAGCATGGCTTCAGACAAGGCATTTCGCCGGGCTGGATCATTCAAAGTCAGACGCAGGATGCCATCAGCATCCAGATCACGCAAAAGGATAGAGCTCATGTCAAACCTTCAGAAGATGTTGATTTCCACGCTGCCAGCCAGCGAGTTCGCGATAAAGCAATACCGATGTGCGCGGTCCTGCATCTGCGCCATCGCCTCGTCTGTGACGGCAAACCCCGGATCAAACCGCACAACCGGATGCAGGTCGATCCGCGTTACCGACATTTGCCCACGCGGGTTCTTGCCGAGATGCGCAACCGCATGATCACTGTACCCCGCGACCGGCCAGCCGGCTTTGGCCGCCAACGCCAGAAACGTCATCATGTGGCAGCTCGACAAGGCAGAGGCGAGCGCCTGTTCGGGATTGGTGTGATCCGGATCACCGCCCCAATCTGGGGCGGCGTCCACGTCGATGTCGAAGCGGGTGCCGTAACGCACCCGATGCGCAGCAGAATACTGGCCTGGCTGCAGAGCGGGACCGCTCCGCTGCCAGTGCAGATCAATCGCGAGATCAGACATAAGGATGCCTTATGCTGCGGCCAGCGATTTCTTCGGGTCGTAGAACGGACGTTCGACAACCGTTGCCACAGTCGGGCCGGACGGCAGGACCACCTCAACCTGCATGCCAAGATGCGCATGCTCTGTTGCGACCATCGCAAGAGCGATATTGCGCTCCAGACGCGGCGAGTAAACGGCGGAGGTGACCTTGCCGATTTCTTCTCCACCCGCGTTGATTCGCCAGAAGGTCGTGTTCGGCCCCTTGAGCGGGTCTGCCTCGATGATCAAACCAACTTGCATGCGGGAGACACCTTCTTCGCTGATCTTGCGCAGCGCAGCCTTCCCGATGAAATCTGCGTCCATATCGAGATTCACCAGACGGCCCAGCCCCAACTCATAGGGGTTGGTGTGGATATCCGCATCCGCATGGTAGGACAGCATCCCACCTTCGATACGACGGATCGACGACGTGTGACCGGGCTTGAGGCCGAAATCCATGCCAACCGCCATAATGCGCTCCCAGAGGGCATCGCCATATGTGCTGTCACGCAAATAGAGTTCGTACCCCAGTTCGCTCGACCAGCCGGTACGCGAGACAATCAACGGGATGCCGTCAAGGTTCACTTCCCGCAGCCAGTAGTACTTCAGGTCCATCATGTCGTCGCCAAACAGCGCGCGCATGATCTCGCCGGATTTCGGACCCTGCAGCTGCAACGGGGAAACATCGGGTTCGCAAATCTGAACATCAAGACCCGAATGCACTGCAACGCCTTGCGCCCATAGCAGGATGTCGCTGTCAGCAAGGGAAATCCAGAAATGGTTTTCCGCCAGTCGGAGCAGGATCGGATCGTTGAGGATCCCACCTTCGACGTTGGTGATCAGGATGTATTTGCACTGTCCCACTGCCATCTTGGAAAGGTCGCGCGGGGTCAGCATCTGAACGAATTTAGCAGCGTCCGGACCGGTGATCTCAACCTGACGTTCGACCGCAACATCACACAGGATCGCGTCGTTCACGAGGTTCCAGAAATTCTGTTCCGGATCACCAAAGTCGCGCGGAATATACATATGATTGTAAACGGAAAATCCTTGTGCGCCCCAGCGAACTGTCGCGTCGAAATAGGGGGATTTCCGGATTTGCGTGCCAAAGCCAAACTCGTCTGCGTGCATGTTGTGCGTCCCTGCTGATACCCGAGCTGGCGGCCCGGAACACGATTGAAGATGACGGCTATTTAGTGCGTCAAATGACGTAGGTGCAGACTGAAGTTTGGCCAAAAAGCGGACTGTTCAGGCTGATTTTTGCCAGAGGTTCAGACCGTTCGGTCCCGTTGGGTCACTTGGGCCAGTTTTGCGATATTTGGACGTGCCGCTTTGATGACGCGAGTCGTGAAGTAGGTCATATAGCGATCTACCCCAAGCTCGGCATCCTGCATGCTCTGCATAAGCTCGTGAAAGGCGGAGAGGTTGGTGCAGACGGTCTTCAAGACGTAGTCCATCCCACCTCCAGTCGCAACGCAGTCGGTGATCTCGTCATGGCGCATCACCCAGGCTTCAAACCGGTCAAAATCGGCTTTTCGGTGACGGGTCAAAGAAACAGTGACGGTCACTTGGGTAAAGTCACATAGCCGATTGAGAGCGATATCGGCATGAAACCCCCGGATAAAGCCAGCTGCCTTCAATCGATCAAGACGCGCCCAGCAGGGCGTCGCCGAGATGTTGACGATCTCGGAAAGCTTGGTCTTGCTCAATTGTCCATGCTGCTGGATCGCGGACAGGATACGGATATCCGTGGCATCAAATCCAATTTTCTTCATCGGTCTGTGACTTTCCAGTGAGCATGGCGCATCTGAGGCTGGGCAGCCTCTTTGCACATTGGACCTCCGATATAGCGTGGCGGTCCGGGAAAGCGGCGTCATTTTGCGACGCAGATTATTCCGTTGACGGCGCATCGTGGCATCCGGCACCGTCCAATGCCAAAATGCGTTACACCCATGGAACACCTTCGCCAATCATGTAACATTTCATTTGTCGCAGGCGCAATCTTGACGTAAACATCACCGGCAAAGGTGCTTTTTTCATCTGACGCGAGGCCCCCACCATGTACGCTCAAATGGTTAAATCCGAAGCGACGCAAGACGACCCTGAAAAACTGGCCGGATTTCAGGCGCGTATCGACGCCGGTGAAAAGATCGAGCCGAAGGACTGGATGCCCGAAGGCTATCGCAAGACACTGATCCGCCAGATCGGTCAGCATGCCCATTCCGAAATCGTCGGCCAACTGCCAGAGGGCAATTGGATCACGCGCGCGCCGACGCTGGAACGCAAGGCGATCCTCTTGGCCAAGGTACAGGACGAGGCCGGGCACGGCCTCTACCTTTACTGCGCGGCGGAAACACTAGGGGTGAGCCGGGACGAGCTGACCGAGATGCTTCTTGATGGCCGGATGAAATACAGCTCCATATTCAATTACCCGACCCTGACTTGGGCCGATATGGGCGCAGTGGGTTGGCTGGTTGATGGGGCGGCGATCATGAACCAGGTGCCGCTCCAGCGCACCTCCTACGGCCCCTATTCCCGCGCGATGATCCGCATCTGTAAGGAAGAAAGCTTCCACCAGAGGCAGGGTTACCACATCATGATGAAGATGGCTCAAGGCACACCGGCGCAGAAGAAGATGGCGCAGGATGCACTCAACCGCTTCTGGTACCCGTCACTGATGATGTTCGGCCCGTCCGACAAGGACTCTGTGCATTCCGCGCAGTCTATGAAATGGAAGATTAAGATGAACACCAATGACGAGCTGCGTCAGAAGTTCGTCGATCAGACCGTCCCGCAGGCCGAGTTTCTAGGTCTGACCGTGCCGGACGATACCTTGTGCTGGAACGACGAAAAGGGCGGCTACGATTTCGCCGAACCCGATTGGTCCGAATTCTTCGACGTGATCCAAGGCAACGGTCCCTGCAACACCGAGCGCCGCGCGGCGCGCAACAAGGCCTGGGACGATGGCGCGTGGGTGCGCGAGGGGTTGATTGCCCATGCCGCGAAGAAACGCGCGGCCAAGCTGGCAGCGGAATAGGAGGAGCGGCGCATGTCAAAGGAATGGCCCCTGTGGGAGGTTTTCATCCGCGGTCAGCACGGGCTGAACCACCGCCATGTCGGCAGTCTGCACGCGCCTGACGCGGAGATGGCGATCAAGAACGCCCGCGATGTCTACACCCGCCGCAACGAAGGTGTCAGCATCTGGGTGGTCGAAGCAGCGCATATCACGGCCTCATCTCCCTCGGACAAAGGCCCGCTCTACGAGCCGTCGGAGAGCAAAGTCTACCGTCATCCCACCTTCTTCGACATTCCCGACGAAGCGGGTCACATGTGATGACCGATCAAACTTCCCTGTTCGAATACCTTCTGCGGCTGGGGGACAACACGCTGGTGCTCGGCCACCGGGTCAGCGAATGGTGCGGCCACGCACCTGTGCTCGAAGAAGATATCGCGCTTGCCAACACCGCGCTGGACCTGATTGGCCAGACGCAAATGTGGCTTGGCTTGGCTGGAGAGGTCGAAGGAGCCGGGCGCTCTGCCGACGATCTGGCGATGCTCCGCGACGTCTGGGATTTCCGCAACCTGCTGCTGGTGGAACAGCCCAACGGCGATTTCGGGCAGACCCTGATGCGGCAATGCCTGTTCGATGCGTGGCACCTCGAACTGCTGCCCGACCTGACCCGCGCCTCCGACGACCGCATCGCGGCCATCGCTGCCAAGGCGCTGAAAGAGGTGACCTATCACCTCGACCGTTCCTCCGAGACCGTGATCGGCCTCGGCGACGGGACCGAGGAAAGCCACCGCCGCATGCAAGCCGCGCTTGATCTGCTCTGGCCCTATGTCGGCGAAATGTTCACGCCCGACACTGTTGACGACGCCATGCACGCCGCCGGGATCGCCCCCGATCTGACCGCCTTGCGCGCCCGCTTCGACACGCGCATCGACGCCATTCTGGCCGAGGCGACGCTGACCAAACCCGACAGCTCATTTGCTCAATCCGGCGGTAAAACCGGGTTCCGCCATTCCGAACATCTGGGCCACATGCTGACCCAGATGCAGTGGCTCCAGCGCGCCTATCCGGGCGCCACCTGGTAGGATGACGCCCGACCTGACCACCATCTGGGACTGGCTCGATCAGGTGCCGGACCCCGAGATCCCGGTGATCTCGGTTGTTGATCTCGGTATCGTGCGCGACGTGGCGTGGCAGGGCGACACACTCGAAGTGGCAGTGACCCCGACCTATTCGGGCTGCCCGGCCACATCGGTGATCGCGATAGATATCGAAACCGCTCTGTACGATCGGGGCATCCAAAACGTACGGATCAAGACCCAGATCGCGCCACCTTGGACAACCGACTGGCTGTCTGACAAAGGCCGCGCCAAGCTTGCTGACTACGGCATCGCGCCCCCCTCGCCCGCCGGTGGCCCCGACGCCTGCCCACGCTGCGGTGGCACGCACCTCACCCGGATCAGCCAGTTCGGCTCCACCCCATGCAAGGCGCATTGGCGGTGTGACGACTGTCTTGAGCCGTTCGACTACTTCAAATGCATCTGACCGTAAGGCCCTGATATGGCGCGCTTCTATCCCCTGACCGTTACCGCTGTCGAAAAGACAACCCGGGATGCTGTCGTGATCACGCTCGAAGCCCGCGACGGGGGCAATTTCACCTTCACCCAAGGCCAATACCTGACCTTCAAACGCGACTTCGACGGCACCGAAATCCGCCGCTCCTATTCCATCTGCTCGGGGGCCAACGAAGGCGTACTGCGCGTCGGAATTAAAAAGGTCGCGGACGGCGCGTTTTCGCAATGGGCCAACACGGACTTGCAACCGGGCATGAACATCGATGCCATGGAACCGATGGGTAAGTTTCACACGCCCATTGAGCCGGACAATGCCAAGACGTACCTCGCCTTTGCGGGCGGATCAGGGATCACGCCCGTTCTGTCGATCCTGAAGACCGTGCTGGCGGCAGAGCCGAAATCGCAGGTCACGCTGGTCTATGCCAATCGCAGCGTCAGCACGATCATGTTCCGGGAAGAGCTGGAAGACCTCAAGAACCTCTATCTGGGGCGCTTCACCATCATCCACATCTTGGAGACCGACGCACAGGACATCGACCTGTTCCAAGGCCGTGTCGACGGTGAAAAATGCGCGGCATTGTTCGCGCATTGGATCAACATCCAAAGCGTCGATACCGCCTTCATCTGCGGACCGGAGCCGATGATGAAAGCTATTGCGCAGGCGCTTGGCGACCACGGGCTGAGCAAAGAGCAAATCAAGTTCGAGTTGTTCGCCAGCGCCCAGACCGGACGGCTGGAACGGCGCACCAAAGTCGCCGAAGGCGAAGCGACTGATGCGATTGCGGCAGGGATCACCCTCGACGGCATGACCCGCAGTTTCGAGATGGGCCGCGACATGACGATCCTCGAAGCCGCCCTCGACAATGCGCTGGACGCGCCCCACGCCTGCCGCGCCGGGGTGTGTTCGACCTGCAAATGCAAGGTGCTGGAGGGCGAAGTGGACATGGTCGCCAACCACGCGCTTGAGGATTACGAGGTCGCAGCAGGCTACGTCCTGTCCTGCCAGTCCTACCCGATCACCAAGCGCGTGGTGGTCGATTACGACCAGTAACCGTCAGCCGGGATTGCGCTTGTCCACGACGCGCACCGCCTTGCCCTGAGACCGCGCCACAGAACCCGGATCACCCACTTCAACCTCGGTCGAGATACCGATGTGATCCTTGATGCGCTTGACCAGCATCCGCGTCGCTGCCGTGCGGGACAACTCGTCCGCGGCGTCCGGCGTGGCCTCGACCAGAACCCGCATCGCGTCCATCCGGCCAGCGGTGTAAAGCTCGATCTGGAAATACGGAGCCAAACCACCGGTCGCCATGACCTCTTCCTCGATCTGGGTCGGAAACACGTTTACGCCGCGCAGGATCATCATATCATCGCTGCGGCCCGTGACCTTTTCCATTCGCCGCATTGACCGCGCGGTGCCCGGCAAAAGCCGCGTGAGGTCGCGCGTGCGGTAACGGATGACGGGCATGCCTTCCTTTGTGATCGTGGTAAAGACCAACTCGCCTTTCTCACCGTCTGGTAGCACCTCACCGGTCTCGGGGTTGATGATTTCAGGATAGAAATGATCCTCCCAGATGTGCAGCCCGTCCTTGGTTTCCACACATTCATTCGCAACCCCCGGCCCGATCACCTCGGACAGGCCATAAATGTCTACCGCGTGCATGTTGAAGGCCTGTTCAATCTCTTGCCGCATGGCGTTGGTCCACGGCTCCGCGCCGAAGACTCCAACTTCCAAAGAGGTCTCGCGCGGGTCCAGCCCCGCTTTGTGGAACGCCTCAAGGATGTTGAGGATGTAGGACGGCGTGACCATGATCCCCTTGGGCAGAAAATCGGTGATCAGGCCAACCTGCTTCTCGGTTTGCCCGCCCCCCATCGGCACCACGGTGCCACCGAGCTTTTCCACCCCGTAATGCGCGCCCAGCCCGCCGGTAAACAAGCCATACCCATAGGCCACATGCACCATGTCCCCCGCCCGCAGACCCGACGCCCGCAGGGATCGCGCGACGACGCTGGCCCACATGTCGATATCGTTCTTGGTGTAGCCGACAACCGTCGGCTTGCCGGTGGTGCCAGAGGACGCATGAATCCGTGCGATCTGTTCGCGCGGCACGGCAAACAGGCCAAACGGGTAATTGTCCCGTAAGTCAGATTTCAGGGTGAAAGGAAATTTCGCTAGATCGGACAGGTCCTTCAGATCATCCGGATGCACGCCCGCCGCCTCGAACTTGGCTCGGTACATCGGCACGTTGTCGTAGGCATGCCGGAGCGACCAGCGGAGACGGTCCAGTTGCAGGGCGCGGATCTCGTCGATCGACGCGGTTTCAATCGGGTCCAGATCGCCCGGTTTCGGTGACAAATCTTTCATGTGCCCAGCGCCTCCCCTACGCTTCGTCGAATACCGTGCCCTTGATTGATCGCGACAGTCCCCGGAATTCGGCAATCAGCACCCCAGCCTGATTGGTGACCTGCACATCGGTGATACCACTGCGCCCTGTCAGAGAAATCTCGGTCGCAGTGGCGCGCAACCGGTCCCCCAACCGGCCCGACGCGATGTAGGTGATCGAATTGTGCTGCGCGACGGTGACCTGATTGCGGCTGTTGCAGGCAAAGGCAAAGGCGCTGTCGGCCAAGGTGAAGATCACCCCACCGTGGCACATGCCGTGCCCGTTGCAGTGGTGTTTCTTCACCGTCAGTTCCATGACCGCTTCGCCTTCGGCGACATGCGTCAGCTCCATCCCCATCCATTGCGAGGCATGGTCCTGCTGCCACATTTTTTCTGCGGCTTTTTTGGCCCGGTCTTCTGGTGTCATGGACGCGACGCTTGCATGAAGTTCACGCCCGGTCAAATACTTAGACAGGGAAAAGGGGGCCATCATGACAGTTCAGGACATTCAGAGTTTTGTGGCCGGCGACTGGCTTGCTCCGGACAGCAGCGCGCGCGACATCCGTGATGCGGTGACCGGCACTGTGATCGCCCGCGCGGGGCGTGCGCAGGTCGATGCAGGGGCGGTAATCGACCATGCTCTGACCGTCGGCGCACCCGCTTTACGGGCTATGACCTTCCATGATCGCGCCCGAATGCTCAAGACGCTGGCGCTTTATCTGCAAGAGCGCAAGCAGATGCTTTACGACCTCAGCTTTTCGACCGGCGCCACGCAGAAAGACCACCTGATTGACGTGGATGGCGGCATCGGGACGATGCTTGTCATCGCGTCCAAGGGTCGGCGTGAGATGCCGGACGGGCATGTCTATCTTGACGGCGGTGTGGAACAACTCTCGCGGCAGGGCTGTTTTGTTGGCCAGCACGTCTGCACCCCGTTGCAGGGAGTTGCCGTGCATATCAACGCCTTTAACTTCCCGATCTGGGGAATGCTGGAGAAGCTGGCCCCGACCCTTTTGGCCGGCGTTCCGGCCATCGTGAAACCGGCGACGACGACCTGCTACGTCACCGAAGCCTGTGTGCGGCTGATGCTTGAGAGCGAAATTTTACCAAATGGTACAATTCAGCTTGTGACCGGCGGGTTGGGTGACCTGCTGGACCACCTTGGCCCGCAGGATGTGGTCAGCTTCACCGGCTCTGCGGACACCGCCTTTACCCTGCGCAGCGCGCCGAACCTTCTGCGCAACTCGGTGCGGTTTGTGGCGGAGCAGGACAGTTTGAATGCCTCGATCCTCGGTCCGGATGCGGTTCCCGGAACACCGGAGTTCGATCTTTTCATCAAGGAAGTGCACCGCGAGTTGACGACCAAGGCGGGGCAGAAATGCACCGCCATCCGCCGGATCATCGCGCCGCAAGCGCAGGTCGATGCGGTGATTGCCGCTGTGTCTGGTCAGCTGCGAGACACAGTGATTGGCGATCCGCGTGATCCGGCAACGCGAATGGGGGCGTTGGTCTCCGAAGGCCAGAGGCGCGACGTGCTGGTGAAATGCGCGACTTTGGGGACCGAGGCGGACCGGGTGTTCGGCGATCCCGACGCCTTCGCCATACACGGAGCAGACGCCCAGAAAGGCGCGTTCCTGCCACCGATGCTCTACCATTGCGCCGACCCGGATGCCGCCCGGCATGTCCATTACACCGAGGCCTTCGGCCCGGTTGCGACCGTTATGGGCTACCGCGACCTGAGCCACGCGATTGCGCTTGTGAACCGGGGCGGAGGGAGCCTGGTGGCCTCGGTCATCACCCATGATCCAGACGTCGCCCGCGAGGTGGTGATGGGTGCCGGCGCGTATCATGGGCGGCTCTATTTCAACAACCGCGACAGCATGGCCGAGGCAACCGGGCACGGATCGCCCCTGCCCCACATGGTCCACGGCGGGCCGGGACGTGCAGGTGGTGGCGAGGAACTTGGCGGTGTGCGCGGTGCGCTGCACTACATGCAGCGCACCGCCGTTCAGGGCAGCCCCGACATTGTGAAAGCCGTAACGGGCGAATGGGTGCCGGGGGCTGCCACGTCGCAAGGCCCGACGCATCCGTTCCGGCGCAGCTTCGACGAGGTGCAGGTCGGCGAAACCCTGCGCTCGGAAGAACGCGAAGTGACGATGGAGGACATCGAACATTTTGCGCATTTCACCGGCGATACATTCTACGCCCACATGAATGAGGACGCCGCAAAACGTAACCCGTTCTTCCCCGGTCGGGTGGCGCATGGCTACCTGCTCCTGAGCTTTGCCGCTGGTCTGTTCGTGGACCCGGACGAAGGCCCGGTGTTGGCGAATACGGGGCTCGACAGCTTGCGATTTCAGAAACCGGTCAGCGCCGGAGACCGCATCAAGGTGCAGCTCACCGTCAAGAAGAAGACAAAGCGTACAGCAGATTACGGTGAGGTGCGCTGGCATGTTATCCTGCGCAATCAGGACGAGGAGCCTGTTGCAGAATATGAACTTCTGACGATGAACGCGTATCACCAAGCACCTGACAACTTGGCCTGAGGAGTTCCGCGGCGTATCGGTGTGCCATGACCGACGCCGATTTTGCAGAACTTACCCTTGAGGCCTTGGGCTCGTCCACGCCACGCGTTTGGTCCTTTCTGGTGACCATGTTCGGCGATCTGGCTTTAGCGCCAGAGGCCCGCCTGAGCGGAACAACCGTAAACGCGGTTACGGCTGCTATTGGAATCAAACCCGAAGCCACCCGCGTCGCCCTGCATCGCTTGCGCAAGGAAGGCTGGATCGAAAGCCATAGAAAGGGACGGCAAACGCGATATGGGTTGACGTCACATGGGCGATCAGCAACCCAAGCCGCCTGGTCGCGTGTCTACGGACCGTCCGACTCTGATCAAGACGTCTACCTTGTCTTGGAAAACCCTTCGGCATCCGTTGAGCCAACGAGATTTCCGCAATCTGCGGCAATTGTTCAAATTGGCCCGCGCAGCTTTGTAACAACAGCGGCACCGCACAGTGACCAGCAACTTCGCGTTTCGCTACGCTCTGACGATCCGCTGCCCGATTGGATTGCCGAAAAACTCTGCCCATCCGAACTTCAGTCTGCGTCGCAGGACCTCTTGCGACGCTTGGAAGACGTGCTGAATCGGTCTGATTTTCGCGCTCTGAGCCTTTTGCAGCACTTGGCTTTGCGGGTTGTCGTCGTGCATGAATGGCGTCGTCTGATCCTGCGCAGTGCCGCTTTTCCCGAATATGTCATGCCGCACGGCTGGAAAGGCCCGGACTGTCGGGCAGCTTTCACCACACTTCTTGGTCATCTACCGGTTCCGAATTTATCCACGCTCGATCAGGATCTAGAGGCTGGGTAACCGACGGCGGCGCGCAGTTCTTCGCGGATGAGGCGAGTGGCAGATGGCAAGTGCCTAAGAACTTGGCATCCCTGCCAGGCATGACGGCGCAGAGCAAGATTTCTTCCAGCGAACACTTTTTATCTGGCAAGTTTTTCTAAACGCTTGGGAAAACGCGACGCCGAGCGTATCGTGCGGAGATTCTATTTGGTGGGACTATGTTTGATCTGCTGATCAAAGAGGCATATTTGCCGGACGGGCGCGGCCCTGTAAACATCGCGATCAAGGACGGCAAGATTGCCGCAATTGGTCAAAACACTCCGGATAATGCGGCCGAGATCATCGACGCCAAGGGGCAGTTGGTTTCGCCTCCCTTTGTCGATCCGCATTTCCACATGGACGCAACCCTAAGCCTTGGCCTGCCCCGATTGAACCAATCAGGCACGCTTTTGGAAGGCATCGCGCTTTGGGGTGAGTTGAAGCCGATGCTGACGGTTGAGGCGGTGGTCGAGCGTGCATTGCGCTACTGTGATCTGGCGGTGTCCCAAGGGCTCTTGTCGATCCGAAGCCATGTCGATGTGAGCACTGCACCTCTGACCGGGGTCGAGGCGCTACTTGAGGTTCGCAAAACCGTGGCCCCTTATATCGACCTGCAACTGGTGGCGTTTCCGCAGGATGGATTGTTCCGTGCCGAAGGTGCGGAAGAAAACCTGATGCGTGCTCTGGATATGGGTGTCGATGTTGTCGGGGGCATCCCGCATTTCGAACGCACGATGGAAGACGGCGCGAGATCCGTGAAGCGCCTCTGCGAGATTGCAGCGGATCGCGGACTGCGCGTAGACCTGCATTGCGACGAAAGCGATGATCCGATGTCACGCCATGTGGAGACGCTGGCGGCGGAAACCACACGGCTGGGTCTGGGCGGGCGCGTTGTCGCCAGCCACGTGAGCGCGATGCATTCCTATGACAATTATTACGCGTCCAAGCTGATCCCGCTGATCGCGGAGTCAGGCATGCACGTGGTGCCCAATCCTTTGATCAACATCACGCTGCAGGGCCGGTCCGACACCTATCCGCGCCGCCGGGGTCTGACCCGCGTGCAGGAACTTCGCGCGGCTGAGGTGAACGTGGCCTTCGGGCAGGATTGCACAATGGACCCGTGGTATCCGCTGGGGTCTGCCGACATGCTCGAAGTGGCGCATATGGGGGTGCATGCTGTCCCGATGACCTCGCGCGAGGCGATGGAATGGGCCTTCCATTCGGTCACGATGGGCGGTGCGGCGGCGATGGGCCTGCCCGACCCCACCCTGCGCGAAGGCGGTCCCGCGAATATGCTCCTTCTGCAGGCCCGCGACCCGATCGAGGCGGTGCGCCTCAAGGCGACGCGTCTGGCGGTGATCCGTGGCGGCAAGGTTCTGTCGCGCACCGCACCGCGCATTGCACAGCTTTCGCTGGAGGGACGGCCCGACAGCGTGAACCCGGCGGACTATGCCCCGCCGCAAAACACATAAAACAAACCCAACACAGAGGATGCTGCCATGACCCTGACCACAACCCGTCGAAGCCTGCTGGTGGGCGCTGCCGCGACACTTGCGCTGCCCGCCTATATCCGCCGCGTGAATGCGCAAACGGTTACCAAAGTCGCGGGCGTCCATGCCTCGCCGGTTGAGAACGCGTGGAACAGCCGGATTCACCTTGCGATGCAGCAAGCCGCCGAAGCCGGGCTGATCGAATACGAATTCTCCGAAGGCGTTGCGGCCACCGACTATCCCCGCGCGATGCGGGAATATGCGGAAAGCGGTGTGCAACTGGTCTGGGGCGAATCCTACGCCGTGGAACGCGAAGCGCGCGAGGTGGCGGCGGATTATCCGGAAACTGCGTTCCTTATGGGCTCGTCCGGCGGGCCGGAAGGGGACAACTTTGGCGTCTTCGGGACCCGCAACCACGAAGCTGCCTATCTGGCCGGGATGCTGGCGGGCAAGATGTCGGAAAGCAATGTCTTCGGGTCGGTCGGCGGCTACCCGATCCCCGAGGTTAACCTGCTTATCAATGCATTCCGCATGGGTGTGAAAGAGGTGAACGCAGACGCCACCTTCCTCAACGGGTTCATCGGCGCATGGTTTGATCCTGCGCGCGCTCAGGAAGCGGCGATTGCGCAGATCGACTCCGGGGCCGACATTCTCTTTGGTGAACGCATCGGTACGGCGGATGCGGCACAGGCCAAAGGCGTCAAGGCGATCGGATCCCTGATCGACTACACCCCGCGTTACCCGGAAACCGTGTTCGCCAACGCGATCTGGAACTATGGCCCGACGATTGAGGCGATTGTGGCCGACATCACAGCGGGCAGCCCGGTGGGTCGCGACTACACCGAATACTCGTTCATGTCCTATGGCGGCAACGAGTTGATCTATGTGGACAGCATGGTGCCCGCCGATGCGATCCCCGCGATGGAAGCGAAACGCGCTGCCATCCAGGCGGGCGAGTTCGAGGTGCCAATCGACGCGAACGAGCCTGCCTGATCGTCCGTGACGGACGCGACGGCCCTCGCCGCCGCCATTGCAGCCGGGCGGATCTCCGCACAGGACGCGATGGCGGCGAGCCTCGCCCGGGCGCATGAGACGCCCGGCGCAATGGCCTGCATGCTGCCAATCGAAGAGGCTTTGTCCTTGGCGGATGGGGCGGCACCGGGGCCGTTTTCCGGTGTGCCTTTCCTTGGCAAGGATTTGGGCGCTGTCGTGCGCGGGCTGAAGCAGAGCGCAGGCAGCGCGGCCATTGCCAACCGCGTCGAAGCGCCCCTGCAAGACAGCGCCTTGTTCGCCCTGTTCCGGGCGGCAGGCTTGGTGCCGTTTGGCCTGACGGCCGTGCCAGAGGTCGGGTTGGCCTTGTCCACCGAACCCGAGGGGCGTCCACCCGCGACAAATCCGTTCGACGCGACCCGGACACCGGGGGGATCCTCCGGCGGCGCGGCTGCTGCCGTTGCCAGTGGGATCGTCGCCATCGCGCACGCAACCGATGCGGCGGGGTCGATCCGCGTGCCTGCCGCCTGTTGCGGGTTGTGGGGGCTGAAGCCATCGCGCG
>JAUIIR010000080.1 GCA_030431485.1 Alphaproteobacteria bacterium
GCGGCTGAATCGCCCTAGGCGGGAGACCCGCCTCACGTTCGCAAAACATGCCACTCACGGATGGACAAAAATGGCCTAACTCGGCCTCCAGACCGCTGGGGAGCCAATTCGGTGAATAATGTGGGTTAATGTCGGCTAGGATCAGGTCGTAGTTGTTGGCAATCGCGTCAACAGCCGCGCGATCTTTGCCAAGCTTCGTGGCCTGCAACTTCATATTGAGAATATAGATGGTGCCTTGCGCCAACTCGGTTGTAATGTCCGTGAGACGGTCGCAGATCGTCTTCTTGGCTTCGGTTACGCGGATTGCGCGGGTCAAACCACGATAGGGTTTGCGCCCCAGTTCCCGCTCTCTTGCCTGGAATTCGGTGACAAGGGCATGGGCTTGAAAATCTGCATAATCGTCGAAACCCAAGGCTTGGATCTCGTGCAGAAGGTTCCCGGCGCTTTCCTCAGGCGAAGCCCCGTCTTCTCGCTCTTGTCGCAGGATTTTTGCGTACAGCTCTGACACAACTCCTAGAGTCTCGCTGGTTGGCTTCATCCGTACGGACAAATATCCACCAGGGATTGGTGCGATAATGGCATAGACCCAATAATACTTGCCGGATTTTGACCGGTTTTTGACGTAGCCGCTGATTGGTTTTCCCGATTTCAGAGTGTCCCAGATCAGCCAGAACACAGCCTTTGGCATATGGGAATGCCGGATGATCTTGTGCGGTGCGCCCCGCAACGAATCGTCCGGGTACTCGGCGATGCGCGAGAACACACCGTTGAAGGCTTGGATTACCCCGCGTTCGTCAGTACGAGAGAAGAAGAGTTCATGAACATGAAACGGACTTTCTACGTCCGTCTCTTTGCCTTTTACGATCTTTTGGTCTTTCGCAGTCGTTTGACTGGTTTCAAATTCAGCTGTCAGGGTCATTTCATTAAGTCGCTTTCCCAGAAAGGTAATACCTTGATCTGGAAGCAACAGCTGCAAATCGGATGCCAATCCCGGGATTGGTGTGACCGGTTGGAAGAAACTTTGCACCGGGTTGAGGAATAATGATCTGCCTCCGCCTTTGGATCAGCGCTTTGATCTGTGCTATAGTAGTCAAAATGAAGGGCGAGGGCCGGGTATGGATGTCACTGCTATGGCGTTTTACGCGCTGGTGTGCGGTTGTCTTGGCGCCTTGTCGCCAAAGCTCGAGCGGTTCTGGTTTCGCTTCGGTGTGGCCGCGCTTGTCGGCATCGTTGCCGCAGCGGTGTTGCCGGTTCTGCGCGTGGCGCTTGGGATCTGATGCTAAACGGCTTTGCTGAAGGTGATCGAGGTAGGGCGGGTGTAGCCTGCATGTGCGGTGCGCCGGGTCTCGTGGAAACCCAAGGCGTAAAAGGTTGAGTGATTCTCAGTCAATTCGATACGCGTTTGAAGATCGATGCGCGGTAAACGCAGTGCCCGCGCGCGGTCCTCGGCCAGCGCAATCAGGCGTCGGGCCAGCCCTTGGCCCCGTGTGTCAGATGCCACAGCCAGTTTTCCAAGATAGAGGCATTCAGCTTTTGGAGTCAGAAACACGCAGGCCTTGGGTGGCCATCCGATGGTCCAGATTTCGGCTGCCTCGGCTTGCTTTGACAGAGTTTCGAGGGTGAGCTGGTACATCGAAGACGGCGGATCGATGCGGCCGTCCATATAGGCAAAGGCGGTTTGAATCAGCGACAGTATGTCTGGCAGGTCCGGATCGTTGGGTTCGATCCGACGAGGCGTCACGCCCATGTCACGTCGCCAAGAAAGATGTAGCCTGCGCCGTAGATCGTTTTGATCAGGCGCGGGTTCTTGGGATCCTCGTGCAGCTTGGTCCGAAGCCGCGAGATGCGCACATCCATCGCGCGGTCGAAACTATCTCCGGCCGCGCCGCCCAATGTATCCTGCATGTATTCTCGGGTGATCAGACGGTTCGGGCTTTCCAGAAATAGCCGCAGCACCTCGCCCTCGGCATGGGAGAACGGTGTCTCGGTGCCACTCTCATCTTCAAGGGAATAGCGGTCGAAATGCGCTGTCCATCCGTTAAAACGTGCTGTTTGCCCGGTTGGTGCAGGGGTGGCGCGGGTGCGCAAACGGGCTCGGACTCTGGCGACCACTTCCGCAGGATCGAAGGGTTTGATGATATAATCGTCGGCACCAAGTTCGAGACCGGTGATTTTGTCCTGTACCTGCGCCCGCCCGGAAATAATGATCACCGTTGCCCCTTGTTCGAGAGCCAAACGGTGCACGATGCTGAGCCCGTCGCGATCAGGTAGGCCGAGATCGACCAGACAGACATCAGGTGTTGTCCGTCGCAGAGCCTGCTCAAACTCGGCCGCCCGGCCGAAACACTGTGTGTCATACCCCGCGTCCTCAAGCGCTTCGGATAACATGGTCCGAATTGCGGGTTCATCGTCTAGAATGGTGATCAGGGGTTTTGTCATGACAGGTCAGCCTCATGGCCCAGAAAAGCGGCCAAATCGGATTTTGTGAAAGGTTTCGGCAGCACAGCGGTCTTGGACGCAGCATCTTGGTGACGGGGGTCCGTCACTGGCAGAGATGTCATCAGATAGACAGGTTTCGGCGCGAGGGATGGGACAAGTTCGGTCCCGAGAGCAGAGCCTTCCAGCGAGATGTCCGATAAAACAAACGCGATATCGGGAACACCATGCGCAAGGGCAAGAGCCTCATCAACCGAGGTGGCTTCGATCACGCTGTGGCCCAAGCTGGTCAGCATGTCCCGGATCGTCATCCGTAGATCAGAGCTGTCTTCGACCAGAAGAACCAATTCGTTGCTGGGATGGCGCGCGGCGTGGCGCAAGGGCAGGCGCAAGGTCACGCGTGCACCCGTATCGGTGTTGCCAACCTGAAGCTGCCCGCCTGCCAGCTTGGCCATGTCATACACCATCGAAAGACCCAGCCCAGAGCCACCATCGCCCTTTGTGGTGAAAAACGGATCAAGCGCGTGTTTTAGTGCGTCTTCGGAAAAACCCTTGCCTGTGTCGTCCAGCGTGAAATCAATCCATGTGTCTCTGACCTCAGTTGCGTGGAGATGGATGACGCCGGCCGAGCCGCAGGCATCGCGGGCGTTGAGAATAAGGTTCAAAAGGCTGTCCTGCAACTGACCGGGATCGAGCAAGGCGCGTTCGGTGATGTCTGTGCTGATGTCAATTTTGATGCCATCCGGAAGCGACGGTGCAGCCAGGGTGTGCAGATCGGTCAGGAACACGGATACGTCGATCGGTTCCGGACGCCACGCACGGTGCGCGGTGATATCGGCGATACGGTTCAAAAGGTCCCCGCCGCGCCGAGCGGCCTGAAGCGTCGCAGTGATTAGCGGATCAGCCTCGTTGGGAAGGCGCATTCGGGCGAGTTTGGACTGCATCCCGAGAATGATTGTCAGAAGGTTGGAAAAATCATGCGCCAGGCCAGAGGTCAGTTGCGCCGCCATCTCGCGGCGGCGGGTTTGCTGCAAGGCCGCGCGGGCCTGAGTTTCTTCGGTGACATCCATAGACAGGATGTAGACGCCATTCTCGGACTCATCCGGGGTAAATGCGACGCGGATCCGACGGGAACTCATGGCGTCTGTGAATTCAAACGTCGATGGATTTCCTGCAAGCGCCATTTGAAGGTGCGGGAGGACGCGGGCATAGGCATCTGCACCCAGAGCGTCAGAAATATGCAGCCCAACAATTTTCGACGGCCGGCCCGGCATCACGTTCGACAAACGACGGTTTGAAAACGTATAGCATCCCGCGCTGTCCACATGTGCAATATGCGCTGGCATCATTTCTGTCGTGAGACGCGTACGGGCTTCCATTTCAGTCAGTTCCCGCTGGGCTTCTTCCAGTGCCGAGACGGTGGCGGCAAGTTTCCTGTTTGTGGCAGCCAATTCTTCTGAGCGGGCCAAGACCTCTTCCGACAGCAGTTCAGACCGGGTGCGCAAGAGTTGTTCCTGCGATTTCACTTCGGTGATGTCGGTATAAACCGTGACCCAGCCTCCCTGAGGCAGGGGAGCCCCTTCAACGCTGATGGTCCGGCCATTGGCGCGGGTGCGTTCCATATAGTGCGGTTGAAATGCGCTGGCCTGCTCCACGCGCGCGGCGACAAATGCGTCAAAGTCGTCAATGTCTCCATATTCGCCGCGTTGTGCAAGATGTCGGATCGTGGCTTCAAAATCTGCGCCGGGTTTTGTGAGCTCGGCGGGTAGATCGAACATCTCGGCAAAGCGTGTGTTGCAAGCGGCCAGTTTCAAATCACGGTCGTAAATGGACAGCGCTTGCCCGATCAGGTTCAGCCCGGCTTGAACCAGTGCGTCGGTGTATTGTTTTTCAGCCATGCGCCTTGGCCCAATCAAGCGCATCTTCGAGGCGGTCATCACCCCAAAACAATTCGTTCCCGACGGTGAACGACGGTGCACCAAAAATCCCGCGAGTCTGGGCGTCTTCTGTTGTCTTGCGCAACTGCTGTTTGATGTCGTCAGACGCTGCGCGGTCGATCACATCTGAGGACAGTCTGGCAGCTTTTGCACATGTGGAAATGGTGAGACGGTCAGAGATGTCACAACCGTGTACGAATTCGGCCTCATAGACCGCCTGGCAAAATCTTGTCATTGCGGTTCCGGGCGGTGCGGCCGTTGCGACACGAGCTGCAAGAAGACCGTTGTGTGGAAACCGTTCGGGCTGCCGAAAGGCGAGACCAAGTCTCTTGGCGCGCCGCTCCACATCCCGCCACATGTAACGTCCTTTGATGGGATAGACGCTGAAGGGCGATGAGGTCAGGCCTTGCGATGTAAAGATCGGACCTAGCAAAAAGGGACGCCACAAAATCTCGATGTCCCGGCGTGCCGCAATATCTGGCAAACGCATGGCACTGAGAAAGGAATAGGTCGAGGCGAACTCGAACCAGAATTCGACCTTCATCACCTTATCTCCTAATGGCCTGCGACGACCCAAACTCCGGTTGTGCCGCGGGCATGTCAAGCGCGGCAGCTCTGCTGTTACAATTCGTAAGGATTAAGAAAACTTCAGGAAAAAGTTGACCGCCAACCTGCGTTCTGTCCAATCTTGAGACAGAGTCGCGAGAAGCGATCCGTTCGGGCAAAACCCGGGCAAAGGGAGGGAAAGCTTTGGCACATTTGACCGAGGGCGCAGAGGGTCTGCGTTCGGTTCCAGCGCTTTTGGCGCGCAATGCTTCGCAGTTTGGCGGCTCGCCCGCGTATCGCGAAAAGGAATACGGCATTTGGCAAAGCTGGACATGGGCCGAGACCGCCAAAGAGGTTGAAGCTCTGGCTTTGGGGCTGTTGAACCTAGGTGTCAATGAAGGTGATTTCATTGCCATCATCGGCCGGAACCGTCCGTATCTTTACTGGTCGATGGTCGCCGCGCAATCGGTGGGTGCAATCCCCGTCCCGCTCTATCAGGACGCGGTTGCCGAAGAGATGGAATACGTGCTTGACCATTGCGGCGCGCGATTCGCCATCGTCAGTGATCAGGAGCAGGTCGACAAGGTCATCGAGATTCAGGACGACCTGCACCAGTTTGAGCACATGATCTATCTCGATCCGCGCGGGTTGCGGAAATATGACCACCGTCGCTTGCACCAGTTCAGCCATGTGCAGGATCAGGGCCGCGCCGCCTATGACGAGTATGTCAACGAGCTGCAGGCCCGCACTGCCAAGCTGGATTACAACAGCACCTGCGTGATGCTTTACACCTCTGGCACAACCGGCAAACCCAAAGGGGTGGTGCTGTCGAACCGGAACATCATCGAAACAGCGAAAGCGTCTTCAGAGTTTGATCATCTGAAAGTCGATGATGAGGTTCTGGCCTATTTGCCGATGGCCTGGGTCGGCGATTTCATCTTTTCGATCGGGCAGGCCTACTGGTCCGGTTTCTGCGTCAACTGTCCTGAGAGTGCAGAGACGATGATGACGGACCTGCGCGAAATTGCACCATCCTACTACTTCGCACCGCCGCGCGTGTTCGAAACCCAACTGACGCAAATCATGATCCGCATGGAAGACAGCGGAGCGTTCAAGAAAAAGACGTTTGACTACTTCATGGAGCATGCCCGCAAAGTTGGTCCTGCCATTCTGGATGGCCATTCGGTCGGAATGTGGGATAGGATGAAATATGCGTTGGGCGAAGTCATGGTCTACGGCCCTCTCAAAAACGCACTGGGATTTTCTAATGTGCGGGTCGGATACACGGCAGGCGAGGCCATCGGCCCGGAAATCTTTGATTTTTATCGGTCTTTGGGGATCAATCTTAAGCAGCTATATGGTCAGACCGAAGCATCCGTCTTTATCACTCAGCAGCCGGATGGCGAGGTGCGCTCGGATACCGTAGGTGTGCCGTCGCCGGGCGTGGAGATCCGCATCGCCGAGAATGGCGAGGTGTTCTACCGCTCACCGGGCGTGTTTGTGGAGTACTACAAGAACGCCGAGTCGACTGCAGATACGAAGGACCCTGAGGGGTGGGTCGCCACAGGCGATGCAGGGTTCATCGAAGAAGCCACCGGTCATTTGCGGATCATCGACCGCGCCAAGGACGTGGGCGCAATGGCAGATGGCGCGATGTTCGCGCCGAAATATGTCGAGAACAAGCTCAAGTTCTATCCCAACATTCTTGAGGCTGTTGTTTTTGGGGCGGGCCGTGACCGCTGCTGTGCCTTCATCAATATTGACCTAACGGCGGTCGGCAATTGGGCGGAGCGCAACAACATCGCTTATGCCTCCTATCAGGAACTTGCTGGCCACAAGCAGGTGCTCGACACGATTCAGAGCCATATCGAGGAGGTCAATGCGAGCGTCGCTCAGGACGAAATGCTGTCGGGCTGCCAGGTTCACCGCTTCCTTGTGCTGCACAAGGAACTGGACGCGGATGACGGCGAGTTGACCCGTACGCGCAAGGTGCGCCGCAAGATCATCGGCGAGAAATTCGAAGACCTCGTAAACGCGCTCTATGATGGATCGACCTCGGTCTATACGGAGACCGAAGTGACCTATGAGGATGGGCGCAAAGGCAAGATCAAGGCAACGCTGGAAATTCGCGATGCGAAGGTCGCGCCAGCAACTCCGCAAAAGATGGCGGCGGAATGATGGCCCGATTTGCAGCGCGGCCCGACGACCACGCCCCCAGAATTTTATGGGCGGGCCCAAGAATCTTCGTACGAAGATTCTCAAACAACCTTAAGAAATCATGGAGCCACGCGGTAGATGCCGGGGGAAGGGCGCAATGAAAGACACTGAAGGATACGTCACCGCAGACGGGCGTCAGATCGGCGGCACTCTGATGGAAATGCGCAATATCACCCTGCGGTTTGGCGGTGTGGTGGCCATTCAGGACATCAGCTTCGACATCCGTGAAGGCGAAGTGCGCGCCATCATCGGCCCCAACGGCGCGGGCAAGTCGTCCATGCTCAACGTCATCTCGGGCTTCTACACCCCCTCAGAGGGAGAGGTCTGGTACAAGGGCAGCAAGCGCCCTCCGATGAAACCGTTCGAGGTGGCCCGGCAGGGTGTTGCCCGAACCTTTCAGAACATCGCCCTTTTCGAAGGCATGACGGTGCTCGACAACGTGATGACCGGGCGTCTGACCCATATGAATGCCGGCATCACAAGCCAGGCACTCTGGTGGGGCAAGGCTCGGGACGAGGAAATGGAAAACCGCGAAAAGGTCGAGCGGGTGATCGACTTCCTCGAGATCCAGAACATCCGCAAGACACCGGTGGGCCGTCTGCCCTACGGTCTCAAGAAACGCGTCGAACTGGCCCGCGCGCTGGCGGCAGAGCCGTCGCTGCTGCTGCTGGACGAACCGATGGCAGGCATGAATGTCGAAGAGAAAGAGGACATGAGCCGCTTCATTCTCGACGTGAATGATGAATTCGGCACCACGATCTGCCTGATCGAACATGACATGGGGGTGGTGATGGATCTCTCCGACCGCGTGGTCGTCATGGATTACGGCAAGAAGATCGGCGACGGCACCCCGGACGAGGTGCGCAACAATCAGGATGTGATCGACGCCTATCTTGGCGTGCCGCATTGAGGGAGCAGACATGCTGAACGACATTTTCATCGCGCCCTTCGCGGATATGATTTCCGCACCGGACTTCCTGATGCAGGTGCTTTGGGAGGGGCTGGTCTCGGGCATTCTCTATGCACTGATCGCGCTGGGCTTCGTCCTGATCTTCCGCTCCAGCCGAATCTTCAACTTTGCTCAAGGCATCATGGTGGTGTTTGCCGCGCTGACCCTTGTGGGCCTGTTCGCAATGGGCATTCCCGCTTGGATCAGCGTGGGCCTGACGCTGGGGGTGATGTTTGTGCTGGCGGTGGCGATCGAACGAGTGGTGCTGCGTCCGCTGGTGGGCCAGCCCGACATCATCCTTTTCATGGCCACAATCGGGATCACGCTCTTCCTAATTGGCTTTGGCGAGACGATTTTCGGCGGCGAAAACAAGGTCATGATCACCGAAGAGCTTGGTATTCCCACCGGCGACACGGTGCTGGAGCCGTTTAACGGCCTGCTCATCCTGCAACATCTCGACATCACCGTGGTGGTCGTTGCGACGTTGCTGGTGCTTGGGCTACTGGCCTTCCTCAATTACACGCAGATGGGCCGCGCGATCCGGGCTTTGGGCGATGACCACCAAGCGGCGCTGTCTGTCGGCATCAGCCTGCAGACGATCTGGGTTCTGGTCTGGTTCATCGCGGGCATCATCGCGCTGGTCACAGGCATTGCCTGGGGCGCACGGGCCGGGGTCAGCTTCGCGCTTGAGGTGATCGCCTACAAAGCTCTGCCGGTTCTCATGCTGGGCGGGCTTGAATCGATCACCGGTGCCATTGTGGGCGGGCTGATGATCGGCATTCTGGAAAAGCTGTTCGAGATTTATTGGGGCCAGCCTTTGCTGGGCGGCAATACCGAGACCTGGTTCGCGTTCGTGCTCGCGCTGGTCGTTCTTCTGTTCCGGCCGCAGGGTCTGTTCGGAGAACGGATCATCGAACGGGTCTAGCGCAGCGCGGGGCGCGCTGTTCGCAGGGGATGCCGGGCCAGAGCCCGGTCTACGGAAAGATCGAAAGTAACATCACATGGCAAAACTGATCGCAATTCTGAACGTCATCGCCTGGTCCGGCTTCTGGGCCTTTGGCTACCTCGCTTTGTCGAGCGGAGCTGATACGGGCAGTCAGACGGTGATCGCGATCCTGTTGGCGGCTGTTGGCGCAGCCGCAGGGCTCTGGGCCTATTTCTGGCTGATCCGCCACTCAGAAGCGACCGGTTATGCCAAGCCGCGCAATCGCGCCGTGATCAAAGAAGAGGAGGCAGTCTGATGCTCTATCGCACGGCTGGCCAGTTCAAAACGAGCTACGTTGCGGATCAGGCGCTGTTCACGGTCAAGCAGGACGCGTTTCTTCTGGGGATCATTCTTCTCCTTGGCTGGGTGGTCTTCCCTCTGACTGCGTCGGAGTTCACCTTTCAGACGCTGCTGATCCCGATCCTCATCTATGCGCTGGCCGCGATGGGGCTTAACATCCTGACAGGCTTTGCAGGGCAGCTCAGCCTTGGCACTGGCGCCTTTATGGGTGTTGGAGCATATGCATGCTACAAGATGGTCACGCTCTTCCCTTGGATGAACCCGATTATCGCGATCTTGCTGTCGGGCGTGTTCAGCGCCGGAATCGGGGTGGCATTTGGCGTTCCCAGCCTGCGGATCAAAGGGTTTTACCTCGCCATCGCGACACTGGCGGCGCAGTTCTTCCTCGTCTGGCTGTTCGAGAAATGGTCATGGCTTTACAACTACAACGCCTCGGGCGCGATCCAGGTGCCCAACCTCGAAATGTTCGGAGTGTTTGTCTCCGGGCCACAGGCTGCCTCGGTGACCGAATATTACATCGTACTTTTCGTCGTAACGCTGCTGACGCTGCTCTGCATCAACCTCACCCGGGGCAATCTTGGCCGGACGTGGAAAGCCACGCGCGATATGGACATCGCGGCGGAGCTGATCGGGATCAATCTGATGAAGTCCAAGCTGACAGCTTTTGCCGTGTCGTCCTATGTCGTCGGTGTCGCGGGCGCACTGTATGTCTTCATGTGGAAAGGGGCTGCAGAACCAAACGTGTTTGACATTCCTCTGTCGTTCCAGGTTCTGTTCATCGCCATCATTGGTGGCCTCGGGTCGATCATGGGCAATTACCTTGGTGCGATCCTGATCGTTGGACTGCCGGTGGTTCTGAACGTGGTGGCCGGGACGCAGGTGTTCCAGATGTCTGCCCTTGGGGCGGCGGTTCTTGTGGCGCTGGTTGCGGCGGTGGCCTTTCTGGGCTGGGTCGCACGAAATGGCTGGACCATCGGCGCAGTCGCGGGATTTGCCGTGCTCACCCTTATCTACGGGTACGCGCAGACCCAAGGGTTTCGCATCGACAGCGCCCTGATCGAGCATATCAACGTGATGATCATCGGGGCATTGATCATCTTTTTCCTGATTATCGAGCCGCACGGTCTCAACCAGCTTTGGCGACTTATCCGTGAAAAACTGATTATTTGGCCGTTCCCGCACTGACGCGGGTGGGCCCAAGACCAAGAAACAAAAGCACTATGAAAGTTCCAATGGGAGGACAACCATGAAACACTTTACCAAACTGGCCGCAGCGGCCGCGCTGGGCACCCTGCTGGGCACGGCGGCTGTCGCGCAAGAGCTTTACACGCCAAACCTGGCCTACCGGACCGGCCCCTTTGCCGCGACGGGTATTCCGCTGATGAACGGTCAGGCTGACTATATGGCGCTGCTCAACGAACGGGACGGCGGTGTTGGTGGCGTTCTGATCAACGCTGAAGAATGCGAGACCGGCTATTCCACCGAAAAAGGTGTGGAATGCTACGAAAAGACCAAGGGAACGGCCATCGTGACACAGCCATGGTCGACCGGCATCACGCTGCAGGTTCTGCCGAAGACCAACGTGGACGAGATTCCGATCCTCGCACCCGGCTACGGCTTCTCGCCGATGGCGGATGGCAAAGTGTTCCAGTGGGCCTTCAACATGCCGGCTGGCTATTGGGATGCGGCCGACATGATCGTCCAGTATCTCGAAGGCGAGGGCGGTTCGCTCAGCGGCAAGAAGATCGCGTTCCTGCATCTCGACCACCCATTCGGCAAGGAACCCCTGCCGGTTTTGGAAATGCACGCTGCGAACAAGGGCTTTGAGCTTCTGCCGATCCCGGTTGGTCTGAAAGAAATGCAGAACCAGTCCGCACAGTGGCTCCAGATCCGCCGCGAACGTCCCGACTATGTCGTGATGTGGGGCTGGGGTGCCATGAACGCCGGGGCCATCACCGAAGCGGTGAAGACCAAGTTCCCGATGGAGAACTTCATTGGCGTCTGGTGGGCCGGTCACGATGCGGACCTCAAGCTCGTTGGCGAAGATGGTAAAGGCTACAAATCGATTTCCTGGTCGTTCCCGAACCCGGATGCGCCTGTAATGAAGCAGGTCAAGGAAATGGTCTTCGACAAAGGGCTGAGCCAGTCCAACGAAGAAGAGATGCAGGGCGTATTCTATGGCCGTGGTCTCGTAATGTCGGCCATCCTTGCAGAAGCCATTGCCAATGCTCAGTCCAACTTCGGCACTGCCGAAATCGACGCAACTCAGTTGCGCTGGGGTCTGGAAAACATCAACCTGACCGAAGATCGGATTGCAGAGCTGGGCATGGAAGGCATGGTGCCGCCGTTCTCGACCTCCTGCGCCAACCACACCGGTCATTCCGGTGGCTGGATGCTGGAATGGGACGGTGCCAAGTTCGTCAAGGCGTCTGACCTGCTCACGCCGAATGTCGATGGTTATTCCGAGCTGATCCAGTCCTCGGCGTCGGAATACGCAACCGCAAATGCGCCTTGGGCGATGAACGAAGAGTGCTCGGCCACAAACTAAGGCCGCGCAACGTCACCGGCGGCGCAAACGTCCGCCGGTGGCTTCCCCGAAATTTTATCACTTGGTAAAATCATGCTGGACGCCACACGCACGAACGAGACCCTGCTTGAGGTCAACAATATCGAGGTGATCTACAATCACGTGATCCTCGTTCTGAAAGGTGTGAGCCTGACCGTGAAGAAGGGCGGCATTACCGCGCTTTTAGGTGGCAATGGCGCTGGCAAGACAACCACTCTTAAGGCGATCTCGAACCTGCTGCATTCCGAGCGCGGCGAGGTCACGAAAGGCTCCATCGTCTACCAAGGCGAACGGGTGCAGGACCTGGACCCGGCAGCGCTGGTCAAGCGCGGCGTGATCCAGGTGATGGAAGGCCGCCATTGTTTTGGCCACCTGACCGTCGAGGAAAACCTGCTGACGGGCGCCTATACCCGCAAAGATGGAAAGGGTGCCATCGAAGCCGACCTCCAGATGGTCTACGATTATTTCCCCCGCCTCAAAGAGCGCCGCAAGTCGCAGGCTGGCTACACGTCGGGCGGTGAACAACAGATGACCGCAATTGGCCGCGCGCTGATGTCGCGCCCGCAGACGATCCTGCTGGACGAGCCGTCGATGGGCCTTGCGCCACAGCTTGTCGAACAGATTTTCGAGATTGTGAAATCCGTGAACGGGAACGAAGGCGTGTCCTTCCTTTTGGCCGAACAGAACACCAACGTGGCGCTGCGCTATGCGCATTACGGCTACATCCTTGAAAACGGACGTGTCGTGATGGATGGCCCCGCCGCCGAGCTGCGTCAGAACCCGGACGTCAAGGAATTCTATCTCGGGGTGTCCGATGACGGCCGAAAGTCCTTCCGCGATGTCCGCAGCTATCGCCGCCGAAAGCGTTGGCTGGCGTGAGCCAAATAGTCCTGAACCAAAAAACCGACCAGACAAGGCTTTGACGCCATGAGCACCCATTTCGATGACCTGGAAACCCGGAGCGCGGACCAACGTGCAGCGGATCAACTGTCGGCGCTGAATGCATTGTTGCCAGCACAGGGGTTTGACCCGCTGGGTGATCTGTCAGCGCTTACCGCGCTGCCGGTGCTGCGGAAATCTGACTTGAGTCAGCGACAGAAAGACAAGCCGCCTTTTGGAGGGCTGCCGGTGTCGAATGTCGCGCATATCTTCCAGTCGCCGGGGCCGATCTATGAGCCCGGTGGGGTCAGCCGCGACTGGTGGCGGATGGGTCGGTTCCTGCATGCGGCTGGTGTCGGCACCACGGATATCGTGCAGAACTGCTTCGGGTATCACCTGACCCCGGCCGGCATGATCTTTGAGAACGGCGCACGGGCCGTGGGCGCGGTGGTGTTGCCTGCTGGGACCGGTCAGACCGAGTTGCAGGCGCAGGCTGCACATGACGTGGGCGTTACGGCCTATGCTGGAACGCCGGATTATCTCAAGGTTATCCTCGAAAAAGCTGACGAGATGGGTCTGGAGCTGGGGATCGTGAAAGCCGCCGTTGGTGGTGGCGCGCTCTTCCCGTCTTTGCGTCAGTATTATCAGGATCGGGGCATTTCTTGCCTGCAATGCTACGCAACCGCAGATCTTGGTAATATCGCCTACGAAAGTCAGGCGATGGAGGGGATGATCCTCGACGAGGACGTGATCGTGGAAATCGTGACCCCGGGCACGGGCGACCCGGTTCCAGAGGGCGAGGTGGGCGAGGTGGTAGTCACATCGCTGAACCCGGATTATCCGCTCTTGCGTTTCGCCACTGGCGATCTCAGTGCGATGATGCCCGGGCAAAGCCCCTGTGGCCGCACCAATGCCCGCATCAAGGGCTGGATGGGCCGAGCGGACCAGACCACCAAAATCAAGGGTATGTTCGTGCGTCCTGAACAGGTCGCCGCGCTTGTCGCAAAACACGCCGAGATCGACCGCGCACGTGTCGTTGCCAGCCGCGATGGCGAGATGGATGTGATGACCGTCCGGATCGAAACCGCTGCAGACGACGCATCACGGTTTGAAACCAGCATCGTGGAAACGCTCAAGCTCAAGGGGCGCGTGGAACTGGTTCCGCCAGGTGCGCTGCCGCGTGACGGGTTGGTGATTGAAGACGCGCGCAGCTACGATTGACCTGTCCAAAGCTGTCGCAGCGTTGGAAAAATTGACCGCTATTGGATAACTCTCGCGTTTCGTGCGTTAGTCTTCGGTAATAACGGAGGACCGCCCCATGAAACGACTTGCGCTGTCGCTGTCTGCAAGCCTGTTGATGACCACGCCGCTCATGGCTGAGACCAGCGATTGGCTGATCATTGGAAACTCCGATCCGGGCATGATGCAGCGACTGACCGGCAACGGGGATCTGAGTGGGCTTCACTCCGCATTTGAAGAGCAAGGCACAGAGATCAGCCTTGTCACCGATGCGGATGCCGCTGCCATGCGCCGTGCTTTCCAATCATTTGCCGCAAGCATTGATGCGACCACCGACACTGTTGGGATTGTTCTGACCGGTCGATTGGTGTCAACGATTGCCGGGTCATATCTCCTGCCCGCAGGGGCTGACGATGATATCTCCTTGGCGGACATTGTGTCTGAAGGGTTCCCGCTTGATGCGGTGTACGCCATCGCCGCGCAATATCCGGGTGGTGCCTTAATTGTACTCGGAGAAGTGGAAACGGATTGGAGGCTGCCCAACGGCATCTCTCTCACCTTGTCCGAAGCCGATATTCCGCAGGGCGTTACCGTGGCCATCGGCGCTGCAGGGGACACCGCTCGTTTTGCTCGAACGCTGTCAGAGAGCAGCGGCGAAGACGTGTTACCACTTGCACGCCGCGCCGGTCTCAGCCTTTTGGGATTTGTCCCGAAAGAACTGCCCATGTTTTCCGCCTCAGAGACTGACCTGCCGCAAGTGATCGAGGTGCCCTCTGAAGACAGACGCGCTGCTGATGATGCGGCGTGGGAAAAAGCGATATCCACGGACGCCGAGGCGGCGTATGAAACCTATCTCGCGGCCTTCCCGGGCGGTCGTCATGTGAGCGAAGCTCGTCAACGGCTGACCACAATTCGGGCCGAGCCATTCTATCGGGAGAAACAGGCAGAGGCCGACCTTGCCTTGTCGCGCGATGCCCGCCGCGAAATTCAGCGTGATCTCTCCTTGCTTGGCTATAACACACGCGGGATTGATGGGATCTTCGGTCGCGGAACACGCGGGGCTGTGACGGCGTGGCAAAATGAGAATGGCCTGACGGCATCTGGCTATCTGAACTCCGACCAGATTGCCCGACTGGACGCGCAGGCAGAGCGCCGCGCTGCCGAGCTTGAGGAAGAGGCGCGGCGACGTCAGGCAGAGCTTGAACGTCAGGATCGCACCTTCTGGTCCGAAACAGGTGCGCAGGGTGACGAGGCGGGCTATCGCGCGTATCTTCGTCGCTTTCCGGACGGCCTTTACGCCGATGTCGCCGAGGACCGTTTGGCCGCGATTGAAGAGCAGCGGCGCGCGCAGGCAGAAGGTTCGGATCGCCGCCGCTGGCAACAGGCGCGAGAGCAGGATACGGAGGCGGGCTATCGTGCTTATCTCGCCGAACGTCCAAATGGCGCCTTCGTCGAAGAAGCGCGTGCCCGGATCGAGTATTTCCAGAACACGTCCGAAGACCGGGCGCTTCAAGAACGCGCACAAGCTGATGAGGCTGCCTTGGGCCTTATCGCTACGGCGCGTCGTCTGGCCGAAGCGCGCCTCGCCGATTTGGGATTGGAGCCAGGTGCCGTCGACGGGACCTTTGACAACGAGGCGCGTCGCGCGATCCGCAGATATCAGCAGGCCCGAAAGCTGCGCGTCTCAGGTTACCTTGATCAGGCAACGGTCGTACGTTTGATGGCCGACACTATTCTGCGCTGAGCGTCAGTCAAGTTCGGTCCAAGGCCAGGGCTTCACGTTGCTCGCCGCCGTCTGATACCGCGCAGCCTTGGCCACCCAAATGCCCAGGTCTGTGCCAAACTCGGCCAGTCGCTCATTCGGGTGTTTGTTGCTCACGAGCATGATGATGAACTGAATGATGGTCATAACGCCAAGCACCGTCTGCGCCACCGAAATCATGATGGCGATCAGGATCATGTAGATAAGCCGTTCCAGCAGATTGTCGGCTTTTTCCGGTTCGTGCTGTTCGCCGTGCAGCCGGCCTGCAACCTTGTCTTCATCAGCCTGTGCCATGTTGGTATCCTTGCAGCGCGTCGTCGATTGGCAAAACGTTACGGGATTCGTCCAAGTTACGCGAATCCTGACGTATGCCGTGATCCAGATACAAAAAAGCCGTCCCAAAGGACGGCTTTCTCGCAAAATCTGCGGGGTCCGCTCAGCCCTGACGGGCTTTGAACCGGCGCTGCGTCTTATTGATGACGTAGACGCGGCCCTTACGGCGCACAACGCGGCAGTCGCGATGGCGGTTCTTCAGCGAACGAAGCGAGTTCTTGACCTTCATCGGGTCTCTCCTCTTATCGCGGCGCGCGAGCGCCTTGGTGGTTGCGGGTGCCCCGAGCCGAAGCCCGAGACGGCGAATTCAATGGTGGGCGATACAAGGTTCGAACTTGTGACCCCTTCGATGTCAACGAAGTGCTCTACCACTGAGCTAATCGCCCTTTGAACCGACCCGATTCACGTGCCCCAAATAAAAGGGGCGCGTCAAGCCGCGCCGGTGGAGCGGTCTATAAAAGGAGTCGGAACCGGGATCAAGGGCTTTGGCGACAGAAAAAATCAGTCTATGTATGGGACATAGGGAGAGCATATGCCCAAAGTCGCGTACCACCTGATTCAACCCGAATCCCACATCTCGAGGGTGGTTTTCGCGTCGCCGCATTCCGGACGCGACTATAGCTGGTCTTTCCTGCGTCATACAGCCTTGGACGAGGTGACGATCCGGTCTTCCGAAGATGCGTTTGTAGACCGCTTGTTTGACTGCGCGCCCCAGTTTGGCGCGCCCTTCATCAAAGCAGGTGCCCCACGCGCGTATATTGATTTGAACCGGTCGTCCGAAGAACTCGACCCGGCTCTGATCGAAGGTGTACGCCGCCAGACCCACAATCCGCGTGTCGCGTCAGGCCTTGGTGTGGTCCCTCGCGTTGTCGCAAATGGCCGGCCCATCTATCGGGGCAAATTGCCGCTGTCCGAGGCAGAGTACCGGATCGCGCAGTTCTGGCAGCCTTATCACGCGCAATTGCGCAAATTGATCAACCAGGCGCATACGCGGTTTGGCGAAGCGATTTTGGTTGATTGTCATTCGATGCCGCACGAAGCGTTGGACGGTGTGGCGAAATCCACGTCACGCCGCCCGCAGATCGTGCTTGGCGACCGTTTTGGCGCGTCGGCCAGCCAGACGGTTGTTGATCAGATCGAAGCGGCCTTCACCGATGCAGGTCTGATCGTCGCGCGCAACACACCTTTTGCAGGGGCGTATATTACGCAGGCCTACGGCCGCCCGTCGCGCAATCAGCATGCCGTCCAGATCGAGATCGACCGCTCAATCTACATGGATGAGCGCAGCATCCGGCCAAATGCCAACTTCCACAACTTCCGCAAATTGCTGCGCAGCGTGATCGCTGAAATCGCCGCCACCGGTAAGGCCGACGATATGCCGCTTGCGGCAGAGTAGTCTGTCAGTCGAACAGGTCTGCCACTTTCTGTTTCAATATGGCTGCGTTTGGGATCACCAGACGTACTGGCACCGTCAGAACCTTCATCCGATAGCTTTGCGGCAGGCGAACAGCATCCTTTTCGGTGGTGACAAGCTGGGCGCGGGCGGTTTGTGCGTCCTTTTCCAATCGTTTCAGCAACGCTGTGGTCAGAGGTTGATGATCTTCCAATGCGCGCGTTTCGACAATCTCCGCACCGAGATCGCGCAGGGTCCGAAAGAATTTTTCCGGGTGGCCGATGCCCGCAAAGGCCAGACATCGTAAACCTTCCCAATCCATGCCGGTTTGCAGCGGCATGAGATGCCCCTGGACATGGGGCTGGGTAATATTGTGTCCCGAGGTCCGCAAAAATTGATCTTGCGCGTCGTCTGAACCGATGGACAGAACCAGATCGGCGCGGCACATCGCTGCGCTGACAGGTTCCCGCAATGGTCCCGCCGGGATACAGCGTCCATTTCCAAAACCGCGCGTCGCATCAACCACGATCAATGACAGGTCTTTGGCAAGGCCTGGGTTTTGCAGCCCATCATCCATGATGATCACATCTGCGCCCGCCGTTTGTGCCGCCTCGGCACCACGCGCCCGATCCTTGGCGACCCAGACCGGACCAAAGGCGGCAAGCAGCAGGGGTTCATCGCCGACGTCTTCGGCACGGTGACGAAGCGGGTCCACCTGCACCGGACCTTCAAGCGATCCACCATAGCCGCGCGAAACCACATGCGCAGACTTGCCCATATCCGACAGCATCTGCATCAGAGCGATCACTGTTGGCGTCTTGCCTGTGCCGCCCGCGTTGACATTGCCTACGCAGATCACCGGAACTCCGAGCCTGCGCGCCGCCCCTTGCTTCAGACGACGGGCGGTCAAGGCTGCGTATGCTGCACCCAGCGGAAACAGGAGCCGGGCCCAAACGCCAGGCCGGTCAGGCGGAGCGTCCCAGAACGCCGGAGGCCTCATCGCGCACTCTCCAGGGAATCAAGCCATTCATTGATTTGTGCCAGCACGAGATCAGCTGTCTCGGCCCCGGCAGACACCACATTCCAACCGGCATGGGCCATCGCGGCCGCGCGATCCGGTGCAATCAGATGCGACACAGCGGCGCTTAGCGACTCCATGTCTTTCACAATCCGTGCCGCACCCGCGGCCACCAGCCGGGAATAGGCTTCAAGATGGCGACCGACATTTGGACCATAGAGCACGGCGGAGCCAAGCGCTGCCGCCATCATCGGGGACTGCCCGCCGGTCCTGCCTGCCAAGGAGCCGCCAAGAAAACAAAGGGGCGACAGGCGATACCACAAACCCAATTCGCTATCGTCCCCAGCCAAAAGGACCTGCGTGTTCTCATCCGGCATATCGCCATGCTCCCACCGGGCGAGACGCAGCCCAACCTCTTGGCATTGCTCGGCGATGAAAGGTTCATCCTCTGCGTCAGCGGGTACGATCACAAGGAGCAAGCGATGCGCCAGTCGCGCGGCCCTGCGATGCGCGCGTAAAACGGTGTCTGCTTCGTCTCGCTGAACATGGGCACCCAACCAGACAGGGCGCCCTGCCAGAATAGCCGTAAGCTCTTCGTGCATACCATCATGACTCATGAGCGGAAACACCTCTGGCTCCAGTGGAGAGGCGACTTCAATCCGGTTTGTCGGAACGCCGAGGCGCCGCATGCGACTGGCAGCTTTCTTGTCCTGGGCAAGGATATTGTGGAACAGGCTCAACGCACCTGCCGAAGCATCCGGCAAAAACCGCTTTGCAGGCTGTCGCCAGGGCGCATCAGCAGCATCCGCCAATAGAAGATGTGCCCCCGTCGTCGCTGTCTCATGGATCAAGGCGGGGCGCAGCCCATTTCCTGCCCATACGAGGATGTCCGGTCGCCAATGATCGAGGAATCGATGTACGTCACTCAGCGTTTCCGCCGGCGGCGGGCTAACGGTGTGACCGTCAATCTGAAACACGTCCGATGCAGTTGAATCGCAGGTCAGCAGCATCGAAAAATCAGTCCTTTGAAGCCGCAGACGAGTGACCAGCGTCATAAGCGTTTCAAGCCGGGTACGCGTGTCGCTGTGCAGCCACAGGACCGGGCCAATGGGCCGTTCGGGCCATTGTGCTGCCTCGGCGGTCAGCCGGTCTGCCCCACGCGCCAGCGCTAGATAGGCGGTCAGACTGAACGGCCTGCGCGCCAAATGGTCAGTCCTGCGCCTCTGGCGTTGACGTGCTGGCGTCCATCAACTGCTGCAGATCACCCAGGAAATACCGCATATGCGCATTGTCGACAGTGCGTTGGGCTTCGGTTTTCCAGGCGTCATAGGCTGATTTGCGATCAGCGAAGATGCCGACGATATGAATCGCATCCGGGTCTTTGAAGACGTTTTCTGAAGGTGTGACCAGTTCTCCGCCAAAGACGATGTGCAGATGCTGGGCCATGAGGCGCTCCTTCCTTTCTGGGATGCCGCCAACCTAAGAAGCTGGAGGTCAGGGTCAAGCCGCTTGCAGTCTGACCCTAAGGCAGACGTTGCGCGATCAGGCCTTTGATGGCACGCGCGTGCTCGGCTGTTGCGCCACACACGTCTTCAGTGAGCCCCTTGGCGCGGTCCATCAACATCTCAGGTTCGCAAACCTCGTCGATCAGCCCCCAGGTCTTGGCCTCGTCAGTGTTGATCTTTTGCCCGGCCATCAGGATCATCTTGGCGCGCGACGGCCCAACAAGCGCCGACAAGCGTGCCGGATCTGACGGTTGCGGCAGAAAGCCCAGCTTCATCACCGGGTAGAAAACCTTGGTTCCCGGCACAGCGATCCGCAGGTCACAGGACAGCACCATCCCCATCGCACCGCCCGCCACAGTTCCGTTCAGTGCAGCAATCGTCAGGCCGGGATGGCGGGCGATAGCGCCTGAAAGACGCTCCCACAAGGGGCTGAGCGCCAGACCTGCCTTTGCCGCCTCAAGATCCGCACCCGCGGAAAACACTTTGCCGACCCCGGTCAAAATGACGGCCCGCGCTGTGCGCGCCTCTTCGACGCCGACGCATAGCGACTCAAGCATGTCATGGGTGAGTGAATTCGCCTTGTCGGGTCTGTTGATGGTCAGCGTGCAAAGCACGCCATCATTTTGAACGTCGATCATATCAGGCCCACCTTTTTGCGAATGCCTTCATCGCGCAGGGATATCTCTTCACCGAGATAGGCATCGGCCTCGGCGCTACACATCCAAAGAAGCGCCTTCGCAGGCCAATCCGCCGGAATATGGTCGGACCATTCCAGTTTACTCACTGGATTGATGCCGCTTGCCTTGATTTCCCGCTGCATCTTGGTTGCGACCGTGCCCGGAGACAGACCCATTGCCCGGATGCCTTTGTCAGCCATTTCCTTATGCAACGACCGGGTCAGCATGGCAGCGCCCGCTTTAGAGGCGCAGTAGTGCGACCACGCCTCAATCGGGTTATGCGCCGCGCCGGAACTGACAGTCAGTATCGTGCCGCCACCGCCAGACTGCATCACAGGAAGCGCCGCGCGCATTCCATGAAACACGCCTTTGAGATTGATATCGATTGCCTGCCCCCAGCCCTCGGGATCGGCCTCTTCCATACGGGCGATGGGTTCAATCACACCAGCATTGTTGATCAGGATGTTCAGCCCGCCAAACGCGGTGACACAGTTTTCAACCGCTTGGGCAACTTCCCAATAGCGGCTGATATCGCAAGGGATCGCAACCGCGCTTTTCCCGATCTC
>JAUIIR010000081.1 GCA_030431485.1 Alphaproteobacteria bacterium
GCATATGGTGGCGCATTCAATGGGTGGATGTATAGGCCTCAGGGCCCTGATGGGTGGCACTGATATGACAGCCGTTATGTTCACCGGTCCGATGTGGGGCATTGAAATGGCCGGCTACCTGCGCCCCGTTGCCTGGCTAGTCCCGCGGCTGGCCAGTTTGTTCGGACAAGGCCACCGCTTGGCGCCGGGCACATCAATCAAGAGTTATCCCGCGTCAGAGCCGTTTGAGGACAACTTGCTGACCTCGGACCCGGATATGTACGCCTATATGCGCCGTCATGTCGAAGCCGAGCCACAATTCGGCCTTGGCGGACCATCCCTGACCTGGCTGCGGTCCGCACTGGAGGAATGTGACGCCCTTGCCCAGATGCCATCGCCCGCGATCCCTGCGCTTTGCTTCGTCGGATCGAATGAACGCATTGTGGATAGAGCACGCATTCGCAAACGCATGACAGACTGGAAAGGGGGCAAGCTTCTCCTTGTTGATGGCGCAGAGCATGAAGTCCTGATGGAAGGTGCCAATACCCGCCGTCAGGTGACCGGCGCTGCCATTTCCCTGTTTTCGAGCTTCAAAGCCTAGCTCAGGCGCTGATCGGTCCTGGTCTGGGAACGCCCGCAAATCGAACACTGACGCCGCAGTGGCCGCAATTACGGCCGCCATCAGCACAAGCGCGTTCTGCGAAAAACACGACACCGCACAGCTTGTCCTCATAGAAACGCAGTGCACACAGCCCGTATATCGCTCCTGAACCGATGGACACTTTGAGACTGTCGCATCCGCGGGACCGGTCCACCAAACACGGCCAGCCGTCGCGTGATGATTACGCAGCACCCCACTGGCGATATGACCGTACTCACCTATCTGTGTTTCATGCCGAACTGCGTCCTTACTTTCACCGATCGCGGTATCTATTGCCCCGCCGGAGATTTCTATGTCGACCCGTGGCGCCCGGTAGATCGCGCCCTGATTACCCATGGCCATGCCGATCATGCGCGCCCCGGACATCGCCGCTATCTGTGTACCGACGCCTGCGCACCGGTCATGCAACACAGATTGGGGAATATTTCTGTAGAAACCGTTAAATTCGGCGAAACGCGCAGGCTTGGCGACGCCTCTGTCTCATTTCACCCGGCCGGACATCTTCCCGGCTCGGCTCAGATCCGTGTAGAGGTTGCTGGCGAGGTCTGGGTGGCCTCCGGCGACTACAAGGTGGTGCCTGACGGCATCTCGGAACCATTTGAGCCCGTCAGATGCCACAGCTTCATAACCGAATGCACCTTCGGGTTGCCAGTCTTCAAATGGGACGATCAAAGCGACGTCGCAAGAGACCTGAACGCATGGTGGGGCAAGAACGCACGAGAGGGCAAAGCCTCGATCCTTGGCGCATACTCGCTAGGCAAAGCCCAGCGCCTGCTCTCGATGCTCGATCCTGAGATCGGGCCAATCCTCACCCACGGTGCCGTCGAGAACACCAATGACGTCCTGCGGCAACAGGGGTACCATTTGCCCGACACCATCCATGTCACTCCCGATCTAAAGGCCAAGGACCATCCCGGCGCTTTGGTCATCGCACCGCCCTCAGCCCTTGGGTCGCAATGGGGCCGCCGATTTGGTCCGTCATCGACGGCATTCGCTTCGGGTTGGATGCGTTTGCGAGGGGTCAGACGGCGACGCGCGGCTGACCGTGGATTTGTGATTTCCGATCACGCGGATTGGGATGGCTTGATGCAGGCGATCCGAGAAACAAACGCCGAAAACATATATGCGACCCATGGTTACACCGACATCTTTGCGCGATGGTTGAATTCGCAAGGTTATAACGCGGAGGTTGTTCCTACCGAATTTGGGGGTGAAGACGACGAGGCAGCAGACGCCGCATGAAAGACTTTGCCGCCCTTTTCACCACAGTTGATCAAACCACCAAGACAAGTCTCAAGACAAAGGCTTTGGCCGCCTTCTTCAACACGGCCAGTGACGACGACAAGCTCTGGACCATTGCACTCTTCTCGGGCCGCCGCCCCAAGCGCGCCGTGACCACGACCCAGCTGCGCGAATGGGCTGCCGAAGTCAGCGGCATTCCCCTTTGGCTGCTGGAAGAAAGCTACCCCATCGTTGGCGATCTGGCCGAAACCATTGCACTGACGCTGCCACCACCCAGCCGCGAGAGCGACCTGCCGTTGACTCACTGGATCACCGAACTGAAGTCCCTCGCCGCACTTGATATTGAAGTGCGAAAGGCCCGGATTCTTGATGCCTGGGATCAGCTTGATCCGACTGAGCGGTTTCTCTTCAACAAACTGATCACCGGCGGGTTTCGCATCGGCGTCAGTCAGAAACTGATGACCCGCGCTCTGGCACAAGCCACTCAGCAAGACGAAGCCAGCCTTGCGCACCGCCTGATGGGCGGATGGACGCCGGAAACCACGACGTTTCACGACCTGATGGAAGCCGAAGACGTCGAGGCCGACGAGAGCCGGCCATACCCGTTCTACCTCGCCTACCAGCTCGAAGATCGACCCGCCGCGCTTGGGTCTCCAGAGGATTGGCAGGCGGAATGGAAATGGGACGGCATTCGTGGTCAGGTGATCCTGCGCAACGGCACGCATCACGTCTGGTCGCGGGGCGAAGAATTGATGACCGACCGCTTCCCGGAATTCGCGCGCCTTATCGATTTTTTACCAGATGGTATAGTCTTGGACGGCGAGATCGTTGCATGGGACGGCGCGCAGCCTTTTCCCTTCAACACATTGCAGGCCCGGATTGGTAGAAAGACCGTCCCCAAGAAGCTTCTCAAAGATGCGCCGGTGATCCTTCTGGCCTATGACCTGCTTGAGCACGACGGCGAAGACCTGCGCAATCTGCCTCTCAAAGAACGCCGGTCGCGCATGGATGCCGTGCTCGAAACCCTTTCTGCAGATGCGCCTGTCAAAGCCGCACCACCCCTGCCCTTCGACACATGGGACACGTTGGCCAAGACCCGCGCAACCGCACGTGATCATCGCGCCGAGGGACTGATGCTGAAACGCAAGGACAGCCCGTACCTCTCTGGGCGCAAAAAAGGGGATTGGTGGAAATGGAAGCTTGATCCTCTCACGGTCGACGCAGTGATGATTTACGCCCAGCAAGGTCACGGCCGACGCGCCAATCTTTTCACGGATTTCACATTTGCGGTCTGGGACGGCAACGATCTTGTCCCCTTCACCAAAGCCTATTCCGGGCTGACAGATGACGAATTTCGCAAGATCACTGCCTGGGTGCGTAAAAACACGCAACAGCGCTTTGGCCCGGTGCGCCAGGTGACCCCGCACCACGTGTTCGAGATTGCCTTTGAAGGCATCCACGCATCCCCACGCCACAAGTCCGGTATTGCACTGCGGTTCCCCCGCATGTCGCGATGGCGGCACGACAAACCGCTGGAGGAAGCCAATACGCTCGACGATCTCAGGGAGATCCTGCACAGCTACGGATAGGCCACACACCCAATCAAAGCCTGTTCGTGGCTTTGCCTCTTGAACCTTTCGCCCGCACGGCACAGGTTCCACAGCAACAACGAACAGGAGACGACCGATGCTGCGCACCCCCAAGCCGACCTATGACGCCAATGCCCAGAGTGGCAGCAAGGACCTTGGGGATCTGCCCGAATGGGACCTGACTGATCTCTACCCCTCTGATGACGCCGCAGAACTGAAGCGCGATCTCGACTGGCTGGAAGACGCTTGCCGCAGCTTTGCCGCTGATTACGAAGGCAAGCTGGCTGATCTGGCAGCAGACGAATTTCTGACCGCGATCCACCGCCATGAAAAGATCAAAAACATCGCCGGTCGCATCATGTCCTATGCCGGTCTGCGCTACTACCAACTCACCACCGACGCCCAGCGGGCGAAATTCCTGTCAGACCATCAGGAAAAGATCACGATCTACACCACACCGCTGGTGTTCTTCACGCTGGAGCTGAACCGCATCGAGGATGCCACAATAGATGCGCTTTTCGATGCCAACGCGGATCTCGCGCGCTACAAACCAGCCATCCGCCGTATCCGCGCGATGAAGCCCTACCAACTGTCGGATGAGATGGAGAAATTCCTGCACGACCTCGGTGTCGTCGGCGATGCGTGGGAGCGTCTCTTCGATGAAACCATCGCGGGTCTTGAGTTTGAAGTGGACGGAGAGCCGCTCAACATCGAAGGCACGCTGAACCTGCTCACCGAACAGGACCGCAGCAAACGCGAGGCCGCCGCCCGGGAACTGGCTGCCGTCTTTGCAGACAACATCAAGATCTTCGCCCGCGTTCACAACACTCAGGCGAAAGAGAAAGAGATCATGGACCGCTGGCGCGGCATGCCGACCGCCCAGACCGGTCGTCACCTCAGCAACGATGTCGAACCCGAAGTGGTCGAAGCGTTGCGAAATGCCGTGGTCGCGGCGTACCCCAAACTCAGCCACCGCTACTACGAGCTTAAACGCAAATGGCTCGGCCTCGACACGATGCAGGTCTGGGATCGCAACGCCCCCTTGCCGATGGAGGCAACTCGCACCGTGGTGTGGGACGAAGCGGAAGAGACCGTGATGAACGCCTATACCACGTTCGACCCGCGTATGGGTGAGATCGCCAAACCGTTCTTCACAAAGGGCTGGATTGATGCCGCCGTGAAGCCTGGCAAGGCTCCGGGCGCCTTTGCGCATCCCACCGTCACGGATGTGCACCCCTATGTGATGCTGAACTATCTTGGCAAGCCTCGTGACGTCATGACCCTAGCCCATGAGTTGGGCCACGGTGTGCATCAGGTGCTTGCTGCCGAGCAAGGCGAAATGCTTGCCTCGACCCCTCTGACGCTTGCCGAGACCGCGTCGGTCTTCGGCGAAATGCTCACCTTCCGCCGCATGCTCGACAACGCCAAAAGCCCCACCGAAAAGAAGGTCCTGCTGGCAGGCAAGGTCGAGGACATGATCAACACCGTGGTACGCCAGATTGCCTTCTACGATTTCGAGTGCAAGCTACACGACGCGCGCCGTGGTGGTGAACTGACCCCCGACGACATCAACGCGCTGTGGATGTCGGTACAGGCGGAATCTCTGGGACCGGCGTTCGAATTCATGGAGGGCTACGAGACCTTCTGGGCGTATATCCCGCATTTCGTGCACTCGCCCTTCTACGTCTATGCTTATGCTTTCGGAGATGGGCTCGTGAATGCGCTCTACGCCGTCTACGAGGAAAACCCGGACGGTTTCCAGGACAAGTATTTCGAGATGCTCAAAGCGGGTGGATCGAAGCACCACAAAGACCTGCTGGCGCCCTTCGGTCTTGATGCCAGCGATCCGAAGTTCTGGGACAAGGGACTCGACATGATTTCGGGCTTCATCGACGAATTGGAAGCGATGGAGGAATAGACCTGGTAGGATGCGCGATCTTTATCGTTGCGACTGCATATTTGGAAAAAGGAGAAGCAGGGGATGTGCACCGTTCCCTGCTTCTTCTTTTTGGAAAATATGCAAACGCGCTACGCCTCACTAACCTCGACATACGGGCAGTGCCGCATCGGTGAAGCCTGCGGCAATTCCGAGCCGTAGGCGAGACAGCCTGCGCAGGCGTCAGCCCGCACGTTTTACTTCAACTGGCTGTCCTTCGACCCGCGTCGATTGATGCCACCACGGGTCTGGTATGCCCCATCGCGTTCCTGTTGACAGTCGATGCACAGCTTTACGCCCGGCAGCGCCTGGCGCCGTTTCTCGGGGATCGGCTCTTCGCATTCCGCGCAGTGGGTCAGGCTCTCCCCTACCGGACTGCGCCGTGACTTCAGACGGGCAAGCTCATCCTCGATCGACGCGTCGATCTGTTCCTGAACTGCGCCGTCTCGTGCCCATCCTCCGGCCATAATCCCTCCTGCCTCTGCGCTGAAAAAAATATGCGGCCGGATGCGCGACCGCGCAAGCCCTTGTGCAGTGCGCAGCCCGCCTCCATCCTGTCTGTATCTAAGGGTAAGGGGGCGACATGTCCGATCACAATCTGCAACGCGCCTACAGCATTAAGGGCGCATCAGACGCGAAAGCGCTGTACGATGACTGGGCCAAGAGCTACGACAGAAGCTTCAGCGAAAGTCACGGCTATGTCGCCCCGCGTGAGGTTGCACGAATTTTCAAATCACAAGAGGGCGACACCACACCTGTCCTTGATATCGGTGCCGGCACGGGCCTGCTGGCAGAGCACTTGCAAGGTATTACTGTCGACGGCATCGACATCTCTCTAGCGATGCTCGATGAAGCGGCGGCCAAAGGTCTTTATCGGACACGCTATTGCGCCGATTTGACCAAGTCTCTGCCAATGGACGATGCAATGTACGGTGGGTTTGTCTCCAGCGGCACCTTTACGCATGGCCATGTTGGAGCCGAAGTCTTTCCCGAACTGATGCGCGTGGCGCGGCCCGGCGCGGTCTTTGCCTGCGGTGTGATCCCGCCAGTCTTTGATGGCGCGGGGTTCGGCTCGCGACTGGCCCTGATGGTGGCGCACAGTCTGATCTCTCCGGTGTCCTTTTATGATATTCCCATCTACGAAAACGCAGATCACGATCATGCCCAAGATCGCGGACTTGTCATGGTGTTCCGCAAGCTCTGAGCCTTTCCTTTGGCCCAAGCGACACTAGCTTGCGCCTGCAAGGAGAAGATTATGCGTCTGTTGATCACAACCCTGTTCATCTTCTGCGCGTCGTTTGCGCAGGCTGCCATGACAAACTTTGTTTTTCCTTCAATGGACGGTGGAGAGATTGATTTGACCCAATGGCACGGTCAACCGGTTCTGGTGGTCAACACCGCATCGCGCTGCGGATATACGCCGCAATATGAGGGTCTCCAGACGCTTTACGACACTTATCGCGACAAGGGCTTGGTCGTGCTTGCTGTGCCGTCCAATGACTTTCGTCAGGAGCTTTCCAGTGACGAGGCAGTCAAGGATTTCTGCGAAGTCAATTTCGGGTTGGATTTCCCGATGACCACGATCACCTCGGTTCGGGGCGACACCGCCCATCCGTTTTACAAATGGCTTGAGGCCAAAGCCGGCTTCACGCCGCGCTGGAACTTCAACAAGGTTCTGATCGCACCCGACGGCAGTGTGGCCGCGACATTCGGATCGAACGCGCGGCCCATGTCTCGCCCGGTGATTGATGCGATCACCGCAGTGCTTAAGTGATCAGGCCTGCAGGTAGCTCCAAATCTGATCCTTCAGAGCAGCGCGCTCTTTGCGGAGTTCGGTTTCGGCCAATCCGTCCATCGGCTCAACGTTGGTTTCGGCGCGGTGCACTGTCCGGTTGACCTCGTGATAGCTGTCGAACAGCTTTGCGAAATGCGCGTCTGACTGTTTCAGCGCACTCATTTTCTCGACGTGCTCCGGAAATTCCTCGGCCAGTTCATGCGGTGTGTGTGACATGGATCCACTCCTCTCCTGATGTCTTGCCAACAAGATGTCAGAGAGGTGCATCTTTCACTTTGACCCGGATCAAACGACGCCTCAATTTCGCGCTTTTCTCCACCCGGCTGCACGCGCTTCAACCTCCGAGCAGAACCACCGTTCCCCTTTGCTTACCGAGATTCGGGTTTTGGCGTAATGCTCCTGACCCGGTACGTGATATATCCGCTCACCGCTGTTCAGACTGATATTGCCTTTGATCTTGCAGCCGGGGTTCAGCAGGTTGGGGAGCCAGCTTTTCTTTGCGGATTGTGTCAGACCGCTGGTTTCGCGGGTCGCACTGGTTCCCCGGTTGACCGTAACCGTCTTGGCACCCGTCGCGCTGCGAACGGGTGTCTGTGTCGTGCCGGCCCGATGACGCGCACGGAAATCTGCCGGCGACATGATGCCCGTGGCATGCAGGCCACGCCCGGTGACGGCGGCACGTTTTTCGACAAGATCATAGTCCAGACCATATGTCCGGTATGCAAAGGCCAAGCCATCGCTGACCAGCCGTTCGCCAACATCCTGACCATCCACCCGACATTTGGCCACAACACGCCCGTATCTATCGGTGTCAATGGCGGTGCACCGGGCGGTGCGGCCTTCGAAGCGAGACTGCACTTCTTTGCGCACCCATTCGCCACACGCCCAGTTTGGACGGCTGGCGTCCTGACAGGTCTGATCTCGTTCCGGCGCGTCGATGGCATGCAGGCGCACTTTGGTGCCGTCGATGCTGAACGTGTCCCCGTCGATCACGCGGATCACGCCATATGGCCCCGCGCTACCGAGTTTTGCCGCCGCAAGGGCGGTCGCAAAAATGAAAATTCTGAACATGCCGTTAATTTTGAAGACCAAATATGGCCAGAAAACGGACGATTATCAGAAAGTTTTAGCTATTCCCCGCGAGGAAAGCGTTGGCTGTCTTCCAGAACGTTCAGGTCCATGTGGTTCCGCATGAACCGCTCGGAGGCGTCGCGCAGAGGCTGATAATCCCAAGGGTAATACCCACCCTGCCGAAGCGCCTCATACACAACCCAACGTTTCGCCTGACTCGCCCGCACGTCGGCATCAAACCTGGCCAGATCCCAGCGCGCCTCGGATTTCGCCCGCAACGTCTGGACCGTGCCTTGATGGTCTGTATAGTCTGCAAGATTGGTCAGCTCATGCGGATCAGCCTCCAGATCAAACAACTGATCGGGATCAAGCGCACATCGGTTGTATTTCCATTTGCCATAGCGCAGCGACACAAGCGGCGCATATGACGCCTCGGCGGCGTATTCCATCGCCACCGGGCTGCTGCGCTCAGCCCCCTGCCCCAAGGGAACCAGCGTTTCGCCGGTTGTCCACGGCATGACCTCGTCCATGCTCACACGGGCCAGATCGCAAAGCGTCGGGCAGACATCAATGGTAGACACAGGATCGGTGATCAAATCAGGTGCCATACCCGGTGCCGAGATCATCAAAGGCACCCTGGCCGACCCCTCGTAGAAGCACATCTTGAACCAAAGCCCGCGCTCGCCCAGCATGTCCCCGTGATCCGACACGAAGACAACAATCGCTTCCTGTCGCGTGTCTTCAAGGACTTGCAGGATCTCACCGATCTTATCATCGAGATACGAGATATTGGCGAAATAGGCGCGGCGCGACCGACGGATATCTTCTTCGGTAATGTCAAAGTTGCGCCAGTCATTGGCATCGAAAATCCGCTTCGCGTGTGGATCGTGGTCTTCGTACTCCATCGCGGGGATTTCAGGCAGCAAGTGTTCGCAGTCCTCGTAGAGATCCCAGTATTTCCGCCGCGCCACGTAGGGATCATGCGGATGGGTAAAGCTGGCGGTCAGGCACCAGGGACGATCATCCTTACGGCGTGCCAAATCGTACAGCGCCAGCTTTGCCTGATACGCAACCTCATCATCGTATTCGAGCTGGTTGGTAATCTCGGCCACCCCTGCGCCTGTCACAGACCCCATATTGTGATACCACCAGTCGATCCGCTCACCGGGTTTGCGATAGTCCGGCGTCCAACCGAAATCGGCGGGATAGATATCGGTTGTCAGTCGCGCCTCGAAACCGTGCAACTGATCGGGTCCAACGAAATGCATCTTGCCGCTCAGGGCTGTGTAGTAGCCCGCCCGCCGCAGGTGGTGCGCATAGGTTGGGATGGATGACGGGAATTCGGCTGCATTGTCATACACGCCCGTGGCCGACGGCAGCTGGCCGGACATGAAACTTGCCCGACCCGGCGCACATAGCGGGCTGGCGGTGTAGGCGTTCTGAAATCGTGTCGAACGCGCCGCGAGCTTTTTGAGGTTGGGCGCATGCAGCCAATCCGCAGGACCATCGGGAAACAGTGTCCCATTCAACTGGTCCACCATAAGAATCAGGATATTCGGCTGCATAAAACCCCCAATGCCACGCGTTTTGCGCGACACTGGGGGTTATTGATTCACCAGTCAATAACCAGCGTGATCACTCACTCCCATTCCATCTCTTCAAACACCCGACCCGCGTTCTTGGTCGCCAGTTCTTCAAACGTATCAAGATGTGCCCAGTTCGATTGATCGACGTAGTAGGCACTGGCCAGATCGCCGCCCTCATCAATATGCGCGCCGATCTTGGCACGCAGGTCTTTGATATATTCCGAAGTATAGCGGGTGACCTGAGCCATATTTGTCGGGTGGCCGTGGCCGGGAATGACATAGGTCGCGCCCAGATCAGTGAATGGACCCTCAAAGGTTTCGATCCAGGCATCGGTATCGGTTTCGGGAAAAATCGGCGGCATACGTTCATGAAAGGCGATGTCGCCGGCGATCACGATTCCCCATTGCGGAATCCAGACCTGCGTGTCGCCGGGGTCGTGCGCCGGACCAAGATGCAGCACCTCCAGTGTCACATCACCCATCTCGACCACGTGCTTGTCGGAAAAGCTCAGGTTCGGCACGACAACTTCGGTGCCCTCGGCCTTGTCACGGTTATAGCGCTGCATGCCTTGCAGAATGAAGTCGCCGTTCGCCTCCACCTCGGCAATCGCGTCCTCATGCGCCAGAATATCGACGCCAAGACCTGCCCAATAGGAATTGCCTAGCATTGCATGGCCCTGCCCGTTCTCGTTGATCACGAGTTTCACCGGTTGGTCGGTGACGACCTTGATCTCGTCATGCAGCGCTTTGGCGAGGCGCGCAGAGGCGCCACCATTAATGACAACAACGCCATCACCGGTGACGACAAAGCTCAGATTGTTGTTGTGACCAGAGTTCTCGTATGTCGGAGGCGCGGTTGCACCGATTGCAGAAAAGATATGCGGGATCACCTCGACCGGTTTGTCGTAAAGCTCGGATTGCGGGTACTTGTCCGCGATATCTTCGCTCGCGGCAGCCATCTGGGCAATGCAGCCGATGGCAAGAATGGGTGTGATACGCATGACGCTCCTCCTGTGGTCAAAAACACATTCACGAACGTGAATGAGAATTGCAAGCCCCCACAGGTGGGCCATCTTGCCACTGGCTGTAAGACCTATACGGTCTGCGCAAACAAGTTTTGGGAGGCCATATGACACTCACCGGCAAACATGCACTCATCACGGGCGGCGGCACGGGCATCGGTCTCGCCATTGCAACGGCCCTTCGGGACGCGGGAGTCGAGATCACCATCACCGGCCGCCGCGCCGAGGTTCTGGAGGCCGCTGCAGAGAAACACGGTCTGCATGCGCTGGTGATGGATGTTCAGGATGAAGCATCGGTTGTCGAGGGAATCGCCAGCGCCGTCGCCGCGCGTGGGCCGGTGCAGATTTGCGTCGCAAATGCCGGGATCGCCGAGGGCCGCGCGCTGCACAAGATGGACATGGCTTTCTGGCGGAACATGATGGCAACCAATATCGACGGAACCTTTCTGACGATCCGTGAATGTATGAAGTCTATGCATGACACTGACTGGGGCCGGATCATCGCCATCAGTTCCATCGCCGGTCTGCGCGGTCTGAAGGGAGCCCCGTGCTACACGGCATCAAAACACGCCATGATCGGCCTCATTCGCGGTCTGGCAGCGGATTACGCAGGCAAACCCTATACCTTCAATGCGCTCTGTCCCGCCTATGTGGACACCGCCATCGTTTCGAACAACGCGGCGTCCATCGCTGCACGCACCGGAATGGACGAAGCCGCCGCGCGAAAGCTCATGGTGGATGTGAACCCGCACGGCCGTCTGATCGCACCCGAGGAGGTTGCCGAGGCGGCGCTCTGGCTCTGCGGCGCGCATTCGGGCAGCGTCAATGGGCAGGCGATTCAGATTGCGGGTGGGGAAGTGTGACGCCTCAAGACGCTTAGATCATCACGCCGACGTCATTGGTGAGCCTTCACTGCATGTGCTGAAACCACCAGCACTAAAGTCGAAACCAAAGCGTCAAAGAGCGTCGGCGCGATGCCCGCCGGTGACCTCGCCACGGGCCCAGGCCCTGACAGCATTGCCGAACGCCCGGAACAAAGGCCGCGACACCGGGTCGTTCGCCGCGTCCCATTCCGGATGCCACTGCACCGACAACGTAAAGCCCGGCGCATCTTTGACATAGGTCGCCTCTGGCGTGCCGTCGGGGGCATGCCCCTCGATCACAATCCGCGCGCCGGGTGTCTTGATCCCCTGCCCGTGCAGCGTGTTCGTCATCACCTCATTCGATCCGAACAGCCGGTGGAACACGCCACCTTCCTGCAGCGTAACCACGTGGCGCAGCGCGAACTTTTCCTCCAGCGTGCCATCGGGCGGCATCCGGTGGTTCATCCGCCCAGGCAAGTCCCGTATCTCGGGATAAAGCGTGCCACCCATTGCCACGTTCACCTCTTGAAACCCGCGGCAGATCCCCAGAAACGGCTGACCACGCTCCACGCAGGCCCGCACCAGCGGCAAGGTGATGGCATCGCGTGCCCGATCGAACGCTCCATGCGCTTCCGTCGGAGCCTCGCCATACTCCTCCGGGTGGACGTTGGGCCGCCCACCGGTCAGGAGGAATCCGTCGCACACCTCCATCAGTTCTTCTACCGACAGAAAGCGCGGGTCAGCAGGCACCAGGAGCGGCATGCACTCTGCAACCTTGGCCACCGCCTCCGAGTTCATTGATCCACCCGCATGTGCAGGATACTGATCATTGATCAGATGCTGGTTGCCAATGATGCCGACGACGGGCCGCGCCATGTTGTTTTCCCCTATATTTCCGCCGTCAGTCCCACGGCTTCGATCCCGGCTTTGGCTGCGGCAGCGTCATTGTCCGAGGTATCGCCGGTCACGCCAACCGCACCCAGCACGTTGCCCTTTGCATCGCGCACCAAAACGCCACCGGGCACCGGCACCATTTGGCCGCCAAGGGCGGCACCGGCTGCGGTGATGAAATACGCCTGCTCCTCGGCGCGCTTCTTCTGCGCGGTGCCTGCCATGCCCAGCATGACCGACCCATAGGCTTTGCCATGAGCAATCTGGAAGCGGCCGGGGCTTGCGCCATCCTCGCGCTCGAATGCCTGAACATTGCCGCCCGCATCCAGCACGATCACCGACAGCGATTTCATGTCTGCCGCGCGCCCGGCTTCAAGCGTTTTGCGGATGATGGTGCGCGCGCGGCGCAGCGATAGGTTAGCCATTCTGTCCCCCCAACTCAGGCAAAAAGGTCGTGCGCCAGTTCCAGCGCATCCACCAGTTTGTCCACTTCTTCTTCCGTGTTGTACATCCCGAACGACGCGCGGCAGGTGGCGGTCAGCCCCATGTGATCCATCAGCGGCCCCGTGCAATGCTGCCCCGCCCGCACCGCGACACCTTTTTTATCAAGGATGGTCGAGATGTCATGCGCATGGGCGGCACCATCCAGCGTGAAGCTGAAGATTGCCGCCTTGTCAGGCGTTGTGCCCTGCACTTGCAGCCAATTCAGGCCATCCAGACGCGTCCGCGCATAGTCGCGCAGCTTTTTCTCGTGGGCGGCGATGTTCTCCATCCCGATCCCCATCATGTAGTCAAGCGCCACACCCAGGCCAATCTGCTGCACAATGCCAGGCGTGCCGGCCTCAAAAGTCATCGGCGCGTCATTCCAGAGCACCTCGTCCTTGTGGACCTCACGGATCATGTCGCCGCCACCAAGGAAAGGCTGCATCTCGGCCATCCGGTCCTTGCGCATATAGATCGCACCAGACCCCGAGGGGCCATAAAGCTTGTGACCTGTGATGGCGTAGAAATCGCAGCCGATTTCTTCGACATTGAGGGGCATGTGCACGGCGGCCTGTGACCCGTCCACCAGCGTGGCAATCCCGCGCTCGCGCGCCGCATGGCAGATCGTCTTCACATCCACCACCGTGCCCAGGACGTTCGACAGATGGGTGACAGCGACAAGCTTGGTCTTCGGCCCCATCGCGGCGATCACCGCCTCAGGGTCCAGATAGCCGGTGCTGTCCACATCAACCCATTTGATCACCACGCCCTGCCGTTCGCGCAGGAAATGCCACGGCACGATATTGGCGTGATGCTCCATCACCGAGAGAACAATTTCATCCCCGGCCCGCAAGTTCGGCATGCCCCAGCCATAAGCCACGGTGTTGATCCCCATCGTGGTGCCGGTGTTCATGACGATTTCGTCTTCGTCCGTCACACCAAGAAACTTGGCGATCACGCCTCGCGTGCTCTCGTATTTCTCGGTTGCGAGGTTCGACAGGTAATGCAGCCCGCGGTGCACGTTGGCGTATTCTTCGGCATAAGCACGCGTGATGGCATCAATCACCACCTGCGGCTTCTGTGCGCTTGCCCCGTTGTCGAGATAGACCAGCGGCTTGCCATTCACCTCGCGCGACAGGATCGGGAAATCGCGGCGGATTTCGGTGACATCATACATATCCAGGTATTCCTCCGGTCTGAACGCCGAAAAGACTGAAAATCAGGCTCAGCCCCAGCATCATCCCCACAACGGCCAGCAACAAGATGAAGCCCGCGCGCAGCAGGCTCCCGGTCTCGTGGGCCACATCGATAAAGTTCACGAAGATCCAGACGCCCAGCACCGACCCGGCGCTGATCAGAATCCCCGACAGAAAGAGGCTCATCGGCCCGACAACCGCCACAATGGCTTGCAGCAGAACGCGCAACGCCTGCAACCAGATCACAAGAATGGCGATGTGCCGATATTGCGCCACACCGCCCAAGGGCCGCCCGCACAGCGTTACGGCCACGATCAACGCACCGACCGACACCGCCAGCATCGCGCCAAAGACAGTCGGATTGGCCAGAACCGGGCCAAACATATCATCGGCAGGCACCAGCATCAGCGAAGCCGAGAACATCAGCGTATTCAACACAATCACCAGCGCAAAAGCCAACCACAGCGCCTGCGCCGGCAAGTTCATCGCCAACAAGAGCCGCGCCACATCGCGTGGCGCTGTCACGGTATTGACCGCCAGCCGCAGGAACGCCGCAAAGGTCACGCAGCACCCCCGCGATAGACCGCCAGCATGCCTGAGATCCAGAACCACATGAATACGCAAAACCAGATCAGTCCGACAATGGTCAATTGAATGCCCGCACCGATATACCCAGCGACCAACCCGTTCAGCAGGATCAACGGTGACGAGGCCAGAAGGCTCCAGAAAAGCGCAATCCGCGCGTTATAGGACGGGCCTTTTCCGCCAATCGCGCGCGCGATCAGATGTGCAACAAAGGCGAGCACGTAAAACAGCAACGGCGCCAGAAACACCGTCGCCATCAACGTGCCGCCCAGGAGCATGTTCAGTTCCAGCCCTTCGAGATGGGCCTGACGCGCCAAGGCGGGCCAGCGTGCCACAAACAGAATAACACAAGCCCCCATCAGGATGGCCAGGGCGCGGTCCTCACGCTGACCGGCATTCACCAGACGGCGCACAACCTTGCCCGGCCCCCGATACGTGGCCGCAATATCCTGCGTGAACGGCATCGCTGCTTAGCCGCGCCGCCGCGACAGCCACGCCTCAACGCGGCCATTGATTTCGTCCTGCAGCGACTCGTCCTCGATCTCCATCACCGCTTCAGCCAGGAAGGCAATTGTCAGAAGATCCGTTGCGGGACCCTCTTCGATCCCGCGCGAGCGCAAGTAGAACAGGCCTTCCTCGTCGATCGCTCCGGATGTCGAGCCATGCGAACAGGCAACATCGTCGGCGTAGATCTCCAACTCCGGCTTGGCAAGGAACTGACTGTCCTCATCCAGCAAAAGCGACTGGCTGATCTGATAGCCGTCTGTCTTCTGCGCACCTTCCTTCACAAGGATCTTGCCTTGGAATACGCCGGTTGCGCCGTTGCGCAGCACCTTTTTGAACACCTGACGGCTTTCGCAGTTCAGTGCGTCATGGGTGATGAACACCGTGTCGTCATGGTGGAAATCGCCATCACCCACACAGGCCCCGGCCACGTGGGCCACCGCATTGTCACCGGTCAGTTCGATCACACATTCATTGCGTGTCAGAACACCATTCGCGGTCAGCGTGAAGGACTTGAACACCGATTCTTCGCCCAAACGGGTGAAGATGCCTGTCACGGCACGACGCTCGTGATCGCGGCCCTGTGCACGGATATGATGGAAGACACCGCCATCGGCGATCTCGACCTCCATGCACTTGTTGAACCGCGCCGCCGCTGGACCGTTCTCCAGCAGCGTCAGTTCTGCGCCGCTATCGACCTTCACCACATGGTGCAGGATCGCATCCGATGTCTCGGATGCATGACGATAGATCAGGCTGATCGGCTTCGGCGCTTTCCCCGTGACATGGATCAGCAACCCATCCGTCGCAAAAGCCGTGTTCAAAGCTGCTAAAGGACGTTGCACCGGCGTTTGCCCACGCGCTTCGAGCACACCATACACGTCTTTTGCCCAATGGATGTCGGAGGCATCGGCCAGACGATCAATGTTCACATGATCCATCGCCAGATCATCCGACTCTTCGGCACTGAACACTCCGTCCACAAACACGATCTTCAGGCGATCAACCTCGCCAAAGATCGGCGCCTCGTCGGTTTCCAGCAACGCCGCCTGCGGCGCATCCGGCTGCACCAGGGTGTCAGGTCGCGTGTATTTCCAATACTCGTCGCGTGCCCCGGGCAGGCCCATGCTGCGCACGCGGGAAAGTGCATCCTCACGCGCCGCCTGCGACCAGCCACCCTGAGGCATCTCCAACGCAGCAAGCCGCGCGTCGGTGGCATCCTGTTTGATCTGCGGCAGGGCCATTACGCCACCTCCGCGAGAATGTCCGCATAGCCGTTGTTTTCGACTTCCAGCGCAAGCTCGGGGCCACCGGTTTTGATGATGCGCCCGTCCGCCATGATGTGCACGACGTCCGGTTTGATATGATCCAGCAGGCGCTGGTAATGCGTGATGACAAGAAACCCTCGGCCTTCGTCGCGCAGCGCGTTCACACCATCCGCCACCAGTTTCATCGCGTCCACATCAAGGCCCGAGTCGGTCTCATCAAGGATACACATCTTCGGCTCCAGCATTGCCATCTGCAGGATCTCGTTGCGCTTTTTCTCACCACCGGAGAAGCCCACATTGACCGGACGCTTGAGCATATCCGCGTCGATCTTAAGGTCCTTCGCCTTGGCGCGGATCACCTTAAGGAATTCGCTTGCTGACATTTCCTCCTCACCGCGCGCTTTGCGCTGAGCGTTCACCGCAGTCCGCAGGAATGTCATGTTGCCGACACCAGGGATTTCGACCGGATACTGGAACGCAAGGAACATACCGGCCGCTGCGCGCTCTTCCGGCTCCATGTCGAGGATATCTTCCCCGTCCAGCGTTGCCTCACCATCGGTGACTTCGTAGCCGTCCTTACCGGACAACACGTAAGACAACGTGGACTTGCCTGACCCGTTCGGACCCATTATCGCATGCACCTTGCCTGCTTCGACCGTCAGGTTCACACCCTTTAGGATCTGTTTATCCTCTTCTTCAAGCTGAACGTGCAAGTTTTTGATTTCCAGCATGTCTTTCCCCTCTTGCATGTCGTGTCCAACGCGTGCCGCGTCAGAATGATTTTGTGTAAAGTGTAAGAATTTCCGTCAGTTTCCGCTTCGGCAGATCGGTCGGTTCAATCTCGAACCGCGCCATCCGGCCACGATACTCGACCGGCGTTACAAACTGCTCGACGCGCTGATACTGCTTGCGTCCGACATAGTCGTCGAACAGCAGCGTCACAGGCTTTTCCGTCCGCAGCAACGTCGTGATCAGACAGGCTGACCGGAACCGGCCGTCCACCAGAACAAGGTCCGGCGCCTTGAACCCGTCCAGATCCCAAACAGAATTCGGATAGCGATGATACCGTGCCCATTTGGCATCGGTCTTCGGCCGACCCCATTTGCCCACCCGTCCGACATTGGCGTAGTGCAAATGCACCTCGGATGTCATGCCCGCATGGTCAAAATAGGTCTGCATCATACGGCACCAGTCCGGGTCCGACTCGACCGAATAGACGGTCTTGCCCGCCATCTCAGACGCCAGCACCGTTGACCCGCCGCTGCCATACTCAAGGATCACATTCGCCTGTGAGTACAGCTCACGCACCCAGTCGCTGACCTCATCGGGAAAGGTCAGAACGGGCCGGTCGATCACCGGAGTATCAATCGATGGTTCGGTCATGGGTGTGTCAGCGTCCAGTTTGGGTCTTCCTGGTGAACCAGAAGATGGTTTTCGTTCTCCGGATAGCGTTTGTAGCGCTGGACAGACGTGTAGTCGGATGCCGCGACCCAAGCCTCGAATTCCGACCGATTGTTTTCATCAACCTCAACGAAAATTCTTGGCCGGTCCCGCGCAATGGTCTCGTCCATCGACCGCAGCACCTGAAGTTCCATGCCTTCGACATCGATCTTGATGAAGTCCGCCCGCCGGTCGCCAACCACCGTATCTGCTGCAACCGTCGGGATATCCCCGGACCCAGCCACCAGACGCCCCGCCCCGACATTCCGGCGCCGAAATTCGACGCCGAAACTAAGTTCGGGATCATCGGAAATCCCGTGTCCCACCCAGTTCATGTCAAACACGCGATCCAACTGGTTAAGCAACACATTGCTAAACAGAACGTTGTACGCAACCGGGTTCGGCTCGACGACAACCACCTCTGACGGGTTCAGAAACTTGGCGACGAACATCGCGTGATTGCCGACATTTGCGCCTATATCAATGAACCGACCACCAGGCTGAAAGGCCCGCCGAATGATCTCGAGTTCTTCCATCTCGTAGAACACACCTTTCGAATGGTAGTTCTTCTGAATGAAATCCCGTGGCGTACCTATGGTGAAGAAGATGGTCTGACCAAATACTTTGGTCCTGACGATATCCGCCGCAGGAAGCCTCTTACGGCCGCCCCGCATCTGAAACGGAGCAAACGCCTGTTTGGCAATATCGTTCACCGTCCTACCCACGCGTTAAACCTCTACCCGCGATCCGTCAGCACAGCCGTACCGCTGGCTGACACCATCAGCATGGAGTTGCCCACAACCTCGTAATCCAGATCGACACCGACGACAGCATTCCCACCCATCGCAATGGCGCGCTGCTCCAGCTCACGCATCGCGACGTCCCGGGCATCCTGCAGCTTGGCCTCGTAAGCGCCCGACCGGCCGCCCACAATGTCCGTGATCGACGCGAACACATCGCGCACAACGTTGGCCCCCATGATCGCCTCACCGACCACGATGCCTTTGTATTCAAGGATCTTCTGACCCTCGATGTTATTTGTCGTCGTGATGATCACGTCTTCCTCTTCAATACCAGCTGCGCAAACAGCGACCCCAGAAATCCGGATAGAAAGGCGAGAGCGATGGCAATCCACATCGCCAAAGCATCCGTTACCGCATCAATCACAACCGCAAAGATCGCGCAGAACACGCCAGTGACCAGCGACGTCATGAAAATGGATGCAGCCGTCATGGCATCATCGGCGGCTCGGGCCCGTGTTAAAGAGACCCGTGCCGGCGCTCCTTATCCAACAGACCCTTCAAGCGAGATCGCGACAAGCTGCTGCGCTTCCATCGCAAACTCCATCGGCAACGCCTGCAACACGTCGCGGCAGAACCCGTTGACCACCAGAGCCACGGCCTCTTCCTCATCCATGCCACGCTGGCGGCAGTAAAAGAGCTGATCGTCGTCTACCTTCGAGGTCGTCGCCTCATGCTCGACGCGGCTCGAATTGTTCTTCACCTCGATATACGGCACCGTATGCGCGCCACATTTGTCACCGATCAGCAACGAGTCGCACTGCGTGTAGTTGCGGCTGTTCTTGGCCTTCGGGTGCATCGACACAAGACCCCGATACGTATTCTGCGCCTTGCCCGCGCTGATGCCTTTTGAGACGATCCGGCTCTTGGTGTTTTTGCCCAGATGCACCATCTTGGTCCCGGTATCGGCCTGCTGCATGTTGTTGGCGATGGCGATCGAATAGAACTCGCCCTGGCTGTCGTCGCCGCGCAGGATGCACGACGGGTATTTCCACGTCACCGCAGACCCGGTCTCGACCTGCGTCCACATCACCTTGGCCCGGTCACCCCTGCAATCGGCGCGCTTGGTGACAAAGTTGTAGATGCCGCCTTTGCCCTCTTCATCGCCCGGATACCAGTTTTGGACGGTTGAATACTTCACCTCGGCGTCTTCCTCGACGATGATCTCCACAACGGCTGCGTGAAGCTGCGCGGTATCGCGCTGCGGCGCGGTGCAGCCTTCGAGGTATGACACGTAGGCCCCCTTGTCCGCGATGATCAGTGTGCGTTCGAACTGGCCCGTGTTTTCCGCATTGATGCGGAAATAGGTCGACAGCTCCATCGGACAGCGGACACCCGGCGGCACATAGACAAAGGACCCATCCGAGAACACGGCACTGTTCAGCGTCGCATAGAAGTTGTCCGACACCGGAACCACCGAGCCGAGATACTTCTTCACCAGCTCCGGATGCTCCTTGATCGCCTCGGAGATCGAGCAGAAGATCACACCCGCTTCCTTAAGCTCTTTCTGGAACGTTGTGCCGACGGACACTGAATCGAACACCGCGTCCACAGCAACCTTGCGGCCCTCGGCAGGCGCATCTTCAGCGCCTTCAACACCGGCTAGGATCATCTGTTCCTTAAGGGGAATGCCAAGCTTTTCATAAGTGGCAAGCAGCTTCGGGTCGACCTCATCAAGCGATTTCGGCTTCTGCTCCATGCTCTTTGGGCGCGCATAGTAATACTGATCCTGAAAATCGATTTCAGGATAGTCCACCATCGCCCAGTTCGGCTCTTCCTTCTGCAACCAGCGCTCATAGGCCTGAAGACGCCAGTCTGTCATCCACTCGGGCTCGTCGTTCTTTTCCGAGATCAGGCGCACGATGTCGGGTGTCAGCCCCTTCGGCGCATACTCCATCTCGATATCGGTGTTCCAGCCATGCTTGTACTTGCCGCCGACCTGACGCACCGCTTCTACGGTTTCCTGATCCACGCCCTCTTTGACGGTCACATTATCCAAAGCAGCCATGCTTGCCCCCTGATCCTGTTTCTCACGCGGCGCGCGCGCGGTGTTTTTCCAATTTGGCCTGCCAGATTTCGGCAAACCGCATTACGTCGTCTTCGGTTGTCTGCGGCCCCAGCGACACGCGGATCGCGCTGCTGGCCGTGGCCGTATCGAACCCCATCGCGGTCAGAACCGCGCTGGCCTTAACCTTGCCGCTGGAACACGCGGACCCGGCACTGATTGCAAACCCTGCCAGATCCATCTGCATCACCTGCGTCTCACCCTTCCAGCCGGGCGTTGCAAAGCAGGTTGTATTCGGCAGACGCCGCGCGCCTTTCCCGACAAAAATAGTCTCTTTAGCGCTGGCCTCAATAG
>JAUIIR010000151.1 GCA_030431485.1 Alphaproteobacteria bacterium
CGACCAGCGCCTTGTTGGCCTTCTTCTCGCGCCCAGCAAATTCGTCGAACGCCACAACGTCCCAGAAGCCAACGAGACCAATGCGCCCGTTATTGTTGTTCACAAACAGCTTTGGCACGCTGACTTCTCCGCCGGAGATAAGCTGTCCGTGCGGTGAGAACTCTGAATAGATGTGCGATTTGCCCGTGCCTTTGGGGCCAAGCTCAATGATGTTGTAGTTGCGTTCCACGAAGGGAATGAGCCGCATCAGTTGCAAAAGCTTGCTGCGATGACCGAAGGCTTCCGGGTTGAAGCCAATGCTTTGCATCAGTACATCAATCCACTCTTCGGTGGTGAATGCGGCACGCGCCTCAGTGAACCGCTCTTCGTCAACATTGGCGAATTGGATGGGCTTTACATCACCGAGGATCCAAGGAGAAATTCGCGCGTCATCCGAGAAGTCGTACTGCACATCCGCGATACACCAAACGCCGGTCACCAAGAGCTTTGGATACTTTTTTACGGTTCCCCCGTCGACCGCGACCTTCTTGATGCCGAGATTTTCGAACACCGCTTCATAGCTGTCGGTCTTTTCATTCAAAGACACGCTGACCTGATCGATAACCTTGTACCGGCCCTTCTCCTTGATGGTGGACTGGATCAGCCGAGCTTCGCTGCGGTGCACATAGTGTTTGCGTAGAATGTCTTTGACCGTCTCGATGCCGGTCTCGATCGAGGCTTCATCGTCGGTCGTGCAATATTGGCCCAGCAGGTATTCCAGCACATAGGTGGGCACAATGGCATTGCCCTTCACGGCCTTTACCAGGTCCTTGCGCACCACAAAGCCTGCGAATTGCTCGTTGATCTTGGCGTCTAGGTCACTCATGGGCCGGGGTATCCTCAGAAGTCAAAGTCTGTGCTGAATCCGCGCCGCAAGTGCAGGCGCTGGCTGGCGTAGTCTTGGTAGTGGCTGGTTTTGTTCACACGCTCACGCAGTTTCAGGAACACGTCCTGATTGTTGTAATCGTCAGCCACGCGCGAGAGCAAAAACTTACACGGCATTTCCCGTTCGCGCGCATTGGGGGAGGTGAAATCGAATGTCAGTTCATGTTCGTCCGAGAGCAACGTGCCGTCTTCGGCGTAAATGCCTGCTAGGAATGCACGCGCCTGCATTTTCTCGGTCACAGCTTGCGCTTGGTAAAAGGTGACTGCCATCTGGCCAGAGGTGATCTGATTGCGTCCTGCAATGAGGATTTGCACCTCGACCTGGTTCACGTCCTCTTTTCGGCGTTTGCCCACTCTGATCACAGGCACGACGATTTCTTGCAACGTTGCTCCGCCATGCACAAATCGGCTTCCCGCTCCTTTCACCCGAAGGCGGTTCAGCGAATTGGGGATCAACACATCAAGATCGCCCTCTAGCCCAAGCTCCAAAGCCGTGTAGCGTTTCATGCCTGGGGTTTCGCGCAGGCCGCGTCCAATAACAAAGCGCCGGTTGCGGGCGAGAATTTCATCGCCTTCCGGATCGGCAATAGCAAAAGTTGCGTCGTCGAGAGGACGGTGCTGATAGAGAAACCCGTGATCCGCCGTGATCAAAATATTGCGGTAATTGGCCGAGGTGAGCTTGCGCACCAGCTTGACCAAGTCCTCCAGCGCATCTTCGACAGCATCACATGTTTGCTCCTCGGTGGCCTGCTTGTCGCCAATGGCATCGATGCGGTTGTGATAAACGTAGAGAATGTCCGTGTCCCGAAACAGGTCTTTGCCCTCATCGGTCCGCATGGCCATAACATCCTCAGCGGAGAGACATTTGGCTTTATCCCCTGCCCGACCCTCTGCCAGTCGCTTTTCTCGGGCTTGCAAGCCAATAGTGGACGCCCCATCCGCCAACACTGTGCCTTTGCCATCAGACACCATTTCCAGCGTCTTATGCGGCAGGAGCGATGCCATACCCAACTGCGTGTAACTCGGTAGCGACGCAATCATCGGGCGCAGGTCGGCGTCGAAACGGTTCAAGCTGCGAATACGGCGCAAGCCTTCCTCAGCCGCCTCAAAGCGCAGCGCATCCGAGATAATCACGACAACCTTTTGGTCTTGTCGCCGGAACATCGCGGCCTGATCTTTGTAGAAGTCGCGCTGTTTGTCGTAGCCCGGCACGTCCCATGTGTTCGCTTTGGCCAAGTGGTCCTGCCACGCGTCATTCATCGGGCGCACGAAGGAATTGGTGTAGCGGTTTTCTACCGCTTCGAACAACTCGCCCAGAAGCGAGGATTGGCCCGCTTTTTGGTAGTGGAAGATGAACTTGCGGTAGAGTTGATCCAGCCTGAACCAGCTGGTTGTGTATCGCTTTACACCGTCACTGAGGCTCGACATGCCCAAATTGGCCTCCGCAAGAGCCTGCTGAAACTCAGTTGCATAGCCAATCGCCTGATAAATATCCGCGTAGGTGTCGTACCAATGGCTCTGGCGCTGCGCCCGGACCCAGTTCAGCACATCTGTCGCGCTCACGGTCTGGGTCGACATGGCATGGACCAGCCCACGGATGATGTGGCGGTCGATTTCCTCAAAATGATCACGGCCAATAAGCGTCTGGAACGAGCGGCCTTGTAGATCGGCAGAAATGTTCAGCAGCTCTTGGTATTTAACGGAGAGCGTCGTGAATGCCTCAGAACTTGTGCGTGCGTTTTTCCAGCGGCTGAACATCAGGCTGGCATCGTCGTTCAACTTGCCCTCTTCGCCCAAGGCGCGTCTGTAAGCGGACTGGAAAAGAGCGATGGCGAAGTCTTCAAAATCCGGTTCGTCGCTGGTGTAGCCGTACTCTTGCGCAACCTGTTTCCAGAAAAACTCTGTCAGGTTGGAACGGGAAATGAGGCGCAGAATGTCACCGCTGTCCTCTGCCAGTTCTCCCAGCAGCGCCTCAATCACCGTGTCTAGTTGTCCCGTCACCCCGGCGCAGACAGCCAGCATCTTTAGCCGCACCTGGGTTGGCTGGTCAGTCGAGGCCACCATGCCTTTGAGTGCCTCGACACGCCCCTGCGCCCGGTAGAACTCCGTATGATCGCGAACCACAGCTTCAAGCTGCACCGGCAGTCCAAGATCAGCCAGCCAAATAGCAGCTTGGTCCGCTTTGAACACCGCCGTCGCCAGTTGAAGGTCCAACAGCCAGTTTTCTGCATCCGCAGGGGCTGGACCCTCGTGATACACAAGAAACTGCGCGCCCGGCTCCTGCCGCAGCATCCGGTACTTGAGCGCAAACTCATTGTTGGCGATTTCGACCTTCGTCACGCCGGGTAAGTCGGCTGCCTCGAACGCAGGGCGCATGTCGCGGTCTGCATCGTACCAAAAGACAATCCGGTGTTCGTCAAAGAGACGCCGCAGGCTAGCGACGATGCGGTCAGTCATACCAACTCCCGTGTCGCACCATGGTTTCTCGCAGGTGAAGCAACAAATTCGCTGTTCAGTAATGCGGCGGGACATTGATCTAAGGCGTCTTCCCAAATGCGATACACGTCAGAGAGCCAAGGAACAGTCGAGTGGTTCTGTAGAAGGCTGAAAATAAGGTGTGTCTCAGCTGCAACCGCGATTTCATCACCGGCATGGGTGAGCAAGATTTGAATATATCGGACGAGTTCCGGTTCCCAGTTTGACACTTCCTTTGAGAGCCATTGAAGCCAGTAATCCGGCGACTGATTCAATTCGCTCTCAGAGAAGGGAAGCGTCGGCCCATTTGGAGCTTGCTGAAATCGCCACGCCGCAGCCAAGTAATCATGGATGTTTTGCAGATCCCG
>JAUIIR010000152.1 GCA_030431485.1 Alphaproteobacteria bacterium
TCCACGGTATAGATCTCCCCGCCCTCCCTGCCGCTGCAAGAAGGGAAAAGTGGCAGGATTTTACTCCGCCCGCAGCGAGACTATCCCGCCGCTACCATGGCCTAATTTTGCACCGCCGTTTCCAAGTCCGCCATCTCATCCGAGACTCTGACGTCCAGAGTGATGTCCGGGTAGGTTTTCTGGAACGCGACAAGCACGTCACCAAGTGAATAGGGGAGAAGCTGAGCGGGTGCGCTGATGCGGATCAGACCAGACATTTCATTGTCGATGCTCCGCAGGGTGTCTTCGAGACCTTGTAGCTGTCGCTCGATGCGTTGCGCATGGTCGGCGACGGACAGCCCGGCCTCTGTCGCAACAAGCTTACCTTGCCGACGCTCAAACAGTTTGACGCCAAGCTCCTGTTCAGCCTTGGCCAATTGGCGCGACAATGTGGGTTGGTTTGCCTTCAGGACACGGGCCGCTTTGACCATGCTGCCTTCGCGATGGATGTTCAAAATGATGCGCAAAGCGCTCCAATCCAGCATGCACTATCCCGTGACGTTGGTGGGTGGTGATGAACCTTGAGCATCTTGTGAGGAACTCCCAACTCTGGTCAATCCTCGACAGAAGGCCGCTCGATAAAAGTGTTTTAACCAAACAGGAAAACAGGCTTGAACACACCCGCGGCATTCGTTAATGGCTTGCCGCACGGGTGATTAGCTCAGTTGGTAGAGCGCTTCGTTTACACCGAAGATGTCGGGAGTTCGAGTCTCTCATCACCCACCATCCCAAGCCTTTGATAGTGTCGAAAAGCCCTGCGAATAAGGGCTTACTTCGATTTTCGTGTTACAATCGGGTGGTCAGAGATGGCTGGAAAAGTCCGCAACATGATCGACATGTCAGGACATCACTGTGCGCCGTCCAGTGACTGACCACAGTTCGCCCAGTCAAGGGCGGAAGGCCGCCCGTCGTGGTGTGTGCGTACCGAGCCTGTGCCCAAACTGGTGCCAAACCCTTCGCACGGGTTTTCAGGTTCTGTTCGGTCGCGCGCTGCACGCAAAAACAGTCACACGGCAACTCGCCGTTACCACCGGAAATCACGGTGCCCAGCCTCCAGGAAGACCTGCTTCATAATGAGTTCAATACTCGGTCGGCCATCACAGCGGCAGAGGTTCGGTTGTCGATGCCCATTTTCTGGAAAATCTGTTCAAGGTGCTTGTTCACGGTGCGGGCGCTCAGGCCAAGAATTGCGCTGATGTCTCGGTTTGTTTTGCCCAACGTCAGCCAATAAAGCACTTCGGCTTCTCTTGGAGTCAGTTCAAAGGCCTCGGCCAGCACGTTTTCCTTCTTGAGTGACATGCGGCGCATCGGTTTGATCAGAATTTCGGATGAGGATGTCATCCCGATGTATTGAAAACTGTGTTCGCTTGTCTCGAATGGCGGCACCGCTGACACGGGTTTGTTGGCGCAGCCAGCGACCCATTTTTGCCATGCGGGGTCGCGCAATTGTGGATCTGTTTCCTTCAGAAACTCATTTGCCTTTTGTGATCCCCATAGGATTCGTCCATTCATGTCACAGGCCAGAACGCTTCGACCCGACGTATCGAGGGCATCGCGGGCGCTTTGAAGAAGGCGCGAGTTGACAATATGCGTGCTGAGCCGTGCGAGCAGTTCTTCCACCACAACGGGCTTGGTGATGTAGTCCACGCCTCCTGATGCAAGCCCTTCCAGAAGGTGTTTCTTTTCCGTCAACCCGGTCATGAAGATGATCGGCGTCATCACAGGTTCGGGACCAAATTTCAGGGCGCGGCAGGTTTCGAAGCCGTTCATTCCCGGCATCATCGCATCCATCAGGATCACATCTGGTGTAACACGCCGGGTCAATTCGATTGCAGAGGTGCCATCCGTCGCCACAAGGACGGTTATTCCGCTGTCCTCAAGCGCGGCAGACACCATCCCAAGCGTTTCGGGGGTGTCGTCGACAACCAATGCGATGCACTTTCGGCCAAACTCGTTATACGCCATGATCGGTGGTCTCCAGGGCTTCCGCAATGCCGGCCATGTCAAAGCGGTCCAGGCGTTTCTCCAGCAGGTCCAGCAGACCGGGTGAGCCGCGGTTTTCGCTGCGCAGGGTCTGCAGGCAATCCCGGACACCTGCGGCATGTCCAAGCGCTGCACTTTCCAACAAAGCCGCGCGGTCTGCCTCTGTCAGGTCCGGCTGGGTGGGTTTCGCAGCGTCAATTTCGGTTTCGAGCATCAGCGTCACCTTCAACAGCTCTGCGACCTGCATCAACAGATCGTCCAGATTGAACGGTTTGGCGAGGAAGGCGTCATGCAGAGCGACTTTGGGACCTGACATCCCTTCTTCATCTGCGTGACCGGAAATGACGATGATCGGAATGTTGGGCCAGTTTCCGGACCGGAGGTCTTCTGCAAAAGACCAGCCATCACGCTCGGGCATGTCGATGTCGAGGATGATCAGGTCGGGCGTTGCTTCCAATAGCATTTGTTCGGCAAGATCGGCGGACGAGGCGACCAGAACAACAAATCCGAGATTGGACAGGAAATGGTCCGTCAAGGTCAGGTGGTTCAGATCATCATCGACAACAAGAACCGTTTTGCGCGGGCCGCGATAGCCGACAAGGCTGGGTTGCCGCGCGGTCTTGTTCAGGTTCTCGGTGTCGAAAACACTTGTCGAAATCGACGGGAGCATCAGGCGCACCGAGAAGGTGCTGCCCGCGCCCGGTGAGCTTTCGACGTCGATCTGTCCACCCATGATCTCGACTAGGAGCTTGGTGATCGTCAGGCCAAGGCCTGATCCCTGACGATCGGAGCGGCCCGCGCGTTCGAATGGTCGCCAGATCAGCCCAAGATTCTCCGGGGCAATTCCGATACCTGTGTCTTTGACCGTGATGACGGCGACTTCGTTTCGGTAGGCCAGATCAAGGTCGACACAGCCTTTGTCGGTGTAGCGCAGCGCGTTGGACAGCAGGTTGATGATGATCTGGCGCAGGCGTTTTTCGTCAGTGCCCACAAGCGCCGGGATGCGCCCGTGTGTGGTCCATCTGAACCGAATGCCCTTGTCCTTGGCCTCGGCTTCGAAGATCGACGCGGTTTGGCGCAGGAGCGCGTGCAGGTTGACCTTGTCGCGCGCAATCTCAAGACGCCCCGCTTCGATCCGCGAGATGTCGAGCAGGCCGTCGATCAACCCGGCAAGATGTTCCGAGGACCGACGGATGCTGGTGATCGACACGCGCCAAGGCTTCAGTCCGGGGTCTTTTTCAAGCAGTTGTGCAAATCCGTAGATCGCATTCAAAGGCGTGCGCAACTCGTGGCTGAGCCCGGACATGTACCGTGTCTTGGCAAGGTTGGCGGCTTCCGCCTTTTCCTTTGCTGCCTGCAGGGCAAGATCGGTGCGTTCATGCGCCCGGATCTCTTTGAGAAGAAGCTGTGTCTGCCGCTCCGCTTCCTCCATAGCGTTCCTTTGGCTTTCGCCGATCAGGACGAACATCCAAACGGCCACACCGATCACAATCAGCACGGTGCAGAAAATGATCGTCAGCACGGCATCCAATGTGTCGTCATTGGCGAAGGCGCGGATGACCAGCAACAAGGCACCGAAACACAGCGACAGGAATGTGGTCGTCAGCAAGTACCGGGACAGTCGGGACATCAGCGCGTTCGCAACCGGAATTGGCACTGTTGCATAGAGCGAGTCTCGAACCGTTGCGCTGAG
>JAUIIR010000153.1 GCA_030431485.1 Alphaproteobacteria bacterium
GGCAGCATCGTGGCAGCTTTGCCGCCGGTGCTGATGTTCTTCCTCATGCAGAAACACTTTATCGCGGGCCTGACATTGGGCGCGGTGAAATAAGGACCAAAGACCATGACACGCATCGCCTTTATCGGCGCAGGCTCGACGATCTTCATGAAGAATATCGTCGGCGACGTTCTTCACTTTCCGGCTCTGGAAGGGGCCACTTTTGCGCTGATGGACATTAATGAACAGCGCTTGGAGGAATCCGCGCTGGTGGCGCGAAAGCTGATTGCGGCGTCAGGGCGGTCCGCGCAGATCGAGACCACAACAGACCAGCGCCGCGCACTGGCCGGGGCGAATTTCGTAGTGACCGCATTTCAGATCGGAGGCTATGAGCCGTCGACCGTGATCGACTTTGACATCCCCAAACAGTACGGGCTGCGTCAGACCATCGGCGACACGCTGGGTGTCGGTGGGATCATGCGCGGCTTGCGCACCGTTCCGCACCTCTGGCGCGTCGCAGCGGATATGGTGGAGCTGTGCCCGAACGCGACCCTGCTTCAATATGTGAACCCGATGGCGATCAATACCTGGGCGATTGCTGAACGCTATCCGCAGGTTAAGCAGGTGGGTCTGTGCCATTCTGTGCAGAATACGGTTGAAGAACTGGCGCATGATCTCGATCTGCCGAAGGGCGAAGTCCGCTACCGGGTCGCTGGTGTGAACCATGTCGCGTTTTTTCTGGACCTGACGCACAAGGGCAAGTCGCTTTATCCGGCACTACGTGAAGGCTACCGCAACGGCAGCCTGCCCAAACCGCCGCTGCTGATGCCGCGCTGCGCCAACAAGGTGCGCTACGAGGTGATGGAGCATCTGGGCTATTTCTGCACCGAAAGCTCGGAGCATCTGGCCGAATACGTGCCGTGGTTCATCAAATCGGGTCGCGAAGACCTGATCGACGCCTTCAGCGTGCCACTCGACGAATACTCCAAGCGCTGCGTTGAGCAGATGGCCGACTGGGCCGATCAGGCCAAGGCTTACCGCACGGCGGATCAGATCGAGTTAAAGAAGAGCCATGAGTTCGCGGCCGAGATCGTGAACGCAATGGTCACCAATCAGCCTTACACCATCTACGGCAACCTGCCGAACCGGGGTCAGGCACCACAATTGCCCAAAGGCGCGGCGGTTGAGGTGCCGTGTATGGTGGACGCAAACGGTATCCAGCCCACGGTGATCGACGACATCCCGCCGCAGCTTGTGGCGCTGATGCGCACGCAGATCAATGTGCAGGAACTTGTGGTCCGCGCGCTGGTGGACGAAGACATCGAACATGTCTACCACGCCGCCATGATGGACCCGCACACCGCCGCCGAACTGGATCTGCGCCAGATCCGTAGTCTTGTGACCGATCTCTTGGCCGCGCATGGCGACATGTTGCCGGAATTTGCCAGACTGAAGAAAGCTGCCTGAATGACCTCTTACGCCACATTCCATGACCTCAAGGATGCGTCCGTCTTCATAACTGGTGGCGGCTCGGGCATAGGAGCAGCGCTGACAGATGGGTTCCTCGGGCAGGGGGCCAAGGTGGCCTTTGTCGGGCGTTCAGACGCGTCCGGTTTCGTGGCCGAGATGGCGGCCAAACACGGTACCGCACCGCTCTTCATCCAGTGTGACATCACCGATACCGCCGCATTGCAAACTGCGATCGGACAGGCCGCAAAGGCGCATGGCCCTATATCAGTGCTGGTGAACAACGCCGCCAATGACAAGCGCCACAGCGCTCTCGATGTGGACCCAGAGTTCTGGGACTGGTCAACCTCGATCAACCTCGACGCCTATTTCTTCGCCTGTCAGGCCGTGATCCCGGGCATGAAAGCCGCGGGCGGTGGGTCCATCGTCAATTTCAGCTCGATCAGCTATATGATGGGAAACGCCGGCTACATCGCCTACACCACGTCCAACGCGGGTATCACAGGCATGACGCGCAGTCTTGCGCGGGAATTCGGACCAGACAGGATCCGTTTCAACGCTTTGGCGCCGGGTTGGGTGCTCACCGACAAGCAGAAAGAACTCTGGGCCGACCCTGCATCTCTCGCCGCGCATCTCGACAAGCAATGCCTCAAGGAACACCTCGTCGAACAGGACGTGGTCGATGCCACGCTGTTCCTTGCGTCCAACACCAGCCGCATGATGACGGGCCAGACGCTGGCTGTGGACGGCGGCGTTGTTACGGTGGCAGCATGACGGACTGGCTTGCCGTTGATTGGGGTACTTCTCACCTGCGCGTCTGGGCGATGACGCAGACCGGCGCGGTGCAGACCCGTCGAAGCAGTGATGCCGGTATGGGAATGATTTCGCGCGACGGGTTCGAATCCGCGTTGGTCGATCTGGCCGGAGATCTGCTAGGTGCTGGAAAAACGCCTGTGATCGTTTGCGGCATGGCCGGATCGCGTCAGGGTTGGGCGGAAGCGAAATACGTGGCCACCCCATGCGCCCCGCCGGGGATCGACCGCGCGACCTATGTGCCAACCAGCGACCCGCGCCTCTGGGTCCACATCCTGCCCGGTGTCAAACAGACCAACCCGGCCGACGTGATGCGCGGGGAGGAAACGCAGATTGCGGGATTTCTTGCGCTCAACCCAAAATTCGACGGTGTGATCTGCCTGCCCGGCACCCATACCAAATGGGTGCATATCAGCGCGGGCGAGATCGTCAGCTTCCGCACCTTCATGACCGGAGAGATGTTCGCGCTCCTATCGCAGCAATCGGTCCTGCGCCACACCGTGGCGGGAGACGGCTGGGATGCAAGCACGTTTGCTGATGCAGTGTCGAACGGAATGTCCAACCCGGCAGAACTTGCTGCGCGCCTTTTTTCCATACGTGCCGAGGGCTTGCTGAACGATCTTCATGCGGATCAGGCCCGCGCGCGCCTGTCCGGTCTGCTGATCGGTGCCGAACTCGCCGCTGCGCGGCCCTATTGGCTGGGCCAGCATGTGACGCTCATTGGCGATGACACACTGTGCAAGGCTTATGCCGATGCTCTGGGCGCTCAGGGCCTTCCGGTCGAACGCACCGACGCGGAACGCATGACTCTGGAAGGGCTGAAAGCGGCCTATGCGGCCCTCAAGGAGACCACGCAATGACCTGCAAGATCATCGCCATCCTGCGCGGGATCACCCCGGCTGAGGCCGTGCCGATCACCGAAGCGTTGATCGAGGCAGGGATCACCTCCATCGAAGTGCCGCTCAATTCACCCGATCCGTTCGCGTCGATCAAGCAGATGGTGGACACGTTTGGCCAGACCGCCCTGATTGGCGCGGGCACGGTCCTGAACCCCGACGATGTGCAGCGCCTGCACCAGATCGGCGCGGGGATGGTGGTGTCACCCGACTGCAATCCGCGCGTGATCGTGGCGACGAAACAGGCCGGGATGAAAAGCTATCCCGGCGTGATGACGCCCACCGAATGCTTCACCGCGCTGCGCAACGGGGCGGATGGGTTGAAGCTTTTCCCCGGCTCTTTGATCGGGCCGGAGGGATTGAAGGCGATCAAAGCTGTCCTGCCGCCCGGCACCGAAACCTATGCCGTGGGCGGCGCTGGCCCGTCCAACTTCGCCGATTGGCGCGCGGCGGGTGTGGATGGGTTTGGCATCGGGTCCGCGCTCTACAAACCCGGCGCATCTGTTGCCGAGATAAAAACCC